>CAZKRN010000008.1:0-131956 GCA_964555165.1 uncultured Methyloversatilis sp. | reverse complement strand
AGTCCGGCAAGGTGTTCCGCCTGCGCGGCAAGGGCATCAAGGGCGTGCGCAGCAGTTACCCGGGCGACCTCATGTGCCACGTGGTGGTCGAGACACCGGTCAATCTGACCACGCGTCAGCGCGAACTGCTGGAGGAATTCGACAGCATCAACCGCAGCGACGAAGCCAGCCACAGCCCGCGTGCGAAATCCTGGATGGACAAGATGAAGGACTTCTTCGCCGGCTGATCACCGCGGTCGATGCCGGAAGCGGACGGACGCCCCGCCTGTGCGGGGCATCTCTTCTGGCCGCATCATTCGAAACGCCAGGCAAGCGCGGCCCATGCCGTGCGTTCCGGCATCGGGTAATAGGTATTGCTGTAGGCCAGCGTCGAATAGACGCGGTCGAACAGGTTGTCGATACCGGCCGATACTGTCGCAGCCCCTGCACGCACGCTGAACGACACGTCGCATACGGTATAGGACGGCAGCGGCGCAAAGCTGCGGTTGTCGACATCGTTGCCATCGAAGCGCGTGCCGACATGGCGAACCGAAAAGCCCAGGCGCCCGTAGTCAACCGGTGACCACTCGATGCGCGCGTTGGCCGTGCGCCGCGGCACCAGCGGCACATCCGCATCGACACCTTCGAAGCGGGGCGTGACATAGGCTGCATTGAGTGCCAGCAGCAAGGCGGGCCGCGGGCGCCAGCGCAGGTCCAGCTCGGCGCCGGTACGCACGGTCGGTCGGTCGTAGTTGCGGTTGACGCTGAGACCGCTGGAACTGTCGAAGAAGATTTCGTCCTCGTTGCGCATGCGGAACAGCGTGACACCCAGTTCAACCGTTTCACCGCGCACGCGCGCGCCCGCCTCGCGCGTGCGCCCGGTCTGCGGTCGCAGATCCGGTGCTGCCAGCGCCACCTCATCGACATTCGGCGTCCGGAAATGCCGGCTGTCGGCGGCGAACAGCGTCAGCGCGGGCGACAGCTGCCAGCTCACGCCCAGTTCGCTCGCCCGGTTACGCCATTCGGCCTCGGCTGCATCGGTCTGGCGGAAAGCATTGACGCAACTGCCGGGCACTTCCACCGGAAACGGGATGAAGATGTACTGGCACTCGCGCGTATAGCGGCTGCCTTCGGTGCGACCTTCCATCCGGTCGCGACGCAACCCTGCATTCACGCTCACTCCGTCGCCGAGTCGCATCACGCCCTCGGCCCACAGCGCGTGACCATTGAGTTCGCCCTGGCGGCGTGCCGAATTGCCGATCACGGCATCGCCGTTCTCGCGGCGAAGATAGTCGGACGACTGGGTCACGTAACCGAGCGCGACGTCATGGCGGCGACCGAAGGCGTCGAACTCCAGGTCATGTGTAAGCCGCAGGTCGCGTCGGGTGGACTCGATCACATTGCGCTGGTCGGCCAGCGGCACGCCCGATGCAACGCCGATGTAGTAAGGGTTCTCACGGTCGCGATGGTCAAGTTGCAGTGACATCCGGCCGAGCTCGCCGAAGTCGGCGCGCAGCCGGGCCCCCAGCGTGCGGTCGTCCGTCTCCCCGCCATCGAAGCGCGAAGCACTGCTGGCCCTGCGCCGGGCACTGCTGCCGGCGAACGCTTCCGCGCTGACCGGGCCGGGCAGACCGTAGCGGTCGATGTGGCGCGACGCGCGCAAAGTCAGATCGAGAAAGGACGCGGCGCCCTCCGGCAACAGACTGAGTTCGAGAGCACTGTCGCGCGCTTCGAAAAGATCGTTGTCGCGGTAACCGTCGCTGTCCGTCCGGTTCAGTGTCATGCGTGCAGCCAGGGGGCCGCTGCCGCCGGTCGCCTGCAGACGTGCCTCGCGCATGCCCCAGGCGCCGGCGCGCAAGTCAAGCCGCGTAGTCGGCGGGCCGGGCCGTGTCCGGCGGGTGATCACATGAACGACGCCACCGACGGCACCGTCACCGTGACGCACCGCCCCGGCCCCCCTCAGCACCTCGATACGCTCGATCTGGGCCAGCGGCACCGAGGACAGATCGGCACCGGACAGGTCGTCCGCATTCAGCCGCACGCCGTCGACCAGCACCAGTACATTGCTGACAGCCGTCGCGCCGAGTCCGCGCATGTCGACGCTTGCCCCCTTGTCGCGGCCGAAATAGCTCTGCAGGTTCAAGCCAGCCTCGCGGACCAGCAGGCCGGCCACCCCGGTACTGCCTGCGCGCTCGATGTCGTCGGCGGTAATGACCGAGACGCCATGCGGCACCGATCGCAGGGTATCGTCGGCCGACGGAGCACTGACCACCACCTCGTCGAGCCGGAAAGCGTCGTCGGCGCTGGCCGCCGGCGCGGTCAGGCCGAGCGCCCAGACGAGGGCGAAACGGATGAAAATGTTCATTGAAGCTGAAAACCTCGGTTGAACGCTTCACGTGGTGCTGGAAGCACTGCCCGTCGAAGATGTCTGCCGTTTGCATCGCTCGCCCTCAGGGTGAGCGCGCTTCGACATCGCGCGAGCACGGCCGGCCAGGCGCCAGGACGGCCTTGCAGGGCGCCTTGCCTTTGCCCTGCCCCGCCAACCCCGCCCCTCATGGCCCGCGCAGCGCCGATCGAGCGAGGTGTGCGGTTCGCGGCCCCTGCCCGTGCCGACCCCGCTGCGCGGCGCCGGCATCGCGTCAGATCATGCGGCGACGCGTGACGGCGCCGACCAGCGCCAGACCGGCAAGCAGGATGGCCGCCTGACCGGGTTCCGGCACCGCGCTCACCGTCAGACTGTCCATCGCGAAGTACGCCGGCGTGTTGATGCCGAATGCGCCGGAATCGGACGAAGACAGCGCGAACTGCAGGCCGCTCACGACACCGAGTCCGCTCAGGTCCAGCCAGCGCCAGTCGGTGACGATGTAGTCTTGGGAAGGATCGTCGAAGCGGAAATCCGCCAGCATGAAATCCACGCTGCCGGTGTTCTGGCCGACGCCGTCCAGACCGATGACCGTGAGCTTGAACCAGTCTGCCTCGCTGCCATCCGCGCCACCGAATTTCTTCGCGAAGCCATCGCCATTGAGCATGGAAAGTGCTGCATAGGTCGTGTTGGTGAACCAGGCCCCCTGCACCGCTACCGGACCGGCAAAGCCGGCCACCGGCGCACCGACATTCGCGATGGCGTAGTTGGCCGAACCTTCGGCCCCCCCACCGGCGACGGCGCTGTGCTGGTTCATGAAACCTTCGGTCGTCGTGTCGGTGCGGTTGGAATAGACCCAGTCGGTGTGGCAGCAGTCACCGCCCCAGTCGTTGAAGTTGTGATTGAAGGTCGCCGCACCGCTTGAAAACGAGGTCGACACCCTGGGAAAGAAATGGCTTTCCGGCGCGAGCGCCAGATCGTCGAAAGTCGAGGTCGCCGCAATCGCGGACGAGCTCAGGACGAATGCAGCGATGGTGAAAGCGAGCGAGCGCGTGATCATGTCGGATTTCCTTGGACGGGCGCGCTTCAGGCGCGGTTGCGACGGACAACGAAAGAAAGCAGACCCAGCGCGGCGGCATGCATCGCCCACTGCGAGGGCTCGGGTACCGGCGGGGTTGTCGTGCTGAAGGCGGAGAAATGGATGACGCCGACGGCATCGAGGTCGAAACCGCTGCTTCCGGTGGTCGGGTAGGGATCGTAGATCGGGTGCGGGCCACCATAGGCCGCAGGGTAACTGTCGAAGGTCGAACCATTGCCGACGACGTCGATCAGGCGCACGTACTGCACCTGGTTCACGTCCAGACCGGGCGTGCCGGCCAGCACCGCGAGATCGAAGGGCGTACCCCAACCCTGGCGATACTTGCCGGCCAGACCGTCGATATTGGTCGGATCGATGGTACCGAAACCGGACACCGGGCTCGACGTGAAGGAGTAGTTCGGGAAGCGGAAGAAGTCGGTGCCATTGGAGGAGACTTCGACGAACGCCAGTTCCAGGAAGGTATCGCTGAAGCTGTTTTCGAACACCGCGAAATCCGCACCTGCGCCGTTCGTGATGTAGCCATTGAATGTCAGCGTGATACGGCCGCCATCTCCGAGCACGACCACGTCGGTCGAACTTCCTTCAGCCTTGCCCAGCCCTTCGGCGGGATCCTTCCAGCTGGCATCGACATTGGAACCCGGGCTGTAATCGCGATAGCCGGTCGCCCATTGAACGATGGATGCGCTGTCCTTGTGGAGGGCGGTCGAGCCCGCCTTTCCGGCAGCGGGTGCAAACGGACCGGCGTGAGCGCTACCGGCCAGGGCCAGGCCTGCGAGGGAATACAGAAACGTGCGCATTCGAATCTCCGTGCATTGCCGGCAACACCCGCCGGCAGTTGGAAAACCCGATGGCATACGGCGAAGCCGCACGAGCAAGGCACAGGAACGGAAGGTGCGGCCATGTGACGGCCGGACGAACGCATGCGCCCCAGGGCTGCCCACCGCAACCATCGGTCATCAAGGGGAAGACCCATGAGGTCCTGAACCCGTCTCTTCAGGCCGGTCTCCGGGCTCGCGAGGTGAAGTGTGCGGTCCGCCTTCCCGTACCGGGGTACAGTGGCTGCATGGACGGCTACGTCTCGCTTACCGTTGCGGGGGCAGCGCCGGAATCGCAGGCCGCATTGTGCGGACGCTCACCGGACTTCCCGTTTCACCCCTAGCAGCGGCTGCTGCGCAGGGCACCTGAAGCGAGCGCAGGGTATGCGATGAGCGCCGCGGGGTCAAGCCGTCATGCCCGATCGATGCGGGCGGAACATCTGCGTTGCATGACGACGTGCAGCCAGCACCGCACCGGAAAAAGGAAAGCCCGCTCGCGCGGGCTTTCCTTCTGTCATCTTGCCCGGGCCGGCAAGGCCCCGGGACAATCAGGCCGCAAGCTGCTTCGCGATCCGCTCCTTGACCGCGGAAAGTGCTTCCGGCAGGCGCTGCTGCAGGCGATCGAACAGTTCTTCGTGCAGCACGATCTCCTGTTGCCAGGCCTCTACATCGATCGAGGTGATGCGCTCGAAAAGTTCGCGACTGAACTCGGTACCGGTCCAGCTCAGGTCGTCATAGCGCGGGCTGGTGCCGAACAGGTGCTCGGCGCCGTCTGCGCTGCCCGCCACCCGGTCCAGCATCCACTTGAGCACGCGCATGTTCTCGCCGAAGCCAGGCCATACAAACTTGCCGTTCTCGTCGGTGCGGAACCAGTTCACGCAGAAAATGCGCGGCAGCTCGCCGCCCTTCGCCGACAGGCTCTGACCGAGCTTGAGCCAGTGCGCGAAGTAGTCGCTCATGTTGTAGCCGCAGAAGGGCAGCATGGCGAACGGGTCGCGGCGCACCACGCCCTGCTGGCCGGCAGCCGCAGCGGTGGTTTCCGAGCCCATGGTTGCCGCCATGTAGACACCTTCGATCCAGTTGCGCGCTTCGGTCACCAGCGGCACCGTGGTCGAACGGCGACCGCCGAAGATGAAGGCCGAGATAGGCACGCCGGCAGGGTCGTCCCAGGCTGCGTCGATGACGGGGTTCTGCGTGGCAGCGACCGTGAAACGGGCGTTCGGGTGTGCCGCCTTGGCCCCGGTCTGCTTCGCGATTTCCGGTGTCCAGTCCTTGCCCTGCCAGTCGGTCAGGTGCGCGGGAGGCGTCTTGGTCATGCCTTCCCACCACACGTCGCCGTCGTCGGTCAGCGCGACATTGGTGAAGAGGGTGTCGGAACGCAGCGAGGCCATGCAGTTGGCGTTGGTGCTGTCGTTGGTGCCCGGCGCAACACCGAAATAGCCCGCTTCCGGATTGATCGCATACAGGCGACCGTCCTTGCCCGGCTTGATCCAGGCGATGTCGTCGCCGATGGTGCTCACTTTCCAGCCCTCGAAACCCTTGGGCGGAATGAGCATGGCGAAATTGGTCTTTCCGCAGGCCGACGGGAAGGCAGCCGCGACATAGTGTTTCTCGCCCTGCGGGTTTTCGACGCCCAGGATGAGCATGTGCTCGGCCAGCCAGCCTTCGTCGCGGCCCATGGTCGAGGCGATGCGCAGCGCGAAGCACTTCTTGCCCAGCAGTGCGTTGCCGCCGTATCCGGAACCGAAACTCCAGATTTCGCGGGTTTCCGGGTAGTGAACGATGTATTTGGTGGCGTTGCACGGCCACGGCACATCCTGTTCGCCGGCAGCCAGCGGCTTGCCGACCGTATGCACGCAAGGCACGAAATCGCCGTCCTCGCCCAGCACGTCATACACCGCCTTGCCCATGCGGGTCATGATGCGCATGTTGACCGCGACATAGGGCGAATCCGACAGTTCGATGCCGATCTGCGAAATGTGCGAACCGAGCGGACCCATCGAGAACGGCACGACATACAGGGTACGGCCACGCATGCAGCCGTCGAACAGGCCCTTCAGCGTCTCGCGCATGGCGGCCGGCGCCATCCAGTTGTTCGTGGGGCCGGCGTCTTCTTCGCGTTCCGAGCAGATGAAGGTGCGGTCCTCGACACGCGCCACGTCGGACGGATCGGACCACGCCAGGTAGGAATTCGGGCGCTTTTCGGGGTTCAGCCGGCGCATCGTGCCGGCTGCGATCATGTCGGCGCACAGGCGGTCGTACTCCTCCTGCGAGCCATCACACCAGTGGATCGCATCCGGCTTGGTCAATGCGGCGATCTCGGCGACCCACTGAACCAGGCGCCGGTTCTTGACCCAGGCGGGAACGGGAATTTCTCCGGAGCCCAGCTGCTCCGGCGACAGGACGACTTTCATTGCGACGCTCTCCAAAATCCACCGGAATCGGACAACGGTGGTAACCGTTACCGTCCCGGCTCGACGGTTGAAACAGACTCGGCATCCACCGGGTAGGTGTATGCGTCGGACCCTGCAGACCGCAGACGGCGTCTGCGGTCATCCTCACGGAGCTGGCACTTTATACATAACCGTGTCTTATGTCTGCTATAAGAGTCACGAATGCTGCAAAATGGACAGACTCGGGACACCCTGCCTCGGGAAGGCATGGCCAGTACAGGGCGGGAGATCAGGCTTCTTGATCGTGCAGTGCAAGAAGTGCAACAAGACCTGACGGATCGATGCGCCAGTGGTAGCGGCTATCCGCGTCGGACAGCAGGTTTCCGCGCCGCAGCAAACAGAGGGCACGGCTGGCCGATTCAGGGGCCACACCGAGGATGGCACCAATGTCTTCGAGGCTGAGGCGGATCGCCTTGCCCGGCGCTTCCGCCGTTCGCAGCCGGAGCAGAAGGCGTGCAACCCTTGTCTTCACGTCGGCATGGCCGGCCGCCAGTTCGGCCAGCCAGGCATCGGCTTCGGCCAGAGCCGCGTACCAGTGCTCCAGCAGGGGTTTCTGAAGCCGGGGAGTTTCCCGGTTCAGACGCTCGATCAGGCCACGCGGTATGCGGCACAGCTTGACCGGCGCCAGCGTGATCGCCGTGTGGTCATAGACGGGCTTGACCAGTGCTTCGAGCCCGCACACCTCGCCCGGCCTCAGGATGCGCAGGATGCGCTGGTTGCCGTCACTGCTGTAGCGCACCAGCTTGATCGCCCCGGAGCGCAGCGTAAACAGCCAGTCTCCGTGCGCGCCGGCGTGATAGATGACCGCTCCGGACGGATAGTCCAGATCGTCAATCTGTTCGTGCAGCAGCGCAAAATCGGGCTCGACCAGATCGGCAAACAGCGCAGACTGGCGAATGCTGCAACTTTCGCAATCGCTGTGCCCGTTCCACGCTGCTTTGATCGTGATCGCCCGCATGGCGGAAAGCAAAACTCCGCGTTACGCGCGCCGCCAGCTCGTGCCCGCGGCAGAATCTTCAAGAATGATGCCCTGCTGCTTCAGTTCTTCACGCACGCGGTCAGCGGTCGCAAAATCGCGCGCCTGCTTGGCCGCCACCCGCTGCGCGATCAGCGCCTCGATCGCCGCATCGTCAAGCTCGCCAAGCTGTGCACGGCCTTTGAGGAAGTCATCGGGAGAACGTTCCAGCAGTCCGAGCACCCCCGCCAGCGCCCGCAGCTCGCCCGCCGCCTTCGCATCGTTGCTGCGGTTGGCTTCCGCCGACAGGTCGAACAGCACCGCCATCGCTTCCGGCGTGTTGAAATCGTCGTCCAGCGCGGCACGGAAACGACTGCCGGCCGGCGTGGTCCAGTCGGGTGCCTGCTCGGTCGCCGGCACATTCCGCAGTGTCGTATAAAGCCGGGTCAGTGCGCCACGCGCATCGTCAAGATGTGCATCGGAATAGTTGAGCGGGCTGCGGTAATGCGCGCGCAGGATGAAAAAGCGCACGACCTCCGCGTCGTACTTCTGCAGCACCTCGCGGATGGTGAAGAAGTTGCCGAGCGATTTCGACATCTTCTCGTCGTCGACGCGCACGAAACCATTGTGCATCCAGTAATTGACAAAGGTATGGCCGTGCGCGCCCTCGCTCTGCGCAATCTCGTTCTCGTGGTGAGGGAACTGCAGATCGGCGCCACCACCATGGATGTCGAAGCGATCGCCGAGCAGTTGCGCGCTCATGGCCGAGCACTCGATATGCCATCCCGGGCGACCGTCACCCCAGGGCGACGCCCATTTCGCTTCCGCCGGTTCGGCCGGCTTGGCGTGCTTCCAGAGAACGAAATCGAGCGGATCCTGCTTGTCGTCGATCACATCGACCCGTTCGCCGGCACGCAGATCGTCCAGCGACTTGCCGGACAGCTTGCCGTAACCGTCGAACTTGCGCACGCTGTAGTTCACGTCGCCACCGGCCGCCCGGTAAGCGAGCCCTTTGGCTTCCAGCCGCTGTATGAGCGACTGCATCTGCGGCACGAACTCGGTGGCGCGCGGCTCGTGGTCGGGGCGCAGCACGCCGAGCGCGTCGGCGTCCTCGTGCATCGCCGCGATGAAGCGGTCGGTCAGCGCGCGCATGGATTCGCCGTTTTCTGCAGCACGCTTTATGATCTTGTCGTCGATGTCGGTAATGTTGCGGACGTAGGTGACCTGGAAGCCGGAGCTGCGCAACCAGCGTGTCACCATGTCGAACACCACCATCACGCGGGCATGGCCCAGATGGCAGTAGTCGTATACCGTCATGCCGCAGACGTACATGCGCACGCGTCCGGCGTCGATAGGCACGAATTCCTGCTTGTCGCGGGCAAGTGTGTTGTAAATCTTCAGCATGGCAAGTCGTAGATCGGGAAGGCTGCGGATGGAAGCAAGCGCCGCGGCTGCGACGCAAATGAGGTGCGAACGGCAGGACGCCGGCACGCCTTCTTGCTAAGATTCGAGGTTGTCAAACGACGCATTCACGCCAAAAAGTCTAACACATGGCCCTCTCGCACCGCTCCGCCCAAAGACTGTCTGTACGCCTGCTTTCTCCGCTGCTGCTTCTGCTGCCGATACTGTGTGGTTCGAGTTCTGCGGTCTACGCCAACAGCGTCCAGGAGGCCGAGCAGCTTCTGCGGCGGAATCAGCCGCAGCAAGCGCTTGAACGGATCGACGTCTTTCTCGCCGAGCATCCGCGCGATCCGCAGGGGCGCTTCTTCAAAGGCCTCATCCTGACCGAACTGGGGCGCACCCCGGAAGCGACCTCGGTGTTCCAGAAGCTGACCGAGGACTACCCCGAACTGCCGGAGCCCTACAACAATCTGGCCGTGCTTTACGCACAGCAGAAGCAGTACGACAAGGCCAAGACAGCGCTCGAAATGGCGATACGCACGCACCCGAGCTATGCCGTGGCGCACGAGAACCTCGGCGACATCTACGCCCGCATGGCCACCCAGGCCTACGACCGTGCCCTGCAGCTCGATTCCTCCAATCAGGCCGCGCAGAGCAAGCTCAACATGATCCGCCAGATGGTCGGCAACAATGCACGCGGCAGCCAGAAGCCTGCACTGCCCCTGGCAGCCGCACCGGCGGCCAGCGCGCCGGCCCCGCTGACGCGTGCCGCCGACATCGCGAAGCCGGCCGAGAGTGCGAAACCGGCTGATGGCGCGAAGCCGGCCGGAGCACCCAGGCCGCCCGAGATGCCCAAGCCGGCCAGCGTGCCGGAAAAGCCTGCGCCCGTGGCAGCGCCGCCGGTTGCAGTGCCGCCTGCCGTACCGGCGGCCAAGCCTGCGGCCACCGTCCCGACGGCCGACGTGTCGCGCGCGGTCGAGACCTGGGCCGCGGCCTGGGCAAGAAAGGATGTCAAGGCCTATCTCGGACACTACGCCGCCGATTTCGTCGTACCCGGCGGCAAGCCCCGCGGCGCGTGGGAAGCGGAACGCCGCTCGCGGATCGACAAGCCGGGCGCCATCGAGGTCAAGGTCGAGAACTTCCGCGTCAAGACGACAGGCAACGATCGCGCCGACGTCACCTTCCGTCAGCACTACCGTGCGGTCGGGCTGAAAACGAGCACTACCAAGACGCTCACCCTGGTGCTGCGCAACGGTCGCTGGCTGATCCAGCAGGAGCGTGTCGGCGGATGAGCACGCGCTCGCCGCTCGTCCGCCGCGCGCTGGCGCGCCTGCTGCGCTCTGCCCTGCTGCTCTGTTCGCTGTGCGTGCCGCTGGCGATAGGCTCCGGACAATCGGGCAGCGCCGTGCGCTACTCCGACGGCGGCCCGGAACCCATGCTGGAGCAGGTGTTCCGCCAGATCGAACACAAGCGGCTGGATCTCGCGCTGGAACAGGTCGACGCACTGCTGCACCTGTGGCCAAATTTCCGGCTCGCCCACCTGATCCGCGGAGATCTGCTGCTGGCGCGCGCCAGCGCGCTCACCACGATAGGCAATGCGCCGAACGCGCCGGCGGACCGCCTCGCCGATCTGCGCGACGAAGCCATCGTCCGCATCCGCGCCTATCGCGACAAGCCGCCCGCCGACCGCGTACCGCGCCACCTGCTGCAACTGCCGGCCGACCAGCGGCACGCGGTGGTGGTCGACACGCGGCGATCCCGTCTCTACCTGTACGAGAACATCGACGGCCGGCCGCGTTTTGTCGCCGACTGGTATGTGTCGCACGGTCGTCTCGGCATCGAGAAGATGCGCGAGGGCGACAAGAAGACGCCGGTCGGCGTCTATCAGGTGACCGGTTTCCTGCCGCCGGAGCGGCTGACCGACTTCTACGGCGCCGGCGCGCTGCCGATCAACTATCCCAACGCCTGGGACCGCAAGCAGGGCCGCAACGGACACGGCATCTGGCTGCACGGCACGCCGTCCGACACCTTTTCGCGTCCGCCGCGCGCCTCCGATGGCTGCGTCGTGCTGGCCAACCCGGATTTCGAAGCCCTCAACCAGTACCTGCGGGGAGAACCGGTCACCGTGGTGATCAGCGATCAGGTGGAATGGCTGACGCTGGACGACTGGCAGGCGGAACGCAAGGAATTCGGGCAAGCGCTTGAACAGTGGCGGCTGGACTGGGAAAGCCGCGACACCGAGCGCCTGCTGTCGCACTACTCCCGGCGCTTCAGTGCCGACGGCAAGGACTACGAAGCCTTCGCCCGCAACAAGCGCGAGGTGAACGCCGCGAAAAAATGGATCAAGGTCGACGTGCGCAAGGTCAGCACGCTGCGCAACCCCGGCCGCGACGAACTGGTGGTGGTCACCTTCGAACAGGACTACCGCAGCGACAATGTAAACAGCGTGATGCGCAAGCAGCAGTACTGGCAGAAGGAAGACGGCCGCTGGCGCATCGTGTACGAAGGCGCCGCCTGAACCCGGCGCCCCCGCCCGCCTTTCCCACCTTACCTGTCACCCTCACGGAGTCTCCCGCATGAAGAAGTTCCTGCTCGGCCTGTTCGTCGCCTTCGCCGGACTGATGCCCTTGTCCTCTTCCGCCGCCAATCCCCAGGTCGAAATGAAGACCAGTCAGGGCACGATACTCATCGAACTGTTCCCCGAAGCCGCGCCCACCACCGTCGACAACTTCCTCCAGTATGTGAAATCAGGTTTCTACGACGGACTGATCTTCCATCGTGTGATGAACGGCTTCATGATCCAGGGCGGCGGCTTCGACCCGCAGATGAACCAGAAGGCAACCCGCGCGCCGATCCGCAACGAAGCGAAGATGGCGCTGGAAAAGGGCGTGCGCAACGAGCCGGGCAGCCTGGCGATGGCCCGCACCAATGACCCGGACTCGGCGACCGCACAGTTCTTCATCAATCTGGTCGACAACCGCATGCTGGATTACCCGGCGCGCGACGGATTCGGCTACACCGCGTTCGGCCGCGTCGTGAAGGGCATGGAGGTGGTGAACAACATCGCCACGGTGCGCACCGGCAACGCCGGCATGCACCAGAACGTGCCGATGACGCCGGTAGTGATCCAGAGCGCCCGCATACTCGAAAGCAAACCCTGACCGCCGCACCCGCGGCGCCTACCGGAGAACCAGACATGGTCAAACTGCATACCAACCACGGCGTCATCACGCTCGAACTCGACGCCGAAAAGGCGCCTGCCACGGTGGCCAACTTTCTCGCCTATGTCGAGGCCGGCCATTACGACAACACGATATTCCATCGCGTGATCGGCAACTTCATGATCCAGGGCGGCGGCTTCGAACCCGGCATGAAGCAGAAGGACACCCAGGCACCGATCAAGAACGAAGCCGGCAACGGTCTCTCGAACACGGTCGGCACCATCGCCATGGCGCGCACCTCCGACCCGCACTCGGCCACCGCCCAGTTCTTCATCAATGTCGGCGACAACCTGTTTCTCGACAAGGCACAGGCGCAGGATGGCTGGGGCTACTGCGTATTCGGCCGCGTCAGCGAAGGCATGGACGTGGTGGACCGCATCAAGGCCGTAGCCACCGGCCGTTCCGGCTTCCACCAGGACGTGCCGAAGGAGGACGTGGTGATCGAGCGCGCCGAAGTGGCCTGATCGTCTGTGGATCTGCTCTGTTCGGATCTGCATCTGTCCGCCGCCACACCGGCACTGAACGCGGCCTTCGTGGCACTGCTCGAAGGCCGCGCGCGCTGCGCGGACAGACTGTTCCTGCTGGGTGATCTGTTCGAGCTCTGGGCCGGTGACGAAGACATTGCCGACCCGGCGCTGCAGCCCCTGGTCGCCGCGCTGCGTGCGCTGAACGACGCCGGCACCGAAATCCACCTGCTGCCGGGCAACCGCGACTTCCTGCTCGGCACGGGCTTCGCCGCCGCCACGGGTGCGCACATCCACGGCGATTGGCTGATCGCCGACATCGCCGGCGAACCCACCCTGCTGCTGCACGGCGACACGCTATGCACCGACGACCTGCCCTACATGCAGTTCCGCGCCATGGTGCGCAACCCGCAGTGGCAGGCCGCCTTTCTCGCCAGGCCGCTGGCCGAGCGCCACGCCATCGCCGACGATATGCGCCAGCGCAGCAAGCAGGCCACCGCCGGCAAAGGCGAATACCTGATGGACGCCAATGCCGAAGCCATCGCCTCGATGTTCCGCCTGCACGCGCTCGCCTCCATGATCCACGGCCACACCCACCGCCCCGCACTGCATCGGCACACGGTGGATGAACGCGACAGCCGCCGCTGGGTACTGGCCGACTGGCGCGACCGCGCGTGCTGGCTCGAAGCCCGGGACGGCGCGCTGCGCGCCTTCACCACCGACGACAGCGGCGCGATCGTTGCCGACACGCGCTACGACAACTGAGGAGAACCCGATGACCGACCAGGAGCTGCATATCCGTCGCGGCGCAGACGGCCGCATCGAATGCCGCAAAGGCAAGGCCGCACCGGCACTGTCCATCGACCCGGCTTTCTTCGGCGCGCCCGATTCCGCCGAAGCGCAGCGCGCGCTCGGCCGCTTCGTATTCGCCGTGCTGGCCGGCATCGCCCCCCCCGGCCGAGGCTGACGACGCGAGCACCGAAGCCCCTGCCGACCCCGACAACCCGGCCGCGCTGTACGAACAGTTCGTGACGCTGCAGAACCAGGCGATGAAGGACTATTCCGCCAGCCTGCTCAATATGGCCGAACAGGCCCTGCAACGCTCCGCCGCCGGCGGTTTCGATCAGGCCATAGCCGCGCTGAAAGACTGGCCCACCATCAAGGGCGTGGCCAACATGATGTTCGCGCGCGGACCGCAGAAAGACTGACACCCGGCGCCAGAACGAAAAAGGCCGGCTCCATGGAGCCGGCCTTGACTGACTGGTGCCGCTTGTCGGAATCGAACTGACGACCTACCGCTTACAAGGCGGTCTACGTAATTTTGTCCGTTGCTTTTCGCCCGCTTGGGGAGCGAAACCAGCCGTTGCATTTGAGCAAAACGCCCGTTGCATTTGAATCTTGGTGCCGAGTGTCTGACTCGAACAGACGACCTACCGCTTACCGTCCCACTTCGACTTTCGCCGCCGACCCGTAGGCCGTTCGTGGTCTGGACTATCCCTTAGCCATGGCCCGTGGGCTGTAGGCTCCCCCCGTCTAGTCTCTACACCTTCCCCCAAGGGGGCTTGGCTCGGGATTGGCTTTGCCGTTACGGCTTTAGCTTTCCCCGAGTTTGAGGGGCTCTACTCTTCCGGTTTCCCGAAAGGCACTCGCGCGTGTCAAGGCGGTTGCTCTACCAACTGAGCTAACCCGGCTACAGCCTCTAAGTGTAGCTCATTAACTCACTCATTCACGCTGGTCCCCTCCACGTGGCGCATCAAGAAAACAGTATCACCGCGGTCGCTACCTACTTTGCAAACGCAATCTTCGGTGCAGCCCGTGAGGCATCAAGGCAGCATCTGGAGACCGGGCCAAGCCTCTCATCACTTATCCACCGGCCTGCGTTTGATGCAGCCTTGGTGAATCTCGACGGCGATACTGTCGTGAAACGGTGAAGATGATTGCCACCGTGCCTGCAAAAATCTCGAGCCATCGTGCACCCAGACCGCGAGGCCATCCGGGACTGGGCGTGTTCCAAGAATTGCGAAGAGCAGCCCATTCAGATGCGTAGCTGCTGCCCTGGCGTGATCGGCCGCCAAGAGCGCGTCGGTTGACGACGGCCTGGGATACGCCTCGGGGTGTGAGTGCCACAGCCCGACGCAGTGCCACCCATCGTTGAACAGCTCAGCGCGTTCAGCCGCCGCAGCGTCCCGGTTGAACTGGACGCTTGAGTAACTTGCGTGCGACTGAGGGAGAGTCGTCGCGAGCTCTATCACGATGCTGCCCGCGGTCAAGTCTTGGCAGTACAACTGACCTACCGACTCCTTGCTCAGCGGCTTCGTTTGCGCATGAGCGCCAATCTCGCGTAGTGCAGCGGCAGCGAACACCAGCGTCCAGTCAGCTCCGTCAAGACAGCAAATCGCGTCAGGTGTCCCTTCGGGCATGAATCAGTTCCGCAAATGGCCGCTCTAACGACTGACTTTCGAATCTGGTCCTCGTCTTGGGGACCAGCGGTCTTGGGCGCGCATCCACCCCAAGATACTCGAAGTACGCGGACCCACGGGTCCAGCTCCAAACGGTTGATCTGTCGACGGCGCCGTCGACGTGCGCGAGCAAGCGCTCGACGCAGAAGCCGGCCGCTTGCCAGACGTCCGACGCCCCATACGGGTGAAAGCCCGCCCCGCACGCGGGAAGCCTTACGCGCACATCGTCGGGCCACCCCGCGACGTTCACTAGCGTGTCGGCCGGGTCGTCTCCAGGCCACCGGTCACCAGGCAGGAGGAATACTAGGTGGGTTGCCGCACAGAAGGGCTCCATCCACAGATGCGCAATGGAAACTCCAGCGAGGCGCTCGGCAGCGAGGTGCGCCAGCAAGCAGCGCACGGAACTTTCGCCCGTGCAATCAATAACCAGGTCAAAATCACCCTCGCGGACACCGTGCGCCATCCATGACGACGCCAGCGCATGATGCCCCTTAACGTTGATACCAGGGACATCACGTCGGAGCCGGTTCGCCAGCTCGATCGCCTTGCTGTTGTTCACCACTGAGAAGCCGAGAAGGTGCCTGCCCGTGTTCTCGGGGACGAAAAACTCCATGTCAACCAGCGTCAGGTTCCCGACGCCGGCGCGGGCTATCAGTTCTGCTACGGGCGCGCCTAGCGAGCCGCACCCCAGAAGTAAGACGCGCCTCTCTCTGCGCGACAGGATGGTCCCCAGCTCATGATCCCGTGCCAGAGCCCAGCTCGGGTCGACTCGCTCGACGACGACGGGAACCAGCCCCACCGTCGTGAGCACCGGTACTAAAGGCGGCGCCAGACAAAAGCCGAAGGCCACGGTCCCTTGGACCAGGATGATCAAGTACGGCTTCCGCTGGCCGTCCTTCTTGCCCTGAATCCAGGAGACGATTGAAAGCTCGTGGTCTGTCCATTCCGCCACCCTCTGTTCCAAGTCGGCTAGCGTCTGGGGCCAATCCTGTGGCGTCCATCTCGCAGATTCGGGCATCTCTACGAACAGGACATTGCCACGCTGCATCAAGCCCTTGGCCCACTGGTGCCGATTCGCCAGCACGTTGGCGTCGGCACCGTTCATTGTCGCTAGCCACAATAAGCTCCGCTGTCCCTTGCCACCTTGCGCGTAGCCCGCGAGGTTGCCCTCGGTATGACCATTGAACGGCCCCAGCGCGGCCTGCACCGCTCTGGGCGCAGGGGAGCCTCTTCTGCGCTTGTACGCCAGGCAGTAGCGCGCCCAGTAAGCGAGTCGCTCGCGTTGGAACTCCGCCTTGACCCACGCCAAGTCGGCGCACTTTTCGAGGAATGCCTCAAACTCAAGCAGCGTGTCGGCTACGGCGTGCGCAGGGCTCTCATAGTCGCAGGGCTTGGCCGACGAACCGAGGCAAACCTTTCCCGACTCTTCGACGTGCGGCAGGACAAGACATAGGTCCCGATCAACATGAACCTCTGCAGGCCGCGCCGGAAAGTCCAGCGGCAGTACGAGTCTGGCGGGCTTACCGCCCAGCTGGGCCGCATGGGCTACCAGGTTCCACGCAAAGGGCTTGTGCCCTGACCCGGGCGTGGTGACTCGCACGGCGTAGGCCGAGCCTCCGCCGTCCAGCCAGTCAGCGACGGCCTGCGCGGACTTGGCGAACAGGCCTCGTCCATGGCCGGATGAGTCTTCAGGCAAGCTGCTTACTCGAGCCCGTCGGCACGGGGCTTCTGGGGTTCGAGCGAGGCTCGGCCGGCAGGGTCTTCAGCAACCCGCTAAACAAGCCGCCAATCGCGAGGCTGTTCTTCCAAGCTTGAACACCATGCTCGCCGAAGATGCGTTGGACGCGTTTTTCGTCCGTCTTCGAGTGCTCGTCGGCAAACAAGGCCTCCAAGTCCTCAACGAGCTGCCGGTGCCAAGTCTGGAACTCGCGGTCGCGGACGCCGCCGTCTCCATTCCAACGGTCGGCGAAGTTCTCGCCGATCGAGTCGGACAAGGCGGGGTTCATCACGCGCACGGTTGCGCCGCTGCGATCGATGTACTTCGGCAGACGATCTACCACCTCAAGGACGACCTCGATGGCGCTGCTGAAACGGTTGGCCTCATTGGTAAGTAGCTCGCGGAAGATCGAAGTCGCCAAGGTCACCAAGATCACCGAGATGGGCATCCCCTCCCGACGATACTCGGGCAGGCCGCGGTAGTAGTTGTCGCGGTGGAGCTTGAGCAGCTGAACGGTGCGGCGCAGAATGTCGTCGATACCAACCCGTCCGGTAGGCACGGGGTCCACCTGCGCCCGGGCCTCTTTGAAGCTGACGGCCTGCTGCCGTTGAAAAGGGAAACGCCCCTCCGCGATCTTGCAGAACCAGTCTGCAAACTCTTCCGGATTTGAAGGGCTCCACTTCGTCCTCGGGTCGCGGACGCGCAGGTCCGTCCCAGTGATGTCGGCGCTGAGCGGAATGGCGGGCGTCACATCGAAGTAGAAGGGCTCACCCGGGTAGCGAAGGCGCCAGCAGCGATTCTTCGGCTCAGGCTCGCCTGCACCCGGGATGCCCTGCAGCGCGCGGCCAAACGCCTGGAAGAACTCTTCGGACTCGCGCAGTACGATGAATCGAGCCGAAGACAGCTTCACGACGATGTCCAGGTCGAACTTGGTGTTGCCCCACATCGCTGTCGTAGTCTGCGTGCGCATCGACCCCTGCACGACGATGTGTACATCAACTTCCCCAATGCCGAGCTTACCGGCGACGTGCTGAGCAAGCCCCTTATAGCGCTCAACAGCCTTGTCGCGTTGCTCCGGAGAGAGCTCGAGCTTCTCGAGCATCGTGGCGATGAACGACTCCCACTGGGCCTCTTCTTGACGCGCCGCGAGGGCCTCGGTGATGCGCTTTGAGAGGATGGTCTGGTTCGTCGTCATTGGTCTTCTTCCGTTTGGGTTGGGCTCGCTACGCCTACAGGGCCGGAGGTCAGGTCTGCAACTCGATGGACTGGCCTTGGCCAGACACAAGCTCACGGACATGGGTGGAGGTCAATTCAACCGTCGGCGCGTACGCTGAGGCAGGTCCGCCGACCGCTTCATGGCAAACGTACGCCGCCTGATGCCGGGCCTGCATCTTTTGCCCGACCAGCAGCGCGGCAGTCGCTGGCGCGCTCACGAACAGGTGAACCCGCTTGACGCGCCATTCATCCTGAAGCTTGCGCATCGCCGAATCCACAGTCACAGCCAAGGCCCCGAGGTCTGCAGGATGCTGGATGCAGTCCTTGCCCAGTTCGGGGCCGATCAGGAGGGTGGGCAGGGTGAGGGCGTCACCGATCGCACAACTTGCGGGCATCCGCGAAGGTGGGATTGCCGAGGTCAGCGCCACCACTAAGCAGGCCTCGTCGACGCCAACGGCATGCGGACGCAGCTCGGTGAGCGTGAACTTGCCGGATGCCGAAGCAGGTGGAGCAGGTAATCCAGGGGCTGTCTGAGCGGCCGGCTGCATGGGCTGCGGATCAGCGGGCCAGGCCCAGCGCGTTCTGCCGTCCAGCACGTTGCGATGAGGCTGAAAGAGGAACGTCCCCGCCATGTCACCCAGCACGCGACCAGCCAGAAGCAGTACCGAGGTGCAGTG
Organism: uncultured Methyloversatilis sp.; assembly: GCA_964555165.1. GTDB lineage: Bacteria > Pseudomonadota > Gammaproteobacteria > Burkholderiales > Rhodocyclaceae > Methyloversatilis. The sequence continues at coordinate 113,139 of CAZKRN010000008.1, read as the reverse complement.
CAATGGGAATACCGCGAGGCGCGGTCGTGGCGCACCGCCTTCGCTGGTTCCGTTTAGAAGACCCTGCAGTCGCGGCAGGTCCGTCTTCATGGTGCGGAAGAGGGACGGCCAGTAGTCGGGCTCGTCCGGGCTATGGTGCTGCCCGCCCGGGTAGAAGAACCACTTTGGGCTGTTGCTCTGCGTACGCAGCTTTTGCCCCCAGAGCGCTTCCTGTGCATCTCGGATGCTGAACTGGGGTGGCTGCCCAGCAATATTGCCCACGATGGCAATCACCTCGGCAGCCTGGTGCTGCAGCGCGCCAAGTAGGCGGTCCACCTCGGCAATGCTTTCCTCTCGCATGCGGCGCAGCACTGCCACGGTGTAGATGCTAGGTGCAACCTTGTCGATCAGGCGATGGCATTCGTCGCACAGCAGCAGGAAGTTGGTGGGGTTGTCAGCGAGCAGGCGAGACTCTTGCAGGCAGCCTCGCGGTCCGGTCGGCGACGCAGCCACGATGTGCGCGAAATAGCTGGACCGCATCCGTACCCGTCCGGTGCCATGCGTCTTCAAATCCTTGCCGCAACCTGAGAACTGGCAGCGCCAAGCGGCCAGCGAGGTGACCTCCTCATACACCATATTGGTTACGCCGCCCTCCCGGCCGGTTTCCTTGTCAGCAAACTTCATCCAACGGGCGATGAGCGCTTTCGTCGCCGGAACCAGCTTGAGCTGGTCGACAGGCACGGTCCACGGAGCTTGGTCGGTGCTTGCCCACCAAAGTCGCTTCGGCGCAATGGTTGTCAGCGCCGCGCCGGTGGCATCGCCCAAGTCGCCACTGCAAAGCGGTGACCAAGCGTCAGTTACTGTGGCTCGAGAATAGAGCGCAACGGTGAAAGTGTTCGCCACGACCAGCAACTCCCGAGGAGCGACCTGTCCCAACACCAGGGCCGCCATCTCTGCATCGCGCTGCGGCGGAAACCGGTCTTGCGACGCGCTCGATGTGGCGACCGTTGTCGCGGATGCAGTCCCCGTGCTCCCCCCAACGGGCGCTGATACAGGTGGGGTAGTGACGACAGTCATTCGATTCCTTGTTGGGTGGCCGCGGCGTCAATTGCGACGATGGGACTGCTCGGCTGATGCTCTGGGCATCAAGGACTTTTAGCTCACCGACGGAAGCGCCGCAAGTCGATGACGTCGCCGCGACTCTGTGGGCTCGTTGGCGAGTTGCCATCCCGCCTCCCAGAATCCCGAAGCATCGCAAGTTCCATTACTTGACCAGGTTGTTCGAAATAGCTTTCACGTAGATGGCAAAGACGCTCAATGTCAAACGAGGAGGTTCCCACAAAGAAAGGGATGCGCTCCGCGGGGAGAATACCCTCGCTGACGAGTAGTTCGATGCTCCGACGAAGCAGGCGAGGTTTCTCTGGTGGCCATGCTTGGTCCCCAGGCTCCGCCTTCGCACCCCAGCGCGCCGACCTACGTTTGAAAAGGGCCAACTTTTCGTCGTCGCTAAGGATGCGTAGGACATGAAGACGCATCAGCATGGCAGCAACGGACACCCCCCAACGCTGCTTCAAGGCGAGCAGACCATCTAAGTTAACGGGAAGCCTGACCTCATCTGCAAATGTCTGGGCTGGAAGTAGCAGCGCACCAGCAAATAGGTGGGCTTGCTTCTCCATCAAGTTGTACGTCTCTTTGTCTGGAGGTGCTGGCAGGTGCTTGTGAAGCACCAGATGCCCGATCTCATGGGCAAGGTCGAACCTACTCCGGAACCCGTTCGCCTTGTCGGAGGAAAGGTGTACCAGAGGACGGCCTCCAAGTTCCTCACTCCAGCAAGACAGGCCCTCAATGACCGGAATATTGGTTTCCTCGCGCACAACGACGACTCCAGCGCCTTCAGCGGCAAGCATCAGGTCCTGAATCGGGCCTCGCCCAAGCCGCCAGAGCGAGCGACATTCCTCGGCCGCGGATTCAATATCTGCGCCGGTTATTTGGTCCGCCCTGATGAACGATCGAAGGGGCAGGTTCAGCCTAGGGAAGTCGACGTACTCGGACATGAGCACGGCCAACTCCTGCAGCATGGCCGCACGAGCTTCAAGCATCTCCCGACCGGACTTCAGCGCCGACGCATTGCTTCGGAAAAGAGGTGCTGACAGGCGCTTCATCGGCGGCCGGGTCAGCCATTCCGGCTTCACCTTCAGTTCGACGGCTAGGCGCTCAAACGTCTCCGCTTCCGGAGACTGGTCTCCCTTACACCACTTGGTCACCGTCGATGGAGCAACATCCACAAGAGCAGCAAGCTGCACTTTGGTCAAGCCGCGCACCGCGAGCAACTGCTCCAAGCGATCCGGCTGGAGGTCATCAATTCCCTTGGTCATTCCCAGTCTTCTTAACAAGTGTGCTCTTGAGCACCGGCCTAGCGTTGTCAGGCTGAACGACAGGCGCCGGCACGTCGTATAGCGCCAAGACTTTCGCAAGCGGCTCTTTGTAGAGCCACGAACCCAAATCAGGCGCAGGAAGCGCGACCAGAACATTAGTCAGCTGTGCCATGCCGTTTTCGTCCTGTCCGTCCATCACTCCCAGGATGAAGACGCTCGACTCCAAAATCTCGTCCTCACCCACGGCAAAAAAATCTCCCTGCACGCAGCGGCGGGCGACGGCGGTGTTGATCTTCGCAAGCAGCCGGCGCGTCTTTCCGCGGCGCAGGTCCGCCCACTTGTGATCAGGCACGTTCATCCGGGACAGGTTGCATTTGCCAATCCGCCCCACGACCACGCGGTTACCGCACAGCGCCGTCGGGTTTGCCCCGTGAGCCTCCAGTGCAACAAAGAACGTCTCGTTCAGCGCGAAGTGCTTAGCATGACCGCCTGCGGAGCGCCGATGCCCCGGCGAGAACCTCGCGCCGTGTTCCCGACCTCGCCGGTCCCCATCGCGATACGCATCCTCCAAGGACATAAAGACGTCCTTCGGAATGTTCTCGACCAGCAGTCGCTCAATCTCGGCTTGACCTTTGAATGGGATCGCGTTCATGACGGGACGGGGAAGTTTTCCTATAACGAGAATTGTATCAAAAAAAGTTTCGTGTGGAGATTGTTTTTATCGTAAAGCCTTACGCCGGCCTGTAATTAAATACAGTTCTTCTCAAGGCACAACCGGCCTGCCCACAGTGACGCCGGTGACGGCGCCTTCGCATCGAATTCAACCTGGGCCGCGTGCGGCGCGCTAAGCACCTAGCGCGGACCATGCTCACGGATAACTAGGGTCGGCAGGCCTCGGTCGGGACGGTGATGCCAGAACCGACACTACGTCGTCTCGACCTCCTAGATATCGACGTTGGCCTTCTCAAAGTCCAACGTTTGTCCGATAGAGATCACCTTCGCGCCCGCGGGCAGTGCGTTCAGCTCCTGAAGGATGTCCGCGAGCCCACGGTAATCCTCCCAGAACTGCTGTAGGGCCCGAATTCCACCATGTTGCATCACGGCTCGAACGCATGCAGCGTGTGAAGCCACCAAGCCGGCTACTTGCCGCTCCAATTCCTCGACGCGAGCGGACTTCTCCGCCAGTTGCTCCGCCAAGGTTGCCGCCTTCTTTGCCGCCGGCAACTCACGTAAGCTGCGAGCGTCCGCTTGTCGCTGCCGCGCGGCCTCGATTAGCGCGGCACGCTCCGTATGACGGGTGAACGCAGACGCGTTTTTTAATGTGCTGTGGCGGCGAGCAACCTCTCTCGCGGAGATGTCTACATCGGAGGTTAGGAGGTCCTCAAGAATGCGATGGAGTTCCTCGTGATGGGCATCCACCGTCAACCTCATGACAGCACATCCTTGACATCTATCGAGTGGTCCACTCCAACATCAAATACAGGGGCGTTGGGCGAGGCTTCGAGGGCGGCAGTCAGACCACAGATTAAGGACTCTGCATGGGCTATCTGATTCCGGCGGCCTACTGTCTTGGCAGGCTTTGCCGCCGCTGCATTGCGCATCTCCACCATCTTCGACCGCAATGACTCCAAGGCGACTCGGTGCTCCTGCAGACCACTTGCCGCGAAGTGCTTGCAGCGGTCGAAGCACTTCAGGTGCCGCGCGCACGGATTCATCGCGAAGCTGTTGACGCAGTATCCGTATGGCGTGACGTGGAAGCCGTCCGAGTTGGCTGCCAGATATCTGAAGGCGGCTAGATCTCCGTCCTTCGCTTGAATGGCTCTAAACGACCGAGCGATATGGCTGGTCGGCACCAGCCCACTAACAACCATCTTGGCAACCAGTTCCTGCGAACTTCCCGGAGCCAGGAAACCCTTCGTCGCGCTAGGTAGCGACACAAACGCCAATTGTTCAGCCAGCGACCGATGGTCGTACTCGTGGCTCTGTGCAACTGTCTGACGCCCAAACTGCTGCGTAATGACGGTGTCGGGCGCGCCGTGCCTAAACAGCTCGGTGTTGATGAGATGCCGCAGCGAGTGCGGCTTCACTGAGAAGTGCTTGTGATGAGGCTCGCTTCCGTACCGAGAGAAGAACGAGTACTCCGTCTTGCCCTTCACGAGCCCCAAGGCAAAATAGATGGCGTTCTGGCTGAGCGTCGTCACCGCTTGATCGGGTGGAACGGGATGCGGCACATCACGCAGCCGGACCGGCACGAGGTACAGCAAGTCAGCCGTCGTCAGCTTGATGCCTGCCGATGTAGTAAATCGTCGCAAGTCAGAGTCTGGCGACACACTGATACCGGCGTGCTGTGCCGCTAATACGGCGCGCAATTCGGCGGTGGCTTGAAGCGCGAGGCGCACAGCGGTGGCCACTGCCAGTTGGAACCTTGTCGGTACCACCATGTGCTCTTCGACCAATAGGTCAGGGCGCCCCTCTTCCTGCTTCAGGGCGAAGTACCGAAGGCGCAGCGTCTGACCGACACCGCCAATCTGATCGGCCCGCTTACCAGTCACCACGTCCAAATGCGCCTCCCAACGGAGACAGTCGGCGGGCAGCAATAGACCCTCGTTTAGGCGCAAGCCCGTCAGGATCAATACACGCAGTACGCTGAACCGCACCAAGTCGTTGTGCGTCTCCGCCTCCTCCCTGAACACGATCCGAACTAGCTCGTACAACGCATCGCGCTTTGGGAGTTTGTGAGCGTCATGGCGCTCGACGAGCGATTTTCGTAAGTCTGTAAATATCTCCCCCGGTTCGGGCGCCGCGATAGGGCATGCATGGGAAAGGAGGTTCTCATTGATGGCGCGGACCAATGACCTCGCCGCTTTCAAAGCCCCCGGGGCGGGTATTACCAAGCCCTGCCACCTTAAGATGTCTTCGCTCGTCAGTTCCCAAGGCGCCTTGTTAGTCGTCGCGAAAACTGTCTTGTAGACCAGGGCGTAGTGTCGAGTGCCGCGGGGCGCCATCGCTGCACGGCACCTGTCGGCGACGAGCGCCTTGATGAAATCTTGAACTTCGGGTGCAAGCAAAGGGCCTTGAGGCAACGAGGCTGACGCCCAGCCCGCCTGAAGCGCTAGTGATCGCACCTTTTCGTCAACGAAGAAAGCTCCCAGCCTAGAGGCATGCTTGTCATGGCTATCCGTCAGGAGGCGAAGATCCCAGTCAGCACTTACACGGTATGAGCCGGCCTCGTCGGTCGTCTCCCATCGGACGCCCTTTGACATGGCAAACCGCTTTGCGGCATCTATGTACGTTATGTAGGTCGCAGGCGGCTCGCTGCGGCCCTGATGGTGTTGAAGAACGTATGTCAACTTTGGCCTCCGACGAGGTCAGTAGCAAGCTCAAGTGCCTGTTGAGCGCCTGACAACGCTGTTCGCAGTTGGAGGAATGCAGGGCTCGACTCCGAACTGGAATCATCTAAGTATCGCTGCACCTGTTCCCGCATGCCTGCTATCGCCTCCCGGTGGGGCGCAACGTCGGCCACTGGCATGAATCGGCTGCATCCATAGCAAGACGTCACCGGGTTGTAAGAGCAGTTCGACTGTCCCGAACGGCAGAGTCCTATTCCTGCCACCAGTCGACTCCCCACCACAGCGCCGATCTGCTGGTCCTCGTCCGCTTCAACGATTCTTTTGGTGTCGATGAATGCATCGGTGGTGAACGCAATGATGGTTTCGTAGAGCTTGGACGCCCCGAGGGCCTTATTGATGACTTCGCCCTGTTGGCGGCTGGCTCGAAGATAGGTCGTTGCAGCGTTCACGTTGCCGTGGCCCAGGAACTCTTTGAGGCTCTTGCGGTGGTGGCCTGCGTCCGCAAGGCTTTGCGCCGATGTATGCCGCACACCATACGCCGTGAAATCGACGTTCAACCCATGTGACTTGCATGCCCCCTTGACAAACCGCCACAACTTTGCGGCTGTGGCGCTGGAGAAAACGCGACTCCGCCCTGCTCGAATCGCAGATTCGCGAAGCCTGACCAACAATGGGACCCACTCAGGCTTCACTTGGCGGAGCAATTCCCATGTCCTGTTCCCCTGCTTAGCCGCATGAAAAGAAACTACGAGCGAAGGGGCTCCTGACGCATCGAGGACGGGGGCTGGCACGTGCTCGAGCCTGAGAGCAAGCAGCTGAACGGGCCTCATCCCGTGCTGAAAGAACAACGCAAGTGCAGTCAGTCCCTCGACGTCAGGCTCATCCAGATCGGGGTCGAGGGCAGCTTCGTCGAGGACTCTGACAATGTCTGCCTGAGTGCTGACGGCCAATACCTTCTCCCGGCGCTTAAGCTTCCCACGCTGTAGTAGCAGGGGGGCTTTTGCCAATGTGTCGAGGGAGTTCACAAGCGCCAGATGTACTTGAGACCAGCCGCCCAACTCCAGTCGACAGACCAACTTCAACAACATCTTGCCTGCCTTAGCGGCCGTGACATCGCGAATGGTTTCAGTCCAAAGGGCTCGTACTTCAGCGGGGCCGGCAAGCAGCAACCGTTGGTAGTCGGCCCAGTGGTTGACCGAATTCCGGACGAACATCACCAGAGTCGATGGGGCGTTGGAAGCTTGCGTCTGTATGGCTAGCTTCCTCTGCAATTCACCTAGTTCGCCTTCAGCAAAGCTCAACCGCTCGGTTAGGCCGCGCGCGGGAATAGACCATGTAGTCTCTGAGACCGAGAGCGTAGCGCGCACATCAGCGTACTTGTCGTAGATCGAGATGAAACTTGGACATGCTGGCCATGACCATTCAAGGACAGACGCCGGAACAGATGTGTGGATAGGCTGCGGCGCTGGCCAAGGAGCTTGTGGAGAGTTCATTGATCCGCGCCCCGAAGACCGAGGACACGTTTGTCAAACAAATCGTTCCAGGAGCGAAGCAAGTCGTCTTGGATTGCTGCCCTAGCGTAGAGTTCTGGCATTTCGGAAGTGATCGACCAACCGAAGAACGCCCTCATGCGCTGCAGCGTCAGGTCCCTGCTCGCACCTTCTTGGGCCATGAACATGGCATACCTAGCTGTCGCACCGGTGTGGCGGAGGTCATGGGGCGATATGTGGCACTTGCCTCCGGTGCGTTCTTGAAAGCGGGCGTATGCCGCTGGCGACAGGGCGGCCGTATACCTCTCGAACATCTTGGTCACTGACTCGGCTGACAGCGCGCTGGACCGCGCGGATGTGAGGAGGAAAGGAACATCGCCGTCCGAGACCCGCACCTCGCGGACGTAGTACTCATAGAGAGCCGCTAGATCGGCCGATACCGGGATTTGGCGATGCGAGTCCGCCGTCTTGATGCTTGGCTTGGTGGCTCGCGAGTCCTCGTACTCTGTCGTCGTCACATCAAGCCAATACTTCACCTGTCCGGTGGCTCGGTCCACATCGTGCTTCAACGAATCGACTTGCAAGAGCAACGCCTCGCCTCGCCGGAGGCCTCCGAGCAGTAGGATATGAACGATCAGCCAGTTTCGCCATCGGACGCGCCCGTCCAGAAACGGGTTACGCCCGCTCTCAGGATGCGCAATGCATAGAAGCTCATCCAGCACGAGGTCGGGCAGTGCCCGAACAAACCTGAACTTGCCCTTATCCCTGCAGCGAACTTCGCCAAGGGATTCCAAGTAAGGAGGAAGCGCAATCCACGCTCTATTCCAGGGGGAGAGCAGCAGAGCAACAGCTTTGGAGAAGGACCGAACAGCATCCCAACGGGACACATCCGAACTGCTCGGTGACTCGATTGTCGATACCGTTAGATAGAAGTCACCCAGCATCGCCAATACCGCATCGACGTGGCCACCGCTGAAAGCTCTATCCAAGGCATCGGGGCCGTAGCGCACGTCGCAGGCTTCATAGAAGGCCCCGATGTGCCGTAGGCGCGCCTTCTGCGTGTTCTCGCTTTTGCCGGCGCCTCCCAGCCCGGTCAGCCACACCGTGGCCCAGAAGCGCGGAAGGAATGTTCGCTCGGAAGCCAATGCGACGCTTGGTCGCCCCGGGGTTCTCAAGAGCATGACGCGCTATAGACCGAGGCTCACCAGCCGGGCCACCGCGCCTTTGAAAGAGCGCTTCTCAAGATGCATCAGAAGGTCGACGGCACCACCTCCTCCGACTTGGCCTCTGATATCCCAAAATTTGGGACCCGTCAGGAGCAACTCAAAGTCAGTTCCGCGGCAGGTGACGTGCCATCTTGAGGACGAGCGGTTCTTGACTGGCGTGTACGTCGCATCGGCCTTGGCGTAGTCCGCCACCTTGCTGAGCACCAACGCAGCGTCCAACGCACGCCAGCGCCTCAAGGCAAAGTTATCCACAGCCACCAACATCTCCCCCGCCCCCCCTCTTGCTACTCGCCTTTAAAAAGGCGGGATGCAAACAGCTCAACGCCCCCCCCCCTGCGTAAGGCAGAGATGCTAGACAACGGAGCGTCCAAACGCTACAGCGAATGGATTACGTATTAAAGGCGGTTGCTCTACCAACTGAGCTAAAGCGGCGAGGCGCGGATTATATCGTCAGTCGCGCCGGGGCGCGTTGCCGACTCAGCACAATCGGCATGGATTAAACTGCCTGCCGATACAACAATGCCTTCGCGCGTCAGCGCAACGCTCCCTGCGTTGCGGACGAAGGCTCACCACCGATGCCCGATCCCGTCAAGCCCGAACAGACTGTACAGCGCACGCTCAAGGTCCTGCTGATCGAGGACTCCGAAGACGACGCCCTGCTCCTGCTGCGCCGATTCCGGCTGGCCGGCTACACGGTCGAGTCCACCCGGGTCGAGGACGAGAGCGGCCTGCGCGGCGCGCTGGCGTCGCGCACCTGGGACGTGGTGCTGTCGGACCACAACATGCCGCAGTTCTCCGCCATGGCGGCACTGGGCATCCTGCAGGAACGGGGGCTGGATCTGCCCTTCATCATCGTGTCCGGGGTGATCGAGGAAGACATTGCCGTGTCGGCGATGCGCGCCGGCGCGCACGATTACCTGAGCAAGTCCAATCTCGACCGCCTGGTGCCGGCCGTCGAGCGCGAAATGCGCGAGGCGCGCAACCGGGCCGAACGGCACAGCGCGCTCGACGCAGTTCGCGACAGCGAAGCGCGCTTCCGTGCGCTGGCGGCGAACATTCCGGGCATGGTGTTCCAGATGCTGCGGCATGACGACAGTCACTGGCGTTTTCTCTTCGTCAGCGACGGCTGTCTGGCGCTGCTGGCACTGAAGCCGGCGGAACTGATCGCACAACCGAGCCGCTTCCTCGAAATGGTGCTGCCGGAAGACATGCCTGAACTGAACCGCGCGGTGAAACTGTCGGCCCAGGCGCAGTCGACGGTGAACTGGGAAGGCCGCATCCGGCTGCCGGACGGCGACGTGAAATGGGTGAACCTGCGTTCCTCGCCGCGCCTGCTGGCCTCCGGCGTTCCGATCTGGGAAGGCATCGTTTCCAACATCACGCAGAGCAAGCTGACGGAACGGGAACTGCGTCAGTCGCGCGCCCAGCTGGCGGAGCTGTCGTCGCACCTGCAGGCGGCGAAGGAAGAGGAAAGGGAGCGCATCGCACGCGACATCCATGACGAGCTGGGCGGTCTGCTGGTGGCGCTGAAGTTCGAGGTGTCGCTGCTGGCCAACAGGACGGCGGGCGATCAGGAGGCCATCAGGGCGCGTTCGCACAGCATGGGCAAGCTGGTCGATGACGCGATTGCCACGGTCGGCCGCATCGCGCGCGAACTGCGCCCGGGCATACTGAAGGAATTCGGCCTGGCGCCCGCGGTGGAAAGCCACGCCGAGGATTTTTCGGCGCGCACGGGTCTGCCCTGCGAGCTGCTCTGCATCGACCACGACATCGAACCGGACGAAGAGACGGCGATCGCACTGTTCCGGGTGTTCCAGGAGGCGCTGACCAATGTGTCCAAGCACGCCGATGCGCACAGGGTGGAAGTCCGCCTGACACAGGAGGACGACGACATCGTGCTGGAAATCGCCGACGACGGCCGCGGCCTGTCGCCGGCCGATCTGAACAAGCCCAAGTCTTTCGGCCTGCGCGGCATACGCGAGCGGGTCGCCCATCTGAATGGCCGTTTCGAGGCGAGCCGGCGCGAAGGTGGCGGCACCCGCCTGCTGCTGCGCGTACCGGCGTGTCGCCGCACCGTACTGGAGTTCGCACGATGAGCAGCATCCGCATACTGATTGCAGACGACCACGCCATCGTGCGTTCCGGCCTGCGGCAGATACTGTCCGACAGCCCGGACCTGCTGGTGACCGGCGAGGCCGAGAACGGCGTCGAGGCCATGCACAAGCTGCGCGACGGCAGTTTCGATCTGGTGCTGATGGACGTATCGATGCCCGACCGCAACGGCATCGACACGCTCAAGCTGGTGCGCAAGGAGTTCCCCAAGCTGCCCGTGCTGGTGCTGTCAATGCACCCGGAGGAGCAGTACGCGATCCGCGCGCTCAAGGCCGGAGCCTCCGGTTACCTGACCAAGCAGAGCGCGCCGGAACAGCTGGTCACGGCCATCCGTCAGGTGGCCAGCGGCAAGAAGTACGTGTCGCCCTCGCTGGCGATGGAGCTGGCCAATGCGATCACCGACGACAGCGAACGGCCGCCGCACGAGAAGCTGTCCGACCGCGAGTACCAGACCCTGGTCATGATCGCGTCCGGCCGGACACTGACCATGATCGGCGAGGAGCTCAACCTCAGCGTCAAGACGGTCAGTGTCTATCGTGCCCGTCTGCTGGAAAAGATGCGCATGAAGAACAATGCCGAGTTGACGCATTACGCGCTCAAGCACGGGCTGGTCGATTGATGGCTCGTGCCTCGTTTGCGGGCGCACGCCCCCTCCGGCCCCCGACCCGCTCGCTCGACGCATTCCTAAAGCTGGCGACGGAATTGCCGTTGTTTGCTTTCGTTACAGACCGTTAATACGCCTCAGATCATGTCCGACGCCATGCAGCCGCTTGAGATTGCACGAGAAGCCTTGCGCCGTCTGGCCATGCGTCAGTTGCAGCCAACGCCGGAGAACTATCGCGCGCTGTATCACGAGATCGCGGGCACCAAGGCGGACGAGCTCTTTCCCGAACGCGCCCTGAAGCTGGTGTGCAGCACCCTTCCGCGACTCAACCAGTCGCAGATCGAATTCGTGCAGCGCCTTGAAAGTGCTGTCAGCAGTCGCAGCTGGTCGGCCATCAGCGGTTCCCTGGTCGGACTGCTGCGTGCGCAGGCTTCGCCGCAGCGCAAATGGTCGGCGCTGCTCAAGGATGTGTTCCGTCTGATGGAGCGCAAACATGCGCATCTCGACCTTGCACAGAAGAATCAGGCCGTGCAGCAGGTTCTGGACGGTGCGAACGGCGATCTCGACATCCTCTATTCCCGCCTGAGCGCGCTTGCCGACAAGTGGGAGACGGCTGAGGTAGAGAACACCGCCGCTAAGGTCGACATTGCAGCGCCGGAGCAGGTGGACAGCATTGTTGACAACAGCGACGCCGCCTTGCGCGACCTGTTTGCGCGCACGCTGGAGGGCGTGGTGACCAGCCTGCTGATCACCGCCCCCGAGTTGCGGGAAGAAGCGCTGGAACTGGGTAATGCGTTGCGCGCCGTACGCGACATGCGCGGCGTGGACGACCTGGCGGCGCGACTTCGCAACCTGATCTATCGCCTCAACTGGGTGGTCGACGATCAGGCGGAAATACGCGCCGGACTGCTGTCGCTGCTTGACCTGCTGCTGAAGAACATCGGCGAGCTGGTGACCGACGACCGCTGGATGCGCGGTCAGATCGACGCACTGCGCGGCCTGTGCGATCACCCCTTGAGCGCGCGCGAACTGGACGAAGTGGAACGGCGTCTGCGCGAAGTCATCGAGCGTCAGGGTTCGCTGCGCGGAAACATCGACGACGCCAAGCACCAGATCAAGCTCATGCTGGCCGGGTTCGTCGAGCAGCTCGGCAACTTCACCGACGCGACATCCGGCTTCGGCGACCGGATGGAAGGCTATGCGCGCACGATTGCAGAGGCCGACGACATTTCCTCGCTGCAGGGCGTGATCGCGGAAGTCATTTCCGCGACCCACCAGATGCGGCAGACCACGGAGCGCTCGCGCCAGGAGGTCGACACCATGCGCGACCGGGTAAGGGCGGCCGAAAGCGAGATCGAACGACTGCAGATCGAACTGGAACAGACCAGCGAGAAGATGCGCCACGATCCGCTCACCGGCGCGCTCAACCGCAAGGGACTGGAAGAGTCGTATGCCAAGGAAGTGTCGCGAGCGTCGCGCCGGGATACCAGCCTGTGTCTGGCCGTGCTCGACATCGACAACTTCAAGCGCCTGAACGACACGTACGGACACAACACCGGCGACGAGGCGCTGCTGCACCTGGTCGCCACGGTACGCGACTGCCTGCGCCCGCACGACACGCTTTCGCGCTACGGCGGCGAGGAGTTCGTCATCCTGCTGCCCGAGACGTCGATCGAGGACGCTGTCATCGTGCTGCAGCGTCTGCAGCGCGAACTCACCAAGCGCTACTTCCTCGCCAACAACGACAAGCTGTTGATCACGTTCAGCGCCGGGGTCACCGTGGTGCTGCGCGACGAGGTGCAGAGCGCTGCGATCGAGCGTGCCGACGTGGCGATGTACCAGGCCAAGGCAACCGGCAAGAACCGTGTGGTGGTGGCGCCGGACAACGCCATAGCCGCCTGATTGCGGGCCCCGCCGGACCTTCCGGCACAATCGGTAACACTCCGGGCCCGGGCCGGACCGGGTATTCCTGCAGGAAGTCACGGCGCCCCCGAAGATTGAAGGGTGCGTATCGCAGCCCTAAAGTTTTTCCGGCTCGAACCGGGCCCGCGCCGGCAGGCCGTTTCCGCGCCCCATCGCCTGAAAGCCAAGCCAACAAAGGCTTTCAGGATAGTCCGGACTAAAGTTTCCGCTCCCGTCTCCGTTACTGGATTCATCGGCGACATCAACGTCGGGTCATGCAACCCAGAGCGCCGTAACGACACCACTTCGTGACAGGAGATAGAAAATGCCGCAAATCATCAACACCAACGTTGCCTCGCTCACCGCTCAGCGCAACCTCAATTCATCGCAAAGCTCGCTCGCCACTTCGCTGCAGCGCCTGTCGTCGGGTCTGCGCATCAACAGCGCCAAGGACGATGCCGCCGGTCTCGCGATCTCCGAGCGCATGAGCTCGCAGGTCCGCGGTCTGAACCAGGCCGTCCGCAATGCGAACGACGCGATCTCGCTCACGCAGACCGCGGAAGGTGCGATCTCGTCGATTTCCGAAGCCCTGCAGCGGATGCGCGAACTGTCCGTCCAGTCGGCCAACGACTCGAACAGCGCAAGCGACCGTCAGGCGCTCCAGGCGGAAGTCGCGCAACTGCAGCAGGAAGTCAACCGCGTCGCCAACACCACCCAGTTCAACGGGAAGAACCTGCTCGACGGCACGTTCTCGGGTCAGTACTTCCAGGTCGGCGCGAACGCCAACCAGACCATCGGCCTGAGCCTGTCGAACAGCAAGGCGACCAATATCGGTGCCAACACGGTGACCGCGTCGGGCACCCTGAACAACGCCGTCGCCGCCGCTGCCGGCGCCGGCGCGCGAGTGGCCAACACCGTGGTCGCCGCCGAAGATCTGACCGTGACCGGTTCGATCGGCACCGCCGCGGTCACGGTCAACCTCGCCGATTCCGCCTACTCGGTTGCGGCCGCCGTGAATGCGCAAACCTCGAACACCGGCGTGCAGGCGACTGCCGCGACCGAGGCAACGCTGAGCGGCCTCACGGCCACCGGCACCTACTCCTTCACGCTGTTCGGCTCCAATTCCACCGGTGTCGCGGTCTCGGCCACCATCGGCAATACCTCGGACCTGAGCGCACTGTCGACGGCGATCAACAACTACGCCGCGACCACCGGCATTACGGCGACCGTCTCCGGCGGCACCGTCACGCTGAAGTCGGAACAGGGCTACGACGTCTCGATCACCGACTTCGCCGGTGCCGGCAATATCTCGCTGCAGGGCAAGAACGCCTTCACCAGTGCCAACGCAGGCGCGGCCGTGACGCTGACCGGCGCCACCGCCACCACCGACTCTTCCACGGTCGGCGGCACCCTGAAGTTCACTTCGTCGGACGCGTTCTCGGTCACCAGCGGCAACGCGGGCGGCTTGTTCACCGGCACCACGGCCAACGCCAGTTCGCTGTCGGCCGTGTCGTCGATCAATGTCGGCTCGCAGGCTGGTGCCAATTCGGCGATCGAAGTGATCGATGCCGCACTGCAGTCGATCAACACCCAGCGCGCCGCGCTCGGTGCTGTCCAGAACCGCGTGTCCAACACGATCTCGAACCTGCAGACCACTTCGGAAAACGTGAGTGCCGCACGCAGCCGCATCCTGGATGCCGACTTCGCGATGGAAACCGCAAACCTGACCCGCGCGCAGATCCTGCAGCAGGCCGGTACGGCGATGCTGGCGCAAGCCAACTCGCTGCCGCAGAACGTGCTCAGCCTGCTCCGCGGCTAAGCGCGCAGCCCGACGCCGGAACGCAGCACACCGCGTTCCGGCCGTAGCAAGGGGAGAACGTCATGGCCATACAGCCTGTACCCAATGCCCTGCCTCAGCTCACCTCGGCCGCCAGGACGGCGACCGAGGCGAAGCGCGTGGGAGCAGACACGAGCAATCACACCGTTGCCCTCGCGCCGTTGAGCAACGAGGAGGTCGAGCGCACGGTCGACGAAATCAGGCGCTATATCGAACCGGTGGACCAGAACTTGCAATTCTCGATTGACAAGGACACCGGGAAGACCATCGTGAAACTGATCGATTCAAGCACCAAGGAAGTACTGAGGCAGATTCCGTCGGAAGAGCTGATCGCCATCGCCCGCTCCCTCGGCAAGGGACAGGGTGGTCTGATCGAACGCAAGGCCTGAGGTCTCGGTCATGGCGACGATCACCTCGACAGGACTGGGTTCAGGGCTGGATGTGGAATCGCTGGTCAGCTCGCTGATGGCGATCGAACAGCGGCCCATCACCTTGCTGGCACAGAAGGAAGCCACCGCGCAGGCGAAGATCTCGGCCTACGGTTCGCTGAAGGGTGTGCTGTCTTCCTTGCAGACGGCCGCACAATCCATCTCGACCACGGCAAGTTTTTCCGCACGCAAGGCAACGATTTCCAACAGCGAGGTGGCAACAGTTGCCGCGACGACGAGCGCGGTTGCCGGCAGCTACGCGGTGTCCGTGAACACCCTTGCCGCCTCCCAGGTGATCGCATCGTCGGCCTTCGCCAGCCGCACCGATGCCGTCGGCAGCGGAACGATCACCGTAAAGCTCGGAACATACAGCAGCGGAACATTCACTCAGAACGCATCGAAGGCCGCGGTGAACATCGCGATACCGTCGGACGCGACCACGCTTGAGGACGTACGCGATGCCATCAACGATGCCGACGCCGGCGTGTCGGCGTCCATCGTGAACGACGGAAGCGGCATGCGTCTGGTGCTCAGCTCGACCGACGGTGGCACCGCAAATGCAATGCAGATTACCGTCACCGACGATGACGGCAACAATACCGACACGTCGGGTCTTTCGAAGCTGGTCTATGACGCCTCGACCGGCGGTACATCGAACATGTCCCAGCAGGTTGCGGCCGCCGACGCCTCGCTGACGATCAACGGCATAGCGATCACGTCGAGTTCCAACGTGCTGACCGAGGCCATCGACGGCGTGACGCTCAATCTCAAGAACACGGCCGCAGGGGAAACCGCCACCGTCACCGTGGCGTCCGACACGAGCAATGCAAAGACCGGAATCGAGAAGTTCGTCAGCGCTTACAACACGGCGGTGACCGAGATCAAGAAGCAGACCGCCTACAACGTCGATACCGGCACGGCCGCAACGCTCAACGGTGAAAGCACGGCCATCTCGTTGCGCAGCCGGCTTTCGTCGATGATCGGTCTGCAACTGGCCAAGGACGTGAGCCTGTCCGCGATCGGGGTGGAACTGCAGAAGGACGGCACGCTCAAGATCAACTCGGACAAGCTCGCAACAGCATTGAGCGACGGGCGCGCGCAACAGCTCTTCGCCGGCACCGACGAGACGGACGGATTGTCCGCCCGCATGGACGACATGCTGGACGGCGTGCTGGACAGCACCAGCGGACTGCTGACCAGCCGTACCGACGGCCTGAGCGCCTCGGTCAAGGCCCTCGGCAAGCAGGCCGACGCCCTTGCCGTCAGGCTGGAAACCATCGAAGCACGCTATCGCAAGCAATTCACCGCACTCGACACCCTGATGAGCAGCATGAACTCAACCAGTTCGTATCTCACACAACAACTCGCCAACCTGCCCACTTACAGCAGCTGAGCCAACCACGGGACGCCATTGTCATGTTCGCATCGCTTTCCAATCCACGTCAGGCCTATGCCAAGATCGGCACCGAAACAATGGTTGAAAGTGCCGACCCTCACCAACTGATCCTGATGCTCTTCGAGGGCGCCATGATGTCGGTGGCCACCGCATGCCACCAGCTTGAGATGGGAGACGTTTCGGGCAAGGGTCATTCGATCTCGCGTGCCATCGACATCATCGGCAACGGACTCAAGGTCAGTCTGGACATGGGAGCCGGCGGCGAGCTGGCCCAGCGTCTGCAGGCACTCTATGACTACATGTGCGTACGCCTGCTGCATGCGAACTCCCGGAACGACAAGGCCGCGCTCGAAGAAGTGAGCCACCTGCTGGGCGAGTTGAAGGGCGCCTGGGAGGAAATCCGGCAGAAACTGCAGCAGGGCGCGCCGGTCTGATTCCAAGCACAGGAATTGAAAGGTAAAAGCCGCCTACATGCCGGTCTCGGACAGAGCATTCGCAGGTAGGCTATCCGCACTAGCGATGCCGGTTGGTTCCGGCTCGATCACCACGCGATACGGTCCGAACATGAACTCTCTGACACTGCTGGAAAGCATGCGCCGGATTTCGGGCGACATGGTCGATGCGGCCCGGGCGAACGATTGGGACCGCCTCGTCAGCCTCGAACAGAACGTTGCCGCGCTGCGCAGCACGCTGGCCGCGAACGACGAACCCGCGTCTTCGCCGGCGGAACGCGCGCGCAAGTTCGACCTCATGCGGCAGATACTCGCCGACGACGCAGAGGTTCGCCGTCACGTCGAACCCTGGGTGCAGCAGGTCAAGGGCTTTCTGCGCAAACTTCCGGCAGGAACAGCCGGCAACGGCTGACGGCCATGAACAACCTGCTGCCGGGGCTGGCACAGCGTCTGGCGGCGCTGACGCGCGATTCGGTCCAGAGCACCGGAGCGGTCGCGGCGATTGCCGAACAGCTTCCCGAGTTCCAGCCCGGAGAGCGCTATACCGCGCGCATCCTGCAGAACCTCCGCGACGGCCTGATGCGGGCCGATATCGGCGGACGAAGCGTCACCCTGCGTCTGCCTCAGTCGATTCCCGAAGGCCAGACCGTCACGCTCACGCATGTGTCGCGCAGTGCGCAGACATGGGTCGCGACACTGGACGGCGACGGGCAAGCCAGCGGCGAATCGGCCGACCTTGCCGACGCACCGGTGAAACTCAGCTTGCCGGCACGCACCATCGCCAGCCTGCTGGAGGACAAGCCGCCACAGCCGGTAAGGCTCGGACAGGACCGTCCCATGATCGAACCCGCGCGCATGCCTGCACCGGGCAGCGCGGTGTCCGACGCCGACATCGCCCCACAGATCGCCACGCGTCTGGCTCAGGCCATCAGCAACAGTGGCCTGTTCTATGAATCGCACCAGGCCGACTGGGTCAGCGGCCGGCGCCCGCTCGAATCCACGGCGGCCGAGCCGCAGCGCGCCTTCGACCCGTCGAGGTCCGCACCTGAGGCCCGTCCGCCGGCCCTCTCCGGAATGGCCGTCCCTGACGACCTTCCCGCAAACGGCCTCGTCGGCACAGCGGCCGATGCTGCGGGCGCCGGCCACAAGGCAGAGGCCGAAGGCGCGCCGCTGCGGCTCGAAACGGCCGCCCGGGAACGCAACGACGCCCGGGGAATGGAAACGGCGCCGCCAGGCGAACTGCGGCCGCTCGTCCATAACCAGTTGCTCGGTCTTTCCCAGCACACGCTGGCATGGGACGGGCTGGCCTGGCCCGGGCAGGCCATGCGCATCGAGATCGACGACCCGGAGGCGGATGGGCGCCCGCAAACGGCCGACGAGGCCGATGCGGCTTCACGCGACCTGCCGTGGACCACGCGCGTACGCATGGTGCTTCCCGGCCTGGGCGAGGTGGAAACGACCCTCACCCTCTGGAAAGACCACGGCGTGAACCTCTCGATCGCCGCAGACGAGAACGCCCGGCTCCGTCTGGCGATCGGCGTGATGGAACTGCAACAGCGCATGAGCGACGCCGGTCTGCAACTGGGCAGCGTCAATTTCTCGCGCATGCTCGAAGAGGCCCGGAACGCCTCCGCCGACGAGGACGCACCGTGACCGCCCAGACCCGTGCCCAGGCGATCGCACTGGCCTACGGTGCGGGCGATGCCGCACCGCGCGTGGTGGCCAAGGGGCGCGGCATGGTGGCCGACGAAATCATCCGCCGCGCCCGCGAAGCGGGCGTGTTCGTACACGAATCGCGCGAAATGGTGTCGCTGCTGATGGGCCTGGATCTGGACCAGCGCATACCGCCCGAACTGTATGTCGCCGTGGCGGAACTGCTCGCGTGGATATACCGGATCGAAAGCGGAATGACCGGCACACCGCCGCCAACCGTTAAACTGCCGACTTCCGAATCATGATCACTGCGACCCTCACCGGACCTCGCAGACCCGTTAGAGGAACGAGCGCATGACCGAAACCATCCGGTTCGATCTGCTGGAAGCCGACGATTTCGCACGCTATGTGCTCGACGGCCAGACCGACATCGCCTTCTATCTGCGCGCCATGAAGGACAAGCGCGCGAACATATCCGTCTATGCCGGCCGCTCGCCGGAGCCCTTCCCGAGCGCCGTCATCGCCATCGACGAAAGTCGCGGCACGCTGCTGCTCGATGCGCCGCGCGACGCGGCCGAACTCGATCTGGCATGCAAGTCCTCACCGCTGGTCTGCCTCACTTCGCTGGAAAAGGTGAAGGTGCAGTTCATGGTTCCGCAATGCAGCGCGCTCACGCATGAAGGTCATCCTGCGCTCGAAATGCCCTTTCCGACGCGCATGCTCAGGCTGCAGCGACGCGACTACTACCGCCTCATCCTGCCCCAGCATCCGCCTCTGCGCTGCCTGATGCCGGCCGGCGAAGGCGACGGCCGCCTGATCGAAGCCACCGTGCTCGACATTTCCAGCGGTGGCCTTGCTGTCGTCGTACCGCCCAGCGGCGTCGAACTGAAAGTCGAGGGCGTGATCGACAACTGCCAGATCACGCTGCCCGAACTCGGTTCCATCACCGCCACGCTGCAGGTTCGCAACATGTTCCGCGTCACCGAACGCGGCGGCACCGAACTGCGCGCCGGTTGCCAGTTCGTCGGTCTCCCCGGTACGGCGGACGCGCTCATCCAGCGCTACATCCTGCGCATGGAACGCGACCGCGCCGCACGCCAGGGCGGCTGACCGGCGCCTGTCGCCCCGCCGGCCGGCAGGCCGGCGCCGCGGATGAAGCTTTTGCGACGGCCGCATCCGTTTCCGATCTTTCCGTGTAGAGCCGGTGACAACTCACTCCCGTGACGCGTCCTCCAGGTTCAACTTCGCGAAAGGTCAGACATGTCATCCCGCATACTCTCCGTACTCTGCACCACCCTCGCCCTGTCGGGCGCCGCCCACGCCGCCAGCTTCGTCGGACTGACGACCGGCAACCAGATCGGCCGGTTCGGCAGCGACAACACGGCCGGCGCCAGCTTCGTGTCCATCACCGGTCTCGGTGCCGGCGAGCGCATCCTCGGCATCGATCTGCGTCCGAGCGACAACACGGTGTATGGCGTCAGCAGCCTGAACCGCATCTATACGCTCGATGCAGCGACCGGCGCAGCCCGCTTCGTATCGGCGCTCGACATTCCGGTGGTCAATCCGTCGCTGTCCTACGGCATCGACTTCAATCCGGTGGCGGACTTCGCTGGCGCCGCCTCGCTGCGCCTGGTCAGCCAGACCGGCAGCAACTTCGCCATCAACGCCCGCACCGGCGTGGTCGGCAACGCGGCCAGCGTCATTCCTTCCGGCATCACGGCCGTCGCCTACACCGGCTCGGATGCCTCGCAGTCGGGCGCCCCGGCCACCACGGCGCTCTACTACATCGATACCGCCCGCGACACGCTGATGTTCGCGACCGCAGCGTTCAATGCGCCGACCATCTCCGTCGCGGGTGCGCTCGGCGTGGCCGGCAACGTGATCGGCGCCAACGGTTTCGATATCGACGCCAAGGGCATGGGCTGGGCAGCGCTGACGCTGGACAATGGCGACAGTGGTCTGTACTCGATCGATCTGACGACCGGCCTGGCCACCTTCAACGGCGCACTGAACGCCAATCTGCGTGGTCTGAGTGCGGCGCCCTTCATGGCGCCGGTTCCCGAACCGGAAACCCATGCCATGCTGCTGGCCGGTCTCGGCCTGATCGGCTGGGCAGCCGGTCGGCGCATGAAGGCCGTTTGACGACACGCCCGGCGCCATGCGTCGAGAACGTGGCGCCGGTGCATGTCCGGGCGTCGGCGGCAGTCGGCGCCCTGCAACCGGCGGGACACGCAACGGCCTTCGCGCGGAAGCGCCCCGATCAGGCCAGTTCGAACTCCTCGTCCTGCTCGGGCACCACGGCCGACCAGCCGAGTTCGTGCTCCAGTTTCTGCCTCAGGCTGTCTGCGGCAACCGGCTCGCCGTGCGTCACGAACACCCGGCGCGGTGCGCGCTCGACCGGCTTCAGCCAGTCCAGCATCTCGCGATAGTCGGCATGCGCCGACAGCCCCTCGACCATCGCCACCTCGCAATGGATCGCTGCATCGCGACCGAATATGCGCAGGCTGCGTGCGCCTCTCAACAGCGCGTCCCCGCGTGTGCCCTCGGCCTGGTATCCCGCGATCACCACGGTATTGCGGGGGTCGCCACCGAAGGCGATCAGATGATGCAGGATGCGCCCGCCATTGAGCATGCCCGCGCCAGCGATGATGATCTTCGGATATCGAATGGAAGCCAGCGCCTCGGAATCTTCGGGCTTGCGCGTGCAGGTCACCATCGCATGCAGACGGTCGCAGGCGTCCTGGCCGAGACGATGTTCGCCATGGAAGCGCCTGAATACTCCGGTCACGTCTATCGCCATCGGACTGTCGAGAAAGACCGGCAGTTCGGGGATGCGGTGTTCGTCCATCAGGCGTGACAGCAGATACATCAGGGTCTGGGCCCGTCCGACCGCGAACGAGGGCAACAGCAAGGTGCCACCGCGCGCCGTGGTCCGGCTGACGATGCCGGCCAGCGCTTCGCAAGGGTCGCCTTCCGGGTGCAGACGGTCGCCGTAGGTCGACTCGACCACCAGCCAGTCGCTGGCGGCAAGGCGGTCCGGCGCATGCATGACCGGATCGTCCGGACGCCCGACATCGCCGCTGAAGGTGATGCTGCGTCCCGCGCAGTCGACGCGCACGCTGGCGGCGCCGAGGATGTGGCCGGCACGCGCAAACGTGACGCGGTACGGGCCGATGTTCACCGCTTCGTCGAAGCCGGCGCTGCGAAACTGCTTCATCACCCGGCGCGCATCGTCGGCGGTGTAGAGCGGTTCGGCCGGATGGTGCTTGCTGTAGCCATGGCGGTTGGCGTGGCGAGCGTCCTCTTCCTGCAGGTGGGCACTGTCTTCAAGCAGGATGTCCACCAGTTCGCGGGTCGCCGGGGTCGCCCACACCGACCCGGTGAAGCCCTCCCGCATCAGGCGCGGCAGATAGCCGGAGTGATCGAGGTGAGCATGGGTGAGCACGACCGCCGCGATATCGTTCGCCGCTACGGGGAAGGGCTTCCAGTTGCGGCTGCGGATGTTCTTGACGCCCTGGAACAGACCGCAGTCGATCAACAGGCTGCAGCCTTCATGACTCAGCAGATAGCGCGAACCGGTCACGGTGCCGGCAGCGCCAAGAAACTTGATCTTCATCGAACCTGAAAACCTCGGTTGACCGCTTCCCCTGAGGCGGGAAGCTCTGCCCATCCGGGACATCTGCTGTCTGCATCGCCGGTCCGCCGGATGCGGCCGCTTCGACGCCACGCCCGGCCGCCCCCCCCGCCCGTCGATGGCCTTCGGGCGCCGATCAACCGGCGGTTTCGGGATTGATCGCTTCCAGCGCCTCAGCCCACCGGCAGGCACCCTGACGCACGGACAAAAAAGCCGGCCTCGCGGCCGGCTTCACCCTGTCTGCGGCATATGCCGTCAGACGCTCATGTTCATGATGTCCTGATAGGCGTTCACCAGCTTGTTGCGCACCTGCACCATCTGCTGGAAAGAAAGGCTGGCCTTCTGCGACGCGATCATCACGTCCTGCAGATTGGCTTCGCTGCTGCCGCTGATGAAGCCTTCCGACATTTCGCGCGCCTCGGTCTGGGCGGCGTTGACCTGTTCGATGGCGTTCTTCAACGCTTCGCCGAAATCGGCGCCGCCGGACGCCGCCTCGACCTTGCCGACCGGCTTGCCGGCGGCCGCCTGCGCGGTCGAGCGCAGTTCGGTAATCATCTGGTTCAGGCTGGTGTTCATGCAATCTCTCCTTCGCCCGCCGGCAAAAAATGCCGGTCCGTGGCGAGCACTCCGTTATCGGACGCCCGTTCAGACCCTGCGTTGCAATATCCGGGCCACCCACGGCGGCAGACCGGCTCAGCCTTCGCGCAGCAGTCCGTCGGCCTTGTACCGAGCCAGTTTATACCGGAGCGTGCGCTCGGAAATGCCCAGTTTCTCGATCGCCTTCTTGCGTGATCCGCCGACTGCCGCAAGCGTCTTGAGGATCAGTTCGCGCTCCATGTCGCGCACCGATATCGCGTTGACTGGCGCGTCCGGCGTGTCGTGTGGCGGCGCATCGTTGGCTGCGGCGGACACCGGCGGGGTATTGATCGCCGGCACGGCCTCGGCCTGCAGACGCACGGGCGGTCGCTGTCCACCCAGCACGATGTGGCCGGCCTCGACCAGATCGTCCGGCGCAAGGATGGCCGCGCGCTGCATGGTGTTTTCCAGTTCGCGCACATTGCCGGGCCAGTCGTGGGCGGCAAGGATTGCCGCCGCCGAATCGCCCAGCCTGAGCGTCCGGCCCTGCGCCCTGGCGCAGGCGGCGAGGAAGTGGCGGGCCAGGGGCAGAACGTCGGCCGGGCGGTCGCGCAGCGACGGTATGGCGATCGGAAACACGTTCAGCCTGTAGTAAAGATCTTCGCGGAATCGCCCGGTCTGGGCCTCGGCCTCCATGTCGCGGTTGCTGGTGGCGAGCACGCGGATGTCCAGCGGCACCGGCTTCTTGCCGCCGACGCGCTCGACTTCGCGCTCCTGCAGCACGCGCAGCAGCTTGGCCTGGAGCGACAGCGGCATTTCGGAGATTTCGTCCAGCAACAGCGTGCCGCCGTTCGCCTGCTCGAACTTGCCGGCCTGTGCCGAGGCGGCACCGGTGAAGGCGCCCTTCTCGTAGCCGAACAACGTCGCTTCGAGCAGATTGTCCGGAATCGCGGCGCAGTTGATGGCAACGAACGGCTTTCCTGCGCGCGGGGACTGCTGGTGGATGTAGCGCGCGAAGACCTCCTTGCCGGTGCCCGACTCGCCGGTCAGCAGCACGGTGGCCTCCGATTTCGCGACACGAGCGGCCAGGATCAGCACCTGACGAGTACGCCCGTCCTCCGCCACCATATCGGTCGGTGCGGCCACCGGTATGGCATAGCGGTCGATATGGGCAAGCAGCATGTCCGGTTCGAAGGGCTTGAGCAGGAAGTCGCAGGCACCCGCCCGCATCGCCGCGACGGCCTTCTCGACGTCACCGAAGGCCGTCATCAGCAGCACCGGAAGTGCCGGCTCGACGGCGCGGATCTCCTTCAGCAGCGTCAGCCCGTCCATCGGCTGCATCTTCAGGTCCGTGATGACCAGATTCAACGCATGTCCGCCGGTGTTGCGCTCCATCATGCGCAGCGCCTGCGGGCCGTCTGCGGCACCGATGACGCGGTGGCCCGCGCACTCGATCGCCAGACACAGCGCGTCGCGCAGATTGGGTTCGTCCTCGACCACCAGGATGTTCAGCTTTTCAGTCATTGACCACTCTCCAGCACAACGTCTTCAGGCGTCTGCGCCGGCAGGCGCAAGGTGAAACGGCTGCCCGCGCCGGGCGCGGACTCGCACTCGATGTCGCCGCCGTGCACGCGTGCCACACCGCGCGCAATCGCCAGCCCCAGACCTGTTCCGTCATCGCGCGTGGTAAAGAACGGCTCGAAAAGCCTTTCCTGTATCTCGCGCGGAATGCCGCGACCGTTGTCGCGGACGATGAAATTGACCGTGCTGTCGCCGGACTCCACGCCCAGCGCAACCTCGCCGCCGTCGCTGCAGGCCTGTACCGCGTTCTCCAGCAGGCTGACCAGCGCACTGGCCACCGCCTTGCGGTCGCCCGACACGGTACCGGTGGTCACCGCATCCACGATCAGCCCGACACCGGCCTGGCGGGCGACCGGTTCGACCGTCTGCCGCAACTCCTCGACCAGCGCCGCAACCTCTATCGCCTCGCGCCCCAGCACTTCGCCACGCGCGAACATGAGCGTGTCGCGTATCAGGCGTTCGAGATGGCGCAATCGGTCCTGCGCACGCGCGGCCACAGATTTCACGTCTGCAGCGCCCATGTCGCGGGAAATGAGTGTGCCGACGTACAAGGTCGCCGCAGCCAGCGGCGTGCGCAACTGGTGGGCCAGCGACGCGGCCATTTCACCCATGGCCGCCAGCCGTTCGTTGCGCGCCGCGGCGATCTTCAGCGCGTGCTGGCGCGTCATGTCGTGCAGCAGCACGATGCGCGCGTTGCCACCGGCCAGGGGGGCTTCGCTCATCGACACGCGGCGCGGCTGTCCGTCCGCTCCGATGCACTCCCATTCGGCGGGCGCGTCGGCCGGCGCCAGACGCTGCGCGCAGGTTTCCCAGGCAGCGTCGGCCTCGGCGCCGACCATGTCCAGTGCAGCCGGATTGGCCTGTTCGATATCGCCGTTTCCGGCAACCACCACCACGCCGGCCGGCAGGCGGTTGAGCAGTGTGGTCAGGCGGTCGGTCAGTCGTGCCTTCTCGTCGTACTGCCGGCGCAGTTCGCCATTGGCCGCAGCCAGTTCCTCGGTGAGGCCGGCGACCTGTCTTTCAAGCGCGCCGTAGGCTTCGGTCAGTTCCGCCGACGCAGCATTGAACAGGCGGAAAGCCTCGGCCAGCCGCGCCGCCTCTTCCGGGGCGATGCGGGCAGGTTCTGCCGGGCTCATGGACTGTTCGGACATGCTCAACGCGGAGGGCTGGATCGATGGTGGCAGCGTAGCAAGCGTCAAGCCACGCCTGGCACGGAATCAGCCGGTCAAAAACCCGGCTTATCCGCGGAACGCCTCGCGCGAGACGGGCAGAGAATCCGGCTCATCCTCGCACCCGTGTCGATGCACGGACACCGCAGCCGAGCAACCGCAAGAGACGAACCATGGCCGACGCCGTACTCGATCCGAACGCAGTCCCACCCGCCTTGCCGACGACGCCGCTGGCGCTTGCCCAGCAGCGGCTGGCGGACATGCCGATGCAGAAGAAAATGGCGCTGGCCGGTGGCCTCGCCATGGCGATCGCGCTGCTGGTCGGCCTGCTGCTGTGGAGCCGCGCCCCGGATTACGAGGTGCTGTTCTCCAATATCAACGACAAGGACGGCGGCGCCATCGTCGCCGCACTCCAGCAGGCCAACGTCCCCTACAAGTACTCGGAAGGCGGACACGCCATTCTGGTGCCGTCGCAATACGTGCACGACAGCCGCCTCAAGCTGGCTGCGCAGGGTCTGCCGCGCGGCGGCTCCATCGGCTTCGAACTGATGGAGAGCCAGAAGCTCGGCCAGTCGCAGTTCTCCGAACAGGTCACCTACCAGCGCGCGCTCGAAGGCGAACTGGCGCGCACCATAGGTACGCTGGCCGCAGTCGACGGCGCACGCGTTCATCTGGCCATCCCCAAGCAGAGCGCCTTCCTGCGCGACGACCAGAAGCCATCCGCCTCGGTGGTGGTGAGCCTGCTCGGCGGACGCACGCTGTCGCCCGAACAGGTGGGCGGCATCGTGCATCTGGTCGCATCCAGCGTGCCGCAGTTGCAGCCGGCCAGCGTGTCGGTGCTGGACCAGAACGGAAACCTGCTGTCCAGCAACCGAGACGCCCGGGACAACGCGGCGCTGAATCCGACACAGCTAAAGTACGTGAGCGAGGTCGAGGCGGCGACCATACGCCGGGTCGAGGCGATGCTCGAACCGCTGGTCGGCCGCGGCAATTACCGCGTGCAGACCGCCGCCGACGTCGACTTCAATCAGGCTGAACAGACGGCCGAAACCTACAAGCCGAATCCGACGCCGAATGCCGCCATCCGCAGCCAGCAGCTCAGCGAGTCCGAGACCAGTCAGCCGAACGCAGCCGGCGTACCGGGCGCGCTGACCAATCAACCGCCTGCGCCGGCCACCGCACCGGTGACCACACCACCGGCACCCGGCACACCCGCCACCGAAGGGGCCAACGGCCAGCCGGCCATGCAGCCGATCAGCACGCGCAAGGATTCCACCACCAACTTCGAGCTGGACAAGACAGTGCAGCACGTGCGCCAGTCGGTCGGACAGATCAAGCGTCTGTCGGTGGCCGTGCTGGTCAACCAGAAGACCGAGACCGACAAGGATGGCAAGGTCGTGCCGGTGCCGCCGAGCGAAGCCGACATCCAGCGCATCACGGCACTGACGCGCGAAGCCATGGGCTTCAACGAAGCCCGCGGCGACACGCTCAACGTCGCTTCCGCCCCGTTTACCGAGGTGGCCGACGTCACGCCGGAGACACCGCTGTGGAAGGATCCGGAGACCGTGGGCTTCGCCCGGGAACTGCTGAAGTATCTGCTGGTGGCCGGCGTGGCCGCCTACCTGCTGCTCGGCGTACTGCGCCCGCTGGTGCGCAGCCTGACCGCCCCGCCGGAAGTCGAGGAAGAGGAACCGGAAATCCGCGACGTCACGCTGGACGAGAACGGCCAGCCGGTGGCGGCACTTCCGGGCGGCGAAGCGGCACAGCTCGAGTTGTCGCCGGAAGCGCGCGCCCTGCTCGACTTCGACAAGAAGCTCGAAATGGCGCGCGAATTCTCGAAGAACGATCCGAAGGCGGTGGCCGAGGTGATCAAGATGTGGGTGAGCGGCGATGAATGATGAAGGAATCGAGCGCAGTGCCCTGCTGCTGGTCACCCTGGGCGAGGACGCTGCAGCCGAGGTGCTGAGACATCTGGGCCCGCGCGAGGTGCAGAAGATCGGCACGGCGATGGCCGGCCTGAAAAACGTTCCCCGGGAGAAGGTGGAAGCGGTACTGGACCTGTTCGACGAAGTCACGTCGGCAGGCAGTCGACTTTCCGCCGACGAGACACTGATCCGCAACATGCTGACCAAGGCGCTGGGCGAGGAACGGGCCGGTCACCTGCTGTCCCGCATCCTCAACGATTCCGATACCGCGGGCATAGAGGGCCTGAAATGGCTGGATGCGGCCACCATCGCCAATCTGATCAAGAACGAGCACCCGCAGATCATCGCCACCATCCTCACCCACCTGGAATTCGATCAGGCGGCGGAGGTGCTCAAGCTGTTCACCGAACGACTGCGCCATGACGTCATCCTGCGCATCGCCACGCTGGACGGCGTGCAACCGGTGGCCCTGAAGGAGCTGAACGACGCCATGTCGCGCGTGCTGTCCGGATCTTCCAAGATGAAGAAGACCACGCTGGGCGGCATCAAGGCCACAGCGGAAATCCTTGCCTTCGTCGGCAGCGCCAACGAGTCCGCCATTCTCGACGCGGTCAAGGAATACGACGCCGACCTGGCGCAGAAGATCGTCGACGAAATGTTCGTTTTCGAGAACCTGCTCGATATCGACGACCGCGGCATACAGACACTGCTGCGCGAAGTCAGCGGCGACCAGCTGGTGCTGGCGCTCAAGGGCGCTTCGCCCGAGCTGCGCGAGAAGATATTCAAGAACATGTCCTCGCGCGCCGCCGAGTCGCTGCGCGAGGATCTGGAAGGTCGCGGCCCGGTCAAGCTGTCCGAAGTCGAGGCGGAGCAGAAGGAAATCCTGAAGATCGCTCGTCGTCTGGCAGAAGAAGGCCAGATCGTGATGGGCGGCAAGGGCGGCGAGGAAATGCTTTGATCGCCAGGCGCACCGGGCACGGCAGCACACGATGAACCGCGAAGCCTTTACACCATGGAAGTTGCCGGCCTTCGATGCGCAGCCCGATTCCGGCGTCGCCGCGCCGGCACCGGTCGCGCCGGTCGCCGCGCCACCGGTGCCCGAGGCGGTGGAGTCCGTGGCGGACGTCGCGGACGAAGCCCCTGCCTTCCGCTTTCCGACCGCGGACGACATCGAGAAACTGCAGCAGGATGCTCACCGCGAAGGCTATGCAGCCGGCTATGAAGAGGGCACGGCACGCGTGCGGATGGAGGCGATGCGCCTGCACAGCGTGGTGGAACAACTGGAGGAAGCGCTCGCCGCGCTCGACGGCTCCATCGCGCGCGACGTGCTGGATCTCGGTGTCGAAATCGCGCGCAACGTCGTACGCCAGACCCTGCGCGTGAAGCCCGAGGTGGTGATCGCGGTCGTGCGCGAAGCGATCAACCAGCTGCCGCATCAGCACACCGCCATCTATCTGAACCCGGAAGATGCTTCGGTGGTCCGCAGCCACATCGGCGACCAGCTCACCCACGCCGGCCACCGCATCTTCGAGGACGCAGCCGTTGCCCGCGGCGGGTGCAAGGTCGAATCAGGCGGCAGCCAGATCGACGCCACGGTACCGACGCGCTGGACACGCATCGTCGAAGCGCTGATCGATGACGCGGAGTGGGTGGACAATGACTGAGAGCCTGCCGACGGACACGCCGCCCGAAGCGGAGGCCGCGGATGCCACGCCGGTCAATCCTCATGTCGCCAAATGGTCGGGCTTCCTGACCGACTGCGGCACGCTGGCGGGCCGCATCAGCCCCTATCAGCACGCCGGACGTCTGACCCGCATCAACGGACTGGTGATGGAAGCCGCCGGGCTCAAGCTGCCGCTCGGTTCCGGTTGCCGCATCATGGTGCCGGGCGGCAACAGTTGCGAAGCCGAGGTGGTCGGATTCAACGGTGAAAAGCTGTTCATGATGCCCACCGACGACGTCGTGGGACTGGCGCCGGGCGCTTCCGTCATTCCGCTGGAAACCGCTCCGCAGCGCCCGACCACGCGAGAGCGGCTGGAACCGCGGCGCCGCGCCTCGGACCGCGCCAAGCATCTGCCGGTCGGCGATGCGCTGCTCGGACGGGTGGTCGACGGCGCAGGACGACCGCTTGACGGACTCGGACCGGTGCTCACCCGCCACTCGCGCTCGGTCGCCAGCCGCGCGGTCAATCCGCTGTTGCGCGAACCGATACGTCGCACCATGGACACCGGCATCCGCTCGATCAACTCGTTGCTCACCGTCGGCCGTGGTCAGCGCATCGGCCTGTTCGCCGGCTCCGGCGTCGGCAAGTCGGTGCTGCTCGGCATGATGGCGCGCTTCACCTCGGCGGAAGTCGTGGTGGTCGGCCTGATCGGCGAACGAGGCCGCGAAGTGAAGGAATTCATCGAACAGATCCTCGGTGCCGCCGGCCTGAAGCGCTCGGTCGTGATCGCCGCGCCGGCCGACACCAGTCCGCTGATGCGCCTGCAGGGCGCGGCCTACGCCACCACAGTGGCCGAGTGGTTCCGCGACCAGGGCCGGCACGTGCTGCTCATCATGGATTCGCTCACCCGCTATGCGATGGCACAACGGGAGATCGCGCTGGCCATCGGCGAGCCGCCGGTCACCCGCGGTTACCCGCCAAGCGTGTTCGCCCGCCTGCCGCAACTGGTCGAACGGGCCGGCAACGGCCCGGAAGGCGGCGGGTCGATCACCGCCTTCTACACCGTGCTGGCCGAAGGCGACGACCAGCAGGACCCGATCGCCGATTCGGCGCGCGCCATTCTCGACGGCCACTTCGTGCTCACCCGGCAGCTGGCCGACTCGGGCCACTACCCGGCCATCGACATCGAGCAGTCGGTGTCGCGCGCCATGCACGGCCTGGTCAAACCCAGCCACTTCGACCTGGTGCGACGGTTCAAGGGTCTGTGGTCGCGCTATCAGCGCGCGCGCGACCTGATCGCCGTCGGCGCCTATGCGCCGGGTTCCGATCCGCAGCTCGACCAGGCCGTCAACATGTTCCCGACACTGGAAGCCTTCCTGCAGCAACGCATGGACGAACGCGAAGGCTTCGAGGATGCAGTGATGAAGTTGCATCAGATCTTCGGGCTGACGCCCTGATTGTAAAAATCCGTCGCAGGTCGGAAACACGTGAATTGCGTCACGACCGACCTTGCCGCCAGCCACGATGCTCCCGACCCATGGCCGAACAGTTCAGACTGCAATCGATACTTGACCTGAGCGTCTCCCGCATGGATGAAGCGGCAAAGGCGCTCGCTTCGCTGATGGCCAGCGAGCAGGATCAGGCGCGCAAGCTCGACATGCTCGAGCAGTATCGCGCCGAGTATCAGGGCCAGTTCATGGCCGCCGCGAAATCCGGCCTCACGCCGAACCAGTGGGCGAACTATCGTGCCTTCCTGACCCGCATCGACGACGCCATCCTCCACCAGCAGCGGCAGGTCGAACACTCCCGCACGCTGGCCCGGGCCGGACAGCGCGAGTGGCTGGACACGCGCACCCGGGTCAAGGCATTCGAAACCCTGTCCGTGCGCCACCACGAGGGGCTTGCGCGCCAGCAGGCGCGGACCGAGCAGAAGGTTGCGGACGACCGCTCAGGGCGCCAGATCGACGACGACTGAGATGCGCGATTTCTGGCACGTTTGATGCTGTTGTCGCTCCGTCACAGGAGAGACCACCATGCCGGAAATCAGCCTCAGTCTGCCCACATCACCAACGCCGGTCGCCTCCGGCAGTCCAGCCGGCGAAGTACGTGCGGCAAGCGACGAACCGGTTGCCGAAGACGCCGGCACGTTTGCCCATCTGCTCAAGGGCAATCTTGAAACCGGCCAGCGACAGGACGTCCCGCCGGACGTGCTGGCCGATCTGATGGCCGACGGCAACGCGCCGGACGAGGACCTGCAGGACCTGATCGCATCCACAGAGTTGCCGGCCGGCGCGGAAGCGCTGGCCGCGGCCCTGCTGCTCGCACCGGCCGCGCAAGGGGCCGATGCGCTCAAGTCGTCCGGCCACGGAAGCCCGGGCGGAGAGACCGCGCTGCTCGATGCCGGTTCGGCGGACCGGCGCAGCGGCAAGAGTGACGCCGCCTCGCTGCTGGCGGCAGGGATTGCCGCCCGGACCGGCAGCAACGGCGATGCCCGCGGCAACACACTGCCGGACTTCGAAGGCGCGAGCGAACAGTTGCCGGATGCTTTTGCCGACGGCACCGCGGGCACGATGCAAGCTGCCCAGCAAACCGATTTCCGGGCACACATGACAGCGGCGCAGACGCAACAGGCACGAACCGAACTGGCGGTTTCGACGCCGCTGGGCCAGCCCGGCTGGGCGGACGACGTGGGCCACCAGATGACCTGGCTGTCCGACCAGGGCATAGGCAAGGCGGAACTGGTGCTCACCCCGCCTCACCTGGGACGGATCGAAATCTCGCTGGAGATCGGTTCCGATCTGAGCAATGCCCAGTTCGTTTCAGCCAGCCCGCAAGTCCGTGAAGCGCTGGAACAGGCCATGCCGCGACTGCGTGAAATGCTGGCCCAGAGCGGCATTTCACTGGGCGAGGCGAATGTGAGCAGCGATCAGCCCTCGCGCGAAGGCCAGAGCGGAGAGCGGCAGGGACATCGCACGCGCGACAGCGGCGAGCTCGCGGCTCCACTCGCCGGGCGACGCCAGATCGGGCTGGTAGACCTGTTCGCCTGACCCGCAAAAACATCTGCCCCGCCACAGAGATCGGAACGCTCCCGACCGGCCGGATCTGCCCTGCCACTAAAAAAACGGAACATTCGGCCGTTATTCGGACATTGAAAGGCATGAGTGCCCGACGACAATTCCGAAACAGACAGGAGCATCAGACATGGCAAAAGCCGCCGCGGCCCCCGAAGACGCCGGAGCAGCCGCACCCAAGAAGGGCAACAAGCTGCTCATCATCATCATCGCCGTGCTGGTCGTCGTCATTCTTGGCGGAGCCGCTGCATTCTTCATGCTGGGCGGCAGTCACGCCGAAGAGGGTGAAGACGGTCACGACGAAGAGGCGGTCGCCGAGGAAGACCACGATGCGGCCGCCAAGGAAGCGAAGAAGGCCAAGCTGAAGAAGAAGAAGGAGGCCGAAGCCAAGGGCCTGCCGCCGGTTTTCGTCGAACTGGACCCGTTCACCGTCAACCTGCAGCCGGAATCGGCGGTGGATCAGTACCTGCAGGTCAAGGCCACGCTCCGGGTCGATGAGCAGCCGGCCGCGGACAATCTGAAGAGCTATATGCCGGAGATCCGGCACCGCGTCCTGCTGTTGCTGTCCGGCAAGAAGGCTTCGGATCTGGCGACGCCCGAAGGACGCGAAGCACTCGCCGAGGACATCAAGCACGCGGTCAATGCCATCGTCGGCGAAGTACCGAAGAACCGGAAGGGCGAGCCGGAAGAGCCTTTGGGTCCGGTCGAATCGGTGCTGTTCACGTCCTTCATCGTGCAGTAGCCACGCCGGACAGCCAGGAGCTAGGCCGAACATGTCTGACTTTCTTTCCCAGGAAGAGGTGGATGCCCTTCTGAAGGGCGTCACCGGCGAGACCGACGACGCGCCGCAGGAGGAGAACACCGGCGGCATACGGCCGTACAACCTCGGCACCCAGGAAAGAATCGTCCGCGGGCGCATGCCCACGCTGGAGCTCATCCATGAGCGGTTTGCCCGGTACCTGCGCATCGGGCTGTTCAACTTCATGCAGCGCAGCGCGGAAATCTCGCTGGGTCCGATCCGCGTTCAGAAGTATTCCGAATTCATCCGCAACCTGGTGGTGCCGACCAACCTGAACCTGGTCCAGGTCAAGCCGCTGCGGGGCACCGGGCTGGTGGTATTCGATCCCAATCTGGTCTTCCTCGTCATCGACAACATGTTCGGTGGCGATGGCCGCTTCCACACCCGGGTCGAAGGACGGGACTTCACGCTGACGGAACAGCGCATCATCCACGGCCTGCTGGAAGTGTTCTTTGCGGAATACGAGCGCTCGTGGGAGCCCGTACACCCGATCAAGTTCGAGTACGTGCGCTCGGAAATGAATTCCCAGTTCGCAAACATCGCGACGCCGTCGGAAATCGTCGTGGCCTCGACCTTTACCGTCGAACTGGGCGGCGTGTCGGCGGAGATGCACATCTGCCTGCCGTATTCGATGGTCGAGCCTCTGCGCGACGTCCTGAACTCGTCCATGGGCAGCGACAGCGTCAGTTCCGACAATCGCTGGATACGCCTGCTGACGCGGCAGGTTCAGGACGCTGCCGTGGAACTCACGGTAAACCTCGGCGACGGCTCCCTCACGCTCGGTGGTCTCAACGCTCTAAAGGTTGGCGACATCATTCCGATAACCATCGCAGAGACGGTCACGGCCTCGGTCGATGGCATCGACGTGCTGGAGTGCAAGTACGGCGTGCAAGGCGGTCACTACGCGCTCAGGATCGAGCGCTTCATGGCCGGCGAGGAAGAGTTGATCGAGCATGCCCTGAACAATCCGGGCCGGAAAAAAGGTGAGGACGAAACATGAGCGAAGCCGCTGCAGCAGAAGAACAGGTCAGCGAGGACGACTGGGCTGCCGCGATGGCAGAGCAGACCACGGCCGACGAAGCGCTCGCGGAACTCGACGCCGGCAAGGTGCCGGTCGCACAGCCCGCCAACATCTTCCAGCAGTTCGGAGAAAGCGCGAACAAGCCCGACGAAGGGCTGCGCGACTTCGAGATGATTCTCGACATTCCGGTCCAGCTCACTGTCGAACTGGGCCGCACGAAGATTTCCATCCGCAACCTGCTGCAACTTGGACACGGATCGGTCGTCGAACTCGACGGCATGGCGGGCGAGCCGATGGACGTGCTGGTCAATGGCACCCTGATCGCCCAGGGCGAGGTCGTGGTGGTGAACGACAAGTTCGGCATCCGGCTGACCGACATCATTACCCCGGCCGAGCGCATGAAGAAACTCAAGCGCTGAAACTGCGAACCCTCCTCCTGATCCCGGACACGGATCAGGCTTCGGGCGACTCGAAAGGGTCGCTCTTTTTATTCCAGTCGCCAGACGCCAGGACAGGACTCCCCTGCTGGCGTCCGTTCGTCATTCGAGCCGGGGGGTACCGTCCGGTGCGAGCAGAGGCAGAGCCGAATCGCTTTCGTCCTTCAGCGCGATGCCGGTCTGGCGCAGCGCAACAGCCCTGCGCATGAGCCAGGCGAGCCTGAAGGCCGCTGCGCCGCAGGGCTGCCCTTCGGGTCGCACGTTCGATATGCAGTTGCGTTCGGCGTCCGAACGGCCCACCCGCGGTTCCCAGGTCAGATAGATGCCCAGACTGTCCGGCGAACTGAGACCGGGACGCTCACCGATCAGCATGGTCACCATGCGCGCACCCAGCGCCTCGCCGACCTCGTCGGCCAGCGCCACGCGCGCCTGGGTGGCAATCACCACCGGCGCGATGCACCAGTCCTCGGGCAGCAGCGGATGAAGTGCCGCGAGCAAGGGTGCCGCGTGCCGTGCCACCGCCGCCGACGACAGGCCATCGCCGATCACCACCGCCAGATCGCAACCGTCGCCGCGCACGCCGTCCAGCCGCACGCGGTCATCGGCGTCAAGC
Source organism: uncultured Methyloversatilis sp. (assembly GCA_964555165.1). Classification (GTDB taxonomy): domain Bacteria; phylum Pseudomonadota; class Gammaproteobacteria; order Burkholderiales; family Rhodocyclaceae; genus Methyloversatilis. Next base: position 77,846 of record CAZKRN010000008.1, on the reverse strand, counting down.
CGGCGGCCGAGATCGGGGCGTCGCAGATAGGTTTCCCGATCGGGCGCGCGGCTCTTCACCGGCAGCGCCGGCCAGTCCTGTGCGTTCAGCTCCGAGGCCAGCGCCGCCACGTCGAGCGGCGTGTGGATGGCATCGCGGGCCAGCGCGTGGGCCAGACCGAAGCCCAGCGCTTCCGCGGTGGGCACGGCGTTGCCGACGCGGCCCAGGCCGATGCGCGCCGACGTGAAACCGCGCCACAGCGCCCAGGCATCCTTGCCGTCGCTCAGCGCGCCGTCCTTGTCTTCATCCTGCATCGCACATCTCTTCACGTTCCTCTCGCCGGCCCCGACCGTCGCTGCCCGGGGCCGGCGACATGTCAGAAGGCCTTGGTAACGCTGACGAACAGCTTGTCCTTTGCAATATCGGAATCCGAGCGCCCGTTGTCCAGGCTGACGAAGTCCTTGTACGCGTCCGGCTCGCTCGATGCCGAGTAGAACACGCCGGCCGACCAGCCCGCCGGCAGCGCGCGGGTGAGACCGACCTTATAGTAGGTGATGTCCAGCCCGGTCGAATTGCGCACGATCTGGCGACCGATCTGGCCGCTCACGTTCCACCCTTCGGCCACGTCGCAGGCCGCGTTCAGTTCGTAGTAGTGCGAACCGCGCGTGTTGCCGGTGACCCCGGCCGACAGGTCACCGAAGAAACCACCATTGACCGGCGAATTGTTCGTGCTCCAGCCGAAGTATTCGTTCAGCGTGCGACCGGTCTTGAAGGTGAGCCATTCCCAGCTCAGCGCGACATAGGCTTCGGCAGTGTCAAGACGGTTGCGTGCGTTGAAGCCGGTGAAGGGCGAGTCTTCCCAGTTGGCGCCCGGGTACATGTAATACACGGCGCCGACATCGACGCCTATCGTGTCCGCCACCTTGGTGCGGTAGCCACCGTAGAGGTCGGTTTCGACCGCTGCGCCCGGCAGCCAGTGATCGGATACGTTCGACGCGAAGAAGCCGGCATAGAAGCCCGAACTGTGCACAGCCTCGATGCTGAACTGCAGCGCCGGACCGCCCCAGGTCTGCGACTGGCCGCGGAAGATGTAATCGCTGACCAGCGTGACGCTCATCGGCACGGTCCAGTCGGAGGCCGGCGCGGCCTCTTCGGCGTGTGCCAGCGGCGCGGCGGCGAACAGGGCTGCACAGAGCAGCGTGGTATGGCGGATCGATGTCATGAGGAAAGCTCCCGGTCTGTCTGAAGTGGATGTGGATTTCATGCGGCGCGCGGCGAGGGCAGCGCAGCCAGCGAGGTGATGCCGTCGACCAGCGCGTGGCCGCTGCCGCGCAGCAGTTCGCCGTTCTGATCGGTGAGGCCGATGGACTGCAGCCAGCGCTCGAATTCGGGCGCGCGTTTGAGGCCCAGCGTGCGCCTCAGGAACAGCGCGTCGTGGAAGGAGGTGCTCTGGTAATTGAGCATGATGTCGTCCGCCCCCGGCACGCCGATCACGAACGGAATGCCGGCCGCCCCCAGCAGCACCAGCAGCGTGTCCATGTCGTCCTGGTCGGCTTCGGCGTGATTGGTGTAGCAGACGTCGCAGCCCAGCGGCAGGCCGAGCAGCTTGCCGCAGAAGTGATCCTCCAGCCCGGCGCGGATGATCTGCTTGCCGTCGTACAGGTACTCCGGGCCGATGAAGCCGACCACGGTATTGATCAGAAGCGGCTTGTAGCGACGCGCCACCGCGTAGGCGCGCGCCTCGCAGGTCTGCTGGTCCACGCCGTGGTGGGCGTTGGCCGACAGCGCGCTGCCCTGCCCGGTCTCGAAATACATGACGTTGTCGCCCAGCGTGCCGCGGCCGAGCGACAGCGCCGCGTCATACGCCTCGTCGAGTACCGCCAGACTGACGCCGAACGAGGCGTTCGTCTTTTCGGTGCCGCCGACCGACTGGAACACCAGATCGACCGGCGCGCCCTGCTCGATCAGCTTCACCGTATTGGTCACGTGGGTCAGCACGCAGCTCTGGGTCGGAATGTCGAAGCGTTCGATCAGCTCGTCCAGCATGCGCAGCAGATTGGCAATGGCCGGCAGGCTGTCGGACGCCGGATTGATGCCGATCACCGCGTCGCCTGCGCCGCACAGCAGGCCGTCCAGCGTGGAAGCGGCCACGCCGCGCAGATCGTCGGTCGGGTGGTTGGGCTGCAGCCGCACCGCCAGATGACCCGGCAGACCTATGGTGTTGCGGAACCGCGTCACCACGCGGCACTTGCGCGCCACCGCGATCAGGTCCTGGTTGCGCATGAGCTTGCTCGCCGCCGCCACCATTTCCGGCGTCAGTCCCGGCGACACCGCGGTCAGCGTGTCGGCGTCGGCCGCGTCGTCGAGCAGCCACTCGCGGAAACCGCCCACCGTCAGATGGGCGATCCGTGCGAAGGCGGCGCGGTCGTGGCTGTCGATGATGAGGCGGGTGATTTCGTCTTCCTCGTACGGCACCAGCGCCTCGTTCAGGAAGGTGGCGAGCGGAATGTCGGCCAGCGCGTGCCGCGCCGCCACCCGGCGCAGCGCGGAGCCTGCCGCCACGCCGGCCAGCACGTCGCCGGAGCGGGCCGGGCTGGCGCAGGCCATCACCGTCTTCAGGTCGGGGAAGTTGAACGTCTCCCCACCCACCGTCACGCGATAAGCCATGGCGCTCTCCTCAGCGGCTGCCGGCCAGCATCACGTCTTCAGGCGCGTCTGCGCGCTGCTGGCCGGTCAGGAAGAAGTAGGCCGAGGCGAGTGCGAACAGCCCGAGGAAGACACCGGCCAGCAGCGTGTTGAACCACACCATCGCGCCGAGGCAGACGATGCCCAGCGCCAGCGCGATGGCCGGAAACACTGGATAGAACGGCGCGCGGTACGGACGTTCCAGCAGCGGCTCGCTCTGGCGCAGCTTGAACAGCGAGGCCATGGACATGATGTACATGACGATGGCGCCGAACACCGACATGGTGACGATGTTGGCGGTCAGCGTCTGGCCGCCGAAGCTGATCCACGAGTCACTGAAGATGGCGACCACGCCGATCGCGCCCCCCGCCAGCAACGCGCGGTGCGGCGTCTGGAAACGCGGGCTGAGTGCGGCGAAGCAGCGCGGCAGGTAGCCGGCGCGGGCGAGCGCGAAAATCTGTCGCGAGTAGCCCATGATGATGCCGTGGAAGGAGGCGATCAGGCCGAACAGGCCTATCCACACCAGCATGTGCAGCCAGCCGCTGTTTTCGCCCACCACCGCCTTCATCGCCTGCGGCAGCGGATCGTTGATGTTGGAAATCTGGCGCCAGTCACCGACACCGCCAGCGAAGATCATGACACCGAAGGCGAGCACCAGCAGGGTGAGGATGCCAGCCACGTAGGCGACCGGAATCGTGCGCTTCGGGTCGCGCGCCTCCTCGGCTGCCATCGCCGCACCCTCGATTGCCAGGAAGAACCAGATGGCGAACGGGATGGACGCGAAGATGCCTGCCAGCGCCACACCGGAGAACTCGTTCTGGCCGGCCCAGCCATTGGCGACGAAGTTCGCCATGCTCCAGCCCGGCGCGACGATGCCCATGAACAGCAGCAGTTCGAAAATGGCCAGCAGCGTCACGAACAGCTCGAAGGTGGCGGCAATGCTCACGCCCACCCAGTTCAGCGCGATGAACACGACGTAGGCGCCGAGCGCGATCGTCTTCGGGTCGACGCCGGGAAACTGCACGTTCAGGTAGGCACCGATGGCCAGCGAGATCGCCGGCGGCGCGAACACGAATTCGACCAGCGTGGCGAAGCCGGCGATGAAGCCACCGAACGGCCCGAAGGCGCGCCGCGCGTAGGCGAAGGGGCCGCCGGCGTGCGGGATGGCGGTAGACAGTTCGGTGAAGCTGAAGATGAAGGTCGCGTACATGGCCGCAACCAGCACGGTCGCGCACAGGAAGCCCAGCGTGCCGGCCGAGTTCCAGCCATAGCTCCAGCCGAAGTACTCGCCCGAAATGACCAGCCCGACCGCGATGCCCCACAGCTGCAGCGGACCCAGTACCTTCTTCAGCGACTGGGGGCCGCCGGCCCCCGCCGCATTCGGTGTTGACGACATGTTTTCCTCTCCCGGATCTGTTCCGCCCGGCGCGGAACCCTTTTTTCATTCGATCACCGGGAAGGCGTCCCCACTATCCCGAATCGGAAAAGTCACGGCGGCGCACTATCCGGAATCGGAAAAGCTGTTTGCGTCGCTTGGCACGGGGAATGCTAAGTCCCTGCAATCACGGTACATTCCTGTTCGCGCGAGCGACAGGAGGAGAGGCACCCAATGGGACAGGACATCGCGCCGGCCCGAACCGCCGAGGACGCCGACAGAAGCGCCCGGACGGACGGCATCCGCGTCTGCTGCAGTCACGACGTTGCCGAGCATGCGGACAATATTTCGCGCTGGCATCAGGAATACGAGCAGTTGTCGGGCGGCGTGTTCAGTGGCTGCATCCGCGAGATGCTGGTCGAGGACGGGCCCCGGCTGCAGGTATTCCACGAGTACACCGAACAGGAAACCAGCCAGCAATGCGGCCCCTGGGCGGGTTCCGTATGGATGGGCCTGCCCGATCTGTCACGCACCGGCGAAGTGCGCTTCTGCGGGCGTCCGCACAGCGCTGGGGTGCCGCTGATGATGGCGCGGGCCAGCAGCGGCTTCACGCTGCGCACCCCGCGCGACTTCGGCATCTACGGCATCGTGGCGGACGAGGACTGGCTCGCCTCCCGGCTGAAAGGCCAGCACGGTCGCAAGCTGGAGTCCCTGCTGCTGCAGGGTTCGGTCGCCAGCCGGGCGCTCAGCCCGTCGCGCCACAGCGAACTGTGCTTCCTGATCGAAGGTCTGCTCGAAAGTGCGGGGACCGCCGCGCCCTGCGGCGATCTCTGTACCGAACTGATCGACCTGCTGCTGGATAGTCTGGGTGAGAACCCCTCGCCGCCGTCGCGAACGGCGCTTGAACAGCGGCGCTTCGACATCGTGATGCAGGCGCGGCGCATCGCGCTGCGGCCGGAAACGGCGATCGACGGTGTAGGTGTCGACGACTTGTGCGAACGCCTGCACGTCACCCGCCGCACGCTGCAGAACCACTTCCACAGTGTGCTTGGCATGGCGCCCAGCGAGTATCTGAAGCGCGTGCGCCTGAACGCGGTCCGGCGGGCGCTTCAGCACGGCAGCGACCCGGCGCGCAGCGTGCACGACATCGCCATGCACTGGGGCTTCTTCCACCTCGGCCATTTTTCTCACGACTATCGCGAGCTTTTCGGCGAACTGCCCTCAAGTACGCTGAAGCGTTCGCTCACCGGCACTGCGGGCACCGGTGAGCAGACGCCGCTGCATTCGGTGGCCTGACCCCAAACAAAAAGGGCGACCGCTTTCGCGATCGCCCCTCGCACACCTGTCTCACGACACTTGTGCGGAATCAGGTCTTCGGCTTTTCCGCCTGGGAGCTCTGGGGTTTGGCGTCGCCGTGCTTTTCGCCCGGGCAAGCAAGAACGGCACTGGACGACGCAAACATCGCCAGCCCCAGCAGGATCGCGAGACGTTTCATCACGGATCACCTCCTTTAGTGGTTGAAGAGCCTTCACAATAGGCGCTGACCACACCCCGCGCAAGAGAGGATTGCTTCCGGATGTTGCACTGGCTGCGCCGCCTGATTGCAGGCGCCGAACCCGGACTGCCCGAAGTGGCGGACGATCAATGGGCACGCATCGAAGCGCGACTGCCTTTCCTCGCCTTTCTCGATCCGGCGGACCGCCCGCGCCTGCGCGAACTCGCGCGCCGCTTCGTCGCCAGCAAACAATTCCACGGCGCCCACGACACCGATCTGGGCGACGACATGCTGCTGGAGATCGCGCTGCAGGCATGCCTGCCGGTACTCAAGCTCGGCCTCGACTGGTACGACGACTGGGTCGGCGTGGTGATCTATCCAGGTGACTTCGTGGTACCGCGCCGGGTCACCGACGACGCCGGTGTCGTCCACGAATACGAGGACGCACTGGTTGGCGAAGCCTGGGAAGGCGGGCCGGTGTTGCTGGCCTGGCAGCCGGAATCGCTGGCCGCCGAGGGCATCAACGTGGTCATCCACGAATTCGCCCACAAGCTGGACATGCGCAACGGCGAGCCGGACGGACTTCCACCGCTGCATGAAGGCATGAGCGTCCAGCGCTGGGCCGCCGTGTGGTCAGCCGCCTACGCACGCTTCTGTGCCGACGTTGACGCGGGCATCGATACCGGCATCGATGAATACGCGGCGGAAAGTCCTGCCGAGTTTTTTGCCGTCATGTCCGAGTGCTTCTTCGAGATACCCGATCTGATTGAGCAAGCCTGGCCCGATCTGTACCGGCAGTTGGCGCAGTTCTACCGGTTGGACCTCGCACCGCGCGCCCGCGCGCTGTTTCCTCCGGACCGCGCATGATCGAGGAAGCGATCGCCTGGGCACGGCTCGACTGCCTGCCCGCAGCGCAACGCCTCGGCCTGCGTCGCGAAGCGGCTGCGCTCGCGGTGCGCCACCGCCGTCTGCGCACGCACTGGGCCGGACACCTTGCACACACGCGGGCCGCCCTGCTCGCTTCGGCCCGGCTCGCCGCGGCTTCACCCGAGCCACCGCAGCGCGCCTGGATCATGGGTGCCGGCCTGCTGCAGGACGTCCCCCTGACCGAACTGCTCGACCTGTTCCGCCAGATCGATCTGGTCGACGTGTGCTTCGGTCCGGCGGCGCGCGCCGCGGAACGCGGTCACCCGGGCCGGGTGCATTGCGTGCGGCTGGACGTGAGCGGCGTGCTCGCGGACCTGTCGCGCGACCCGCAGGCGGCGGTACCCGCCATGCCGGCGGACGCCTGGTGCGCGTCGGTCAACCTCCTGTCGCAGCTACCTTTGCTGCCGTGTTCCGCATTGCTCGCGCGAGGCAGCAGCGAGGCCGCGGTCGAACGCTACGGCCGCTCGATGCAACACGCTCACGTCGACGCGTTCGGGCCGATCAGGCATGGCTGCCTGATCATCGAACATGCGCTCACCCGTGCCGGCTCAACCGACGAATGGCTGCTGCCGGGACTGCCCGATCGCCTCGTCTCGACCGGCTGGACAGCCGGTCCCCGCTGGCACTGGCCACTGAACCCGGCGTGCGAAACCGCCGAACCGGAAGGACGTGCCATGCAGGCCTGGTTCCGCTCGCTGGCGGCACCCGCGCCGGCCCCTTAAGGTCGGCCACCCGGGAGAGCAAGCGGATACGGAGCCAGACCCGAACGCAGTCACGGTCACCGGGCTTCAGGCGAGGATGCGGGCAAAAGCCCGCGCGAGCGGCGCTCGCGCCGCGTCGGCACCTTCCATCTGCGCCCTGACGATGGCGCCCTCGATCGCCAGCAGACAGTCGGCGGCCGTGTCGGCGGGCGCAACGAAGTCCGCATCGCGGCAGGCGCGCTCGATGCGCCCGGCCAGTTCGCGCTTGTGCCTCACCGTCATCGCCGACGCCTCGCTCCCCGCCTCCGCATGCCCGTTGATGAAAGCGCAACCACGGAAACCCGGCGCACGGAACCAGTCGTCCAGCGCATCCGGCAGCATCGCAAGCCAGGTCCGGCCGTCCTGTGCACCGGAAAGACGGCTTTCGAGCCAGCCCATCCAGCGCACGTGACGCAGTTCCAGACAGGCCTCCACCAGCGCCTGCTTCGTTGGAAAGTGGCGGTAGAACGAAGCCTTGGCAACGCCCGATTCGGCAATGATGCGATCGATGCCCGTAGCGCGCAGGCCGTGCCGGTAGAACAGCCGGTAGGCGCATTCGAGCACGCGGGAACGCACGTCGTGTTCGGGCAGCGGACCCGGTCCGGCGAGATCGTCGAGCGAGAATTTCATCCATGCATGTTGACAGACAGACCTGTCTTGTTCAAGTATGAGACAGATCTGTCTTTCTTCGTCGCCACCACTGGAGCTCCGCCATGTCCGACACAAGCCGCCCGCCGCTTCCCCCCTTCACGACCGACACCGCTGCGCAGAAAGTAAGGGCCGCTGAAGACGGCTGGAACAGCCGCGACCCGCAACGCGTATCGCTGGCCTATACCGCCGACAGCCGCTGGCGCAATCGCTCGGAATTCCTGTCCGGTCGGGCGGAAATCGTCGATTTCCTGACCCGCAAGTGGGCCAGGGAACACGAGTACCGCTTGATCAAGGAACTGTGGTGTACCGCGGGGAACCGGATCGCAGTGCGCTTCGCCTACGAGTGGCACGACGATGCCGGCAACTGGTTCCGCTCCTACGGCAACGAGAACTGGGAATTCGATGACAACGGCCTCATGGCGCGCCGCCACGCCAGCATCAACGATCTGCCGATAGACGAAGCACAACGCCTGTTCCGCTGGCCCCAGGGGCGGCGCCCGGACGATCATCCTGGCCTGTCCGATCTGGGTCTGTGACAGAGGGCGACCGCCGGACGTGGGGCCCGGCGCACCCCGTCGGCAAGACCCGTCTGCAAACGGGCTGGCCTTGACGGGCCGGCAGGCGGTAAATTGAGGTGCCGGCCCTTGCCCGCCGGCCACAGACCCGGACACCTGCAACCATGCCCTCCTCCCCCCTGCTGTTCCAGCCCTTCAGGCTCGGTCCGCTCACGCTGTCCAACCGCATCGTGATCGCACCGATGTGCCAGTACTCGGCCAGCGATGGCAATGCCGACGACTGGCATCTGATGCACATGGGGCAGATGACCTTGTCCGGCGCCGGCCTGTTCGTGATCGAGGCAACGGCTGTTGAACCGGAAGGACGCATTTCCGCAGCGGACCTCGGCCTTTGGAGCGACGCCAACGAGACGGCGCTGCGCCGGGTGCTTGATGCCGTGCGCAGGCATTCCGCCATGCCGTTGGCAATACAGCTCGCGCACGCCGGCCGGAAGGCATCGGTGGCTCGCCCGTGGGAGGGCGGCGCGCAGATCGCACCCACGGCCGGTGGCTGGCAGACGGTCGCACCATCGACCATCCCGCATGCGGCACACGAACATCCGCCGCAGGCGCTCGACGCCGACGGTCTGCGCCGTATCCGGAGCGCCTTTTCCGACGCGGCGCGGCGCGCGGCGCGGCTCGGTCTGGACGCGATAGAGGTGCACGCCGCACACGGTTATCTGTTGCACCAGTTCCTGTCGCCGCTGGCCAATGCGCGCGACGATGCCTATGGCGGCTCGCTGGAGAACCGCATGCGCTTTCCTCTGGAAGTGTTCGACGCCGTGCGGGCAGCCTTTGTGCACGACAGGCCGGTTGGCGTGCGCATTTCCGCGAGCGACTGGGTGCAGGGAGGCTGGGACATCGAACAGAGCGTGGCTCTGGCGCGCGCACTGCAGGCGCGCGGCGCCAGTTTCATCCACGTGTCCAGCGGCGGTCTGTCGCCGGCGCAGAAAATCGGCCTCGCCCCGGGCTATCAGGTCGACTTCGCCGCCCGTATCCGCGAGGCGACCGCACTGCCCACCATTGCGGTCGGTCTGATCACGGAGGCGGAACACGCCGAATCGATACTTGCTGCCGGCCAGGCCGATCTGATCGGTATCGCGCGTGCCATGCTGTACGACCCTCGCTGGCCCTGGCACGCCGCGGCGAAACTCGGCGCGTCAATCAAGGCCGCGCCGCAATACCTGCGCTGCGCACCGCACGAACACGCCCGCTTGTTCGGCTGACCATCAGCAATCGGGCAGCCGGACCTTATGGCTGACCGCAGGACGCCGGAACGCCCGCAGGCGCTCTGCCGGCGCGGCAAAGCCACTGGTGGTTGATTGCAGCCATATCGGCTGTAATCAACCACACCCGCCATGGGCGGTCGATTCATGGCGCATGCACCCTGCTGCGAGAACCGCCCGTCAGGCGGATTTCCGGTACGAATCGCGGAGAAAATCCCTGCTGGCACCGATGTTGCTGCCTCGTCGCGATGTACTGCGCCCGATAAAGCGCAGACCGAGGAAACCACCGGACTCACATTGTGCAGGGACTCATCCGCAAGGCGGTCGCGCTATTGCTCATGTGCGCCGCGGTCACGACAGGCGCGCAGACGGACGACACGCTCGAAGTACTGCGCGGCCATTCGGCCATCATCAACATGAATTTCGACGTCGCCAGCATTGCCATGGGCGATTCGGGCGTCGCCAAGGCGACGCCGCTTACACCGCGTCGCATCATCGTCAATGGCGCACGCGTCGGTGCGACGTCACTGATGATTTTCGGGAAGAAGGACGAACTGTTCGAGCAGCGCATACAGGTCGTACATGACCTGCGCATCATCCGCCGCCACCTTGCGCGCATCGACAAGCGCATACAGATCGAAACCGACATCAACCGCGACGCGCTGGTGCTTACCGGCACGGTCAAGACCGAACAGATGCGCGCGCGTGCGCTTGACGCGGTGAACAGTTATCTCAGCAACACCACACGGACCACCGTGGAGGTCAAGCCCCTGGGTCTCAACCGGACAGGTCCGGCCGATGCCGGAAGCGCGTCCGCGACCTCCGACGAGGGCGAGGCGAACGTCGAAGCGCCGCCCGGCGCGGCTCCACAGACGGGCGGTACGACACAGGGCGCAGGCCGGGCGGGACAGCAGGTACGCGGACTGACCGACGCCACGGCCTTCATCCGCACGCAAACCGAACAGGCAAACGACGCACCTCAGCTGATCGATCTGCTGGAAAGCGAAGAAAACCTGGTCGGCAACGCGCAGAAGCTCGAACGCCTTCTGACCGACATCGATGCCCGACTGAAGGTCGAACAGCGCAACGGCGTGTTCATCATCACGGGCAAGGTCGATACGCCCGCCAAGTTCACCCGCGCGCTGACGGTGGCGGACACCTTCGTATCGGGCGGCGGATTGCAGATAGGCCAGTTCCGGGTGATCGCGGACCGTGGCGGCGTCATCGAACGCACCGGTATCGGTGGTCGACTGGGGGTCGGCGGTGCCGCGGGCGGCGGCACCGGCGCCGGAACCACCGGTACCGGCGCCGGTACCGGACAGAACGCATTGAACACCAACGGCCAGCTGTTGAGCTTCGACAGCAACGGCCTGCCCAATTCGACCGCCTCCTCGCCGCCGAAGGGCAATATCCAGCAGAACATTTCCCGTGCCTCGGTGGTGTCCTTCGCCAATGGTCGCGGCATCGCCATGATCGAACTCGACTCGCAGCCGCGGGTGGAAATCCAGTTGCGCATCGTGTCGGTCGATCGCAACGCAACCGAACAGCTGGGCATCGACTGGCGGGTCGATGGTCCGAACGTATCGGTCGGCAGCGTGACCGGTGGCCTGGTACCCCTTCTGCCGGCACCCGCAAATGCCACCGGCAGCTTCGGAGGCGACAACGGGGACAGCGCCGTCGATCTGGGGAACGCCAACATCGCTGCGTTTCTCACCCCCGGCAAGTACTCGATCTCGGCCTTCCTTCAGGCAATCCAGGGCAAAGGTGCGGCGAGCGCGCTGTCCGAGCCACTGCTCACAGCGGTCAGCGGCGAATCGGTGAGCTTCCTCGTCGGCGGCGAAATTCCGATTCCGGGCACGTCGACCGGCATCACGACGAATTCGGCCATTGGCGGCACCACCACCACCACGCAGACGACCATCGTGTTCCGCGAGTTCGGCATCCAGTTGCTGCTCCGTCCGACCGTGCTCGACAGCGGGCGCATCAGCCTGATACTCGACCAGTACATCACACAGCCCGATTTCGGAAACGCGGTGACGCTGGGCGGCAATGCCGTGCCCGGCTTCGCCAAGCGCGCCGTGCGCACGGTGACCGAGTCGTACGACAACGAAACCTGGGCACTGGCCGGCCTGATCACCGAAGAGGACAGCGAACGGCTGCAGTCGGTACCGTGGATAAGCCAGGTGCCGATCATCGGTGAGCTGTTCAAGAAGAAGGACAAGCGCAAGACGCGCTCGGAACTGATCCTGACGGTCACCGCCCGGCGGGTGGCAGACCCCGAGAGCGTGCAGAAGGCTGACGCCGCCGGGGGCAAGCCGTGAACCTCCTCGCCCGCCTCACGCGCCGCACCCTGCTGTTCATCGCGGCCACCCTGTTCCTCGCGGTCGCGATCGCCGGGAGCTGGCTGCGCTACGACACGTCGCAGCGCGAGGAGCGCGTGCTTGCGCGTGCTGCAGCCGCCGCGAAGCTGACACCCGAAGCGAACGCGAAGGAGGCGTGCGCGCAGACGATAGAGCCCTTGAACAAGGTCCTCGACAACATGTCTGCCGACGAAGATCGTTCGCGCGAGGCGCTCGGTGGCTACCAGTCGCTTGCGCAATGCCTCGGCCACCTCGGCAAGCTGCCCGAAGCCGCCGCCGCCTACGGCAAGGCGATCGCGATCAATGCCGAAATCGGTCATCTGCACGGTGACGTGGCTGTCATCTACTCGCGCATGAAACAGCACCTGCCGGCCGAACGGTCGGCGCGCCTCGCGGTGCAGCTCGACCCTCTGATCTGGCAGGCTCACCGCCAGCTCGCCCGCGTACTGGCGGCGGCCGGCAAGATCCGGGCGGCCGACGCCTCCTACGAAGAAGCGCTCAAGCTCGCGCCGCGCGAACAGCTCGTGAAACTGCAGGAAGAGATCAACCAGTTCCGCAGCAGCGCCGAACAGGGCGCCCTCGCGACAGGAGACACCCGATGAATGCCCGCCGCTGCATGCCCTGCATCGCGCTGCTCGGCCTGCTGGCCGCGTGCGCGCCGTTGCGCTATCAGGTACCGGTGCCGACCGATCATCCGTACCAGGAACAGTTGCACGTGCAGGCAGCGCGGCACTGGGACCTCATGGCCGGGTACACGGCCGACATGGTGGTGCGCGAACTGAAGGCGCGCGGCCTGGACAGCACGCCGATCGGACTGCGCCGCCCCGACCCGCTGACGGCGTCGGACTTCGACCGCGCGCTGCACGAGCTGCTCGCCACGCGGCTGACCCAGGCCGGCATCCTGTTGTGGCGCCAGCGCGATGCCGCCAATGTGCTGGACATCGACACCCAGGTCGTGGAGTTCGACGCCAGCCGCGGCAACGGCTTCGAGAAGTCGCGGACCCAGGGCGCATTCACCGCGCTGGCCGCCGGCCTCATCGTACTCAATCCGCATCGCAGCTGGAGCGACACCCGGACCACGGTGTTCGCGACCGCGGCCGCCGTGGGGGCCGATCTGGCAAACGCCGAAATGCTGCGCCAGCATCCCCTCATCGATCGCGACGTGCCCGAGGTCGAACTGATGGTGCACGTATCGCTGCGTCAGGGCGACAGCCTGCTCGCCCGCCGCTCGGACATCTTCTACGTCACCACCGGCGACGCCAATCTGTACCGCGCGAAGCCCGAGCAGAAGCGCAGCGACAAGACGCTGTTCGAAGTCATCAAGAACTACGACGCCTCCCGCGCGCCGCTTCGCTGACGCATGCGCATCCTCGTCATCAGCCCGCACGAACTGTTCCGCCAGCACACGCAGGCGGCCTGCCTGCGCTTCAAGGAAGCGTTGATCAGCATGCGGGTGGCCGACAGCATCGGTCAGGGCATGTCGCTGGCTCACCAGTTCGAGGCGGAAGTCGTGATCATCGACCTCACGCGCAACGTCGAAGCCGGTCTGATCGCGATCTCGGAACTGACGGCGGTGCCCTCGCCGCGCATGGTCGTCGCGAGCATAGACAAGGCCAGCACCGAAGTGATGGGTCGCGCCATCCGTGCCGGCGCGCGCGAATTCATCGCCCAGCCGGTGCAGGACGACGAAGCGCACCAGGTGCTTCGGCGGGCGATACGCGAACTGTCGCCGCACGCTGCGCCGGCGCCGTCGCGCGGCCGCATCATCGTCGCCTTTTCCAGCAAGGGCGGTGTTGGCAAGACCACGCTGTCCTGCAATCTGGCGCTCACGCTGGCGCAGCGTTACGGACCGGGCAGCGTGGCGGTGATCGACGCCAACACGCAGGCGCCGAACATTTCGCCCATGCTCGACCTGCGGCCCGAACGCTGGCTGCGCGACGCGGTGGAACAGTACCGCCGGCTCGACGGCGAAATGCTCAAGCAGATCATGACGCTGCATCCGAGCGGCGCCATGGTGCTCGCCCACTCGACCGACAATCCGCTGGGCCTCGATTTCGAAGAAGACCAGTTGTCCAAGATCCTGCTTGTGGCCAAGGCCAACTTCGATTTCGTCGTGGTCGACACCTTTCCTCTGTTGTCCTCGCTCAATCTCGCCCTGCTCGACCTCGCCGACAACATCATGCTGGTGACGGAAGCCGTCGTGCCGGCCCTGCGCAGCGCGCGCTACAACCTGCAGGTGCTGCGCCAGGCCGGCTACGGACCGGAACGCATCATGCTGGTAATGAACCGCTACACGCGCTTCCGCGGCAACGTGCCGGTCGAACTTGCGCAGGAAACGCTGGACTGGCCGATCGAGATCGTGCTGCCTTACGACGTGAACGCCACCATCGCCGCCAACAACGGCAAGGGCGTGGTCGACATGTTCCCCGATGCCCGGCTGTCCGAACAGATCAATCTGCTGGCCGCCCGGCTGGCCGGCGAAATCGACACCGTGCCGCCGCCCAGATCGGGCATGTTCGACCGGCTGCTCACACTGGTGCGCGGATACTGATGATGGACGAGCGCGAACGCCTGCTAGACCAGCAGCGCATGCGTGACACCCTGCGCTCGCGCTCGGGCGCCGACTTCGACTTTCTGGCCGATCGCATGAAGGCGCTTGCGCCGATGCAGCGCGACGCGCGCCTGATTTCCGACGTCGTCGGCACCGGACCGCAAACGCCGGGCGGCGGCGGCTACGCCGCCATCCGCCACCAGTTGCACCGCGGTCTGATCGAGGTGCTCAACCCGCAGGCGGTGGCCGCCGCCACGCTGCCGCAGATCGAGGCGGCCATCGACGACTACGTGAGCGCGCGGCTGGAAGCCGAAGGCACGCCGATTTCGCGGGCGGAACAACAGAAGCTCAAGGAAGACCTGCTTTACGAGGTGCTGGGCCTGGGCCCGCTGTCACCGTTGATGACCGACCCCACGGTGTCCGACATCCTGATCAACGGCCCGCACCAGATCTTCGTCGAAAAGCACGGCCTGCTGGAAAAGACCGACATCCACTTCCACGACGACGAACACCTGATGCTCACCATAGAGCGCATCCTCTCGCGTGTGGGGCGCAGGGTGGACGAGTCGACGCCGATGGCCGACGCGCGCCTGCCCGATGGCAGCCGGGTGAACGTGATCATCCCGCCGATCGCGGTCAGCGGTCCGACCATGTCCATCCGCCGCTTCATGCGTGAAATCTACGGCATGGACGAACTCGTGCGGGGCAATTCGCTGACCGCCAACGCCGCCGACTTCCTGCGCTGCGCGGTCGCCGCACGCATGAACATCGTGGTGTCGGGCGGCACCGGTTCGGGCAAGACCACCATGCTGAACTGCCTGTCGCAACACATACCGGAAGGCGAGCGCATCCTGACGGTCGAAGACACCGCCGAACTGAAACTGGACCACGAACACATCGTCCGCCTGGAGGCGCGTCCGGCCAACACCGAGGGGCGCGGCGCGGTGACCATACGCGACATGGTGCGCAACGCACTGCGCATGCGGCCCGACCGCATCATCGTCGGCGAAGTGCGCGGCGCCGAAGCGCTGGACATGCTGCAGGCGATGAATACCGGGCACGATGGCTCGCTCGCCACACTGCACTCGAACAGCCCGCGCGACACCCTGTCCCGCCTCGAAACCATGATGCTGATGGCCGACCTCGACCTGCCGCAGCGCGTGCTGCGCGAACAGATCGGCTCGGCGCTGAACTTCATCGTGCATCTGTCGCGCTTCGCCGACGGCTCGCGCCGGGTGACCCACATCAGCGAAATCGAGGGCGTCGACGGCGGCACCGTGCTGATGCAGGACATCTTCGTCACCCGACGCGAAGGCGACAAACTGGTGATGCGCCCAACCGGCATCGTGCCCTCGCTGATCGGCGAATTCGAACAGCGCAATATCGAGGTGCAGCCGCACCTCTTCAAGGACAGCTGAGCGCCACCATGGACCTGATCCTGCTCGGTGCCATCGGCCTGCTGATCGCGATCGGCATCGCGCTCTATGTCGGCATGGCACGCGCCGACAGCGTCCGCGAGCGTCTGGCCGCAGGCGTGTTCGACGAGACACCCGAGGACGTAAGCCTGTGGCGCGACGCCGCCGACCTCTTGCAACTGGCGGCGCTGCAGGCACTGATCGACCGCTCGCCCATCATCCGCCGGTTGTCGGAACAGCTGAACCGCACCGGCTACGTCCTGCCGCTGTCGCGTGTGCTGTTCGGCTCGGTGCTTTTCGTGTCGATGATGGCCGGCGCCGCCTATGTCGCGCAGCCGCAGACCTGGGTACCGCTGGCCACCGCCCTCGCGCTGCCGATGACCCTCTGGCTCGCGCTCAACGCCTGGGTCGAACGCCGCATGAACAGGCTGGACAAGCTGCTGCCCGCCTTCGTCACACAGATGCTCACCGCGCTGCGCTCCGGCGCCACGCCGCTGGCCGCACTGCAGAGCGCCTCGCGCATCACCCCCGACCCGCTCGGTCCCAGCCTGCGCCACCTGCTCGACACGATACAGATAGGCATACCGCCGGCGCAGGCCTGGCGCGAATGGTCGGAGCGCGTGGGCAGCGCACAGTGCAAGCTGCTGGCTACCGGGGTCCGGCTCAAGTGGGAAGCGGGCGGTCAGATGACCTCCATGCTCGAACACATCCTGGAGTCGCTGCAGTCGCGCGAACGGCTCATCCTTCGCGTGCGCACCCTGACCGCGCAGGCCCAGCTCGCCGCCTGGGTGCTGACCGGGCTGCCCATCGTGTTCTGGCTGTTTACCTACTACCAGAACCCGCGCATGTTCCGCTTCATGCTCAGCGACCCGCTCGGTGTGCAGGTGCTGAGCTATGGCGCCGGCCTGCTCGTGGTCGGCTTCTTCTGGCTGCGCAAGATCGCGAAGCTGGAGGTCTGAGCGATGCTGTTCATCGTGCTCGGGGTCGCACTGCTGCTTGCGTTCGGCTTCTACACCTGGCGCAGCCAGCAGACCGACCAGGTACGAGAACGGCTGGCCTACGGCATGTACGAGGACGAAGAGCCGGAAGAGGAAGACCTCACCGCCGGCAATTACGGCCTGCGCGGAACGGCCCGTCTGGGGTATGCCATCACCGCCTTCCTCGCGGACTGGCGCGGTCGCACGGTGCTCGGTGTTGCCGGCGCCGGTCTCGGCTTCATGTTCGCCACATCGCAGGGTCGTCCGGTCGATGCCGCGCTCAGCCTGTCGGCCGCCAGCGGCATGGTCCTGCTCTCCGTCGTGCTCATCCTGCTGAACGGCCGCCGGCGCACACGCGAACGGCGCATCCGCAAGGCGCTGCCCGATGCACTGGAACTGATTGCTGCCATCATGGAGGGCGGCGTCGCGTTCGAAGGTGCGCTCGGCCACGTGGTGAGGGAATCCGATGCCACCCATCCGCTGTACTTCGAACTGTCGGTGCTGCTGGAGGCCATGCGCCGTGGCCGGCGCCGGCACGAGGCGCTCAAGCTGTGGGGCCAGCGCTGCAATATCGCCGAAGTGGCGGAAGTCGTGTCCGGGTTGACACAGGCGGAACAGACCGGTGGCTCGCTCGCCACCGTCCTGCGCCATCACGCGCGCTCGCTGTTCCGCGAATACGAAGCGGAAGTGCAGCGCCGCGCCGAACGGCTGCCCATCCGCATGATGTTCCCGATGCTGATGACCATCCTGCCCGCCATGTTCATCGTGACCGGCCTGCCCTCGCTGCTGCGCATCATCCGCGTGATGGAGAGCATCATGCGCAGCGCGCCATGAACACGATCGCCCTTTACGTCGCGGGCCGCAGCGAGCCGGTGGCGCGCGAGGTCGCGGTGGCCGACCGCTTCCTCACCCGCCTGCGCGGCCTGATCGGCCGCCCGCCGCTGCAGTCAGGCCAGGGTTTGTGGATACGCCCCTGCCAGCAGGTGCACACGCATTTCATGAGTGCGCCCATCGACATCGTGTTCATCGATGCCGAAGGCACCGTGCTGAACATCGTTCCGGCCCTCAAGCCCTGGCGCTTCTCCCGCTGGGTGAGGAAAGCGGATTCGGTGCTCGAACTGGCAGCCGGTGGCGCGTCCGGCCTGAAACCCGGCGACCGGATCCATGGCGGCTGATCAGACAGTGTTCGGGTCGCTTCGTGAACAAGGGCACCGTCCGCCTCGGCGCACTCGGGTCCGGAACGAAGACTCCCTTGTGCTGGCGCGCAGCGGCGCGAGGCCGGATCGGCACTGGATGTAAGCAGCATGGCACTCGATCCGGACACTGGAGCCAGGGAAGGTCTGCTCGTCCTGTTGAACGAGCCGGACGTTCTCGCTTTCATCGGGTTCTGCCTGCTCACGGCGTCCTGGCTGTTGTTGCCGGCCATGTTTGAAGGTATCGGCACCTGGGTGACCTGGACCGGGAGCGCCTTCGGCATCGCGTTCCTTCTGGTCGCCGGAGCCCGCTTCGCAGCTGAACGCCGTACCGAAGGACCAGAAGAGGCATCGAACTCCAACGTGCTTCAGTACGGGCCCACAGCACACACCCGATCGCGCAACGCATTCGACGCCGTCGTTGATGCGCCCGTTCGGAAGCCGTTCACGGAGGCGGCCGCACGTACCGCTTCAGGGACGCCGCCGCCTCAGCCAGGAGCGGCAACAACCGACCACCGGGTCGGAACGCCCGAGAGAAGCGCCACTCCCGTAACGCCGTGCTGGACCATCGAACTGTTGCGCGAGATCGAGTGGAAGCACTTCGAAAACCTTTGTGCAGGCTACTTCGAAGCAATCGGCTATCGCGCGGAAACCCAGCGTAACGGATTTGACGGCGGGATCGACATCCGGGTGTTCCGCAAGTCGGATCAAGAGCCGTGGATGCTCGTGCAGTGCAAGGCATGGAAGAACGACGTTGGCGTAAAGGAGGTACGCGAACTGCTTGGCGTGGCGACCGCCAGCAAAGTCCCCTGCGCAGTCTTCATGAGTACTTCGGGCTTCCACCGCAGTGCGCGTGAATTCGCGTCGACCGCCGGCAATATCGAACTGGTCGATGGCCCTTTGTTGCTTGAGCGTCTGCACAAGCTGGACGAACTCGCGCAGAGGCGACTGCTTCGGCAGGCCACCGCGGGCGACTACCGCACACCGACCTGTCCGGGCTGCGGCGGGAAGATGAAACATCACGCAGAGAGGCCGCCGTACTGGCAATGCCCTCATCCGATCTGCCGCAAGCGCCGTGTTCCGCGCATCTACGAAAGACGAAACCCGTGATAGACATCGACACCCTGACCGTTCGCTTCGGTGACTTCACCGCGGTCAACGGTCTTACGCTGCAGGTCGGCGCAGGCGAACTGTTCGGCTTTCTGGGACCGAACGGCGCCGGCAAGACCACCACCATGCGGGTACTGACCGGCGCCTTGCATGCGACGTCCGGGCGGGTGCGTATCGCCGGCTTCGACATGCCGCGCGAACTCAAGGCAATCAAGCCGCTGGTCGGCTATGTACCCGACACCGAGAACCACTACGAAGACTTCAGCGGCCGCCAGAATCTGGAACTGTTCGCCCGTCTGTACGGGGTCGACACCGCGCGCGTGATGCCCATGCTGCGCGCGGTGGAACTCGACGAAGCCGCCGACGTGCGCGTGCGCGGCTACTCCAAGGGGATGAAGAAGAAGCTGCTGATCGCGCGCGAACTGCTGCATGAACCCCGGCTGGTGTTCTTCGACGAACCGACCGCCCATCTGGACGCGCATTCTGTGCGGGTGGTGCGCCGGCTGCTGCGCGATCTGGTCTCGCGCGGCGTGACCGTATTCCTGACCACGCATGACATGCAGGAAGTCGAGGAGATCTGTGACCGCGTCGCCATCCTGTCGCGGGGCCGGCTGATCGCCTGCGATCCGCCGTCCGCCTTCATCGCCCGCCACGCGGAAAACCGGGTCGAGGCACAGTACGAAGAGGACGGCCAGACGCAACGTGAAGTCCTGCACCTTGACGAAGCGGTGGAGCGCGCCCGGCTGGCGCAGATCGTCATGAACGCGCGCAATGTGCGCGTCCATTCTCGGGAGTTCAGCTTCGAAGACGTCTTCCGTCGCCTGACCGGAGAGACCTACCGATGAATCTGCAGCGCATCCGCGTGCTGGCAGGCAAGGAGTTCGCGCGCCTGCTGCGCAATCCGCCGGCACTCATGGCGGTCGGTCTGCTCATCCTGATGGCTTTCCTGCTCACGATAGACAATCCGCCCTCAGGGCGACCGGCCGCAAAAGCCGATCCGCGACTGGCCGGCTGCTGGATCGTCTATTGGGAGGACGACGGCTTCATCCCCTGGCTGCGCAAGGGCGGCGACGGGGCGGCAGCGAAGAAGCCTCGACATCCGGTGCGCTTCGTCCCGGTCGACCGCGCCCCCTTGCACGACGGGCGCGTCGCCTACCCGCCCGGGCTGAACTGCGCCATCGAGTGGCGGCTCCTCGATGACGGGGTGCGCCCGGTCACCCTGGTCGGCAATGGCAGCGACGAGGTCCGGGTGGCCGAAACGAGCCGCTGGCTGCTCACCGCCGCACTGCAGTTCTATGGCAGGGTCGAAGTGGCGGAATCGTCACGCCGGCTTCCCGTTCCGCCGGACCGCAGGACCGGCGGCCTGCTCGGCGGTATCGATCTGAGCGGTCCGCAGGCACAGGCCATGGTGGGCGCCATGCTGCTGTTCTCGGTGCAGTTCTTCGCCTGTTGTGCGCTGTTCGTCAGCTTCACGAGTCACGAACGGGAGCGCGGCATCCTGCAGGCGCTGGCACTCACCACCGCCAGCGTCGGTGAAATACTCGCCGCCAAATACCTGTTCCATCTGGCGCTTTCGGCCGTAGCCAGTGCCACGATGGTCTGCATACTGAAACCGGCTTACGCCGGTCAGGGCGGATGGTGGTTGCTGTGGCTGCCGGTCTGGCTCTTCAACAGCATCGGTCTGCTCGCGGTCGCCACCCTGGTGGCCGCCAGCGCGCGCACCCAGACCGCCGCCAGCCTGTTCGGCTTCTGCTATCTGATGGGCGTGGGCATCGTGTTCGCGCTGTCGAAGAACTTCCCGGCCTTCGGCTGGGTGCGCAGCGTCATGTTCGAGAACTACGGCTTCCTCACCCATCACGCGCTGCTCGGCGCAGGGTCGACCGATGGCCGTGGTGTCGCCGCTGTATTGCTGTGGGGCACGCTGCATTCGGCCGTGCTTGCCACCCTGCTGCTGGCAGTGGCGGTATGGATATTCCGCCGGCGCGGATGGCGAGCGGCGTGAGCGCGCTCGACGGGCTTGTTCCGTCACGCCGTCAGAACTCGGGGCGCGAGGCACGTATCTTCTGCAACTGTTCCGCCATCAGCGGATCGACCGTCTGGGTCACCTGCCCGCCGCGCTCCGGCCGCAGTGCAAGAACGAGACAGAACAGACCGGCGGCGGCAAAGGCGTAGATCAGGGGAAGGCTCACGGGGACGCTCCGGCACGACGCAATGCATGCCTTAACGACCGGTGACCGGACCGACTTGATGCCCTGTCGCCGCTCAGCGCTCGACCATGCGCGTGCGCACCCAGGCCAGCGCCAGTGCGCACAGCGCGGCGCACACCAGTGCCGGCAGCAGCAGATCCCCGGCCGACCACGGCTCGCCGCGCAGCAGGCGGTTCATCAATACGTGCTGGGCAAGCACCGGCATCCAGCCGTGCCAGCGCTGCTCCGGCGCATCGCTCATGACCACGGCGAGCGGCAGCAGCGACGAAAACAGCATGACCATCGCGCCCGCAGCCTGTGCCTCGCGCAGGCTGCGGCCCGCGGCGCCGACCGCCATCAGCACCGCCGACATCGCGGCCGACAGCGGCCACAGCAGCAACAGACTGCGGACGGCATCGGCCGGACCGAAGCGGAACATCGACGCCAGCACCTCGCCCTGCAGGACGGACTGCGCCGGAATGAAGCTGCAGACCGACAAGGTCGCCACCAGTGCGCTGACACAGGCGACAGCCGCCCACTTGCCCAGTACCAGCGCACCGCGCGGCACCGGCGTCAGCAACTGCGCCGTCAGGGCACCTCGTTCGCGCTCGCCGGCGGTGGTTTCCAGCGCCGGGCCGAGCGCGCCGTACAGCACACCCATGATGACGAAGAAGGGCAGCACCGCAAACAACTGGGCGGCGCGCGCCTGCACGCTGGCGAGATCGCGCTCCTGCAGGTCGAGAACGTCGAGTGCGGCCGGCGCCACACCGCGCATCACCAGCGCGAGTGAAGACTGCTCCGACGAAAAGCCGGACAGCGCGCGCCGCAGCCGCGTGGTACCGGCCTCGGCGCGGCGGTTGCCGCTGTCGCTCACGATGTACAGCACCGGCAGGTCACCGCGGGCCAGCGCAGGCATGAAATCGTCGTCGATGACCAGCACCGGTTCGCCCAGCCGGCCGCTGCGCAATTGCGCCTCGTGGTCGGCCGGCGCGTCGATCACGGTGTAGCCCTGGCGCGCCAGATAGTTCATCAACGGCGGCGCGTGCGCGGCGCCGCTCACCATCACGACACGCCGCTCGGCACGCGCTTCCAGCCCGGCCAGCATGCCGGACAGCGCCCACAGCACCAGCGGCCCGGTCAGCACCGAACCGATGAGCACGATGAACAGCGCGCGGCGGTCGCGCAGTGCCTCCAGCAAGTCCTTCTTCCAGACAGCAAGGGCCGGTCGCAGCAGCGAGCGCATCACGCCCTCCCCTCGCCGTAGGCAAGCGTGACGACCGCGTCTTCCAGCGAGTCGCAGCCGGTCTGCGCCACCAGTCCGGCCATGGCGCCGGCCGCGCGCACCCTGCCACCGGCCAGCACCACCACGCGGTCGGCCAGCTTTTCGACCTCGCTCATGACGTGGGTGCACACCAGCACGCAGCAGCCCTGCGCCGCCAGTTCGCGCAGCAGCACGCGCAGCGCGCGGGTCGACGGAATATCGAGACCATTGGTCGGTTCGTCGAGCACCACATTGCGCGGCGCGTGGATGAGCGCGCCGGCCAGCGCCGTCTTCATGCGCTCGCCCTGGCTGAACCCTTCGCTGCGGCGCTCCAGCAGCGGCTGCATGTCCAGCCGGGCTGCAAGCGTCGCCAGGCGGCTGTCGATCGATGCATCGTCAAGACCGTGCAGACGCCCGATGTAGCGGATGTGTTCGCGCGCGGTCAGGCGCGGCGACAGGCCGCGCGTTTCGGTCAGCACACCGAGGCGGGCGCGTACCGCAGCCGGATCGCGCGCGACCTCCAGTCCGTCGACTTCGATGCGTCCTGCGTCCGGCCTGACCAGTCCGGCCAGCATGCGCAGACAGGTGGTCTTGCCGGCGCCGTTGGGACCGAGCAGCGCGGTGATGGCACCGTCCGGTGCTTCGAAACACACCTCGTCGGCCGCACTGACCACGGTGCGCCGCTGGCGGAAGCGCTTGACCACGCGTTCGAGCACGATCATCGCGCACCTCCCGCCGTCTTCAGGAAGGGCGGCCGCGGCACACGCGTCAGGCAGTCGCTGCCGGGTGCGGCATCCAGACCGACCAGCCCGGCATCGATGAAACGATAGACCAGGTCGCGTGTGCAGCCGGCCGCCAGCAGACCGTGACCGCCGCCCGGCGACACCAGATGACGCGCCTTTGGACCGAGCGCGTCGGCCACGCGTTGCGCGAGCGCCGGCGGCGTGACCGGGTCGAGACCACCGCTGAGCAGCAGCACCGGCATGGTGGCCGGCGCGACCGCCGGCAGCGGCGGCGCTGCGGGACGGCGCCAGCCTTCGCACTGCACGCCATCGCGCCCCCCGACATGGGGCGCGAACACCGGATCGTCGGCGTCCGGCGGGACAATGGTTGCCGGTCTGTCGTTGCAGACCGCAGCAAGATGAGCGCCGCGCGAAAAACCTTCGCTGCGCCGCGCATTCCATACGGACGACGCCAGTGCGAGCAGCGGCTCGATACGTCCGCCGGCCGCGCGGTCGAGCGCCGCCGGCAGCGCGGAGGCCGCCGACGGCGAATGCAGCGCGGCGCGCACCAGCGCCACCATCGCCTTCGGTCCTATGCGCGCCGTTTCGACCGCACCGGTCAGCGGATTGACCACGTCGACCGAACGATCGCCAGCGGCAATCAGCCCGCGCAATGTCGCGTCCGGCGCAAGCTCCGCGCAGGCACGATCCGGAACGCAGGCGTCCACCAGGTCGCGCCAGGCCCGCGCCGCGTTGCCGGCGCTGCCGCCCGCCAGGTCGTGGTCGGGCGGCAGCACACCGTCGAGCACCGCGCTGCGCACGCGGGCGGCATGCAGCGCCTGATAGGCGAGCGCAAGCCGGCTTCCGTAGCTGCTGGCAACCAGATTGATGCGTTCGTGGCCGAGCGCCGCACGCACCGCCTCGATGTCGGCTGCGGCACCGACCGTGCCGTAGAACTGGAGCGGCAGACCGGCATACCGCGTGCGGCAGGCCGATGTGTGCTCACGCATCGCGGACTCGTCCAGACGCTGCGCGAGCGTCAGCGCATCCTCGCCAGGACAGTCGAGCGCCGCCGAACGTCCGGTGCCCCGCAGGTCGACAAATACGATGTCTCGGCGGTTGTTCAGGCGCGCCAGCGCGCCGGTGACCGCAGCCGCCACATGGGTGGCCGATTGCCCCGGCCCGCCGGCGATGAAATACACCGGATCCGGCGTCGGGATGCGCGCGCGCGCAGGTACCCGGACATAGTGCACTTCGATGCGCGGCGCACCCGCGTCAGGCCCGACCGGCTGCCCGACATGTCCGCACCGCACCTCGTAGGGCAGGTTGCGCACACGGCAGGCGGCCTCTTCGAGCGCCAGCGCGGCGCCGGGCATCAGCGCGGCACAGCACAGCGCCAGCGCGGCGCGCATCGGTCGTTCAGTCCAGGGTCGCACGCACGATCGAGCGCTCGACGCCATCAAGAACCTCGATCATCATCGGGTCGCGCGGCGGACGGGTGTTCTCGCGCACAGGATGCTCGGGCAGCACCTTGCTGTCGTCATTGAACGGCCGGTACACCATGCGAAGGAGTTGCCCGGCCGCCATCGCCAGTGTCGTCACATGCGCCTCCTGGGGCGCCATCTCGAGCACGGTGAAATGTGGCTGCAGACGGCTCGCTGGTCGCGCGGGCGGAATGACGATGCGCACCGCCTCGGCAACCAGTGTTGCCGTGACCGACTGATTGCCTCCGGTCGCGCCACCGGGCGGCGGCGCGGAGCGAGCGCCTCCCGCACCTGGCTGCGACCCGCCACCCTGAACGGTCGTGCCCGCAGGCGGGCGCACCCCGGCGCCGCCAACGGCCCGCTGGGAAATCGCGAGCAGATCGACGTAGTCGCCCTCGCGTACGAAACCCAGCGTGCCGATGATCTGGGAGCTGTCAATCACCACGATGCGCTTCCCCGGCGACACCAGACCGGAGAAGCCCGCAGGCGCCCCGGTGGGCGCAAGATTGCTCTCGCTGAAATAGTCACCCGGCCTGAGCGCCTCACGCGTCACGCGCCCCTGGATCTGACCGGTGCGCAGGATGGCGGCAGGCGGCACCTGTTCAGGCCGCAGGTACATCGGTCGTATCTTCCCGGCGCCCTCGAGTTCCGTACCCTTGTTCAGGGCACGTGCGGCAACCGGGACGGCAATCGTTCCTTTCGGCTGCGGCTGGACCGCGGGCGCCGAAGGCTGCTTGAGATACACGTAGGCGGCCGCGCCGACCAGCATCAGAAGGCCCAGCCCGAGCAGAAGTCTTTGTCGACGTACCCGGTTCGCCCGGGCGGTTGCAGCTGTTACCACGATGTTCTCCGCTTCAGCATACTTTCAATATGAGGCATACCTGCTTGCCTCATGCTCCGCGATCCGGGGCAGATCAACATGCAATTGCCCTCTCCCTGCCGCTCAGCCCGGCGTTGCTGACTTCCCCACAGGCAGCAAACGTCTTCCAAGGCACGCGGAAGTAGCTGGGAGCATCGCCTGCCGTGGTCACTTCGGCACCAAGGCCACCCCGATTCTGTATGCCCAGATCAAGCTCGGCGACCACCGCAGCATCGAGTGGAACGGAACTGCCGTCGTTATAGAAGCCACCGCCCATGATGGCGTAGAACTGATGGCGATACCGGATACGGAAGCGCACCGCACCGGCGTCTTCGAGCGCAAACACCGGCCAGGTCGGCGTGATCGCATCAAGTTGATGCGTATCGGCGACCGGCACGCTGCAGCCGTCATCGAAGCAGACGTTCGCGAGGGTCAGATCGTCGGTAGCCGGATCGAAGCGACCGGGCAGGCGAAGCAGCCACGTGACCGCGCTGCCTCCCGCCGCAGCGGTGATGCAAGCCACCTCGCCGTCGCTCCCGTCATAGCAGCGCAACTGATACAGCGAATAGAGCGCGCGATTGGCAGCTGGAAGTCCGGGGTAAGCACCGAAACCTTCGAATATCCGGTTGACGCAATTGGAGTAGTTGATGCTCCCCGTCGCCGACACGCAACCGGAAATGTCGATCGCACGGTGGGTGTAGGGATACCAGGTCGGATTCTGCGGATCAAAGTCAGGAAGACCGTCGTCGGGTTCCGTACATTCCCCGCCGGCGACCGGCGGTGTGCATGAGGGGCGCACTGCGCCAGCGGTCGCGGGATCGTTTACAACGGACGTATCGAAGACATGGCCGGTCACAGGGTTGCCACAGTCCGGATTCTCGGACACAAGGTAATAAGGGTCCGCATCGCCAGGCAATGCACAGAGTTGCATGGCCACATCACTGACGCAGCGCCCGTCGCTGCGCGCAAGGTAGTAATTTCCGCCACGCGCGCAGTATCGCCCGACCCAGGACTGCGCCCCCGCATCGGTCGCCTGCCTCAGGACGTAACCGTTGAGCGATGCCGCCCCGAGTTCGATCCCCCCCGCGATCACGACGAGCGCCACGAACAGCACGATCGCAAACTCGATCAGCGCCTGTCCGCACTGCCCCGCGACCGGTTTCATGACACGAGCCTCACGCGACCGCCTTGGCTTCGCCGCGCTGCGCGACCGCCAGCATCGCTTCACGGTCGGCGCGCCATGCGTCGCCATGTTCGCAGTCGACGTATTCGTTGAAGTAAGGGCCGCCGATGGTGAAGTGAACCAGACCGGGATCGGCCGACGGCGCATCGTAGCCGACAAGGTGGTTCCAGCGAGCCGGAATTTCGCCGATCAGCGATTCGCTCTCAAGCCACTTGAACTGGTGCAGTTCGAGCCCGCTGGCCGTGTTCACGAATTCCGGAGTCAGCGCGCGGCACTTTGCGTTGTTGAACAGCATGACGCTGGACCAGTTCTTCTTCTCGTACTTCGTCTGCACCGCGTCAAGGAACTTGGTGCCTTCCTTCGGGCGGTGGTCGTGCTTGACGCACATGACCGCGTAGCGTTCGTCGCGCAGAGCCCATAGCCGGGCAATGTCGTCCAGCACCAGCATGTCGCAGTCCATGAAGATGGACCAGCCTTCGTAGCCGGACAGATGCGGTGTCAGGAAGCGCGAGAACGAGAAATCGGTCGACTGCAGCGGGTTGCGCTCGCGCCACATGTCGCGCTTCAGTTGCGACAGCATCAGCGGGGCGATCGCAACCGGTTCGCTGGAACGGGTGTGGATGCTGTGCGACAGCACCGAAAAGGCCACCGCTTCGCGCGGGTCGTAACCGATGAAGATGCGGATCATGGCGTGATGTCTCCTCAGATGGCCCGCGCAAAGGGCACGGTGCCGGGTTGTACCGCGGAGGCGGCAGGCGCATCCGCAAGCGGTGTCAGGTAGCCGCGTCGCAGCGCCAGGAAAGGCTTTTCGATCGCGGCCCAGGTCAGGGCAGAAAGCACGAGGGTGAGCGGCAGCACGATGCACGCACTCATCAGCAGCGCATCGCTACGCCAGTCGCCGGTCGGCGCCCACAGCAGGTCCGGGTTGAGCGCCAGCCACTGCACCAGCGGGTAGTGCAGCAGATAGATGGAGAAACTGCGTACGCCCACCCACTGGAGCAGATGCGCCGGGAGCCGCCTTCCTTCGCCGCGCAGGCCGACCCAGCCGGCAACGCACAGCGCCCACAGGCTGCCTTCGAGCGCCGGCCAGACCGCCTTCCACGGCGCGGCCGACGGAAAGCCGCCTGCGCGGTGGTACAGGTGAAGCATCACCAGTGCGAGCGGTACGGACAGGCCCAGCAACAGCGCGCAGCGGCGCGTGTCCGGACGCGCGTGTGCCAGCCAGAATGCCGCCGCCATGCCGAGCAGGAACTGGTCGAGCCGCCCGGCCAGATGCCAGTAGGACACGTGATAGGCGCTGCCGCCAAGGCCGACCGCCAGCAGCCGGAGCAGCACGAGGCAGGCGATCCACCCCGCGATGCGTGCGACCGGAGCGTCCTTCGCCAGCCGGAACAGCAGCGGAAACAGCAGATAGAACTGGAACTCGACACCGATGGCCCAGGTCATGCCGGTGAGCGGGCCGGTGCCAAGGCGCACGAAGTCGGCGAACGGCAGCAGCATGCCGAGCACCTTGCCCAGTTCGAAGGCCTGCGGACGCGCCGCCAGAGCCACCAGCAACAAGAGCAGATAGAGCGGATAGATGCGCAGGAAGCGGTTGCCGATGAAGCGCAGATAGTCGATGCGCTGGCCGATGGCCCCCCGGGTGAAGATGAAACCGGACAGCACCATGAACAGCGCCACCGCGGTGTGTCCCTCGACCAGCGGCGCGAACAGCGGGCCGGCGCCCTGCTCCCACATGGTTTCCTTGCGGAAGGGCTGGCCGCTGCGCAGCATGCTGCCAAGCAGCTGGTAGGCGTGATAGAACACTATCCACAGCGCCGCCACGCCGCGAATCTGGTCGACCGCGGGGGCGTAGGCGATGTTGCGGCTGTGCATGATCGGGGTCGCGCGCTTCAGCCGGCGGCCGGTGCCTCATGCCGGCGCGTGCCCAGCATGTTCACCATCAGATAGGGCAGATGCTTGCGCGCGCCGCCGTCGACCTCGTGCAGCAGCGCCATGCGGTTGTCGGCGTCGCGGAATTCGTCGATGGAAATGAATTCATCATCGACATTGGTCGAGTAGTAGCGCTCGCTCCAGTCGAAATCCGGAAACAGTTTCTCGATGCCGCGCCAGGAAAAGCGGAAATAGTCGTCAGGGTAGGCATGGAAGCGCCACACCCAGGGAACCGACATGTAGAGCCGGCCACCCGGGCGCACCACGCGCGACACGTGGCGGGCGAACTCCCACGGCCGGTCGACGTGCTCGAGTACCGAACAGCAGATGGCCAGATCGAAATGGTCCAGCGGCAGCGGCCCGGTGCCCTGGGTCAGGTCGTGCACCACATCGACGTTGCGCCCATCGGCCAGATCCAGCCCGACATAGGGCTGGTCGCGATAGACAGAACGGAAATCGACGGTACTTCCGTAGTCCTTGCTGCCGATCTCCAGCACCGGGCCGCGTGCGCGTGGCACGTGGCGGCGCAGGTAGTAGAGCTGGTTGTTGTCACCCATGAAGCGCCCCTCTCACTTGAAGCGCACGATGCGCACGCGATCGGCGCTGCCCGCCAGCGGGCGCACCGCGGGCTTCTCCGCCACCACCCGCATGTCGCGCGGCTCACGCAGCTTGAACTGCGCAGCCTCCTGACGCGCGTTGACCAGGCCGGCCTCGCTCATCAGCTGCGCCAGACTCCTCGGTGTGTAGCCCCAGCGATGCACCATGTAGGGGTCCTTCCACTGCGGATCGCCATAGAACACCCACATGCTGCGCTGCCCTTCCCTGCCACCGCCGGCAGCCACCTCCGGATCGCGCAGGAAGGCCTCGCACGCCGAGATCAGATTCGGACATTCGAGAATCATGCGGCCGCCCGGTTTCAGCACCCGCACCCATTCCTTCAGGATGTCCAGCACCTCCCAGCGCCAGAAATGCTCGACCACGTGCACCGCGAGAATCTCGTCCACGCTGTTGTCGGCGAAAGGTTCCAGCCGGTGCAGATCGCACAGCACGTCGGGCTTGCGGCCGGCGCGGCTTTCGACGACATCGACATTGGTGTAGCCGGGCAGTATCTTGTCGCCGCACCCCAGGTTAAGGCGCAGCGGCCCGGAGCCCGCACCGTGAGCCGGAACCGGCCTGGCTGCCTCACGCACCGCGGGCGAAGGTTCCGACGCCGGCGGCACCTTCGCCACGTCAGCGAGCACCGCGGCCCACTGCGCCCCGGTCGCTTCCGGCGCATGCACTGCCTCGATCAGATGCCGCGCCGCGGCGATGCGCGCCGGCACGCGGCCAGCATCGTCCAGCACGCGTTCGATGCCTTCGGCAATGTCCGCCGCGATCTCCACGTGATCGGCAAAGGCTGCGTGCGAAGGCTGCGGGCCGGCCACCACCATGCGGCCGGCACGCAGCGCCTCGACCATGCGGTTGGGGCTGCGCACTTCCTTGGTCGGGCCGGCGAGCGTGGGCACGATCGCCAGATCGCATTCGGCCAGCGCCTGCCAGGTCGCCTCCGGCGACCAGACCACACAGCGCAGCGCGAACGCGCTGTCCGTCCATGCCTGCAGACCCGCCACGTGCGGCCCCGGCGCTGTCACCACAGTCAGGCGCAGCGGCCGCGTCCGCGACAGTCGCTGCAGACCGGGCAGCGCCGACTGCAGCGTGTCGAGATTCACCGGGTGACCGAACCAGAGCAGTTCGAGCACCGCCCCCGGTGCGAAGCGCGGCTCGCCGGCCGGTCCTTCCCAGGGGTCCGCGATCACCCGCGCATCGCGTCCGGTGCGCGCCCGGATCAGCTCGCGCATGGCGTCGGTGTTGCAGACCAGTGCATCGGCGGCTGCACACAGAAAGGACAGGTGCGGCCCGTGCTCCGGGTGATCGAAGTGGTTGTCGCATACATCGACCACCACGCGCGTACCGTTGCGCTTGGTCTGCAACAGCAGCCGGGTGGTGTCGGGCGAAAAGCTCTTCGAGATCACCAGTACGTCGCCGGGCGCCGGCGCTTCATTGCCCGACAGTTCGACCGGACACTCGCGCTCGCTCAGCAGACGACAATCGACGCCGCGTGCCGCCAGGCGCGCCGCCGGTGACAGCACACGCAGACGGGCGCTGGCCAGCGTCGAGGTCGGCTGCCCCTGGTGCAGCGCGATCGCGCCATGGGTGAGCCAGAACACCCGTGCCGGCAGTGCGGCGGTCGGGCTGCCGGGCAGCATCCGGCCTGCGCAGTCGGCAGCCAGTGCAGACAGCGCAGCCTGCCAGTCGCCATCGCTCGCCTGTCGGTAGAGCCGGTGACCCGGGAACCACGGGCTTTCATCGCCCTCCAGCATCCAGCGCCACTCGGGTACCGGATGCGGCAACAGCAGGCGACTGGTGCGACCGAGGCCGGCGCGCAGATGCACATTGGTGTTCGATACGCACACCTGTTCGTCGACCACGTCCAGCAGCGCGAGCAGCGACTCGAAATCCTCGGTCACCGCCGACAGGTCGTGCAACGGCCGTCCGATTGCGGCGGACAGCGCCTCGATCTCGCCCTCGGCGGCATGCCTCTGCAACGCGACGAGCGTGCCGGGTACGCCAGCGAGGGCCTGCAGCAAGGCCTGCGCGGGCACGGACTTGGACAGCGGCTGCGTGCGCACGGAACGGCCATCTTCGGCACGCGACACCGACGCCGGCGCGGCAGCGCCTGCCGGATGGCCGGATCGCCAGGTCACCGCGATCCACGGCGCCGGGCCGAGCGCGGACAGTTGTGCGCGCATGGCCGCCACGCGTTGAGCATCGGCCTGCAGGGCGAAGGGCGCAGGCGTGGGCGTATCCGCCTGCGCCCACAGCAGGCGCGGCAGTTCGCTGGACAGCACCGAGTAATCCGCCTCGCCGTGAGGCTGCGCCGGCAGCGCGGCCGCGTCGTCGGCCAGCGCCTGCACCGACGCGAAGCCGCTGCTTTTCTCAAGCAGCGGCAGCAGTTTGGGACCGCAGAGCAGATCGACGGCCGCGCCGGCGCGGTGCAGTGCCGGCAGGAAGCGCAGCGCGAACAGTTCATCGCCCAGCCCTTCGTTGCGCAGGATGCGCACGCGCCGGCCGGCAAGATCGGCCGCCGGATTCCACGGTCGGCGCGCCGCCAGCGCGGCCGGAATGCCGCGCGGTGCAGCCGCGTGATAACGCGGCCAGCCGGCCGCCCACCGGCCCTGCGCCAGTTCAAGTCTTGCCAGCAGCATGTTGCAGGCGGGATGCCCGGCGTCAAGCTGGATACCGCGTTCCCAGAATGTCCGGGCCTGCGCCCAGTCGCCGCGCTGCAGGGCCAGCAGGCCCAGCGCGCGCAGGTGATCGGCGTCGGCCACGCCGGCCGCATCGGCCGCCCGCAACCGCGCGCAGGCGTCGTCGGTCTGTCCGAGCGCCAGCCGTGCGCGGCCGAGATCGCCCTGCCAGGCCGCAGCGTCCGGCCGGCCCGCGAGCGCTCGCTCGAAAAGACGCGCGGCGATATCGGCACTGCCCTGCGCCAGTGCCACGCGCCCAAGGCCGTGCACCGCTGCTGCGTCCTCCGGATCGCGCTGCAACCGCAGCAGGAAGGCGGTCTTGGCCTCGTCGCTGCGGCCTTGCCGCAGCAGCGCGTGCGCGCGGACGACATCTTCGCCGGAACCGGGCGGTGCGTCACCGGACGGGCCGATCGACGACAGCAACGGCCGGCCGGAAGCGCTTTCAGGGTCGGCTGCACGCGCCCCAAGGTCGCGCGCCAGCCCCGCCAGCGCCGACTCCCAGGACTTGTCAGGGGCCTGCCGGTAAAGCCGGGTTCCGGGAAACCACGGACTTTCATCCCCTTCGTGCAGCCAGCGCCAGTCCGCAGACGGATGCGGAACCAGTATGCGGCTGGACCGGCCCGCCAGCGCGCGCAGATGCACATTGGTGTTGGATACGCACACCATGTCGTCGAGCAGCGCCATCAGCGCCAGCAGTTCTTCCAGGTCCTCGCCCAGCGCGCACAGATCGGCCACAGGACGACCGGCAGCCTGTTCCAGTTGCGCCAGCTCGTCGTCGAGCACATTGCGCTGCAGGGCGATCAGGGTGCCCGGCACGTCGCGCAGCGCGGCACCCAGCGTTCCGGCCGCGAGCGACTTTTCCAGCGGACGGACGCGTACCGCGCCGCCGCTGGCTGTGTGGATCGTGCGCTCGTGCGTGTTGTGTGTCCGGGCCGCCGTTCCGGCGCGCCAGGTCAGGCCGATGTAGGGGGCCGGCCCGAAACTGGCCAGCCGATCGCGCATCGCGGCCAGCCGCGCCGGATCAGCCTCCATGCGCAGCGACGGCGGCACACTGCGGCGCGCCTCGCCGCCCAGGGCCAGCGGCAGGTCCTCGACCAGCGCCGTCAGCGGCTGGCCGGTCGGGCGCGCACGCGGCGGGATGTCCCGCCCCGGCACTTCGGGCACCAGCATGTCCACGTCGGGCAGGCGGGCGAGGATGGACGCCAGCCGCGCCGAACAGCGCAGCACGATGCGCGCACCGCGCGCTGCAAGCCCGGGCAGCCAGCGCAGGAAGAACAGTTCGTCGCCCAGCCCCTGGAAGCGCATCACCAGCACGTCGCGCCCGCGCAGATCCAGCGTCGACCAGTCCGGCAATGGCAACTTCTCGGCCTTGCGGGTCGGGCGCTCGGCCAGCAGAGCCCACCCCTCGTCCAGCCGCAGGCGGGCCATCAGCAGATGACCCAGCATCGGGCGCACGGTGGCCGACAGTGGATCGAGCGCAAGCGCCCGACGCCAGTGCCCTTCCGCCTCGTCGAGCCTGTCCTGCGCCAGCGCGACGATGCCCAGACCCCGATGGACATCGCCGATGGCACAGCCGAGCGCCAGTGCGCGCTCCAGGCATTCGCCGGCTTCGCTGTGGCGCTGCAGCGCGTTCAGCGCCGTGCCCAGCCAGCCCCACAACATGCCGTCCTGCGGCGCATTTTCCAGCGCCTTGCGGAACAGGCCTTCGGACAGGTCGTAACGTCCATCGCGATAAGTGGCTTCACCCAGACCGCGGATGGCAGCCACACAGACCGGATCGCGCTGCAAGGCCTGCTGGAACAGCGCCACCGCGGCGCCCAGATCGCCCTGTTCCATGCTGCGCTGTCCGCGGCGGGCCAGATCGTCAGCCACTGCGGGCGCGGAGATCAGCGTATCGACCATGCGATGTCCTGTGTGAAGGAAGGGAAAGCGACGCGCTCAGTCGCCAAGCAGCGCTGCGCGCAAAGTGGGACTGCGCAGCACCTGCCAGGCGATGACGCTGCAGGCGCCGATGGACAGCGCCACGCCATAGGGCATGCGCAGCGCACCGGCGGACGACAGGTCCCAGCCCACGTCGCGCAGGCCGGACAGCCAGGCGCTGCGCGCCATGAACTTGAGGTTGTGCCAGACATGACCGAGTCCCCCGCTGCGCCAGGCGATGCCCAGCGCCCACAGGCCGCCCACCAGGGCGGCATTGAGCAGCGCGAACACCGCACCCATGGGACCGAGAAAGAAGCCGATCACCATCATGAATTTCACGTCGCCGGCCGCCATCTGGCGTGCCATGTAGCCGGGCAGGCAGGCGAGGCCGCCCACCAGCATGCCGAACAGACCCATCATCAAGCCACGCAAGGCCATTGCCGGGCCGGACATGAAGGCCAGCGCGCACAGCAGAGCCAGCGCGTAGCCAAGGCCGGCGAGCAGCCATGCATTGGGGATGCGGCGCACACGCAGGTCGGAAATCGCGACCGCGACCGCAAGCAAGGCGAGACCTGCCATGTAGAGCGGACCGATGCCGTGTGCGAACAGCATCGGGAGGACGGCGGACAAGGAGGCGGGCTGCGCTTCGGCCGGAGACATGTGACGCTCGCTGCGAGACTGGAAACGGATAAGCGCAGACAGCCAGGGCTGCCTGCGCGACGGCACAAGGCCCGCCACCCTGCGGGTGACGGACCTTGACCGACAGCTTCGGTGCGGCGGCCTGCGGCCGCCGCTCAACGCGACAATTACTCCGCGTTCCAGCCGCCTTCGGACGAGCTGTAGATCGACGAGGTGCCGAGCGTGCCGTTCAGCGTCCAGTCCTCGGTCAGGCCGGTCGCATCGTCGGTACGGTTCGCGAAGGTCTCGGCGACGACGCCGTCGGCGCCGGTCACGGTGGTGGTGCCCACCAGGCCGTCTTCGCCGTTGGCGCGAACCTGGGCGGTTTCGCCCGACTCGCCACCCGGCAGGTGGTTCGCCATCCAGGCGTACAGGTCGCCGGTCTTGTCGCCGAGCACAACGATGGCGAGGTAGGACACAGCGGCCACACCACCCAGGGTGATGCCGTATTCGACCATCGACTGGCCTTCTTCGTCCTTCAGGAAATTCTTGACTGCGGACATGGTCTTGATCATTTGAAACCCTCCTGTCTGATTCAATTGGCCCCAAGGCTCTCGGGGAGTTTTGCCCTACCCGATCGGGATAATCAGGTACTGCGATAGGGAGGCTTAAGCCCGACGCACGGTTGGTGTTTCCCAACCTCGCCCTGACGTGCGTGAGCTCATTAGTGCACGCTGCGTGCCAGGTTATGGGAAATCTCTAAGCCATTGATTTGATTTGTAGGAATACTTCCTACAGCAGGACGGGATCGCATCACCATCGGTTGATTTCAACCACCAGTCAGGCTGAAAACCTGCGCTGCAGTGCAATACAAATATCCCGGCAACCATGGGAGTTCATCCTTGCATCATCGAACGCTGAAGCCCCGGTCGATCAGGGTCCGGCTGACCTGGGGCGCAGGGCGGGCAAGGTGTGCGGCACCAGGCGCGAGAACGCGACAGGATGGCCGGTGCATGAACAGGCCGCGCCGTCGTGCGCGCCATGGCACGCCGTGAAGGGGGATGTCCGGCTGGAGGAGAGGTCCGCCTTTTCTCGGGCGATCGGGCGCGGAGGGATCGCGACGATTCCGCATCGAGCCCGCACGCAGGGCACGCTCCGGAAACACTGCCGGCACGTCCGCCTGCCCCGCGAGGTCGGCACAGGAGTTCCGCCGCGGCCTTCATCGGGAATGTCCGGCGCCGGCACGCGGCTGGAAAGCGCACGACCGCGCCCGGCACGCGGCGAGACGCCGGGCGCGGAGGGACGCGAACACCGGATGTCCGGGCAAGCGATGCGCTGTCGGGTACATGAACGGACAGGTTCGCCCGCTCAGTGCATCTCCACCCGCAAGCCATGCTTCTCGATACGGTAGCGCAGCGTCATGCGGCTCACGCCAAGCTTGCGTGCCGCTTCAGACACATTGCCATGGGTGTGGGCAAGCGCGCGCTCGATCAACCAGCGCTCGGCCTCGTCCAGCGTCATGCTCGCGAAACGGCTGGACGGTTCTTCCTGTCCGTCGGCCTGCCGCAGGTCGGGCAGGCCGAGGTCTCGTGCGCCGATGTCGCGCCCCTGGCACAGCAGCACGGCGCGTTCGATCAGGTGCTTGAGTTCGCGCACATTGCCGGGCCACGTGTAGCGGCGCAGCGCCTCAAGCGCCTCCGGTTCGAAGCCCGGCGCACCGACAGCGTATCTCCGGGCGGTGGTGGCGACGAAATGGCGCGCCAGCAGCACTACATCGTCGCCGCGCTCGCGCAGCGGCGGCATGGTGAGCGTGACCACGTTGAGGCGGTAGTAGAGGTCGGCGCGGAACTGGCCGGCCGCGATCATGGCCGGCAGGTTGCGGTTGGTACCGGCGACAAAGCGCGAGGCGATCGGGCGCTCGCGCGTGGAACCCACGCGGCGCACCATGCGGCGCTCGATCACGTTGAGCAGCTTGGCCTGCATGTCCAGCGGCAGTTCGCCGATTTCGTCGAGGAAGGCGGTGCCGTTCTCGGCCGCTTCCAGCAGACCGGCGCGCGCGCCCTGGGCACCGGTGTAGGCGCCCTTTTCGTGACCGAACAGTTCGGCCTCGATGAGCTCTCGCGGCAGCGAGGCGCAGTCGACCTGGACGAAAGGACGGTCGGCCAGGGGACCGGCGCGATGCAGCAGGCGCGCGGCCACATCCTTGCCGGTACCGGTCTCGCCGACGATGAGCACGGTAGGCGGCGGCGCCGTACCGCTGCCGGCCAGACTGGCCAGCGCAACGATCTGGTCGCGCGCGGCACGCAGTGCCGGGCTGTCGCCCAGCAGTTCCACGTGGTCGGTCTGCTGGATGTCGCGGCTGCGCGAATAATCGACCTTCTGCTTCAGGCCGGCATTGTTCATCACCTTGTCGACGGTGAGCTTGAGCTCATCCAGATCGACCGGCTTCTTCAGGTAGTCCGCCGCGCCCAGTTTCATTGCGCGTACCGCGTCATCGACCTCGCCGAAGGCCGTCATGACGATGACCGACATGGTGCGGTTGTCGCGCGACAGTTCGTTCAGCAGATCGAGGCCGTAGCCGTCGGGCAGACGAAGGTCGAGCAGCACGAGGTCTGGCTGATAACTGGCGAGCAGGCCGCGCGCCTTGGCTATCGTGTCGGCGTGCTCGCAGGCATAGCCACCCTTGTTCAGGCTCTTGACGACGGCCCGGCCGAACAGCAGCTCGTCCTCGATCACCAGCACGCGCGTGGCGCCGCTGTCGGCCGCGGGCGGCGTGCCGGCGGCAACGCTCATCGCCTCTTCAATCGGCAGCATGGTCCTTCTCCAGCGGCAGGATCATCGCAACCTCCGTACCGCGGTCATGGTTGATGAATTCGATGCAGCCACCGTGCACGTCGCACACCTTGGCGGCGAAAGGAATACCGAGCCCGCTGCCATGCACCTTGGTGCTCGGTATCGGCGCCAGACCGCGTGGAACCGGCGCCGATACCATGCCCGTACCGTAGTCGCGCACGGACAGCGTCGCGTGGGCTCCGCTGAGCACACAGCGCAGCACGACATCGCCCGCGTCGGCAGAGGCCTCGATCGCGTTGTTGAGCAGACCCAGCAAAGCCTGTTCCATCAGATGCACATCGAGAGGCATGACCAGGGGATACTCCCAGCCGACCCGCACGAGCTTCAGCGAGCGCTCGGCCAACCGCGGCGCGGCAATGTGAGCCACCGTGTCGAGCAGTTCGCGCACATCCACCTCGCTGCGCTGGGGTTCCAGCGGATTGAGGTAGGACAGCAGCGCGTAAGTCCAGTCGTCCAGGCGATCGGCGGCCCCGATGATTCCGGACAGACCCTCGCGCACGTCCTCCGGCAGCCCGGGATCGTCCAGCACCTGCGCCGTGGCACGTATGCTGGCCAACGGATTGCGGATGTTGTGGGCGACGACCGGCACCAGCGCGCCGAGCGTGGCCTGCTTTTCCGCACGCACCAGTGCCTCGCGGCTCGAAGCCAGCTCGTTCGCCATCTGGTTGACGCCCTGGGCCAGTTGTACCAGTTCGGCAGCGCCGACCTCGGGTACGCGATGGGTCAGCTTGCCCAGACTGATCTGGCGCATCGCCTGCATGACGGCCTCCAGCGGCTGCACCACCACTCGTTGCAGGGAGTGGCGGAAGTACACGAAGAGGAAACTCGCCACCAGCAGCGGCAGACCGAACACGGCGGGTAGCAGGTATTTCAGGTAGCCCAGCCGCTTGTCGACCTCGATGCGCTTGCGCGCGAGCAGGGACTCGAAGGTCTTGAGATGGCGCTCGAACTCGTGGAAAGCACCCTGCTCGAGTTCGATATTGAGTCCTTCGACGCGTGCAAGCGGGTCGCCGACCGGGCCCGCGAGAAAGGTTTCGCCATACTGCCTGACCTCGCGATAGGCCTCGTGCAGCGCACCGATCGCGCGGTGCAGTTCCGGCGTGTCCGCCAGTTCGATCTCGCGTCCGAAGTGATATTCGATGTCACGGGTGTACGCATTGAATTCGGAAACCGCATTCGGATCTCCGAGCAAGGTGTGGTCGAAGACCTCCTTGATCTGTCGATAGAGGCTGCCGCGCATTTCCTGCACCTCTGCGCTCATGAATGCGATACGGTCCCGCTCCGCGGCCACCTGCCCCCACAGGACGACGCCGGTCACCCCCATGACGCCGCTCAGGACCAGCAACAGGGCGTAGTAGACCGAATGACGAAGCTGCAGCCTTTTGAGCGAGCCAGGGGCGCCGAGGAAGTTCAAGGTCAAGGCGTGCGCCTGTCCGGGTAGCAAATGCGGCATTGCGCGCAAGAAGCGTGCCGCTCTCCGCGGGCAAGGACGACGGCGAAACGCGGCGCGACGGTGGTTCAAATGAACCACTATGCACCAAATAAACCACCACTTCGGGCTTGACGCGAAACTCGGGAAAAACCCCCGGGCGTGTGGCGCGCCATCCCCGGTCAGGCTTCGTTGGGCTCCG
The DNA here is from genome assembly GCA_964555165.1 of uncultured Methyloversatilis sp. Classification (GTDB taxonomy): domain Bacteria; phylum Pseudomonadota; class Gammaproteobacteria; order Burkholderiales; family Rhodocyclaceae; genus Methyloversatilis. Next base: position 38,675 of record CAZKRN010000008.1, on the reverse strand, counting down.
GATCATCGACCGCCGCCTCGCCTTGCGCACGCAGGTGCTCGACCACGTCGACCGGCGCCTGAGCGGGAATGCGGGGTGTCGTGACCTCGACGTCCGCACATTGCGCGCGGTGACGCAGAGCGTGGTCGATCAGCACCAGCGCGAGCATGGCTTCGGCCACCGGTGTGGCGCGGATGCCGACACAGGGGTCATGCCGGCCGTGCGTGTTCACGACGACCGGGTTGCCGGCCTTGTCGATCGAGTGGCGATCGAGGCGGATGCTGGAAGTGGGTTTGATGGCGACGGACACCCGGATGTCCTGGCCTGTCGAAATGCCGCCGAGCACACCGCCGGCATTGTTGGACAGAAAGCCTTGCGGAGACATTTCGTCCGAATGCTCGGTGCCACGCTGTTCGACGCTGGCGAAACCGGCACCGATCTCGACGCCCTTGACCGCATTGATACCCATCATGGCGCAGGCGATGTCGGCGTCCAGCCGGTCATACACCGGCTCGCCCCAACCTGCGGGCACACCGCTGGCCAGCACGTCGATGCGCGCACCGCAGGAATCGCCGGACTTGCGCAACTGGTCCATGAACAGTTCGAGTTCCGGCACGATGGCCGCGTCCGGCGCGAAAAAGGGGTTGGCGGCAATCGCTTCGCGGTCGCGGTATTCGATGCGGATCGGCCCGAGCTGGCTCATCCAGCCATGGATGGCGATACCGTAGCGCTCATGCAGCCACTTGCGGGCGATGGCACCGGCCGCCACGCGCACCGCCGTCTCGCGCGCCGACGAACGCCCGCCACCCCGATGGTCGCGGATACCGTATTTCTGCCAGTAGGCGTAGTCGGCATGTCCGGGGCGGAAGGTTTCCGCGATGTTTCCGTAGTCCTTCGAGCGCTGGTCCTGGTTGCGGATGAGCAAGGCGATCGGCGTGCCGGTGGTGAACCCGTCGAACACGCCCGAGAGGATCTCCACCTCGTCGGGCTCGCGCCGCTGGGTAACGTGGCGAGAGGTACCGGGCTTGCGCCTGTCCAGTTCGGACTGGATGTCGGAGACGCTCAGCGCCAGCCCCGGCGGGCAGCCATCGACCACGCAGCCGATGGCCGGACCATGCGATTCACCGAAGGACGTGACACGGAAAAGTGTGCCCAGAGTATTGCCGGACATGGGAAAACCCGCGATTTTTCGAGGCGCAGAGTCTACCATGCAGCCCCTGCCGCCTTCGCCGCCAGGCCGACCGCGTACCGCCATGACCACGCCCTTCGCCCTTGCCGCCGCAGTGACCATCGTTGCCGGTCTGTGGCTGGACGCCGAGGCTCACGTCTGGGCGCAGCCGTTCGTCAATGTCTGGACCTGGACACTGCTGACCCTGCTGTGCGTGCGCGCCACCCCGGAACAGCGCCGCCAGTGGCTGATCTGCCTCGCCTGGGCGGCCTTCGGCGAATGCGTGCTGTCGCTGCTGTGGGGCATCTACGACTACCGTCTGGGCAATCTGCCGTTGTTCGTGCCGCCCGGCCATGTGCTGCTGTTCGCGCTGGGCGTCTGGCTGAACGGGCGCCTGCCGCACGGCTTCGCGGCTGCGCTGCCGCCTGTGCTCGTCGGTCTGGTGCCGACCTGGTCGCTGATGACCGGCGATACCGCCAGCCTGCCGCTGTTCGCGCTCTACCTGCTCGCCCTGCGCTTCGGCCCGTCGCCAGCGCTGTACTCCACCATGTTCGTGCTCGCGCTGGCGATGGAACTGTATGGCACTGCGCTGGGCAACTGGGCCTGGCACCCGGATGTGCCAGGGCTGCCGCTGCAGGCGACCAATCCGCCGCTTGCCGCCGGCGCGTTCTATTGCGTGCTCGACTGGCTCACCGGCATCGGACAGGGCGGACGCGGCACGGACCGCCCTGGCGCCACGGCGCGGGAACCGACCTGAGCGCGCGCCGGCCGCGATGCGGCCGCCCACCCCGCTCTTCGACTTGAGCCGACAGCGTATCGACCCGGAAGCCAGCCCCGCGGCCGCGGGAGACGTTCGCCCTCACAGGCCGGTCATCTTCCTGACCAGCGCGAAGTACCACCGGTAAGGCAGCACGCGCAACAGCCGCAGCCAGAGGGTGAAGCGCTTCGGGAAATGGATATGGAATTCGCCGCGCGCCAGTCCGGCGAGGATGTGGCCGGCCGCCTCGCCAGCGCCTATCAGCGCCGGCATCCGGAAATCGTTCTGTGCCGTGAGGGGTGTCTCGACAAAGCCGGGACACACCAGATGCACGCCGATGCCGGCCGGACGAAGGTCCAGGTACAGGGTTTCCGCGAAATTGATCAAGGCCGCCTTGGTCGCACCATAGATCAGCGCCCGGGGCAGTCCGCGATAGCCGGCGACGCTGGAGACAATGACCAGCGCACCGGAATGCCGCTGCAGCATGTCGGGCAGCACCGCGGCGCAGCCGTGCATCACGGCGGCCACATTGGTGCGCAGCGTGGCATCGACCTCGTCGTCGTCCAGTTCCCAGGCGCGCACCGCACGATAGCGTGCGGCGACGAAGAACACCGCGTCGAGGCCGCCCCATTCGGTCCGCAGCGTCCGGGCAGCCGCCTGCAAGGCACCCGGCTCGGCGACGTCAAGCGGCAGGGCGCGCGCCTGCGGCGACAGCCGGGCCACCGCCTCGAGCTTCGCGGCATCGCGCGCACTGAGCGCAACACGGGCACCGACCGCCATCAGGCGCCGCGCCAGCGCGGCGCCGATGCCGCTGGAGGCGCCGATTATCCAGACGCGCCGGCCGCTCCAGTCCTGCAGCCGCGGGTTCGGCGGCCCGAACATCAGGGTGCTCCGCGGGTGAAGGACAGCGTCACTTCACCCAGATGAATGCCGAACTTGCTCATGGCGGAACGGTTCAGCATCACCCTGTCGTCGATCAGATACATCCAGTCGTCGAAGTCGACGTTGTACACCTTGTCGCCCACCGGCAAGGCCAGAACGTAGCGCCAGCGCAGCGCATTGCCACTGGCCTCGCCCGCCGCCTCGCCGATCACGTCGTCGGCGCGACCGCTGTAGCGGCCATCGCCCAGGTAGCGCAAGGTCCATACGCGTCGTGTGCGGGTGCCATCGCTCCATTCGAAGCGCTCGTCCAGGGTACCGGTATCCCCCTCCCACCGGGCATCGATGCGCACCACGAAGCGCTTGATCACCTCGCCACCGCGGTCCTGGAACATGCCCCAGCCGGTGACCGGGCCGTTGAAGTACTGCTTCAGATCGAGCGCCGGCTTCTGCGCCACGTACCTGTCAACCGGCACCCCTCCGCAACCGGCCAGCGCCGCGAGGCCCCAGGCCGACAACATCCTGCACAAGATCGATTTCACGATGACACGCCTCCCGCTCCATACTCCAGAAGCCGACCTGCCTGAGGCCGGCGACAACATCCACACCCGCGCTACGCGGTCCTTGCACGATCGTCGGCAGGTCCGGGTTCGATACTGCGCGCGCCGTTCCACAACAGCAGGAAGGCGCCAAGCTTCAGCACCAGCGGCAGCAGTGCGTAGACCGCGGTCAGCGCGACGCGTGCCGGTTCGCCCTGCTCGCCCGGCCGGTAGCCGAAGAAGGCCAGCGCCGGCAGCGCAACACCGGCGGCCAGCGCCAGGTTGAGTTTGGTGACAAACGTCCATACGCCGAAGCTGCCCCCGGCGGGAAGCGGCTCGTCGCGTCGCGAGACGAGGCCGGCGAGCAGCGCCGGCGGCAGAGCCAGATCGGCCCCCAGAGCGATGCCGGAACCGACGCATATGAGCGCGAACGCAAGTACGTCGCCCGGGCCCAGTGTCCATGCCCAACCGAACACCGCGATCGCGATCACCATGGAGACCGACCAGCTGCGCGCGCGGCCGACGCGGTCGGCAAGGCGCGTCCACAGGGGCAAGGCCAGCACACCGGCCGAGAAATAGAGCGCCAGGAACAGCCCTTCGCGCTCGGGTGCCTGCAGCACGTCGGCGATGAAGAAGAGCACCAGCGTGCCGGGAATGGCTGCGGCGATGCCATTGAGCGCGAACACCGCAAGCAGGCGGCGGAAGCGCGCATGCCGCATGACCTCCTGCAGCGCAGCGGACAAGGCCTGTCGCGGGGCGTGCGGGATCGCGTCGGGCACCGTCACCGCCGTGAGCAGTGCAGCCAGGCACAGCCAGGGCAACCAGCCCAGCACTGCCCGCCACAGCCCGGTAGGTGCCTCGTCCGACAGCAGGCCGGGCGCCACCGAGGCCGCGACCACACCGATCAGCGACCACGCCTCGCGCGAGGCGACCAGCCGGGTACCCAGGGCCGGCGTACGCGACAGCTCTGCGCCCCATGCCGCGTAGTTGATGGTGGTGATGCTGTAGCCGGCGTAGACCAGAAACAGCGTGCCGAGCAACCATGTCAAGGGGTCGATGCCGGCGGCGGGTCTCACCATGGCGACCAGGCCGATGGCCAGTGGCAGCAGGCCGGCCAGTACCAGGATGCGGCGACTGCGCGCGCGGTCGCTGGCGACACCGATCAGCGGGTCGGCCAGTGCATCGAACAGGCGCGCGGCAAACAGCACGATGCCGAGCAGAGCGAGCGAAACGCCGTGGTGCTCGGCGTAAAGCTTGGGAATGTGCAGGTAGATGGGCAGCGCTGCCGCGGCGAGCGGCGCGCCGAGCAGACCGTAGGCGAACAGCTGCGCAGCCGTCACCGCGACGGCCCGGCCTCGGCCAGAAGCTTTGCGCGCAAGGCCGGTTCGCGCGTGCGCGGGTCGAGCCAGATGGCGAAAAAGGCGTCGGACAGCGCACGGTCTTCGACCGCCGGCAACGCCTGCCCCTGATGAAAAAAGCGTGCGCTGCCGTCGGCCAGCTTGACGCCGGTGATCACCTCGCCCGCCTTCACGTTCGGAAACACGCCTTCGAGCTGGCTCTGCCAGCGTGCGAGCCGCGCATCGTCGCGCTCGCCCAGACGACGGATTTCGTCGATGCTGGCCCTCGCCAGACGCAGGCCATCGAAATCGCGGGCATAGCGCAGGCTGAGTGCGAACCCGCCTTCGGGCGCATAGCGTCCGCCGCTCGCCCAGAGTGTGGCGTCGTAGAGCTTGATTCCGAACCAGCGCATTTCGCCGCTGCCGAGCGGCTTGGGGTCGTGCAGCAGATCGGTCGTGCCGGCGGGAACCTGGGCGAAGCTACAGGCGGACGCGAACAGTAACAGCCCGAGCAGTCGTTTCATCGGATCACCCCGGCTTGCATGAGGTCGTGGCCATGGCGGGCAGCGCACGGCAACGAAGGAAGGTGGTTTGCCGGAAAGCAGGCTCGCAATGAAGCCCGCCTTCCGTCGGCGGCTGCGCGATCGCCGGACAACCGTTTGTCATGGCTTGAGCAGATGGAACTGGTGCACATCGATCAAACCGGCGCGGAAGCCCGCCTCGCAATAGGCAAGATAGAAGCGCCACAGTCGCTGGAAGCGGCGATCGAAACCCAGTGCGCGCAAGGCATCGGCCTGCTGCTCGAAAGCCTGCCGCCAGTGTGCCAGCGTGATCGCATAGTCAAGACCGAAGCGATAGTCCTCGTGCAGGACGAGGCCGGCCCGGGCTGCCTGGTCGGCGAATACCGAGGGCGAGGGCAACATGCCGCCCGGAAACACGTACTGCTGGATGAAGTCGGTGCCCCGCCGATAGCGCGGGAACAGATCGTTGCCGATGCTGATGGTCTGCACCACCGCCTCGCCACCCACGGTCAGCATGCCGAACAACTTGCGGAAATAGGTCGGCCACCAGCGCTCGCCGACCGCTTCCAGCATCTCGATCGACACGATGCGGCCGACCTGGCCACGCAGGTCGCGGTAGTCGCGCAGCTCGAAACTGGCGCGGCCGCCACAGCCCGCTCGCTGCGCACGCGCCTGTGCCCATTCGAGCTGGGCCGGCGACAGCGTCACGCCGTGCACGACGGCACCGTGATCGCGTACCGCCACCTCGGCAAAACCACCCCAGCCACAGCCGATCTCGATCACGGGCTGATCGCGCTGAAGACGCAGTACGCGCGCGATGCGCGCGTACTTCGCATGCTGCGCGGCCTCCAGACTGCGCTGCTCCTCGCCCTCGAACAGCGCGCTCGAATAGGTCATTCCGCGATCCAGCCAGAGCGCGTAGAAATCGTTGCCAAGATCGTAGTGCGCCAGGATGTTGCGCCTGGCGCCGCGACGCGTATTGGCGCGGCAAAGGTGGCGGACCCGTGCCAGCGCCAGCGCCAGCAGATTTCCGTGCACTGCGGTTTCCAGCGGCCCGCGATTGCTGGCGAACAGGGTAAGCACGCGCGCCAGGTGGTCGGTGTCCCACAGACCGTCGAACCAGGCTTCGCCAAGGCCGATGTCGCCGCGTGCGAGCACGCGTTCGAACACGCTCCAGTCATGGACATGCATATCGACCGGTTCGCCGCGGTGACCGAAGGAGAGCAGTTCGCCATTGGGCAAGGTCAGCAGCAACCATCCGTGCTCGATGCGTTCGAGCAGACGCAAGACGTGGCGGGCTGCGGATGGAAGTGCGCTGCGGCGTTCGAGTGCAATCAGGGCGTCGGGCTGGTTCATCGGGTCAGTTCCTCTACCGGGGCTCGGGGTTTTCTGAAGAAGGGCACGCGGGCGCGCCACAGATGGAAGGCCTGCAGATGGATGCGCGCGACAACGCCCACTGTCATCAGCGGGTGCGCGGCAAGCGCGCGCCACGCCGCGGCGCGACTGATGGGCACCGCATGGCCGGATACCCGCGTTCGCAGCCGGCGCTCTCCACCGTCGTGATAGTCGATCGCGACCGAGCACAGATCGCCGCGCTGCGCGAAGCGGAAGCGGTAAAGGCCGCTGACCGGAAAGAAAGGCGATACGTGGAAAACCTTGCGCGTTTCCATCCATTCGCCATCGACCATGGGATGCCCGTCCGCGTGCGCCACCAGATAGTCGTGTCGTTCGCCGAAGGTGTTGTTCACCTCGCACAGCACGGCACGCAGCGCGCCGGCGCGGTCGTGGCAGAACCAGAAACTGACCGGATTGAATGCATAGCCGAACAGACGCGGCATCGTCTGGAGCACGACCTCGCCGTCGGCACAGTCCAGGCCTTCTCGCGCCAGCACACGTCGTATCCACAACAGCGGATGCGAGCCGTCGCGCGCGCCATGGTCACGGAAGTGGAAGGACAGCGGCGCCCAGCGGTTTATGCCCAGCATCGGGACCGGCCGGTCGTCGAGGCGGCCCAGCGCGATGCGCAAATAGAAAAGACGGTAGGCGAAGCGCCGGCTGACCGGCGTCGTCCGCGCGTGCATGACCGCACCGCGGCACAGGCTGACCACGGGAACCGTCATGCGGGCACCGCTTCCGGGCTGTGCTGCCAGGGCACGTTGACACCGAAATGACGTGCCACGCGCACGGCGGACGCCAGCCCGTCCTCGTGGAAGCCATAGCCGGTCCAGGCGCCACAGAACCAGATGCGCTCCCTGCCCTGAATCTCCGGCAGACGCACCTGGGCGTCGATGGCCGGTCCGTCGAACAGCGGGTGAGCGTAATCGAAGCGCGCGATCACGCTGGCCGGGTCGGGCTCGATGAAGGGGTTCAGCGACACCACGACCGGACGCTTGAACGGCAGGGGCTGCAGGCTGTTCATCAGATAGGACACGCTGACCGGTCGCCGGTCGGGCGCCCCCTCACCTGCCATGTAGTTCCAGGCCGACCAGACTCGGCGGCTGCGCGGAAGCAGGGCGGCGTCGGTGTGCAGTACCGCGTGATTGGGCTGATAGCGGATGGCGCCGAGCAAACGCCGCTCGGCCGGCGTGGCGTGATCGCCGAGCAAGGCCAGGGCCTGGTCGGAGTGGCAGGCCATCACCACCTGGTCGTGACGCTCGGCCATGCCGCCGGCCTCGACCATCACGCCCTGCCCCATGCGCCGGACGGCACTGACTGCGCAGGCACGGCGGACATCGACCAGACGATCGGCGATCGCCTGCACATATACCCGCGAACCGCCGCGCACCGTCATCCATTGCGGCCTGTCGCTGACCTGGAGCAGGCCGTGGTTGTGGCAGAAACGGGCGAAAGTCGCCAGCGGATAGGCCATCATGGTCTGCGTCGGACAGGACCAGATGGCTGCGGCCATCGGCAGCAGATACCAGTCGCGAAAGGCATCGCCGTAACGGTGACGAGCCAGGAACTCGCCCAGGCTGAGCTGTTCGGCCGTGCCTCTGGCCGCCCGCTCGCTTACGGCAGAATTGAAGCGGAGGATGTCCTGCAGCATGCCCCAGAAGCGCGGGCGCGCGAGATTCGCCGGCTGGGCAAAAACAGTGGCGAGGGAACTGCCCGCCCATTCGAGGTCCGGTTGGCGCAGGCTGACGCCGAAGGACATGTCGCTGTCGGCCACCGGGACACCGAGGTGGGCGAACAGGCCGCACAGATTCGGATAGGTCCTGCGGTTGAACACGATGAAACCGGTGTCCACAGGGTGACAGACACCGTCGAGTTCGACGTCGACCGTGTTCGAATGTCCGCCCAGGCGGGCGTCCTGTTCATAAAGCGTCACCTCATGGGTACGCGACAGCAGCAAAGCTGCTGCCAGTCCGGAAATGCCCGAACCGACGACGGCGATCTTCATGCGAGCCTCCTCGGATTCACTACACGCGGAACGACCGACCGGATGCACCGGCCTCACTTCGCGAGTGCCGCTTCGATCTCCCGGACCAGAACGCTGGAGTCGGGCGCAACATTGCTCGGAAAGGACGTGACGGTGCGTCCATCCCGCGCGATCAGATACTTGTGGAAATTCCACGCCGGTTCGGAACCGGTCGCCTTGACCAGATCGGCGTAGAAGGGGTGCCGCTGCGCGCCGCGCACAGACGTCTTGCTGAACATCGGAAACTTGACGCCGTAGGTCATGCTGCAGAATTCGGCAATGTCCTTGTCGCTGCCGGGCTCCTGGTTGCCGAAATCGTTGGACGGAAAGCCGAGCACCGTCAGGCCGCGTTTGCCGTAGGTCTCCTGCAGTTTCTCCAGGCCGGCGTACTGCCCCGTATAACCGCAACGACTGGCGGTATTCACAACAAGCAGCACACGGCCGGAAAACGGACACAGCGACTGCGCCTTGCCGTCGAGCAGGCCGGGAAGGCTGCGATCGAGCAGCGCGGGGCAGTTGCCGGCAGCGAGTGCAGACCCCGAGACCGCCATGGTCAGGGCAACAGCGGCCAGGCCGCGATCAGCGCGCAGCACGGAGCGCCTCGCAACACTGCGGCTGCGGCCCGGCGACGAACTGGACCGCATAGTGGCCGGTGACCTGACGGTGCAGGCGGATGAGCGCGTCCGTCGGCGCCGCCGCACCACCCGTGTCCGAGGCAGTCGATCGGGCATCGTCATTGCGTGCCGGAAGATCGCCCGCTGCAGGCGCGACGGCCCACGCGGACACGGCGACTCCCATCATGGCGATTGCGGACAGCATGTCGGATTTCAGTTTTGATTCCATGGTGCGCCCCCTTTTTGTCCTGGACAAAATTGGACATGAGTCGTAATCTAGAGCCCATTCTTCGCCATGTCAACGATTTGTCCAGGACAAAATGAGCGCGCACGCATCGGGTCTCACCCTGCTTACCATTGGTGCGGTCGAACGCGAAACCGGACTTCAGAAGGACACGCTGCGCGTCTGGGAACGTCGCTATGGCTTCCCGAAGCCGGCTCGCGACGACGCCGGCGAGCGGCTGTACACGCTTGAGGACGTGAATCGCTTGCGTCTGATCCGTCGACTGATGGATCAGGGCTGGCGCCCCGGCAAGCTGCTGACGCTCAGCGAGTCGGCTCTGCAGGGCATGCTCGACAGCGAAAACGGGGGGCGCGAAGTCGAGCCGGCATCCGGCGAGATGCTGACCGCGATTCGCGCCCACGACGTCGAAACCTTGCGCCGGCTTTTCCAGCAGGCCTTGCTCGACAAAGGCCTGCAGGGCCTGGTCACCGATGTGATCGCGCCGCTCAATGTTCACATCGGCGAAGCGTGGTTGCGGGGGGACCTCGGTGTGCCGGACGAACATTTCTACACCGAACAGACCCAGACTTTCCTGCGCGGCGCCCTGGCTGCCTACCCCCGGCCCGGCAAGCCTCCGCGCATCCTGCTCACCACCTTGCCGCAAGAGGAACACGCGCTGGGCTTGCTGATGGCCGAAACGCTGTTCGCTTCGGAAGGCGCGCAATGCTGCTCTCTCGGTCCGCGCATGCCGCTCGCGGACATCCGCAGTTCCGCTATCACCGCGGGCGCGGATGTGGTCGCGCTGTCCTTCAGCGCCGCCTTCCCGGCCCGCCAGGCGCTTGCCGGCGTGCGCTCGCTGCGGGAAGCCCTGCCCGCCGGGATCGATATCTGGGTCGGTGGTGCCGGCGCGCGCGACCGGCTGCGCAGCAGCGAGGGCGTGCGCGTGATCCGCGACATCACCGACGTGCCGGTCGCCGTCGCCGACTGGCGGTCTCGCCACTGAGCGGCCGGAACCGGCCTCTTTTCCGGCGTTCCTTACACGGGCCGACATGGTGCAATGAAGACGCCGGCTCCGCCCGGCTGTCATCCGGCTGTCTTTTGCTCGCGTACAATGCTTTTTTCTTCAGGAGCCGCTTCATGCTCTATCCCGAACTGTTCAAGTCACTCGAATCCGCCCGCTGGGACATGGCGACAGACGTGCCTTGGGACAGTTTCGACGCCGCGCTGCTGTCGGACGAACAGGCGATCACGGTCAAGATGAATGCCATCACCGAGTGGTCCGCGCTTCCGGCCACCGAGATGTTTCTCCGCGACAACCATGCCGACTCCGACTTCTGCGCCTTCATGTCGATCTGGTTCTACGAAGAGCAGAAGCACGCGCTGGTGCTGATCGAATACCTGAAACGCTTCAGGCCCGAACTGGCGCCGACCGAAGCGGAACTGCACGAGGTGCGCTTCGAGTTCGACCCGGCGCCGGCACTGGAAACGCTGATGCTGCATTTCTGTGGCGAGGTGCGACTGACCCAGTGGTACCGCCGCGCTGCGGAATGGCATACCGAGCCTGTGATCAAGCACATCTACGATCTGCTGTCCCGCGACGAGGCGCGCCACGGCGGCGCCTACCTGAAGTACATGAAACGGGCCATCGATCAGGCCGGCGACACCGCGCGCGCGGCCTTCTCCAAGATCGGCATGCTGATGGCGGCAAGCGGGCGTGCCGGAAAACCACTGCACCCGACCAATCTGCACGTGAGCAAGGCGCACTTTCCCCGCGACACCGTTCAGTCGCGACTGCCCGACCCGGAATGGCTGGAACGCTGGCTGGACGAGCAGATCCGCTTCGACAAGGACTGCGAGGCACGGGTGATCGGCGGCATCCTGCGCAACCTGTCTTCGCTGTTCGGCGAAACATTCAAGACCGTGGGCGACCTGAACCGCTTCCGCAAGCAGTACGCTGGCGCCGCCTGATGCGCGGCGGCACTCCGGCTTTCGAAGCCAAGATATGCCCGCCGGACGAGATCGCGACCCGCCGTGCCGAACTGCCCGGCCCGGTCGTATTCACCAATGGCTGTTTCGACATCCTGCATCGCGGTCACGTCACCTGCCTCGCGCAGGCACGCGCGCTGGGCGGTTCGCTCATCGTGGCATTGAACACCGACGCTTCGGTCAGACGCCTGGGCAAAGGCGGGGAGCGCCCGGTCAATGCACTGGAAGACCGCGCGGCAGTGATCGCCGCGCTGGAATCGGTAACCCTGGTCACCTGGTTCGACACCGACACACCGCTCGAACTGATAGAAACCTGCATGCCGGACGTGCTGATCAAGGGCGGTGACTGGCCGGTTGACCACATCGTCGGCGCTGCAGGGGTGCTGGCGCGTGGCGGGCGGGTCGAATCGATCGCCTTTGAGCACGAACGGTCGACCACCGCGCTGTTGCAGAAGATGCGCGGTCTTTAAGGATCTGCCCCCGCCGTGATGCATCGGGCGCCCCACCCCGGGTACCGGGACCGGAGCGGCGCGCCGGCAAGAAGAACATTCATGAGAGCCACGCCCCCCGCAAGATGCCAGACGATCGAACCGGCTTTTCCGGCGCGACGATGCGCCTTCCCCTGCTTTCCCCGCTGCGCCTTGGCCCGGCCCTGCTGGTCCTCGCCCTCCCGCTTGCAGCGGCCGTCGCCGCTCCGCCGACGGCCGGCGACATGGCGCAGCGCGTGCTCGCCTGTACCGGCTGCCACGGCGCCGAAGGCCGTGCAGGAGCGGACGGCTACTACCCGCGCATCGCCGGCAAGCCAGCCGGATATCTGTACAACCAGTTGCTGAATTTCCGAGACGGTCGCCGGCAATACCCGCTGATGACCGGCTTGCTCCACACCCTGACCGACGACTATCTGCATGAGATCGCCGACCACTTTTCCCGGCTGGATCCTCCCTATCCGCCGCCGACGCGTAGCACGCTCCGGGCGGCCGTGCTGTCGCACGGCGAACAACTTGTGCGCCGGGGCGATGCGGCACGCGAGCTGCCTGCCTGCGACCGCTGTCATGGCAGCGCGCTGACCGGCGTCGCGCCCGCCATCCCGGGACTGCTGGGTCTGCCGCGTGACTATCTGGCAGCCCAGCTCGCCGGCTGGAAGAGCGGCATCCGCCAGGCACACGCCCCGGACTGCATGGCTCAGATCGCGCGACGGCTGACCGCGGACGACATCCAGGCGGTCGCGCAATGGCTGGCCGCACAGGCGGCGAACGGTGGCGGCAAACCCGCCGCGGCACTGGACCGGCCGCTGCCCGCGCGCTGCGGCGGCGTGCCCGAGGCCGCACGATGAAGCGCCTGATGACCGCCGTCGTGCTCGTGATCGCAGCGACCGCCTGTTATCTCATGCTCGAGCCGGTACCCGACGACACGGGCCCGGTCCTCGATGCGGACGAGGCCACGCAAGTGTCGCGAGGCGAGTATCTCGCGCGTGCCGGCAACTGTCTCGGCTGCCACACCGCGCCGGGCGGCGCACCGGGAGCCGGTGGCCGGGCCATTGAAACGCCTTTCGGCACGATCTATACCAGCAACCTGACACCACACGACAACACCGGCCTTGGTCAATGGAGCTCCGACGACTTCTGGAACGCACTGCACGAAGGCCGTGCGCGCGATGGCCGCCTGCTCTATCCGGCTTTCCCCTATACCCACTACACACGCATCACGCGTGCCGACGTCGATGCGATCCGGATCTGGTTGAAGACCTTGCCGCCGGTCGATCAGCCAAACCGGGAGCACGCGCTGCGCTTTCCGTACGACACTCAAGCGGCGCTGCTCGCCTGGCGCGCGCTTTACTTCAAGCCGGGCGTCTACCGCGCCGACGACCGTCGCCCGGCCGACTGGAATCGCGGTGCCTATCTGGTCCAGGGTCTGGGCCATTGCAGCGCCTGCCATGCACCGCGCAATGCGCTGGGTGCCAGCAATGACCCGGAAGCCCTGGCTGGCGGCCTGATGCCGGAACAGAACTGGTACGCGCCGTCGCTCGCCTCGACGCACGAAGGCGGCGTCGGCGACTGGCCGAAGGAAGACATCGTCGCCCTGCTGCGCGATGGCGCGTCACGCCAGGCAACGGTGAGCGGTCCGATGGCCGAAGTGGTGTTCGGAAGCACGCAATACCTGTCTGCGTCCGATCTCGACGCGATGGCGGTCTACCTCAAAGCGCTGCCGGCGACGCAATCGGTGAAGCTGGAATCGAAGGGCATACAGGACGAACTGCGACGCGAGCGGGGTGCACGACTGTATGCCGAGCACTGCGCCGATTGCCATGGCGAACACGGCGAAGGCAAACCGGGCGTGTGGCCGGCGCTGGCCGGAAACCGCGCCGTCACGATGGACCCGCCGGCCAATCCGGTACGCATGGTGCTGGGCGGCGGCTACGCCCCCGCCACGCGTGGCAACCCCCGTCCGTACGGCATGCCGCCCTTTGCCGCTGCGCTGGACGACGAAGACATCGCGCTGCTCGTATCGCATATCCGCGGCAGCTGGGGCAATTCAGCCACGCCGGTCAGCTCGCTAGACGTGCAGCGACTGCGCGGCAACCTGCACCAGGCCGCAAGGGCGCCACGCAATCCACCCTCCGTCGGCTCAGACGCTGACTGAAACCGTGGATGCGCCGCTCACGGTCGAAGCGTCGCCACTGTCGTATTGCTGCAGCAGTTCGAGCACACGGGCCAGCATGCGCGACTCGCGCGTCTCCATATCCGGTGGCGGCGGAGCTGAGTTGCCTCCCGTGCCCTGCGTACCGTCGGTACTCTCGGCCTGCGAGGACTCGCGGAAGGCCATGGCCTCCTGGAAGCTCACTTTGCCGTCTCCGTCAGTGTCCGCCTCGTCGAAGGACTCGACCAGCGCGGCAAGTTCCGAAGCGTTCGCGCTGCCCGATGCTTCGGCCTCTTCCGCCATCGCACTCAGTTCCTCGACACCGAGACCTTCGTCCTCGCCTTCGGGCGGCGGAGGCGGAGGCGGTCGATTGCCCATGGCCTGGCCAACGCGCGCCGCTCCGAAACTGTCTTCGAGCTGATCGGCCACCTTCTGCAGCAGACTGCCCAGTTCCTGCTCGGTCACCTTGCCGTCGCTGTCGGCATCCATGGTACTGAACAGGTCCTCGGCCGAACCGCCGCTGCCCGTCGATTGCAGCGCGCCGGCCAGATCGCTGCTGTCGATGTAGCCCTTGTTGTTGCTGTCCAGCAGCGCGAATACATCCGCCGCCACCGCCGACGCATCCGGCTTCTGCGACCGGCTGGACTGCATCGCCGACTGCATCGCCGAAGCCATGCTGCTGCTCACGCCCGATATGCTCATGATGAGTGCTCCCATGTGTGTGAAGTCAGAAGAACGGCGTCCCGGATGGGTCGCCATTGCTCACATGGCAAGTTATCGGCCCGAACTTCGGGCAGAACCCGGCGATTCAGGTAAAAACGGGGGCGTTCCGCGTAAAGAGATGAGCAGGAGAAGCGTGCTTTCTTTACAGTCCGTGCAGGCCGGACGGCGCCGCGATCGCGGACTGCAGGCCGGACGGCAAGATTTTCCCCGCCGCACCGCCCCGCAAGCGCCACCGTTCCGGCGTCGCTAATGCCGTGGTCGCGCGTCCGGCAAACCCTGCCGGTGTGTCCGATCGTAAAGAACGAAGGACTCCCCCGGAGCCGTGCCGATGCACCCCTGCCGATGGCGTGACCGATCGGCGCTCAGGCAGGAAGAGATACGGGGTCTTCAGTCGGCAGCACGATGTCAATGCGCAGGCCGCCCCGGTCGCGGTTGATCGCACGGATGCTGCCACCGTGCGCCATCACGGCGCGACGCGCAATCGACAGGCCGAGGCCGGCACCCGAACTGCCGCCATCCCGGACTCCGCGGAAGAACGGGTCGAAGATGCGTTCCAGTTCCTCCTCCGCGACGCCGCATCCGCGATCGCTGACGGCAATGCGGATGCGGGCACCGTCCAGCACCATATCGACCTCGACGGATGAAGCGGGCGGCGCGTACTTCACGGCATTGCGCAGCACGTTATCCACCGCCCGGCGGAGCAGTTCAACATGGCCTGTAACCGTGGCAGGCACGCTGACCAGATCGACGCGAATGCCGCGCGTCGACGCCTCGAAGCGCGCGTCCTCGACGACTTCGCGCAGCAATGCGTCAAGACAGACCGGCTGTGGCAGCGCTCGCCCGGAGTCGTACTCCATGCGCGACAGGCCCAGCAGTTCGCCGACCAGTGCGTCCAGCCGTCCGGCTTCCCGCTCGACCCGCTCCAGCATGGCATCGATGCGCGTGCGGTCCTGACGCGCGAGGCCGATGGCCGCCGTCATGCGCGCCAGTGGCGAGCGCAACTCGTGCGACACGTCGTGCAACAGACGGCGCTGCGCGTCGAGCAGATGCTGTATCTGCTCGGCCATCCGGTCGAAGCCGCGCCCGAGATCGGCGATCTCGTCGCGTCGGCGACCGATCAGCGGCGCAATGCGGACGTCCAGATTTCCCGTTGCCAGCGCATCGAAGGCGCGGTGCAGGTGGCGTACCGGCCGCGACAGATACCAGGCAAGCAGTGCGCTGAAGGCCATCGCGCCGATCAGCACTGCCACCACCTCCACAAACGGTGGAGGCGGCAGATGGGTTCCGCCCGGAGGCGGCAGCGGTCGCGCTTCGATCACCCTCCATTCGACGCCCTGGGGGTCGACAATGCGCAGGCCGGTCGGGCGTTCCGCAGGCGGCCTGCGGCCGAGCAATTCCCGGCCGTCCGCTGCAATCACCCAGGGCAAGCGCTCGCCCCGCGCCTGCCAGACCTGGAGCAGTCCGGTCGCCGCATCGGGGCCACGCTGCTGAAGCAATTCGGCCACGGTATCCGCCATCAGTACCGAAGCCGGCCGGAAACGACCGCCTTCGCGCGGTCCGATGAGCCCGAACACCAGCGTCACCAGCAGCGCCACGACAGCAAGCGCGCCAATGAAGGCGGAGAACAGCTTCCAGAAAAGCCGGCCGAGGGGCCAGGACCTCGTCATGACGGCTGCGGCCGCGCGCGACGGGCAAGACCGATGCTGCCGCATGCCACCTCGTGCGGCGTCCGGTGCGCACACATGGACTACTCCCGGATCAACTGGTAACCGATGCCGCGTACGGTCTGGATCAGCACGCGTCCACCGGAAACGGGCGCAAGCTTCTGCCGGATCGCGCTCACATGCACATCGATGTTTCGGTCATACGGCCCCATGGGACGTCCCAGTGCCTGGAGCGACAGATCGCTCTTCGACACCACGCTTCCGGCGTGCCGCGCCAGCACTTCAAGCAGGCTGTATTCCGAACCCGTGAGCGGCAAGGGAATGCTGCCGTACTCGGCACTGCGCCGGGATGGCCATACGGCCAGCGCACCGATCATGATGGCGTCCTCGCCCATCCCCTGTGTGCGCGGCCCCGTCGCCCGGCGCAGGATGGCACGCAGACGCGCCACCAGTTCGCGCGGGGTGCACGGCTTCTGTACATAGTCATCGGCACCGAGTTCGAGCGCCAGCACGCAGTCGATGTCGTCACCGCGCGCGGTGAGCATGAGCACCGGCACACCGGTAAAGCTTCGCAGCCGACGGAGTACTTCCATGCCCGACATGCCGGGCATCATCACGTCGAGCACGACGATGTCGAATCTCTCGGTCCGGAGCAGCGCGAGCGAACCTTCGCCATCACTCGCACGGTCGATCAGAAAGCCCTCGTGGGCGATGTATTCGCCCAGCAGGGCACTCAACTCATGGTCGTCATCAACCAGCAGAACCCTTTGTGCCTCGGCCGCCATGGCACCCGCCTCCCTACGTGCATCTGCGCATGATAACGGCGACGGGACAACGACGAGCCGGAGAAATGTGACGGAACGTCCACGCCGAGGCACCGGTACCCGAGAGCCCCTGTTGATCGGCACTCAGCGGACCGTGCGGAACGCCTTGGCGCGGCGCCCGCCAAGGCGCGAGGGCGCAGCCGGCGGGTTCCCTGCAGAGAGTGGCGCGACACGGCCGGGCGGCCGCGGGCCGCGCGCGCGAACTCGAAGCGGTCCGACCCGGAAGGTGAGCGATACCGCCGGAAGAGGTGGCCGACGGGCGAAGCTCCGGACATCGCGACCAGCGGTCATCGGAGGTTACCGGCCTGAACGTCCAGCTCTCTTGAGGCATTGCCGTGCCGGACCGACCGGTGCCGCGAATGACGCGGCACCGGAATCGCGCACGGAGGACCGCCCCGGTCAGGCCGCCTTCTTCACCTGCTTCTGGTAAAGGAATTCGAGCAGCGCGGCGCGATACTCGACAAAATCCACGTCGTGGGCCAGCTTCAGGCGATCGCGCGGACGCGCCAGCTTCACGTCGAGAATTTCTCCGATGGTCGCGGCCGGCCCGTTGGTCATCATGACGATGCGGTCGGAAAGCAGCACCGCCTCATCGACGTCGTGCGTCACCATCACCACGGTGGCGCCGGTCTTCTCCATCACGCCATTGAGTTCGTCCTGCAAGCTGGCGCGGGTCAGCGCGTCGAGCGCACCGAAGGGCTCGTCCATCAGCAGTATCTTCGGTTCCATCGCGAAGGCGCGAGCGATGCCCACGCGCTGCTTCATGCCGCCCGAGATCTCGTGCGGCAGCTTGTCCAGCGCGTGCGTCATATGCACCATCTCGAGCGCGGCCTCGGCGCGCGCGCGCAGCTTCGCCTTGCCTTCCTTCCTGCCGAACACGCGTTCGACCGCCAGCAGCACATTCTCCAGGCAGGTGAGCCAGGGCAGCAGCGAGTGGTTCTGGAACACCACGGCGCGCTCCGGACCCGGGCCGGCAATCTCGCGGCCGTCACAGATCAGGTTGCCAGCGGTCGGCAACGTGAGACCGGCAATCAGGTTCAGCAGCGTCGACTTTCCGCAGCCGGAGTGGCCGATCAGCGTCACGAATTCGCCTTCGGCGATGGTGAGGTCGATGTCACGCAGCGCGACGAACTTGCCCTTCTTGGTGTCGAAGGTCATGCCTGCGTTCTCGACTTTGACAATGGTCTTGCTCATGGTGATCTCCTCGCGGACCGGCGCCAAGAGCGCCGGTCGCCTCGGTTGGATGGTTTCAGCTGTTGCCGTACGAGAAGCGGCGGGCGAGCAGCAGCAGCGCCTGTTCGAGCAGCAGACCGACAATGCCGATGACGAAGATGGCGATGATGATGTGCTCTACCTTCAGGTTGTTCCACTCGTCCCACACCCAGAAGCCGATACCCACGCCACCGGTCAGCATTTCCGCGGCCACGATGACCAGCCAGGCGGTGCCGATGGACAGCCGGATGCCGGTCAGCATGTAGGGCAGCACCGAGGGGAACAGTATCTTGGTCACGATCTTCCACTCGCTGAGGTCAAGCACACGGGCGACGTTCATGTAGTCCTGCGGAACGCGCTGCACGCCGACGGCCGTGTTGATGATCATCGGCCAGATCGAGCAGATGAAGATGGTCCATGTCGCAGCCGGATCGGCCTGCTTGAACACCAGCAGGCCTATGGGCAGCCAGGCGAGCGGACTGACCGGACGCAGCAGCGAAATGACCGGGTCGAACATGGCGTTCATGAAGGCGAAACGCCCGATGATGAAGCCGAGCGGAATGCCCACCAGCGCGGCAAAACCGAAGCCTATGCCGACGCGCTGCAGGGAGGACAGCACATTCCAGCCTATGCCCATGTCGTTCGGGCCATTGTTGTAGAAGGGGTCGGCGAACAATACCTTCGCCGCCTCCCACACCGCGAACGGGCCGGGAATGCTGCCGCCCTTGGAGGCCAGCAGCGCCCACACCGCAATCAACAGCGCAATGCCGGCGATCGGCGGAAACACGACCTTGAACACGGCCAGCAGAATGTCGGACAGCGGCGTACGCGCTTCGGGCTGCGCCTCCTTCGCAACCGGCGCCGCGGTCGCTTCGTTGGCGGCGGTTGCCGGCACCGCAGACGGGGTGGAATGCATGGACACGACCTTGTCTGATGTGAGGGTTGCTGCACTCATGACGGACTCCTTGTCAAGGAAACGCCGGACCGCCCCGGCTTGACTGCCGGCGGGACGGTCACTGGCGGCTGGCGCGGGGCGTACCCCGCGCCTCAATCGTTACGCGGCGTTGATCTTGAAGCTGCCGGCGTACTTCTTCGGGTCCTTGCCGTCCCACACCACGCCGTCGATGAGCTTGTGCGTGCGCATGTCGCTCTTGGGCAGGGAAGCACCGACCGCGGTGGCAGCCTGCTTGTAGATGTCGGTCCGGTTGATCGCCCTGGCCACGGCCAGATAGTCCGGATCGTCCTTGATCAGGCCCCAGCGGCGGTGCTGGGTCAGGAACCACATGCCGTCCGACAGATAGGGGAAGTTCACCGCGCCGTCGTTGAAGAATTTCATCGCGTTCTTGTCGTCCCAGCTCTTGCCCAGACCATTGGAATAGCGGCCCAGCATGCGTTCCAGGATGACGTCCATATCGGTGTTCACGTAGGACTTGGCGGCTACGGTTTCCGCCGTCTTGCGACGGTTGGCGAGCGAGGCGTCGATCCAGCGGCCGGCATCGAGGACGGCAGCGGTCATCGCCCGCGCGGTGTTCGGGTTCTTGGCCACCCACTCGGCGGTGGTGCCGAGAATCTTCTCCGGGTGATCGACCCAGATGTCCTGGGTGGTGACCGCGGTGAAGCCGATCTTGTCGATGATGGCGCGGTTGTTCCACGGCTCGCCGACGCAGAAGCCGTCCATGTTGCCTACGCGCATGTTGGCGACCATCTGCGGCGGCGGCACGGTGATCACCTTGACGTCCTTCATCGGATTGATGCCGTTGGCCGCGAGCCAGTAGTACAGCCACATCGCGTGGGTGCCGGTCGGGAAGGTCTGGGCGAAGGTGTATTCGCCCGGCTTGCTGGCAATCAGCTTCTGCAGGCTGGCGCCGTCCGTCACGCCCTGGTCCTTCAGCTTGTTGGCGAGCGTGATGGCCTGACCGTTGTTGTTCAGCGTCATCAGGTTGGCCATGTCCTTCTTCGGGCCGCCGATACCCATATGGACGCCGTATACGAGGCCGTACAGCACGTGTGCGGCATCCAGTTCGCCATTCACCAGCTTGTCGCGCACCGCCGCCCAGGACGCTTCCTTTGACGGAATGATCTTGATGCCGTACTTCTCGTCGAACTTCTCGACCGCCGCCATGACAACGCTGGAACAGTCGGTCAGCGGGATGAAGCCGATCTTCACTTCCTTCTTTTCGGGGGCGTCGGAACCGGCAGCCCAGGCCGCCGAACGCACGCCGGGGGGCACCATGCTCATCAGCGATGCTCCAACGCCCAGTGCCGCGCCCTGCTTGAGGAAGCCGCGGCGGGTTGCGCTGGTGTCGATGAGACCTTCAGCCTGCTTCGGATGCTCAGCCATTGTGTTCTCCGTAGTTTCATGATCGATTCCAGAATGAAAAAAGGGTGTGCATCCGCGGCGCAGAAGCCGACCGGATGGACACCCTTGTCCCTTGAGGAGGCTTCCCGCCTCGCTGGCCGCAACCTCGTTGTTGCGCCTTGATCACTGACTAGCACGCCTTGTGCCAAGTCAGGATATCTGGTGAATACTCTTTGTTTATCAGTTACTTGAAAACAACAACCCGCCGCCGGTCCGATACCGGACGGCTGCCCGCCTGCACTTGTGCGGTGCGGCCGCCCGGTGCACACGCACCAAGTCGAACCTCGGGCGGGCAAGGCGCCTCCGACCAGCCGGACAAACGGGGAGCGTCGCAGCGGACGCCACAAGCTCGGGCATGCGCGGACGGGTTTCGACGGGAAACGGATGCAGCGTGCTCAGCCGAGCAGACGCGCCGTCGCGATCAAGTCATCCGATACGGCGGCAATGGTCTTGCCGCGCTCCATCGCGAGTTTGCGCAAGGTGTGATAGGCGGCGTCCTCATCGATGCCGCGCAACTTCATCAGGATGCCCTTGGCACGATCGATCGAGACGCGCTCTGAAAGCTTCTGTCGCGCCTCGTCACGCGAACGGCGCAGTTCCTGGTGTTCCTCGAAGCGCGCGAGTGCCACGTCGATCACCGGCTTGATGCGCCTGGGCTCCAGGCCATCGACCACATAGGCGGACACACCGGCCTTCATTGCACGCCGTATGGTCTTGCTGTCCGAATCGTTGGCGAACACGACAACCGGACGCGGGGCCTCGCGGTCCATCGCGGCCATGTTCTCCAGCGTGTCCCTGGAGGGCGAATCGGTCTGGATCAGGATGACGTCGGGCTTGATCTCCTCGACCTTCAGATGAAGGTCGTAGGCGCTGGATAGCACGGCCGCCACCTGGTAACCGGCGCAGGCCAGGCCTGCACAGATTTCCGCGGCGCGTTTGCGCGACTCATCCACCACCAGAACATTGAGAACAGCCATTTGCAGGGGCGCAGAAGTGGTTCCAGTCCGAAGACGATGCAATCGCCGTGCCACAAGCGAGGCAATCCATGACAAACCATTGACTGGCAACGATTAAAACAGTTGTTTCAATCGAGATCGATCATCATCAGCGACACATCGTCATGCGCTGAAGCACCGTCCAGATGCACGGCAAGCGCGGCGCGCACCGCATCGTGGCGCTGCGCTGGCGGTGCTTCGCGCAGTACCGCCTCGAAACGTGCGCTGGAAAAGGCTTCGCCCGACGGCGCCCTGGCGTCGGTCAGTCCATCGGAACACAGCACGAGCTGGTCTCCCGGCGTCCAGGCGAACTGGCGCGGCGGCACATCCCGTGCATCGTCGATATCGATGCCCAATGGCAGATTCAGTGACTCGAAGCGTTCGCTCACCTCACCGCTGCGATCGAGCAGCAGTACGTCGGGCGTTCCTCCCACCCAGACTTCGCCCTCGCTGCCCGCGACGCGGATGATGGACGCCGCAACGAAGCGCCCCACCGGCAGTACCGACAACAAGTGACGATTGATTTCGCCAGCGATCAGCCCGAGCGAGAGATTCTTGTCCGCCATCCCGTAAAAGACCTGCAGCACCGGCAGCACACTGATGGCCGCCGCAAGACCGTGGCCGGTTGCATCCGCCAGCAGCGCATACAGCGAACCGGATGGCGAGCGTGCCAAGGCCACGATGTCGCCGGAAAGGCTCGCCGTCGGCGTGACCGAATAGCGAACCTTCGGATCGCTCGACATCTTGCTCTGCACCTGGCGCTCTATCACGTGTCGCGCGAATTCGATCTCCTGTTCCTGTACGGCTCTATAGTTCGCCAGGCTCAAATGCATCTGGATCTGGCGCGCACAATTGGCAAGCTTGGCGGCAAGAACCGCGAAATTGATCGGTTTGGTCAGGTAGTCGTCGGCGCCCGCTTCAAGCCCGGCGATCATGTCGGCATCGTCGGACCGTGCCGACAGCAGCAGTATGGGCAGAAACGTGTCGGCCGCCAGCCGGCGCAATTCGCGTGTGGCAGTCAGCCCGTCCATGCCCGGCATGACGACATCCATGAGCACCAGATCGGGTCGGTGCGCGTGATAGGCCTGGATTGCGGCGGCGCCATCCGATGCCTCGAAGCAGCGGTGACCGAGACGCCGGACCAGCGCACTGACCGTCGCGCGCCCGATCAGTGTGTCGTCGACCACCAGCACAGTCAGCTGCCGGCCTGGCTCCACCGGGTGCGCCGTCTCCAGCGCTGTCGGCACGAGGTTCATGCGAGGTCCACCGCAGCCGACACCACGTTACCGCACCCGTGGTACTCCAGAGCGCCAAAGCAGAGCTGGCGTGCCATGGCGATGCCGCGGCCGTTGGGATCGAAAGCCCGGGCAGGATCAAAATCGAGATAGCGCGCAAAATCGAAACCGTCACCCTGGTCGCTGACTGTGAATACGACTTGTGTCGCGGTCCGCTCGATGCGCAGGCGGGCGCGACGCGACGCGTATTCCGGCTGGGCAAGTCGAAGTTCCACTTCCTCTTGCCAGCGATCCTCGATACGCAGACGCGACTTCTCGGCGTAGGTGATGCCCAGGTTGCCGTGCTCGACTGCATTGATGAGCAATTCGCTCAGCCCCATCACGATGTTTTCCGGCTCCGGCGCGGACAAAGAAGCCAGCGTGGCCAACTGGGCGGCTTCTTCGAGCGTCGAGAACTCGAACTCGGCGTGACGGAGGGTCATCATGGTCCGTCGCATGCCCTCGGTCTGGATGCGGACTTCCCGATTGCGGCGCACCTCCTCCATGGCCGATTTGACGATGGCGAGCAACGCATCCGGGTCATAAGGCTTGGTGAGGTAGTAGCGGGCACCCGCCTGCAGGCCCTCGCGCACCTGGTCGGGTGTGGCTGCCGCGGTCTGCATGATGACCGTCAGGCCGCTCAGGCGGGGCGTGCGACGGATGCGGCGCAGAAGCTCCATGCCGTCCAGGCGCGGCATCATCCGGTCCAGCACCAGAAGATCGAATTCCTGACCGGTGTCGCCAAGACAGTTCCAGGCTTCGATACCATCCCGAGCCATGGTCAGCTCATAACCCTGGCCATCGAGGTACTCGGCGATGATTTCAAGATTGAAAGGTTCGTCGTCGACGACCAGAAGTCGGGTCCGTGCAGACATGCTCGACATCAAGATTGGGCTCCGCGTGGTGACTTGCGGGCAACCTGCGAACGCTTCGGCACCCGTCCATCGCCTTCACTAACGGCAGACGTCCGCGTGGCTTGAGCGCTCAGTCGCCGTTCAGTGCCGCGACGGCAACCTCGGCCATGACGGCCTGTACCCGCGCGTCTTCGCCGACGGCGGCGGCCAGTTCGATGCGAACGGCAGGGTGACGCAGACGCACCGCCTCCATCCGGGCAGGCAGATCGCGTCTGACATGACCGCTCTGCGCAATGAACATCGGCAATATGGCAATGCGCTGCACGCCCGCCGAAACGAGCCGGTCGCAGGCGTGTTCCAGCGTCGGTTCGAGAAACTCCAGAAAAGCCAGCTCGATTGCCGGAGCGCCGTCCCCCGCGGCAATCCGCGCGGCGACTTCGCGCAAGGGCCGCGCCCAGTCGGGATCGCGCGACCCATGACCAAACAGTATGAGCCCGTGAATCGGCCCGGTTCCCGGCGCGGCCCCGCCGGCAACTTGATGAACGCCCTGTCCATCGCAAACCGCATCGTTCAAGACTTGATCTCCCTTGCGCTGCAACAAAGTACTGGCCCGGTGCACATATAGAATCCGGCATCCCCACCCTACCCGGTCACGGGTGACGCCCATGCAGGTAATGATCATCGAAGACCAGCCGCTCGTGGTCGAAGGCTTGCGCAATGTGCTGGCCGAAATCGACAGCGAACCGGACATCCGCTGCGCGCTGCTCGCCGCTCGTGCGCTGTCCATGCTGCGCTCCGGGTTGCGCCCGGATCTGGTGATGCTGGACCTGAACCTGCCCGACGCCGAAGGCACCTCGCTGCTCAGCCAGCTGCGCAGCGAATTTCCGGACGTACCGGTCGTGGTCATTTCCGCTCAGGACGACCGCCACACCATTACGGATGCCATCGACCAGGGTGCGATGGGTTTCATCTCCAAAAGTTCGACCACCCCTGTGCTGGTGAGCGCACTGCAACTGGTGCTCCAGGGAGGCATCTACGTGCCTCAGCAGGTACTCGACGAGACGATACACCCGCAGCCACCGCGCCCGTCGATACAGAACCTCGCCGACATCGGCCTGACCCCACGCCAGATCCAGGTACTCGGTCTGATGATCGAAGGCATGCCGAACAAGCTCATCTGCCGGGAACTGGGCATTTCGGACGGTACGGCGAAAACCCACATCTCGACCATCCTGCGCCTGCTCAATGTGAAAAACCGGACCCAGGCGGTATTCGCGCTGTCGCAGATGGGCATACACCTTCCGCGCCGCCCGGCACGGAAGGAATGAGGTCTCGCCGAAGCGGAACGCGAAGTCCTTGCTCACGCCTCTTCAGTCGTCCTCGGACGCATCGAGCAAGCTGCCGACCACCGCGTCCAGCACCACCGGCCGGACCGGCTTGGCCACCAGCGGAATGCCGTGCGCTTCCAGTTCGATCTCGAGTTCGCGTGTCGCAGTCAGCCCGGTCATGATGAGTGCCGGAATGTTGGCACCCAGTTCCTGCCGGAGCATGAGGGTGGCGCTCAGTCCGTCCTTGTCCTCGGCCAGCTGGTAGTCGCTGATGATGAAGTCGGGCGGACCGGCCTGCCGCAACTGCCGAAGCACGAATTCCGGCGATGTACCGGACACCACGTCGATACCGGCCGAGTGCAGCAGCGCCTGCATGGACTGCAGTACGGCAGGGTCGTCGTCGATCAGTGCAACGCGCAGTCCGGCAAGGCGCTGCAGGCCGAGCAGCGCTTCTTCCACCCGAACCGGCGCGGCCGCGTGCACACGGGGCACGGTAACGCCGAAGGTGGAACCGCGTCCCGGTCTGGAGCGGACCTGCAGACTGTGGTCGAGCAGCACGCACAGACGGCGGACGATGGTCAGGCCCAGCCCCATGCCACGGCCCCCGCTGCCCGGATCGGTGCCGGGCAGGCGCACGAATTCCTCGAACACGTCGTCGATGCGTTCTGCCGGAATGCCCTGGCCGCTGTCCCGTACCTCGATGCGCAGCCGATCGGCACCGGCTCGGCGCACACCGACAAACACCGTACCCTGCACGGTGTAGCGCAGCGCGTTCGACACCAGATTGGACAATACGCGCTCAAGCAGCAGAGGATCCGAGCGGCACCAGGCACGGGTCGGCGCAAGTTCGAAGCGCAGTCCCTTTTCGGCTGCCTGCACATCGAAAGTGACGCGCAGGCTATCGAACACGCGATCGAGCGGAAACTCGGCGATGCGCGGCTGGGTGGCGCCCGATTCCAGACGGGCGACGTCGAGCAGCACGTCTCGCATGTTCTCCAGCTTCATCGACGAACGTTCGAGCCGGGTCAGCAGCGCAGCGCTGTCGCCGTCGCGCAGCCTCAGCTTCAGCGTACGTATGTCGAGACCCATGGCCATCAGCGGCTGGCTCAGGTCATGCAGCAGCGCGTCGACGAACTGGGTCTTGGCGCGGCTGGCCTGTTCGGCCCGGTCCTTCTGCAGTTGCAGCTCGGCGGTGGCGTCGAGCACCCGCTGCTCGAGTTCGGCGCGTGCCTGACTGAGTGCCACGGCCATTCGGTTGATGCCGTCCTCCAGCGCCTGAAGAATGCCTCGCGCGCCGGTGCGGGCGCGCGCCGAGAAATCGCCCTGCTCGATGCGCGCCACGGTGTCCGCAAGCGCGCGCACCGGAGAGGTGACGCCATCGGAGAGGAAACGCGCAAACAGGCCCGCCAGTATCAGTCCGCCAAGCGTGATGAGGACGGCGCTGACGATCAGTTCGCGCCGCGCCTGCTGACTGCCGAGGCGCGACATCTGGACCACCACGACGCCCAGTCGGCGCACAGGTTCGGGCGCCTCGGCCCCGTCGTCGAACAACGGCTCGCGTGCGGCCTGCACACTGAACACGGGCGCCGCAAACAGGTGATGATCGTCACCGCTCTCGATCAATGACGGCGCATCCAGACCGGCCAGCACTTCGAGCGACGGCAGGCGCGCGCTGCCCGAGCGTGCCAGTACCGCTTGGTCACCATCGAGCACAAGCAGGCCATCGACATCGCGCTCGCGCAAGGAGGCATCGGTCAGCGATTGAAGGATGTCGGCGTTTCCGGCGAAAAGCCCGTACTCGGAGGCCGGTGCGAGACTTGCTGTGAGCAGAAGCGCGCGGTCGATGAGTGCGCGATCCGTATCGTCAATACGGGTTGACGTGAAGTGAACGGCCAGTGCCAGGGCGATTGCAACCGAAGGCATCAAGGCGGCCACCAGAACCCGGCGGCGAAAGCCGAGTCGACCAAGCCCGAAAAGCTCCCGCACCCTCACTCCTTGTGTTGACCGTCTGTCCAGCTGGCGGTCCTGTTACGGGCATCGGCGGTGCTGGTTCAGAACCAGCTGGCACGCAGGGTAAACATGGTCTGCCGGGCGACGCGGTTGAAGGGCGTACGGGTCCCCTGGTCGTCGTTGAATGTTTCGTAGCCCGGACCGATGTCGGTCACCGCCAGCGCCGCCTCCCACGTCATGTCGCCGCTGCGGAATTTCTTCGCTACCCGCGCATCCATCGTCTGGTAGGCGCGCACGCGTTTGCTGCCGTTCAGGTATTGCACGGAGTTGACGCCGAACAGCGTTGCAGCGATCGACCAGTCGTGACTGAACTGTTCCATCCAGGTCAGCGACCAGGACGACGTAGGGATCGTGTTCGAATAGGAATAGCAGCTCTGCTCCGGGTAACAAACGGGTTCTGAACTGATGCGAGGGATTGCGTGCGACCACCAGATCTCGCGTCCGTCGCCGCGGTAGCGGTACTGGTACTCGATGCCGGTAATCTGCGCGCCCGGGCCCTCGACGTAGGTGCGCCCATTGTCGAAGTAGTCATCATCCTCATAGCGCGTCTCGGCAATCAGATGATTGAAGCGCTCGTGGAACACGCGCACATCCAGCGTAGACGATCCGAACTGCCCGACGTAGCCCAGTTCTGCCGAATCGAGGCGCTCCGGCTGCAGGCCTGGCGTACCAACGTAAGTCCGGACGACACGGCCGGCAAACTCCGGCGGCAGCAAAGGAATGAGTTGCGGATAGATGAAACGCGCATCGCCGCGTGCCTCGATCAGTGCCGGCTGGCGGAAGGCGCGGCTCACGCCGGCCTTGATCGCGTGCTGCGGCGTCACGTGCAGCGTGGCGAACACGCGCGGCGACGCCTGCGGGCTCTGGTCCTGGAAACGCTCGATCATGTTGCCGAAGTTGAAGGTCCAGTACTCGTTCGGCCGCCATTCGGCATTGGCGGACACGCGGAACAAACCTTGCGACTCGCGGCCGGTGACGAAGAACATGCGGTCCGAGCGCAGTTCGTCGCGACGGAATTCGGCCCCCAGCGCCAGCCGCCAGTCGCTGACCGGCACGAACTGGTACTGGAGGTCGAGGTTCTGGCGGGTCGCGGTACGGTTGTAATCGATCGGCAGGCGCAACGGACCAAGCACACCGAACCACTCCTCTCGTGCTCTGTCCTCGTTGTGGTAGTAACCGACGGACCACTCGTGATCGGTCGCCACGATGCGGCGAAAACGCAGATGGGCGAACCAGTTGTCGGTACGTACATCGTGGAAACCGTTGGAGTTATCGTCATTGCCAGTGACGCCGAACGGATAGCCGATACCGCGATAGCCGTTGCTCTGCCCGGCCATCAGGCTGATCTCGTCGGAGCCGTTCAGCGCCAGGTCGGCGCGCAGCGTCGATGCGTTGAGCCTGGCATCGTCATTGCGGTGCTCGAAACCTTCGTCGCCCATGGTGCGCGCGTTGATCGCAACGCTGAGCGGGCCGAAGCTGCGGCGCATGCGCGCCGACAGGTCCGACAAATTGCGACTGCCACCGGTCAGCGCGACGCTGGCCGCCGGGCCGTCGATGCTGGAACGGGTGACGATGTTGACCACGCCAGCCACCGCGTTCGAGCCATAGGTGGCCGCATTCGAGCCACGCACCACCTCGATGCGCTCGATCTCGTCCATCGTCAGCGGCAGCGCATCCCAGTCCACATAGCCGTACAGATAGGGCGAATAGACGGAACGGCCGTCGATCAGTACCTGCATGCGGTTCGGATTCAGCGTGCCGAGGCCGTGATAGAACAGGGCCGGCGAATGCGCGGTGTCGCTCATCACGTTCATACCCGGCACCAGGCGCAGCAGTTGCGGCAGGCGGCGATAGCCGAGGCGCTCGATGTCCTCGCGGGTGAACAGCGTGACCGCGCCCGGCGCGTCGTCGATGCGCTGCGGCAGACGCGTCAGCGAAAGCACCACGGGCAGATCGTCGTCGAGAAATGGCGTTTCCGGCGCCTCCTCCGCCCTGGTTTCGGCTGGAACAAGAATGCCGACCAACAGGGAAACCATCCCGATGAGCCAGTGGAATATGCGGTGATCGGGCGGGACGGACATTGTGTGGACGAATTCTGATTGTTGATTGCCATGGATGCATGCGCATCGGCATTGCCCGGATTATCCGTGCAATCTGCCTTGTCCGACAATCTCGGTCGAACCGTCCAGTCAGCCTAGCAGCAGCAGATGAACTCTGTACGGTCCGTGAGCACCGAGCACGATGGTCTGTTCGATATCGGCCGTACGTGACGGGCCCGAAACGAAGTTCACCGCGCGCGGCCACACCACCCATTCGTGGCGCGCGTCCGCCCAGGCAGCCTCCATGTCGGCAACGATCCGGTCGCGGCGCACGATGGCGATATGGGTTTCCGGCAACAGGCTGTTGACCGGCGGCATGTCCGCACCGGAATGCAGCATCAGGGTGCCGGTTTCGGCAATGGCGCGAAAACAGCCGGTCACGCCGACAGGGTCTTGCCCCGTGGCGGCACCGGAGCGCACCGACAGACCGGCGGCCGCCCAGTCCAGAGAACCCAGCTCTGGCGCGACCACCACTTCCCGGGGCAAGCCGCTGGCGGCGAGCCAGTCCGCGCATCGTGCCGGTACCTGGTCAGCCACCACGCAACGGTCCACCGTCGAATTCATCGCGAGGGCGCGCGCGATGAAGCGCTCCGACAGAGCATCCTGCGCGGCACGCGGGCCGGTCCGGTGCGCCGCCATCGTCGCCGCGGCACGTTCGTGCGCAGCCGCCGTGCTGACGTCCGTCCGGCCGAGCTGGCGGCGCAGGCGAACGAGGATGTCGTCACGCACGCTCATATCCCGCCTCCGCCCCGGCGCTCGGCGTAGAGCTCACGGAAGGTCTTCGCCGCCGGCGCCGGAAAATCGCGCTGCGCGGTCCAGCCCTGTGCCATGCCCATGACCTGTATGCGATCGCGCCCTTCGGCCAGCCAGCGAAGATAGCGGACAGCGACACGAGTCCCCAGCGCATAGAGCTTCGGTCGCGCGGCCACCCAGGCCCAGAGCCGGGTAGCCAGCCGTTCGGACCATGGCCGCAGACCGCGCTCGACCTGCTTTTCACGCAGCGCACGCATCAGTTGCGGCAAGGGAATCGAGACCGGACACACGACACCGCACTGATTGCACAGCGTCGCCGCGTGCGGCAGATCCAGAGCCTTGTCCAGCCCCTGGTAGAGCGGCGTCAGCACGGAACCCATCGGGCCGGGATAGACCCAGCCATAGGAATGACCGCCTATCGTCTGGTACACCGGGCAGTGGTTCATGCAGGCGCCGCAGCGTATGCAGCGCAGCATGGCCTCGAACTCGCCGCCCAGCAGATCGGCGCGACCGCCATCGACCAGCACGAAATACATGTGCTCCGGGCCATCGGGGTCGCCCTTCTGTTTCGGGCCGGTCAGCACAGATACGTAATTGGTGATGGCCTGCCCTGTGGCCGAGCGCGGCAGGATGCGCAGCAGCGTGGCCAGATCTTCCAGCGTCGGAATCACCTTCTCGATGCCGGTCAGCGCGACATGCACGCGCGGCAGCGTGGTGCACAGCCGGCCGTTGCCCTCGTTGGTGACGATGGCGACCGAACCGGTTTCGGCGACCAGGAAGTTGCCACCGGACAGACCCATGTCGGCGCCCAGGAATTCCGGCCGCAGCACGGCGCGCGCCTCGTGCGTCAGTGCCTCGATATCGGTCTTGGGCGCGGTGCCATGCACGCGCGCGAACAGCTCGGACACCTGCTCCTTCGACTTGTGGATCACCGGCATGATGATGTGCGACGGTGCTTCGTTGTCGTTGATCTGCAGGATGTACTCGCCGAGGTCCGTCTCGACCGGACGGATGCCGGCGGCCTCCAGCGCGGCGTTCAGCCCGGCCTCTTCCGACACCATGGATTTGGACTTCACCACCGTGCGTACGTCGTGTCGGCGTGCGATGTCGATGATCAGTTCGCAGGCGTGGTCGCCGTCGCGTGCCCACAGCACGGTGGCACCGCTCTCGATGGCTTTCCGCTCGAAGCGTTCCAGCCACACGTCGAGGTCGCGCAGCACTTCGGTACGGATTTCGGTAGCACGTGCGCGCACCGCGTCAAAATCCGGGAAGGCCGCCACGGCGGCAGCGCGCGAGGCGGCATTGCGGCCGCGCGTGCGCTTCAGGGTGTGCTGCAGTTCGTCGTCGTCGAGTCGCTGGCGCACCCGCGATACGAAATGCATCGAACGTATCTGCATGTCAGTTCTGTCCAGTATCCACATCGCCGGCCAGCAGTTCGGCAATGTGGATCACCCGGGTCAGTTCGTCGCCGCTGCGCCGCAGCCGACCTTCGATATTCATCATGCAGCCGAGGTCGCCAAGTGCGACCGCATAAGCCCCCGAACCGCGAATGGCTTCGCACTTGCGCTGCACGATGGCGCCGGAAATATCCGGATACTTGACCGAGAACAGGCCACCGAAGCCGCAGCACTCCTCGCATTCGCGCATTTCGATCAGCTTGATGCCGGGCACTGCATCAAGCAGCGCGCGCGGTTGACGTTTGACACCGAGTTCGCGCAGACCGGAACAACTGTCGTGGTAAGTGACCGAACCGCTGAACGTGCCCGGCACTTCGGTCACGCCTGCGACATCCACCAGGAACTGCGTCAGTTCGAAGGTCTTCGCCGCCAGCGCTTCCGCGCGCGCGCGCCAATCCGGCTCGTCGGCGAACAGGTCCGGATAGTGCGTGCGCACGGTGCCGGCACAGGAACCCGAGGGCGCGACCACATGGGGAAAACCTTCGAACTCGGCGATCAGCTTGCGCGCCAGAGTACGCGCTGCCGGCGTGTCGCCCGCGTTGTAGCCGGGTTGACCGCAACAGGTCTGGGCCTCGGGCACGACCACGGTGTAGCCCGCGGCCTCGATCAGCTTCAGCGCGGAAAAGCCGATCGATGGCCGCATCAGATCGACCAGGCAGGTGACGAACAGAGCGACTTCGCCACGACTGCCCGGCGGGACCATGTTCTCAGCCCTCGCGTGCGCTGTGCAGGGCCAGTTGCTCCACCCAGCGGCGGATCCGGTTGGCATCGCCGATGCGGGTGAGCTTGCCCCAGGAATCGAGCAGTACGATCACTACCGGCTTCTG
This sequence comes from uncultured Methyloversatilis sp., assembly GCA_964555165.1. GTDB lineage: Bacteria > Pseudomonadota > Gammaproteobacteria > Burkholderiales > Rhodocyclaceae > Methyloversatilis. The sequence continues at coordinate 6,238 of CAZKRN010000008.1, read as the reverse complement.
GTTCAGCCAGGCCTGCATGACCAGACACTTGCCCGCCTCATTGGTGAAACCGGTCTTCTGCAGACCGATTTCCCACTCGGGGCTGGAGACCAGTGCATTCGTGTTGTTGAAACGCAGCATGCGGCCGTTCACGGCGAAAAAGCCTTCGCGCGTGGTCGAAAACTCGCGGATCAGCGGATAACGGGACGAAGCCGCCACCATCATGGCCAGATCCCGGGCCGACGACACATTGTGCGGATCGAGACCGGTGCTGTCGTAGAAGCGGGTATCGACCAGACCGAGTTCCTGCGCCTTCTGGTTCATGGCGGCAATGAAGGCGGGACGACCGCCCGGATAGTGCCGCGAGAGCGCCGAGGAAGCGCGGTTCTCGGACGACATGAGTGCAAGATGAAGCATCTCCTCGCGCTTGAGCCGGGTACCGACGGCCAGACGCGATCGCGTGCCCTTGAGCTGGTCGATGTCCTCGTCGCTCACCTCAAGCACTTCGTCCAGCGCCGGTTTGGCGTCCAGCGCCACCATGGCCGTCATGAGCTTGGTGATCGAGGCGATCGGAACGATGGCCGAGGCATTGCGCTCGAACAGCACTTCCCCCGAACTCTGGTCCTGCACCAGCACAGCGGTCGATTTCACGTTGGGCAGGCCAAGCGCATCCATGTCGGGAACCGCCGCTTCGCGCGGCGCTGCAGCGTAGGACCTGGAGGAATTCTTCTTCAGACTGGCCTGCGTGACCGAGGCCCCGGATTTCTTTCGGGCGATCTTCACCGACTTCTTGCCGGATTTCGCCTGGGCGGTCTTCGCCCCGGACGCTGCCTCGACCTGCGGCACGAGGGTCATACCCAGCGCCACCGCCGTGCAGCCGACCATCAGGTACTTCAGAAACATGCGCGTATCCCCTGCTGGCGTATCGATTGACGACAGAGTGTACTGCCGGGAAGCGTTTTCTCAAACGAAAATAAGAGCCTGGAAAACATTCTTAGGGCGAGTTCACGAACGTGACGCAATCCATCACGGCAGGTCGCCGGCCCTCTTCAGGCCCAGAAAGGACATCACGTCGTCCGCGCGCGCCATCGTGTCACGGTAACCAAGGTCGATGAGCGCCCGGGTGAAGGGCTTTTCGAACAACAGGTAACTGGCGAGCCCGCCACCCGCACGCCGTGTTCCGCCGATGCCGCCAAGCAGCGTGCGCACGCCGATGGGCAGCGCATCGACATGGCGGGCAGCGATATCGTCCAGTCGTTCCGACGGCGCGATGACCAGCGTTTCGATCGGCCTCAGCGGTACGCCCATCTGCTCCATCACATGCGGTGGAATGCGCCCGAGAATGTCGTTGACGCGCTGCAACTGCTCGATGTCTATCATCAACTGGTCAAGAAAGATGCTGGCCAGCGCATGGCCGGCAACCTGCGCCAGCGACGGATAGTCGCGACCGCGGCGCCGCGGATCCTTCTCGCTCATGCGGCCGACGCCGACGATGAAGATGCGCTCTGCACCCAGATGCACCGCCGGGCTGACCGGTGCCAACTGGCGCATCGAACCGTCTCCGAAGTACTCGCGGTTGATATGGACGGCCGGAAAGATGAAAGGCAGGGCGCTGCTGGCAAGCAGATGCTCGACCTTGAGCGGCGTGCGCGAGGCGGCGCGCTGCATGCGCTTCCACGGTTCGATGCCCTCGCCGCCCTCGAAGAAGGCAACGCTGTCGCCCGAGGTGTAGCCGGAAGCGGTGATCGAAAGTGCGTACAGCGCGCCGCGCCGGATCGCCCGGTCGATACGTGAAAAGTCGAGCGTGGCACACAGCAGCTCACGCAGAGGCGTGTTGTCGAGCAGCGACTTGGGGTATCGGTCCACCGCCCAGCCGAACATCAGTGCCATCAGCCAGCGCGCGCCGGTCTTGCCTATGCCCCAGGGGTCGGCGCGATAGACCTGACCGGCTTCGAAATTGCGCCAGATGTAGAGCAGGTTGTCGACGGCGTCGCCGAAGTCCTCGCTGTAGACGCCCAGCGCTGTCGCGTTGATCGCGCCAGCCGACGTTCCGCACAGGATGGGGAAAGGATTGACGCGCTTGTCCGGCAGCAGTTCGCGCACCGCCGACAGCACGCCGACCTGGTAGGCGGCGCGAGCGCCGCCCCCGGACAACACCAGCGCCGTCCTCCCGTGCTGCTCCACGCCCTCCCCCTTTCGGGCACGCGCCGTGGGTCAGCGGATGTGACTTGCCTCCACCACGGTCAGTGCAGTCATGTTCACGATGCGTCTCACGGTCGCCGTCGGCGTCAGGATGTGCACCGGCTGCTTCGCGCCAAGCAGGATGGGGCCGATGGTCATGCCCTCGCCTGCGGCGGTCTTCAGCAGATTGTAGGAAATGTTGGCTGCATCCAGCGTCGGAAAGATAAGCAGATTCGCCTCGTCCCGCAATCGGGAATTTGGAAAGATACGGGTGCGGATGTCCATGTCGAGCGCCGCATCGCCGTGCATCTCGCCCTCGACCTCAAGTTCCGGATGTTCCGCGTGCAGCGTTTCCAGCGCGCGGCGCATCTTGTCGGAAGTCGCGGTGTTGTCGGAGCCGAAATTGGAATGCGACAGCAATGCGATCTTCGGCTCGATGCCGAAACGGCGGGCTTCTTCCGCCGCCAGCACGGTCATTTCGACCACTTGTTCGGCCGTCGGGTCGTAGTTCACATAGGTGTCGCACAGCATCAACGTGCGGCCGGGCAGGTTGAGCAGGTTCATTGCGTAGAAATTGCGCAGCCCTTCCTTCAGGCCGAGCACGTTCCGGACGAAATGCAGATGACGCGCGAAGTTGCCGAAGGTGCCGCAGATCAGGCCGTCGGCGTAGCCCAGACGCACCATCAGCGCGCCGATCAGTGTCGTGCGACGACGCGCTTCCATCTTCGCGTAGTCGACCGAAATGCCTTTGCGCTCGGTGAGCGCGTGATAGGTGGTCCACAGCTCCTTGTAGCGCGGATCGTTGTCCGGCGTCACCAGCTCGAAGTCGACTTCCGGGCGCAGGCGCAGGCCCAGCTTCTGGATGCGGCCGAGCACCACGTCGCGACGGCCCACCAGAATGGGTCGCGCCAGACCTTCATCGACCACATTGCGCACCGCACTCAGAACACGTTCGTCCTCGCCCTCGGCATAGATGATGCGCTTCGGATTGCGCTTCGCTTCGGCGAACACCGGCTTCATCACCAGACCGGATATCCACACCAGATTGTTCAGCTGCTGACGGTAGGCTTCGAAGTCGTCGATCGGTCGCGTCGCCACACCGGAATCCATCGCGGCCTGCGCCACCGCTGGCGCGATCTTGACGATGAGGCGCGGATCGAAAGGCTTGGGAATCAGGTACTCCGGGCCGAAGGACATCGGCTGCTCGCCATAGGCGGCACGCACGATCTCACTCTGTTCGACCTGTGCCAGATCGGCGATGGCGCGCACCGCCGCCAGCTTCATCTCTTCCGTGATGGTGGTCGCGCCGACATCGAGCGCACCACGGAAGATGAAGGGAAAGCACAGCACATTGTTGACCTGGTTCGGGTAGTCCGAGCGGCCGGTCGCGATCACCGCGTCGTCGCGCACCGCCTTTACCTCGTCCGGCATGATTTCCGGGTTCGGGTTGGCGAGTGCCAGGATGAGCGGCTTCGGCGCCATGCGCCTGACCATGTCGGCCTTCAGCACGCCACCGGCCGACAGGCCGAGGAACACATCGGCATCGTGGATCACATCGCCCAGCGTGCGTGCATCGGTCACCTTGGCATACCGCGCCTTCAACGGCTCCATGTCCTCGATGCGGCCTTCGTACACGACGCCCTTGATGTCGGTCACCCAGATGTTCTCGACCGGCATTCCGAGCAGTACCAGCAGGTCAAGGCAGGCCAGCGCTGCCGCGCCGGCACCCGAGGTGACCAGCTTCACTTCACGGATGTCCTTGCCGACCGCCTTCAATCCGTTGAGCAAGGCGGCACCGACCACGATGGCGGTGCCATGCTGATCGTCGTGGAAGACCGGAATCTTCATCCGCTCGCGCAGCTTGCGCTCGATGTAGAAGCACTCCGGCGCCTTGATGTCTTCGAGATTGATGCCGCCGAAAGTGGGTTCCATCGCAGCGATGATGTCGACCAGCTTGTCCGGGTCGCGTTCGTCCAGTTCGATATCGAACACATCGATGTTGGCGAACTTCTTGAACAGCACCCCCTTGCCTTCCATCACCGGCTTGGCGGCCAGGGGACCGATGGGGCCAAGGCCGAGCACTGCGGTACCGTTGGTGATGACACCGATCAGATTGCCGCGCGCCGTCATCTGGCTGACCTGCAACGGATCGGCAACGATCTCCTCGCACGCGGCGGCAACGCCCGGCGAATAGGCCAGAGACAGATCCTGCTGGTTGGTCAGCGCCTTGGTCGGAACAACGGAAATCTTGCCCGGGGTGGGCTTGCGGTGGTATTCGAGTGCAGCGTTGCGAAAGTGCTCATCCATGGTGAACGGCGACTCCTCCGGTCGAGTTGCATCGCCCCGCACCCGATGCCGCACCTGATGGGCGCAGCATGGTGCAGTGCGAAAACCGGTGATTTTAGCCGTTCGGAGCGCTTTCCGGGCTGTGGATAACCGTTGGTCGTGCGCGATATCGCGCGATACCCGCGCAGCCGCTTCTCAGAGTGCGGCTTCGGCGACCTGCTGGCGAGGTGCGAACATGGCGCCAAGGCGGCGGTACTCGGCCAGCACTTTGTTCGAATAGATCTGGTCGGGGTCTTCGATCGAACCGACATAGCGCTGCAGCCCCCCCTCGACCGAACCAGCCGAACGGACATACTCGCGCAGCACCTGCGCACCGACGAATATGCTCGTCGTCGGGTCAAGCAGCGTTGCATCGGGCCCGAACTGCGCGATCTTTTCGAGATGATATTTCGGAATGACCTGTGTGAGGCCCTGGGCACCCCAGGCGCTTTCCGCAGCCGGGTTGAAGGCCGATTCGACCGAAATCAGCGCCACCAGCAACAAGGGATCCAGCTTGTAACGACTGGCCGCGGCATAGACGTCGCCGACATACTGCTCGACCGCGACCTTCGCGACGCGGTGGCGGCGCGCAACGTGATCGGCAACCATCTTCTGCTGCGCGGAAAGGTGCGAACCGGATACGGTCGCCGGGACATCCGTCGGGACAGCCTCCACGCCGGCCGATACCGCCTGCACACTGCCGATCAGCGAGAACTCCGGCAGAGCGGGCAACATGCGCGGCGTCAATCCCGCCTCGGCGACACGCAGCGCGACGAATACACTGACCATGACACCGACTGCGAGCAGACCGCCGTGGGCAAAGTGCAATACGACCGCCACGGCGCCCCGGAGGACAACGAAAAACTTGTTCATGCAGCTTTCTCCTTTCGCGCGCGGCACGGAACCTTCGCGGTAACGAAGGGTGCAATGCGCCTTAGGAGCCCGTGCTAACGGGCTGTTGCCGTGCCTCGCGAAAGAGCGAAGCATCCGGAAAAGCTTGAATCGCGGTGTTCGCGAACCGTACTGACGGCCGGAACGATCTGGATATCCGGTGCGCTGGGAGGGTGCCCGGATCAAACTGGAACAACGGGTGACGATGGACCTGACGGTACATGCGCCGGGGGAGCGATCAAGCGACGACGCGCGCATCTTCCTGATTTACATGAATCAGGTCAAGTTAAGCTTCGTAACAGACCGGTAGTGACACGACGGGCGTCAAGTCCATCGGGACAGGCACCCTTGATGAATGGCGACGTGAAAGTTCGGGGCCGGCAGCGCCGACGGGATCGCTGGACAACAATGCCGCAACCGTCGAGCGCAGCGGTGGCAGCCGCTCCGGGCATGCGTCCTCGCCACTGTCACAACCGCTTGCCGGAAACGAAAACGGCATGGAGAAAGTGCTCTCCATGCCGTTTCAATGATGCGGATCGTCAGATCAGGACGGGCGCGAACCGGTCGGGAAGGGCCATGCCGCGGTCGGATTCAGCGACGACTTGATACCCGGAGTTGCCGCGGTGGACGGCGTTGCAGCCGCCGGGGTCGCCGGTGCATCCGGTTTGGCGGCAGCAGCGGGCGTCGCCTCGGAAGACTTCGCGACCGCCTTGGTCGCTGCGGGGGCAGCCACTTTCTTCGCCGCCGGCTTGGCCGCAGCCTTCGCCGGAGCCGCCTTCTTCGCCGCCGGCTTGGCCGCAGCCTTCACCGGAGCCGCCTTCTTCGCTGCCGGCTTGGCCGCAGCCTTCGCCGGAGCCGCCTT
>CAZKRN010000007.1:0-133532 GCA_964555165.1 uncultured Methyloversatilis sp. | reverse complement strand
CACCCCCCCAGTGATCGGGCGTTTGTGCTTCCACACACCGCCGCCGAACATCCTCCCAACAACCCCGCAAACGACCAAAACCGGACCACAATCCGTTCCATGGCCGATCAAAACACCCCACGCGCCTTCTCTGGTATCGACCGCCTATACGGCAACGGCGCACACGCAAAACTCCAAAACGCATCCGTCACCATCGTCGGCATCGGCGGCGTCGGATCATGGGCCGCCGAAGCAATCTCCAGACACGCCATAAAAAACATCACCCTCATCGACCTCGATAACGTCGCCGAGTCGAACATCAATCGACAGTTGCAGGCACTCCAGACGACCCTCGGCATGGCCAAGGTCGATGCAATGGCCCAGCGCATTGCATTGATCAATCCGGACGCCACGGTGAATTGCGTCGAGGACTTTCTCACCCCGGAGAACGTTGTCGATTTGCTGTCCTCCCGACCAGATGCGGTGATCGACTGCACTGACCAGACCGCGGCGAAAGTGGCGATGGCGGAGCGTTGCCATCAAGCGGGCATTGCGCTGTTCATGGCGGGTGCCGCTGGCGGGCGTACGGACCCGACGCGTATCCGTCACGCGGATCTCGGTGCGACTCAGGGTGACGCATTGCTCGCACGTGTGCGCGCCTTGCTCCGCAGGAACGGACGCATGACCTTCTCGCGCAAGGACTGTTTCGGCATCCAAGCCGTCTATTCCTCGGAACCGATGCGCAAGCCGCTGGCCGACGGCTGTGACGCCAACGCGTCACCACAAGGGCTGAGTTGTGCGGGTTATGGCTCCAGTGTTTGCGTCACGGCGGGCTTCGGTTTCGCGCTGGCCGCGCATGCAATAGAACATCTGCTGAAGCAGTGAGCGCAACACTTCAAGCGCAAACACCGCTACACTGCGCCTGCGCCGTGCCAATAGGCGCGTTCCCTTGTCTCCCTGACAAGAGGAGGCATGAGCCTCCCTTCCGGAATCCACACCCTGTCTGCCTGTATTGGTGTCACTCAGCTTGAGCGACGGGCCGTCGCTGGAGAACTGTTTGAACACTGAAGTCGATTTCGCCGGGCTTGGCCTGGCAGAGCCCCTGCTGCGCGCCATTTCCGAAGAAGGCTATACGCAGCCCACACCGATCCAGCAGAAAGCCATTCCGCTCGTCATGGCCGGGCGCGACCTGCTCGCGGCCGCACAAACCGGCACCGGCAAGACCGCAGGTTTCACCCTCCCCATCCTGCACACCTTGATCAACCGCCCGGCCAGCATTCCACCGGGACGGCCTCGCGTGCTGGTTCTCACCCCGACGCGCGAGCTCGCGGCTCAGGTCGAGGAGTCGGTCCGCACATACGGTGCGCACGCCAAGCTGCGTTCCATGGTCATGTTCGGCGGCGTGGGCATGAACCCGCAGTTGCAAGCACTGAAGCAGCGCGTGGACATCCTCGTTGCCACTCCGGGCCGTCTGCTCGATCACCTCGGCGAGAAGACGCTGGATCTTTCCGGCGTCGAGATCTTCGTTCTCGACGAAGCGGACCGCATGCTCGACATGGGTTTCATACGTGATATCCGCAAGGTGATCGCGGTGCTGCCCAAGACGCGTCAGACCTTGCTCTTCTCGGCAACCTTTTCGCCGGAAATACGTGAGCTGGCCCACGGCATGCTGAACGACGCCGCCGAGGTCGAGGTTGCGGCACGCAACACCACCGCCGAACGCGTCGATCAGGGCGTCTATATGGTGGAGCAGAAGCAGAAGCGTCACTTGCTGGCTCATCTGATCAACAAGGGCCAGTGGTCGCAGGTGCTGGTGTTCACGCGCACCAAGCATGGCGCCAACCGTCTGGCCGAGCAGCTCGACAAGCAGGGCATCACCGCCGCTGCCATCCACGGCAACAAGAGCCAGAACGCCCGCACTCGGGCGCTTGCCGACTTCAAGGCGAATACGTTGCGCGTGTTGGTCGCTACGGACATCGCCGCACGCGGGCTGGACATCGATCAGTTGCCGCACGTGGTGAACTTCGAACTGCCGAACGTGCCGGAGGACTACGTGCACCGCATCGGCCGTACCGGTCGAGCAGGCGCCAGCGGCGCCGCGGTGTCGCTGGTCGATCGCGAGGAGGTGAAATTGCTGACGGCCATCGAGAAAGTGACCCGCCAGTCGATTCCGCGCGTGACGGCCGAAGGTTTCGTACCGGTGGCCGGTGCCAGCGACGAGATCGATCGTGGTCCGCGTCCGCAAGGTCGCGGAGGGCGCTCTGAAGGTGCGACACGCAGCAAGACACTGTCAGCCAACGGACAGCAACCGCGGTCGGTCGGTGATCGCCCGGCGCGGGCACCGCAGACCAAGCCGGTTGCGCGCGGCAATGGAAAGCCCGCTCGCCCGCAAAGCCGGAGCGGCGGTGCAAATGGAAACGTTGCGAACGGCAACCGGCTACCCGCGCGCACGCACGACGATGACGACGACAACCGTGGCAACCGCATCCAGCCGGTGGCCAAGCCACCGCGCGAGGTCAATGGCAATATTGCGCCGCGTGGCAACGAGACGCGTCGTCCGCAACAGCCCGCGCTGTTCTCGCGCAATCGCAGCGGGCAGCGCTAAGATCACGTCTTTCGCATATGTCCGGACGGAGATGGCTTCGTGCATGATGATGCACTGAGAGTGCTGAAGGACGTATTCGGGCATTCCTGCTTCCGTGGCGCGCAGGGTGACATCGTCGAGCACTTGGCCGGCGGGGGTGATGCGCTGGTGCTTATGCCGACTGGCGGCGGCAAGTCCTTGTGTTACCAGGTCCCGGCGCTGCTGCGTCCGGGTACCGCCGTGGTGGTGTCGCCACTGATCGCGCTGATGCAGGACCAGGTCGCCGCGATGACGCAGCTTGGCGTACGTGCCGCCTTCCTCAACTCGACGCTGGATCTCGATCAGGTACGCGAAGTCGAGCGCGCACTGCTTTCCGGCACGCTCGATCTGCTCTATGTTGCGCCCGAGCGACTGAACACTCCGCGTTGCCTTGATCTGCTGAGCCATATCCGGCCAGCGCTGTTCGCGATCGATGAGGCGCACTGCGTGGCGCAGTGGGGCCATGATTTCCGGCCGGAGTACCTGCAGCTATCGGTGTTGCACGAACGTTTCCCGGATGTACCGCGCATTGCGCTCACTGCCACAGCCGATCCGGCGACGCGCGCCGAAATCATCGACCGGCTCGCGTTGCACGAGGCGCGTGTGTTCGTGTCGAGCTTTGACCGGCCGAACATCCGATACACCATCGTCGACAAGGATGACGCGCGGAAACAGCTGTTGCGTTTCATCCGCGCCGAACATCCGGATGACGCGGGTATTGTCTATTGCCTTTCGCGCAAGAAGGTCGACGAGACGGCTGAATGGCTGGTTGCGCAGGGCATCAAGGCGCTTCCCTACCATGCGGGCATGGACTCCGCGACGCGCGCCGCGCATCAGGCCCGCTTCCAGCGCGAGGAGGGTATCGTCGTCGTTGCCACGATCGCCTTCGGCATGGGCATAGACAAGCCGGATGTGCGCTTCGTCGCCCATCTTGACCTGCCGCGTTCGATCGAAGGCTATTATCAGGAGACGGGTCGTGCCGGTCGCGACGGCGGCGCAGCCGACGCCTGGATGGCATACGGTCTGGCCGATGTCGTGCAGCAGCGTCGCTTCATCGACCAGTCGGAGGGGAGCGAAGCCTTCCGCCGCATTTCCAGCAGCAAGCTCGACGCGCTGCTCGGCCTGTGCGAAACCGCGCAGTGTCGGCGCGTACATCTGCTCGCCTACTTCGGCGAACTGGGGCAGCCCTGTGGTAACTGCGACAATTGCCTGACGCCTCCGGAAACCTGGGACGCAACCGTCGCAACGCAGAAGGCGCTCTCGGCCATCTATCGCACCGGCAATCGTTTTGGCGCCACCCACCTGATCGACGTACTGCGCGGCAAGGACACCGAGCGCATCCGCCAGTGGGGCCACGACAAGTTGAGCGTACACGGCATAGGCAAGGCGGATGATGAACACCTGTGGCGTGGCGTGTTCCGGCAGTTGGTCGCGCTTGGGCTGGCCCGTGTCGATCACGAATCGTATGGCGCGCTGGTGCTCACCGAAGCGGCCCGCCCGGTACTGCGCGGAGAACAGGCGGTGATGATGAGGCGCCTCCCGGACAAGGCGAAGGAATCTGCCGCACGCCGCACTCGCAGCGTCGTTCCCGTGTCAATGGACGGTGTCAGCACCAACCTTCTCTCGGTGCTGAAGACTTGGCGGCTGGACGAGGCCAAGGCCCAGTCGGTTCCAGCCTACGTCATCCTGCACGACAGCACATTGATTGAACTTGCGCGCAATCGCCCGGTGCGCACGGAACGGTTGGCCGACATTCCGGGCTTTGGAGCACGCAAGATCGAGCGCTACGGAGACGTGCTGGTGAAACTGATTTCAGAGTTCGCCGATTGAAAATATTGCACTGCAGTAGTGCTTTGTCGGGATTGCGCCCCACTTTGACGCGGTGATGTACCACCGGTTGAATAAATAGCATAAGTAAAACAATGGCTTGGTGTTTATTTCTACTGGTCTGAATATTGCATCCGACCTTGCTGAGTTCGCAATCGAAGCAGGGAGGTCATCATGCGCTGCAATATCCGACCACTTCTTTTCATAGCCGCGTGCGCGCTGACGCAACCGCTGACCGCTTGGTCCGCGACGCAAAGTGCGCAGAGATGTACTGTCGAGGTGCGCGATCGTCTTGGGGCGGAAGGGTGTCCGGAGCGGACACGCTCGGCCTACCCTCTCGCGCATCTGTTCGAGAATCCGTCGGAATCGAGAACCAGCTTGGTGTTTGCTGCCTTGCTGCTGGGCGCGATGGCGAGCCGTTCGCGCGCACGTTGAGTCCCTCGTGGCGATGACGGGGCGTTTCAATTCGCTTCAATGCGGATGAACCCGTCACGATTCGGCATACGTATGTCGGGCAGTGATGACGCGTCGATGACGGCATCGGCACCGATGATGCCGTTGATATGCAGTAGCCAGGCGCTGAGCGCATAGACCTCGTCCGCGCTCAAGGTGCCCGGAGCGGTCATGGGCTTGGCGCGACGGATGAAGTCGAACAGCGTGGTGGCGTAAGGCCAGTAGCTGCCAATTGTCTTGTCGGCGGCAGGACTGGTCAGTGGACGTGTTGCACCCGCCAGTTCCTCCGCAGTGCCTCCACGAGCGTCTTTTCCATGGCAGCCGGCGCAGTGGCGAGCGAACAGCGCGGCTCCTTCGCTTGCCGAGCCGCGACCCGGTGGCAGGCCTCGACCATCGGGATAGACGTTCAGTTGCCGGGAGGCGAATGCGGTGGTGTTGACGGGCTGTCCGAGACGCGGCGCTTCAACGACGGCCGGTGGTGGCGTGACACATCCACACAGCAGCATGAGAGGTAACAGCGGTGCGACACATTCAATATGTGTGCGAAACCAGTCCATCATCTTCGACCGCCCAGGCGATGATCGCGTTGTAGTGAAAATAGCCGGCACGCCCGCGTTCGGCCACCAGCGCCGAACGCTCGGGTTGCACGTTGCCGCGATCATCGGTGGCGCGGCTCTTCAGCACGGCAGGTTTGCCATCCCAGCGCCACGGGATGCGAAAGCGTGTCAGGCAACGAGGAAGTACCGGTGACTGCAAGAATGCATCTGCCCAGCTTTTTCCGCCATCGGCCGACACCTCGACGCGCGCGATTCGTCCGTGACCGCTCCATGCCAGACCGGTCACCTGGTAGATGTCGGGTCTTGGCAAGGTCTGTCCGTGTGAGGGCGAGGTAATCAGTGACTTGCAGTCCATCGTGAAGGTGAATTGGCGAGCGATGCCCGATGGTTGCAGTTCGGTGTACTTCGATGTTTCGTTTCGCGACATTACCGGCTGATCGGAGAGCTCGATGCGCTGTAGCCATTTCACGTGCAACACACCTTCCCAGCCGGGCACGATGAGTCGCATCGGGTAGCCGTTCTCGGGGCGAAGCCGTTCTCCGTTCTGGTAAAGCCCCACCATGCAGTCGTCGCGAATCTTCTCCAGCGGAATGCTCATATTCATCGCGCCGGCGTCGGCACCTTCGGCAATCGCCCAGGTGGCCCCCGAGTCAACGCCCGCCTCGTCAAGCAGGATGGAAAGCGGTACCCCGGTCCATTCGGCACAGGACATCAGTCCATGCACCGAACCGGCCGGCCTCTGTATCGGCTCGCTATGCCAACCGGCATTGCTGTTTCCGCCGCATTCGATGAAAAGCATCTGCGAGCGCAGCGGATAGCGCAGCAATGATTTCACGTCAAAGCTCAGCGGCTGGCGCACGCGCCCATAGAGGGTGAGTCGATGTCGTGCCGGATCGATCTGTGGAACGCCGTTGTGGTGTCGTTCGAAATGCAGTCCGTTGGGGGTGATGATGCCTTCCAGATCTTCGAGCGGAGTGAAAGACACCCCGTTGCCCGGAAGTGCACGGTTGGCACCGATGCGTCGAGCGGTCAGTCGTTCGTGTGCCGAAGGCACGCCGTAGGGCGAGAACGGTGCGCCGGGAACATGCAGCCAGGGGTGATCTTCGCCAACCGCCGCATTCGCGCTGGTCGATGCTGTGGCCAGTACCAGACCACGTCGCAGGAAGAGCCTCCTGTCGAGAAGACCTCCGCCTGCGACTTCTTCCAGCCTGTCGCGTCGATTGACCATGGCATCAAAGGAAAAGTGTGAGCACGCCAGTGTAGCCGTAGAGCTGGTCGTGAGAAATTTCGCCGCCGGCAAAGAAACCTGCGACCGGCAGACCGGGAAAGGCCTGTTCGAGCATCGCCGGTTCGACGTTGTCGTCGCCGAACATGTGGGCGCCCCGTGCAGCGCACGACACATAGAGCGCGGCCTGCGGCGGTTGTTCCAGCGTGTCACGCAGTTCGTCGAGCATGCGCTGCATGTCCGCCCGAGCGCAGTCCGCGTCACGCCGATAGAAGCGCAGTCGCTGGCCCACACTCACGTTGTCATTGAGTGCGATGAGACCGTTGACCGGATCGAGTCCGATCACGTTGCGCACCCGGAAATCGGCCTCGTCACGCCCGGCGACGCCGAGGCCGGGCAGGATGTAGCGGGCGGCTCGGCGGAGATCCCGGCCGAGTGATGTTCCGGCCGCGTCAAGAAAGGCGTCCAGCGCGGGACGATCATCGATCTCGCTGATGACGTTCTGCTCGCAGGCGGTGATGACCAGGATATCGCCGATTGCGCAGCAGCCCTGGGTGAGCCGGGTGACGATGGCAACCTGCTCGTTGAAGGCGACACCGCTGATGCCACCGTGCAGTGCACCGTTTGCGATCAAGGGCGATTGCCCGCGTGCGATGGCCAGCCCGCCCGTGACGAAGCCGCTGGACACTTTGGAAGCCATGTCTGCAACCAGATCTGCCATATCGGGCGTGGCAGGGTCCGCATGCACTACGGCGAAATATGGCTGCTCCGGCGCGGCATCTGTTCCCATCGCATTGGGCAGGCGATCACGCCCCGAAAACACGCGGAAACTTCCCCTGGGCATGCTGCCGACCAGCAGCGACAGGCCGGGTTGATCCTGCGAGGCAATGCTGCGGCCGATGATGCCGACCGAACTTGTGCCGACCCAGTTATCTATGCCGGTCCGCTGAGTGAGCCGATCGAACATCTGCTGTACGTCGCCGCGATACTGGTCGGCAAAGTAGGCGAAACCCAGATTGGCGTCTTCGGGCATACAGAGCCCGGCCAGAGCAAGGTCCATCGCGATCGGCCAGTCTTCGTGAAACGCCGAACTGGAGCCGAAGCGATCCCTGCCGCGCGTCATGACGCCGACTCCGACTCAACTCCCGCCTGCGGGCGGCGGGGCGGCATCTTCCGGCGACGACGCCGAGCCGGAGGCGCCGCCCGTGCCATGCATCAGTGACCAAGGCCATATCGCCGCGTTACCGAAAGCGCTCATGGGATTCGACGGCATGTCGTGGCCTTGGGACGCGTTCGAGGTCGCACTTGCGGCACTCGCAGCCATGGCCTGCATGGTCGCCAGCGTTGCGCGCTGCACCTCCAGCCCCTGGATGCTGGTCTGCAGCATGCCCAGATTCATCCTCAGCCAGCCCTCTACAGCTTTCAGGTCGGCAATGCGCTTGTCGAGTTCGCCGACATCCAGCGTGGGCGTCACGAAACCGGGTACCGGAAAGGGCATCTGTCCCCAGACCGAACGCAGGAATTCCATCGGGTCGTACTGTGAAGATTCGCCGGCCATGACATCACCTGGGTCGAAAACGATGGTTTCGGGAACTGTAACCCTTCCGCTTTAACGGCGAAGCGGAATACAGCGTATGTCTAGCATAGCGTGCGCAGTCGACCCTGTGGGCGGAACCGGAGCAGGAAAAGAAAACGCGGCCTCGGGGGCCGCGTAAGGGAGACACAACGTGCACAACGGCTTCATTCTTGTGCTTCCCCTACGTTGTCATCAATCGTCCGTTCGGCTTAAGCCTTCGATCTCGCTCAGACGGGCTGTTCCTTCAGCTTGAACTGGATCAGAGTGCGCAGCTTGGCCGGCATGACGGGCTTGAGGAGGAGATGGTGGCCCATATCCTTGGCTTCTTCCAGGCGTTCGGGCGTAGCGCTGCCTGTGACCAGGATGGCCGGGATGTCCCGTCCGAACAGGCGTCGTACATCAGCCACCACCTCCGGTCCGACTTCGCCGTCCCGCAACTGGTAGTCGGCGATGATGAGATCAGGCGGGCTGCCATGTTCGGACGCGCGTTCCATGGCCTCCTGTCGCTTGCTGGCAATGAGCGTCCGTGCACCCCAACTGCCCAGTAGCGCAGCCATGCCATTGACGATGCTTGCTTCGTCATCGATCACCAGGATGCAACGTCCGCCCAGATCGGCATGACTGTGCTCGGTACGCACGGCACTTGCGCGGATGACCGGCGCACGACCCATGGGCACGTCGATCCGGAATACCGTTCCGCGCCCCGGGCGCGAGGACAGACCGACAGGATGTGACAGCAGTGCGGCCAGACGCTGCACGATTGACAGACCCAAGCCCAGCCCCTTGCGTCGATCACGTTCCGCGTTCGCCAGTTGTACGAATTCCTCGAAGATCCGGCTCTGGTCGTCCGGGGCAATGCCCATGCCCGTATCCCAAACCTCGAAACGCAAGCGCCCACCGCGCATGCGCGTACTCACCAGAACGCCGCCGGACATCGTGTAGCGCATGGCGTTGGAAATGAGGTTGCGCAGGATGCGCTCCAGCAGCACCGGGTCGCTGCGTACCCAGGCCGCACGCGAACGGATGCGGAAGGCCAGGCCGCGGTCGAAGGCCTCCGGCTCGAAGTCCATCCTCAGGCGGTCGAAAAGGGCGCCGACCGATACGTCGGTCACCTCCGGCCTGACCTTGCCGGCGTCGATCTTCGAAATGTCGAGCAACTCGTTGAACAGGCCTTCCAGAGCCTCTACCGAACTGCTGATGCTGGTCACCAGATTTGCCACTTCCGGTTCGTGCGCCTTGGCTGACAACGCCGCGGCGAACAACCCCATCGCGTGCAGGGGCTGGCGGAGGTCGTGGCTGGCCGCAGCGAAGAACTGGCTCTTTGCCCGGCTGGCCTGATCGGCGCGGTCCTTCGCCCTCAACAATTCGACGTTCTGCGACTCCAGCCTTCGGCTCAATACTTCATTGGCGTAGCCGCTTCGCAGCGCGCGTTCGATCAATGCGTTGAAGTTCTTGCCGACGCGCCACAGTGCGATCATCAGCACGGACAGGATGAAGGCCACCAGCAGGTCGTGACGCCCGCCTTCCCAAACGTATCTGGCGATCACCGGCACGAGTGTCGCAAACAGGAATGTGTAATAGCTTGGCAGGTGCATGGACGTGAGCGCCGCCGCTACGCCGCATACCGACACCAGCAGCGACATCAGCACGACCTGCTGCTGCGGCGCGTCCGGGCTGAAGAACAGCCACAGCGTCGAACTCCAGAGCGCTCCGGATATCCCTGCGCCGATCAGCCAGTAAATTCCCCAGCGTGGAGCGCTGGCCGCATCCGGTTCGGTCGCCCTGTAGCGCCGTAACAGGAACAGGCGCGACAACTGGTTGGCAATCGAAGCGATGAACCACAGGGCAACGACCCACGGCGATGCCGCGTCGTACACCGTCCAGGCCACCAGCAGCGTCCCGAGCAACTGGCCGCCGAAGGCCGTACCCAGATTGGCGTACAGCATCCTGATCTGGGTGGCCACGACCTCGCGGTCCAGCAGGGCCTGTTCAGCGGCCTCGAGACGTGCCGCCGCGTCTCCGCGCTCGCGTGTCAGGGACTCGATGGTTGTTTCGGCAGGGCGCACCGTCTGCGCGAGTGCTTCGTTCATGACGCTCCGCCCGGGGTACCGAGCTTGAGGCCTATCCGGCTGGCGGCCAGTACCGCCTGGGTGCGGTTGGCAGCGCCCAGCGCCTTCAGGATGGCGGTGATGTGTACCTTTACCGTTCCCTCGGCCAGATTCAACTCACGGCAGATTTCCTTGTTCGGCTTGCCCTGCACCATGAGCGTCAGCACTTCCGCCTGCCGTTCGGTCAGTCCGATGTCGGACGCAGTCTGCGGCTTTCGCGGCGCTTCCTCTGCGCGCGGTGCAGAACTGCCCAGACCCAACTCACCGACGATGGCCTGACGTGGCACATAGACACCCCCCGACAGTACCAGCCTCAGCGCACCGAGCAGCACTTCGTTCGTGCTCGATTTCGGGATGAAGCCCATGGCGCCCTCGTCCAGCGCAGACAGTACCGTGTCCGCGTCGTCAAAGCCCGAAAGCACGACAATGGGCAGAGCCGGATGCGCTGCGCGGAAGGTTTGCAGTGCCGTCATGCCGCGACAGCCTGGCAGGGTCAGGTCGAGCAGGGTGAGATCGAGGTCCGGATGCTGGTCGGCCATCTGCAGACCACTTTCACAGTTGGCTGCGTCAAACAGACGGATGTCGGCCGCCAGCCCCGGCAAGACGTGCCGGAGTGCTTCACGGATAAGCGGATGATCGTCAACGATCAGAATCTTCATGGAAGTCGATAGGTGCGAAAACGCAGCGCACTCAAGGTGGGGCCTACCGGATTGCGGATACTCCAATGATGGCCGAAAGTCGCCCGCGCCGGAATCCGAATTATCACTTTAGTCGTAGGCCACTTGGATGAACTTGTGTTGGATGGTGCGCAATTACACTTTGACTGCTCCGGTTGTACCGTGCCGGGGTAGTCGAATCTGCGTCCCTGTCGACCTGGAGAGTCCCCTTGGGCCGCGTGCTCATCATTGAAGATCATGCACTGGTTCGCGAAGGCCTGGTGCAGACACTGAACCGGTTCGGCGACGGCTGGGAACTGGTCGAGGCCGCCGACGCTGCACAGGCGCTTTCCTTCATGGGCGATGGACAAGAGATCGATCTGGTCCTGACCGACCTCATGCTGCCCGGGATGAACGGCTTTTCGCTGCTCGCCACATTGCGGGAGCAAGATCCCTCTCTTCCCGTCATCGTGGTGTCCGCGCTCGCCGATGCCGCCACGGTCCGGCGAGCGATGCGGCAGGGGGCATCCGGATTCGTGTCCAAAGGGGATTCGGGTGTGCAGCTTGTACAGGCGGTGCGCACCGTGCTTGACGGTGGTCTCTACATTCCTCCGGAGCGTCGCTCGTCGACACCCCGCGGCGTTCGGGCCTTGCCCGCATCGGGACCGGTGCCTGCAGGCGAGCGGGGACTGACTCAAGCACAGGCCCGGGTGCTCGATCTGCTGGCACAGGGGCACACCAATCGGGAAATCGCCGAGTCGCTCGGCCTTGCCGAGGGAACGGTCAAAGTTCACATCACCCGCATCTTCCGAGTGATGAAAGTGAGTTCGCGTGCGCAGGTGCTGATCGCCCTGGCGCAGCGAGGCACGCGCAAGGGCGGGCAGGGTTAGCGAGGAAGCTTCAGTGCGCCGTGCCGAGGGTGGTTTCCGCATCGGCCCGACCATGCACCGGCGCCGGGTCGTGTTCCATCGCCTCGTCGACGTCGCTGTCCACATCCTCGTGATCGATGCGCAGGATGTCCAGCACGGGCGCCGCCACGCGGCGGCAGGCGTTGGACAGGGGTGAAGGCAGACTGTCCGGGATGCGCTTTTGCAACAACAGTTTGGAAGACGAAATTGCAAACACGGGTTCAAGTATGCGGTTTCGATAATGTCCGAGCTGGCTCTCGATCAGCTTGTCCGCCGCTTCCCGTGCCCACGGGTTGGTCGGCCACTGGGTGGGGATGGCGAGCGCTCGCGGGAAGGTTTCCAGATCCTGCTGCACGGTGCGGATGTCCTCGTGCGAGTCGCGGAAGGGCAGCAGCACCAGATGCGCGAGGCCGTAAAGATGGCGGTCCATCTCGCTGCGGTTGGCGCCGCCATCGATCACACCCATCCATTTGTTCAGGCCGCGAATCTTGTCCACCACTTTGGCCAGTGCGTCGCGGGAACGCGCGTCGGCGGTGAGGTAACGCCGGCCTTCCGGATCGAGCGGTTCGCGACCGATGTCGGTCAGAACGCATACCGAGCGCTGGTTCAACAGGCCCAGACCCTGACACAGCATATGCGAAAGCGTTGTCTTGCCGGTGCCGCCCTTGTTGCCGATCACGCAGATGATTTCAGCCATTTCGTGTTCTCCACCTCGCCGGTTCGAGCCGACATTATTCCGCGATCAGGTGTGGTCCATCGGCGGGAACTGCAACGGAAACCGGTTCCATTTCCCGGACCGGGCGTCCGTTCTTGCCGCGCCGTCCGGCAAAGGTGTACACGTACAGCGTGCGCGCTGCCGGGTCGCCGTCAATCACACGGTCCGGTCTGAGGCCGGGAATCTCGAAGCTGTTGGCGATCAACTGTGCGTCCGGACGAAGTTCAGTGGCCGCCTTGCGCCCGAGCTGAGGCATGGGCACCGGCGACAGGAAGGCGTAGACCAGGTCGAACGGGCCGAGCGGCAGCGACCACAAATCGCTGCGCAGCACCGTCACGTTCGGCAGATGGCGGTTGCGCAGCCGTGCGATCAGCCAGGGCAGCGGCGCGTTCTCGACCCCTGTGAATCGACAGTCCGGTCGCGACATGGCGAGGCGGCGCAGCAGTTCGCCGGTACCGCAGCCGAGGTCCACCAGATGGATGGCTCTGTCTTGCGGCAAGGCCTGCAACAGTGCACGGGCGGTCGCGCGGTTGGTCAGGAAAAGCGGTACGCGCGTGCGGAAGGTGGACCAGAACACGGCGGACAGGGCGAGGAAGGCGAGCAGATACCAGCCCGGAGCGATATCCAGTGCGCGAGCTGCCACCACCATCGGTGAAAAAAGCAGGTGAATGAGTACCCACCAGCGCGGTGCCTTCATTGCCAGTGCGAATGCGGCGGCAATGCCCGCCTGCATGACCACGATGGCGACGACTCCGGCAGGCGGAGATACCGTGTAGCGCAGGGCGAACACGGCGACGATCCAGGACACGAACTGTATGGCTAGCGCGCGGAACAGGTGCATGGGAAAACCGCCGTCCGGAATTAGACCGGACAACCATAATCGATTGCCGCCATGCGAAACGCTTCGAAAAGCGTTCTCAAGTTGCCGCTTACCCGACGATCCTCGGTTGAGGGAATGCGCCCCGTTGCTGTCGGGGCGACGGCGGTTCCGCATGACCGGCTCGGGCGCGACACTTCTCATGGCGTCCAGCCCCGTTCGGGCAGACGGTTCATGGTCCGTACGGACGGTTCCTGCCGCCTCGGGATGGCTGACGTCAGTCCGGACACCGCCACCCGGCCGTTCGCCGGATTCTCAGCGCGGTGCGGTTGCGCACTCCAGGCGGGCGAGCCACTGCAAGGCCTGTTCGCGCGTGTTCCCGCACATGTCGAGCGAGGGCTGCAGGCCGCTGCAGCAGGCTGGCCGCTCCGGCTGGCCGAAGATTGCGCAGCGCCAGTCAGCCGTGAGCTGGACGCAGGGCACGCCAGCCGGTTTGCCCTGCGGCATGCCCGGTAGCGGCGTCGAGATCGAGGGCGCAATGCAGCAGGCGCCACATGCGTCGCGACAGGGCATGGGCTCAGTCATCCAGCGATTCCAGCAAGCGGCGCACCGGTGCCGGTAGTGCCGCCGATGCGAGTTCGGTGAAAGACAGCCAGTGCAGGGTGCTCTCGGCGGCAAAGTCGTGTCGGGCAGAAAGCCGCACGCGCAACGGGGTCAGCCGCAGTTCGAAGTGGGTGAAGCCGTGCGTCACGACCGGCAGCATGTCCACGTCCTCGCAAGGAAGCCCGCGAGCAGCCAGCCATTGTGCCGCTTCGTCCTGCGCGGCATCTGCCGTCTGCGCGCACAGTTCCGGCAGACTGAGCAGACCGCCCCAGATGCCGTGGCCGGGCCGTCGCTCCAGCAGTACGGCATCGGCGGTCTGCAACAGCAGCGCATGCCGCAGGCGCAGCGGTCTCACCCTGGGCGGGCGCGGCGCAGGCAGATCGCGTTGCCTGTCTTCGATCCTGGCGATGCAGCGCTCCGCGACCGGACAGCAAGTACAGCGCGGGCGGTGCCGCACACACACCGTGGCGCCGAGATCCATCAGTGCCTGTGTATAGATCGGCGCATCGCACTCAGGCATCAGGGTATGGGCGAGTGCCCACATGCGCTGTTCGACCGCTCGTGTGCCAGGGAAGCCGTCAATGCCGAACACGCGCGCAAACACGCGTTTGACATTGCCGTCGAGTATCGGCGCTCGCGCACCGAAGCAGAAGGTGGCAATGGCCGAAGCAGTCGAGCGGCCGATGCCGGGCAGGCTTTCGATATCGTCGACGGTGTTCGGGAACACGCCGTTGAATCGTGTCATCACGTCTCGCGCTGCGCGGTGCAGATTCCGCGCACGGGCGTAGTAGCCGAGGCCGCTCCAGCTTTCCATCACTGCGCTCTCGTCGGCCTCCGCAAGCGATGCCAGGCACGGAAAACGCTGCATGAATCGGACGTAATAGGCGACCACGGTCTGCACCTGGGTCTGCTGCAACATGATTTCCGAAACCCAGACGCCGTAGGCCTCGCCGGTCTGCCAGGGCAGGTCGTGCCGGCCATGTACGCGCTGCCATGTCACCAGCGTGGTGGCGAAAGGTTCGGTGGTGGTCGGTCCCCGGGGAATGTTCATGGGTGGGGATTGTAGGCTGCCCGGCAAAAGCGGCGATAATCCGGGCTCGATTCAATGTTGTCCGTCCGATGAAGCTCTTTTCCGTTCGTATTCCGCATTCGTCCCTCTTCCTCTCCCCCGTCCCGCGCGGAGCGACGCGATGAGCAATCCGGTGCAGGACAGTCGGGCCTTCCGTGACGCACTGGGGCTGTTCGCCACCGGCATCACCGTGGTTACGACCCGTGCGCCGGATGGCGAGCCGGTCGGACTCACCGTCAATTCCTTCAATTCAGTGTCGCTGGAACCACCGCTCGTGCTCTGGAGCCTGTCCCTCGGTTCGCCCAGCGAAGCGCCGTTCCGCGCCTGCTCGCACTATGCGGTGCATGTGCTGGCGGAGAGTCAGCAGGCACTGTCCAGTCAGTTTGCAGGCAGCCGGGAACGCCGCTTTGCCGGCCTGCATACCACCGCCGGACTGGGTGGCGTGCCCTTGATCGACGGCTGCCTCGCGCGTTTCGAGTGCCGCAACGACATGCAGTACGCGGGTGGCGACCACCTCATCTTCGTCGGTCGGGTCGAGCGCTTCGAGCGCGGTGCCGGCCATCCCCTGCTGTATTTCGGCGGCGCCTACCGCGGTATTCGCCAGCCCTGATCGCCGTGCCTGCCCCGACCCGGCAGCGCCGCGGTTCTCGCGAGACAGCCGACCACTGCGCCGGGCTGCCCCGATCATTCGGGCGGTGCGCGATGTCCCGGACGGCGGGTCTCGGCAGGCGGCTCCAATTCGGCGTGATCAGTCGCTTGACGGGGCATTCGCGAAAGAGGAGGGGCGGCGCGACGGATGCTCAGCCGGGATGTGACCGCAGGCAGGAAGCAATCCTGGAGCGGGTGATGGGAACATCACGCCGCACTCAAATCTTTGATTGATAACGGGTTTCTTCCGTTGGCGCTACGGAATCAGGCCAGATTATGTACCGGGCGTACCGTGTAGGCAACCAGATCCTATCCGCACTTGCCTGCTGACATTCACGGTCAGTCATCAACGCGCGCTCCAGCCAGACGCGTTTCATTCTATCGTTTGATGTATAAGATCAACGAAATCAAGGAACATCTTTGGGGCAATGGAAAGATCCTCACATGCCCAGCGCGCGCTTGCCCTGCTCCACAAGCAGGGCTTCCTGCGCACCCGCGACTTGGACACCATCGGCGCGCCGCGGGTGGTGCTGACACGTCTGTCCACTTCCGGGCAGTTGGAGCGTGTCGGGCGCGGCCTCTACCGTTTGCCAGGCAACCCCATGTCCGAGCAGGAGGACCTCGCCACGATTGCAGTCAAGGTTCCCAAAGCCGTGTTCTGCTTGCTGACGGCACTCCAGTTCCACGAACTGACCACGCAACTGCCTCGCCAGGTTTGGATTGCCATGCCTCGTGGCAGCCACACCCCACGTATCGAGCACCCGCCGATCAAGATGGTGCAGATGGCGGGTGATGCCTATGCCTTGGGCATTGATGAGCACGAACGCGATGGCGCCAGACTGCGGATCTACAGTGCAGCCAAAACCGTGGCGGACTGCTTCAAGCACCGCAACCAGATCGGCCTGGACGTGGCCATTGAGGCGCTGAAGGCTGCCTGGAAGACACGCAAGGCTTCAGCCGATGACCTATGGCGCCATGCCAAGGTCTGCCGGGTCGCAAATGTAATGCGTCCTTACCTGGAGGCGGTTTCGCATGAGTGACCACGCCGCCTTGATTCGCGCTTTCTGGGCGAGCCGATCCGTGCATTCGGATCGAGACGTCGTTGTCAACGAACGGCTCGAATAAGGCAACCCATCATGGCACTCGACCACCTCACACTCACCACATACCGCGATCGGCATCCTGCATGGAGATTGCTGGCCTCGCCACATGCGCCATTGGTAGCAAGCTTCCTGTACCGGGTGTTCGTTGCACCGAACGTGCGGCTGACGAGCGAAGCGGATCTGACCGAAATGCTGGAAGATGAGCTGTTTGCCCTGCGCGAACAGCTCGGTGCAGAGGTGTATCCGAAAGCCGCAACTGAATACCTGAATGACTGGTGCGCACCGGACAAGGGCTGGCTGCGCAAGTTCTACAAGTCCGGCACCGACGAGGCCCAGTTCGATCTCACCCCCGCCACCGAAAAAGCCATCGCCTGGCTGGTATCGCTGACCGAACGGCCTTTCGTCGGCACGGAATCTCGCCTGCTGACCTTGTTCGCGCTGCTGGAGCAGATCAGCACCGGAAGCCAGGCCGATCCAGCCAGGCGCCTGGAGGAACTGCGCCGCAAGCGCGACGAGATCGACGCCGAGATCGGCCGCGTCTTGTCCGGCGACGTGCCGCTCATGGATGACACGGCCATCAAGGATCGCTTCCTGCAATTCCAACAGTTGGCGCGCGAACTGCTGAGCGACTTCCGCCAGGTGGAACACAACTTCCGCCAACTCGACCGCAGCGTCCGCGAGAAGATCGCGTTGTGGGACGGCAGCAAGGGGGCGCTGCTCGACGAGGTCATGGGCGAGCGCGACGCCATCGGGGATTCCGACCAGGGGCGCAGCTTCCGTGCATTCTGGGATTTCCTGATGTCCAGCCGTCGCCAGGAAGAACTGTCCGCACGGCTCGACCATATCCTCGGCCTGCCCGCCGTGGCTGCGCTCAAGCCGGAGCCGCGCACCCGCCGGGTGCACCACGATTGGCTGGAAGCCGGCGAACATACCCAGCGCACGGTAGCGCAGTTGTCGCAACAACTGCGCCGCTTCCTGGATGACAGGGCCTTCCAGGAAAACCGCCGCATCCTCGAACTCTTGCGCGGCATCGAGACCAAGGCGCTGGCATTGCGCGACATGTCACCGACCGGCGAAGTGATGCTCCTCGACGAGATGGGCGCGGACATTGCCTTGCCGCAGGAACGCCCCCTGTTTGCGCTCCATGCCAAGCCGCGCCTGGCGGAACTGGTCCTTGAGGACGGTGACGACGACATCGACACCGCACGCCTATTCGACCAGCACGTCGTGGACAAGACCCGCCTGCGTGAGGCCCTGCGGCAGGCATTGCGGCAGCAGTCGCAGATCAGCTTGTGCGCGTTGCTGGAGACCCAGCCGCTGCAACAGGGATTGGCCGAACTGGTCACCTGGCTGGAACTGGCCCACGCGGGCAGCCGCGGGCTGGATGGCCTCAGGGCCACGGTGGATGACGATGTGCAGGAGATCATCGAATGGGCCATGCAGGACAGCGATGGCTCGACGGTACGACGGCGGGCGCGAATGCCACGCGTGATTTTTGCGCGTTGATGCAAACTGCGACGGATAAAGCGAAGACCCATGAACGATATGAATCAGGATGATCCAGAAGGCAGCACCGAGTCGCTCCCGCCCGTTGTAGCGGAACTCTCGCAACTGATGGTGCATTTGCTCAAAGGCGTGTTGTACCGCCAGGACGACGAGCGCCTATGGGCCAGTCTGCTGAGCCTGCAGGCGCGTGTACGGGAGCAGGCGACGGTGTTGTTGCTGGATCTGGTGCTGGACGAAGCCGAGGGCTACGCCTTCCTCAAAAGCCAGCCGGAGCTGGAGCATGCGGACGCCACACCTCGCCTGCCACGCCTGATCGCGCGACGGCCGCTGTCCTACCCGGTCAGCCTGATGCTGGCCTTGCTGCGCAAGCGCCTGGCTGAATCCGACGCCAGCGGCGGCGATACCCGGCTGGTACTGTCGCGCGAGGATATCGCCGAATTGATGCGCGTGTTCCTGCCGGACGGCACCAACGAGGCGCGCCTCATCGACCAAGTGGATTCGACCATCACCAAGGTGGTGGAACTGGGCTATCTGCGCAAGCTCAAGCCCGCTGCCGGCGCAGCCCAGCAGGCACCTCGCTACGAGGTGCGGCGCATCCTCAAGGCGTTCGTCGATGCACAGTGGCTGGCCGACTTCGATGCGCGCCTGGAGGGCTATCGCACCGCATTGTCAGGTGCCGATCGCGACAGGGAAGCCGGCCGATGAACGATTTTTCGCCACAGGAGCTCGATTTCGTGGCCGACGACAGCCGCGTCGGCTTTCGCCTGCAGCGGCTGGAAGTCCTGAACTGGGGCACCTTCGACCGGCGCGTCTGGCGCTATGAACTCGATGGGCGTAACGGCCTGCTCACTGGCGACATCGGTTCGGGCAAATCCACCCTGGTCGATGCCGTCACCACGCTGCTGGTGCCGGCGCAACGCATCGCCTACAACAAGGCCGCGGGCGCCGAGACGCGTGAACGCTCGCTGCGATCCTACGTGCTGGGCCACTACAAGAGCGAGCGCAACGAAACCACCGGCAGCGCCCGCCCGGTGGCGCTGCGCGATGCCACCAGCTATAGCGTGATCCTGGGTGTCTTCCGCAACGAGGGCTACGGCCAGGCGATCACGCTGGCGCAAGTCTTCTGGTTTCGCGAACCACAGGGCCAGCCAGCGCGTTTGTTTGTGACTGTAGAGCGGGAGTTGTCCATCTCCGAGCACTTCTCAGGATTCGGCAGCGACATCAACGGCCTGCGCAAGAAGCTGCGCGCGATGGGCTGCGAGCTGAACGACAGCTTCCCGCCCTACGGCGCCTGGTTTCGCCGCCGCTTCGGCATCGAGCACGAGCAGGCGCTGGAACTGTTCCATCAGACGGTTTCCATGAAATCGGTTGGCAACCTGACCGATTTCGTGCGCAGCCACATGCTCGAACCGTTCGACGTGGGCAGCCGCATCGAGGCACTGCTCGGCCATTTCGATGACCTCGACCGCGCCCACCAGTCGGTACTCAAGGCCAAGCGCCAGATCGAGTTGTTGACGCCGCTGGTGGAGGATGGCCGTCGCCACGGGCAGATAGCCGCCGAAATCCAGGCGCTGCGCGAAGGGCGTGATGCACTGCGCTCGTACTTCGCCGGCTTGAAGGCAGCACTGCTGGAGAGGCGCCTGGAATTGTTGACTCAGGACGCGACGCGCTGGGATGCCCGCATCAAACAACTGGGAGAGCAACGGGACATCGCCCGAATCGAGCAGGGAAGGCTCGAAGGCGCGCTGCGCGAGAACGGCGGCGACCGGCTGCAACAACTCGCTGCCGCCATTCAGCAGCAGGAGGCCGAGAAACAGCAACGGCAGGAGAAAGCCGACGCGTATACCACGCTATTGACGCGCATTGGCGAAGCGGCGCCGGGAGACGAAGCCGCCTTCATCTCACAACATGCCTCGATCGGCCAACGTGCAGAGGATCTGCGGGCGCAGGTGGTCGGATTAGAGAACGATGAGCGCGAATTCGAGTTCGCCTTGCGCAAGGGACGTGAGGAGCACGAGGTTCTGACCAGCGAGATCGACAGCCTTGCACGTCGCAAAAGCAATATCGACGCGGCCCAGGTGCGCATCCGCGACGCATTGTGCGCCGCCCTGTCCATCGCCGAGGAAGACCTGCCCTTTGCCGGCGAACTGATCCAGGTGCGCGAGGACGAACGCGACTGGGAGGGCGCGGCCGAACGCCTGCTGCATGGCTTCGGCCTGTCCCTGCTGGTGCCGGATAGGCACTACAAGGACGTGGCCGATTGGGTCGAACGCCAGCACCTGAGCACGCGGCTGGTGTACTTCCACGTGCGTGCGCGCAAGTCCACGCAGGCGGTCAGCCTGCACCCCCAGTCGATGGTGCGCAAGCTGCTCATCAAGCCCGACACGCCGCACTACGACTGGCTGGAACGCGAACTGCACCACCGCTTCGACCTGGCCTGCTGCGACAGCACCGAGCAGTTCCGTCGCGAGACCCGTGCCATCACCCGCGCCGGACAGATCAAGGACCCGAGCGGACGCCACGAAAAGGACGACCGCCGTCGCATCGACGATCGAAGTCGCTACGTGCTGGGCTGGAGCAACGCCGACAAGCTGCGCACCTTGCGTGACGAACGTAAGGACCTGGAGCAACGACTGGGAGACATCGGTCTGCGCATTGCCGACACTCAGCGATTGCGCGGGCAATGCCAGGCGCAACTGGAGGCCTTGGCCAAGCTCGAAGTCTTCACCCGCTACAGCGAGATCGACTGGCAGGCACCGGCGCGCGAGATTGCCCGGCTGACCGATGAACGCGACCGCCTCAAGGCGGCCTCCGATACCCTGCGGGAACTGGAAAGCCAATTGGCGCAGGTCGTTGAGCGCCTGCAGGGAATCGAAGGTGACCTTGGCGAGGCACAGGGCAAACGCGGCGAAACCCGCAGCAAGCACGAAACTGCCCAGGCACAGCATGCGCAGGCTCTCGAAATCCAAGCGCAAGCCGCACTCGACGATGTGCTGCTGCAATCTCTTGAGGGCTGGCGCGCCGAAATCCTGGGCGACCACCAGCTCTCGGTGGAATCTTGCGACAACCGCGAGCAGGACGTGCGCAACGGCTTGCAGGCGCGCATCGATGCCGAAGACAAGCGTCTGACGCGCCTGACCGAACGCATCATCAACGCCATGCGCGGTTTCAAGGAGGCCTTCAAGGCAGAGACCGCCGAGATCGACATCAGCCTAGCCGCGCTGCCCGAGTTCGAGCGCTTGATGAAGGATTTGCAGCACGACGACCTGCCGCGCTTCGAAGCGCGTTTCAAGGAGCTGCTCAACGTCAATACCATCAACGAGATCGCCAACTTCAACGCCCAGCTCGCGCGCGAGCGGGAAACGATCAAGGAGCGGGTCGATGTCATCAACCAATCCTTGCAGGTGATCGACTACAACCCCGGACGCTACATCCGGTTGCTGGCGCAACCCAGCCCCGATGCGGAGATCCGCGACTTCCTGCAGGATCTGCGTGCCTGCACCGAAGGCGCACTGAGCGGCTCGGAAGACGAGCAGTATTCCGAGACCAAGTTCCTGCAGGTCAAGGCCATCATCGACCGCTTCCGCGGGCGCGAAGGACTGGCCGAAATCGACCGGCGCTGGACGCAGAAGGTGACCGACGTACGCAACGGCTTCCTGTTTTCCGCCAGCGAGCGCTGGCGCGAGGACGATGCCGAACATGAGCACTATTCCGACTCCGGCGGCAAGTCCGGCGGACAGAAGGAGAAGCTGGCCTACACCGTGCTCGCCGCCAGCCTGGCCTACCAGTTCGGCCTGGAATGGGGGGCGGTGCGCTCGCGCTCGTTCCGTTTTGTCGTGATCGACGAAGCCTTCGGGCGCGGCTCGGATGAGTCGGCCCAGTATGGGCTGGAACTGTTCCGCCAGCTCAACCTGCAACTGCTGATCATTACGCCGCTGCAAAAGATCCACATCATCGAGCCCTACGTGTCCAGCGTCGGCTTCGTGCACAACGAAGGCGGCCGCGAGTCGCGGCTGCGCAACCTGAGCATTGAGGAGTACCGGGCACAGAAGGTGGCTGCCACGGGAGGCGCTGCATGACGTGGAGTCAGCCCGCTGACCTTCGCGCGCAGGTCGAACGGCTGTGGCAGCGCGGCGAGTTGCTGCGTGCCGTGGTCGGCGGTGACACACTGAATTGGCCATTTCGGCTGTCGCTGAAGTCGCCGTCCGCCGCTGATCTCAGCAACCGTTTCGATGCCGTGCGCGGCTGGGTGCGGGAGATCAGCGCCATGCCGCGCGTGCGCATCGAATGGCGCGAGTGGACGCACCGGGTGCAAGGCCGGCAGCGCCTGCCGGACACGCTGTGGATCGATACGGTGGACGATGCACTGGCGATGATCGGCAAGACCGGCGATGCCCTCCGGTTCCAGGCGCTCTGGCAGCAAACGGCCGAAGCGCAACCCACACTGCTGCCATGGCTGCACAGATCACCGTTGCAGACCTTGGCGCTGGCCGAACACTGGCCACGCCTGCTGGCCGTGGTGGCCTGGGTGCAAGCCCATCCGCGCCCAGGTGTCTATCTTCGGCAGGTTGACGCGCCGGGCGTGGACAGCAAGTTCATCGAAGCGCATCGCGGCATACTGGGCCAATGGCTGGACCTGGCCTTGCCGACGGAAGCCATCAAGCCTGCTGCAACCGGGGTGGCCGGGTTTGCCCGTCGCTACGGTTTTCTGGAGAAGCCCGTTCGCATCCGCCTGCGCTTGCTCGATCCGCAACTGCCCCAGCTTCCCGGCTGCACGGGACTGACCGACATCACCCTGGATGAGGACAGCTTCGCCACGCTCGCCCTGCCTGCGCAGCGTGTCTTCATCACCGAAAACGAGGTGAACTTCCTGTCGTTCCCGGCGGTCTCCAGTGCCATCGTCGTGTTCGGCGCCGGCTATGGCTGGGGGGCGCTCGCCCGAGCCAACTGGCTGCATCGCGCCGCTCTGCACTATTGGGGAGACATCGATACCCATGGCTTTGCCATTCTGGACAGCCTGCGCAAGTATTTCCCTCTGGCCGCGTCGTTCCTCATGGACCGCTCCACGTTGATGGCCCACGCACTCCAATGGGGTGAGGAGCCCCTCGACAAACGCCATACGTTGCCCTTGTCCCGACTGGTCGATGAAGAGGCCGCTCTCTACGACGATTTGCGTCATGACCGAATCCGGCCACAGCTGCGGCTGGAACAGGAACGCATCGGCTATCGCTGGCTATGCGCGGCGTTGGCGACAACAGTCCAGGACGATTCTCGGCCGTAGCGGTATGTCCTGCCGATGTCGTCAGGGCGTGGTCGATTCGACGAACGCCGGCTCGAAATCCAGCAGGTCGGTGCCGCGCATGCCCAATCGCCGGGCCAATGCACGCCAGCCCGCCACGGCCTGGGCCACTTCGTTCCAGATCGCCTGCGCTTGCGCAGCATCCAGCCTGAAATACGACGCGGCGGCCATCAGCATGTCACGGCTGTCGATGACACCGGTGTCCTCGGTCAGCCAAGTCTTGCTCTCCCGACGGTCGCCCGGCATCGGGTTCAGGTCGAAGGCCGGCGATAGGCGCCAGCCGCGCCGGCGCGCGTCGTACAGGAAGCCGGTGTTGCGCAGGTGATCGTCGGTATTGCAGATCAGGAAATTGAAGACCAGCCGCCGCCACAGCTCACGGATGTCGGTAATCGGATCGGCGCCCGACTGAAGCAGCACATCCACCAGTTCGGTGTAGGCGTGCGTCGCGTCGCGGCCATCGGACTGGAGCATCGTTGCGGCCGACACGTAGGGGATGCGCCCGCCATCGTCTGTGCGGTCGAAACGCCGGATGACGGCGACCGCCGTGCCGCCGATCACTTCCACGCGCGCCGGCGACACGCGGATGCCGGCCTTGGCCGCCAGTTGCATGGCCAGCACTTCGCCCCTGATCACGTCGCGCCGATCCGCCTGACTGGGAAACTTGCCGACCGCCAGGCGTCCATCGGTATCGCGCACCGTGGACTTGGGCCTGGCACCACCCAGTGACGTGCCTTGCCCCAGCAGGTAGCGTAGGTCCTGCGCGCTTTCCGTTCCGTCTTCCAGGGCGCGGGCCGCGTGGAGCACCTTCTCCAGTTCCACCAGGGGCGGCACCTGCCGGTTCGCTCCTGCGGCGCGCAGGTAGGCGCCAGATTGCGGATCGAACAGGCGCAGCGCGCCGACGCGCGCCTCGTCATCCACCCACATCACGAAGTCTACCGGGTCCAATGCAGGCGTGTCGCGGTCTTCCTGCCGCAGTTTCGCATGGGCGCGTCGGATCACACGCTCTCCCCAGGCGTCAGGCGCGGTGTCCTCCAGCGCGAGGAAGAACACCTGCCGGGGATGCTGCACGCCGGCCACCGGCTGGAGATCGGGCGACAACGTGAAGAACCGGGCATCCCGCAGCCAGCCCTCGTCGTAGCTGAACGCACTGCGCCGGCCGCTGCCAAGATGCAGGCGCCCCACGACCAAGCCGCTCGCCCCCAGGTGGATTTCGAGGTCCGGACGTCGTGTGGGCCGAGGCGTTGCCATCAGAAGCCCTCCAGGTCGTCGGCAGGCGCGGACGCATCGCCTTTGTCGACGACGGGTGCTGCCTTCCGCTTCCTACCGGCAGAGGTGCGTACCCGCTGCGGCAGCTGCTCCCGCACCAGTTCCATGCCGAGCGCATCGTTCTCCAGGTGCATCGCCTGGACCAGGTCATCAAGCCGGCCCAGCACGTGCAGCGCGCGCAGGAAGGTGTGCAGCGCGGTCCCGGGATAGCCATCTTCCATGCGCCTGACGGTGCTCAAGGACGTGCCGATGCGCTGAGCCAGGTCTTCCTGGCTCAGGCGGCGCATGCGCCGCGCCGCCGAGATGTCCTGCCCCAGGCGGCGCAGCGCACGCGCGACGGGCTGCGGCATCGCCACCTGCGCACCAGAGCTCTTTTGCTCGGAAGAAGACATCTTTTATAGTCTCAAATATGATCTTATTTTGCAAATAAGCATTCATATTTGAACGTAAAAATGGCAAGCAGTCAACCCAATCAATGCCACAGGGGCACTGCCTTCCCCTTGCAGTTCCCGTGACCGCGCTGCGCCATTGCCAGCGGCCCTGTTCGTGAGAGGTGTCATCGGGCTGCCAGCATCCAATGAAATCCGACAGGTGGTCTCACTCTTCACCGCTCGATTGCGTTGGAGGAGCCACCAAACGGCTCTTTCGCACGAGCGAGAGAAACGAGGGCCTCATGCTTTGTCGATCTGGAGGCAGACCTCTCGCGTCTTGCCCGAAACCTCGCCGCACTCCGTCGAGGCGGCATCGCCACACCTGTTTCCGCCCGCATTGCGTCTGCTGATAGACCGTCGCTGTCTTGCACGCCGGTAACGCCCAGGCTCGAACGCAAGAAGACCGAATTCGTCTTTCGCCACGATGGCGTCTGTAGCAAAACCTCGTTATCGAGCCATCCTGCCATGTGCAGTCAACCGCTTGAAGCATACCGCCACGCAGAGGCTCGGTGCTGGTGGACAAGCGCCATATCGACAGGCGGCTGCTCTGGTGAACATCCGTCATCCTGGCCTTTCCCACAAGCCAAGCCGCCACCGTCTCGCGCAGTGAAGGCGCGTCCCGGCAGCGATTCCAATCAACGAGAGGAAACAGATGTCCTGAATCCTGTTACCAGGGAGCAGCCATGCGAAAGCCTTCATCCGGCCCCCAAGCCAAGGTCTTCTACCGTCCGATCGAGGCAGCCATCCAGTGGGCGGGGCTGTCGCGTTTCGAACGCCGCATCCTCGATGTCGCCAAGGGGATGAACCGCTTGCCCGAGCACCCCGAACTGGCGCGCTGGCCACAGCTTCGCCTGAACGCGGAACGGATCTACGACGCACTGGTGCATCTCGACCTTCCCTACGGCAAGGATGGCCTCACGAGCAACGATCCCGCCTTGCTCGATGACCCTGGCCTCACGATCCGCCACGTCGATCTGAAGGCATGGATGATCCGTTTCTATCCCGACCAGCGACCGGCCTTCCTGTTCGATGCCTTCGAGCGTCACCTGCACCCGGCCGTCAGTGTCGATGCGGTGCAGGCACTGGTCATGGATCGCGAGGCGTTGAAGCTCCAGCTTGCCGACAGGGTGCAAGCCTGGGATGCGCTCTATGCCCAGTTCCAGGCGCTCAGCCAGGAGCACCAGGCGCGCACGGAGCGCGAGAAGCGTTCCGGGGTGCCGGGCGCCCGCAGTGAGTCCACCTACCTGAACATCGTTGGCGGTCTTCTGACCCTGCTGCTGGGCAAGTCGCCCAATGGCGTTCCCTATTCGTCCTTCGAGACGCTGGAATCGGTCATCAGTGCGCTGGTTGCCCATTACGGCGACAAGTCCGGGATCAGCGAGCGAACGCTGTGGGCGAAGTTTTCGGCAGCCAGGCGTCATCTCGCCACCCAGGACCGCTGACTGCAAGTGCAGACGCCGAGCCTGCACTTGCGGTGACTGCGCGGGAACCGCGCTATTGAATACGGGGCACGTCCATCACCGCCGCTACACAGCGCCAAGGAGTGCCCCTCGTGACTGCCCAGACCATCGCCACCGCGACGCCGAACGAACACCGCATCCTGCGCCGCGCGGAAGTCGAGGCCAAGACCGGCTTCAAGCGCGCCCACATTTACAACCTGATCAAGGAGGGCAAGTTTCCCAAGCCCCTGCGCCTCGGGGTACGCGCCATCGGCTGGGATTCGGTGGAGATCGATCAGTGGATCACCGATCGACTCAGGGAACGGGCGTGAGCCCGCGCTCCGTCGGAATCCCTTCCACGAGGAGTCGCGCCATGCAGGTGGTATCCATCATTTCGACCAAGGGTGGCGTCGGCAAGACGACCACCGCGGCGAACCTGGGCGGTTTCATCGCCGATGCGGGACTGCGCGTGCTGCTGCTGGACCTGGACGTACAACCCACCTTGTCGAGCTACTTCACGCTCGGCACGCATGCGCCTGCCGGTATCTACGAGATGCTGGCCTTCAACGAGCAGCGTATCGAGCAATTGGCTTCGCAGACCGCTGTGGCGGGTCTAGACCTGGTGGTGTCGAACGACCACCGCGGCGAACTGAACACACTGCTGCTGCACGCGCCCGACGGCCGGCTGCGCCTGCGTCACCTGCTCCCCGCACTGGCGTCGCACTACGACCTGCTTCTGATCGATACCCAGGGAGCGCGCAGTGTGCTGCTGGAGATGGCGGTACTGGCCTCCAGCCTGGCGCTGTCGCCGGTGACGCCGGAGATCCTGGCGGCGCGTGAGCTGAGGCGCGGCACGCTGCAACTGATCGAGGACATCGCTCCGTATCGGCACCTCGGCATCGAGCCGCCACCGCTGCGCTTGCTCATCAACCGTGTGCATCCGGTTTCGTCGAACGCCCGACTGATCCAGCAGGCCCTGCGACAAGTGTTCCAGGCGCACGCAGGCATACAGGTCCTGAACACCGACGTCCCGGCCATTGAAGCCTACCCACGTGCCGCAACACGGGGGCTGCCAGTGCATCGCGTCGAGTACCGGCAACCAGTGGGCCGTACTGCGCCTGCGGCGTTGGAGACGATGCGTACGCTGGCTGGCGAGCTGTTCCCGGCATGGAGGGAGCGCTTTGCATGCGTTACCGGCAGAGGCCGCGCAGGGGGAGCCAGTCATGGCGAACGCGCATGAACTGGCCCGCGGCCATGCGCGGCTGCGCGCGCTGATCGAGTTCGCGCTGGGCGAAGGTTGGCACGTGAAACGCACGCGCGGCGGGCACCTGATGTTCACCAAGCCCGGCTGCGCCGCGATCTATACCAGCTCGACCGCGAGTGATCACCGCGCCAGCCGCAACGCACGCGCGCAGCTTCGCCGCGCCGATCGTCAGGCACCGGCGGCATCTCGGGAGAGCAGCGATGGCTGAGCCGACGCCGCAGGACATGGCCGCCAAGCTGCTGGCCACCGGCTTCGAGCGCAGCGGTCCTTCGGCCGGGGCGTTGACCGACCCCATCGCCGACACACCGATGGTGGTGACGCTGGACGAGCTGCGCCCCTATGAACATGACCCGCGCGTGACGCGCAACCCGGCCTACGAGGAAATCAAGGCGTCGATCCGCGAACGCGGGCTGGACGCGCCGCCGGCGATCACGCGCCGGCCGGGCGAGGCGCACTACATCATTCGCAACGGCGGCAACACACGACTGGCGATCCTGCGCGAGTTGTGGAGCGAAACCAAGGAGGAACGCTTCTTCCGCATTGCATGCCTGTTCCGCCCATGGCCGGCGCGCGGCGAAATCGTGGCGCTGACCGGGCACCTGGCCGAGAACGAGTTGCGCGGCGGGCTGACCTTCATCGAGCGCGCCCTGGGCATCGAGAAGGCGCGCGAGTTCTACGAGCAGGAAAGCGGCCAGGCGCTGTCGCAGAGCGAACTCGCGCGGCGGCTGACGGCCGACGGCTATCCGGTGCCGCAGTCGCACATCAGCCGCATGAACGATGCGGTGCGCTATCTGCTGCCGGCGATCCCGACGCTGCTGTACGGCGGATTGGGCCGGCATCAGGTGGACCGGCTCGCGGTGCTGCGCAAGGCGTGCGAGCGCACCTGGGAGCGGCGTACGCTGGGCCGCACCGTGGCCGTGGACTTCGCCACCTTGTTTCAGGACGTGCTGACGCAGTTCGACACACAGCCGGACGACTTCTCGCCGCAGCGGGTGCAGGACGAACTGGTGGGCCAGATGGCCGAGTTGCTGGAGGCCGACTACGACACGCTGGCGCTGGAAATCAACGACAGCGAAAGCCGCCAGCGTGCGCTGACCAGCGAACCGGCGGCGCCGATGCCTTCGGCGGCGTCTGTCGTGCCTGCTGCTCCTTCCGCACCGGTCTCCGCACCTCAGCAGCTACCCGTGTCGTCCGTACCGCGCGACACCACGCCGGTCTCGCATGCGTCAGCAGCGACACCGCTTGCATCGCCCGAAGCGCCAGAGGACCAGCGCGGACCACGCGACGAGCGCCTGCAAGGGCACATCGTGACACCGGCACCGACCACCGAGCGCCTGCAGTCCATCCAGCGGATGGTCGCCGACCAGCTCGGCGACAAGCTGCCCGACTTCGAGGCCGATGCGCTGCGTGCGATCCCCGTGCAGGCGGGCGGGCTCTATCCCATCTCGGACGTCTGGTACATCGAGCCGAGCTTGGACGTGCCGGATCGCCTGCGTGTGCACATCGCGCAGTTCGCGCGCGAAATCGGCGAGGAAGCGGCGGTCGCCGACCACATCGAGGCCAGCGTCGGCGGCATCGGCTTCGTCTGCGCGGCGCCGGTTGTGGGCCAGGCGAAGGCGCTGCCGGCGTTCGCGCGGGCGGTGCTGACCCTGCTGCATGTGCTGAGTGCGGCGCCGCCCTCCGCGAACGGAGTGGACCGCGCGCGGCTGGCCGACGAGCTGGCGGCGCTGCTGCATGGCCATGGCGGCTCGGCTACACGCCTGAGCGATGCTGCGCTGGTGAAGCTGTTCCGTCTGCTGCGCCTGGCGCGCCGGCTGCTGGATCTGGAAGCCGGCGTAGCGAGCCAGGATTCCTGAGCGCAGGAGGCTTCCGCATGTCGGCACCGCACCCACTCAACCAAGCCGTGATCGCCCAGGCCCTGCATGACTTGCGCAACGGCCAGTTGCGCCGCTGCAAGGCCATGGGCTTCGGCGAGGAAGAGCTGGATGCGCTGAAGCACCCCGAACTCGTGAGCATGCTGGTGAATGCCACGGTATCGTGGTGTTCGGTGTCGGTGAACCGGGATGTGTTGAAGCGGCTGCTGAGCCAGATGCACGACGTGGAGCGGGAGATCGCCACGGTGGACCGCATGCTGCGCCTGGGAGCGAGCACGGAGATGGTCAGCAAGTTCTACGGCCTCACGCATCAGGAAGTGGCGCTGCGCCGCGACATCCTTGGGCTGCCCAAGCGCAAGGGCCGGCATCCGGTGCTCGACGAGGCACAGGACGTGACCTTGTGGGAGCGCTGGAAGGCCGGCGTCACCGAGCGCCATATCGCCCTGTCCGACGACATGGCGATGCTGGCGCTGACCATGGACCTGGCCGAGGCGTTGAGCCTGCCGATGTCGGTGGTGTGGGCGGCGATACGGAACTGGATCGACCAGGGGCTGGTGTAGGCCATGACCACGGGCGGCGCACCACGGCGCGAAGGCCCCGTTGCGCTGTCCGCGCTCTTCGACGAGGCCCTGCAGCACCTGCAGCCAGCGCAGGGAACGGCGCCGGCCGCCGACAGTTTCCTCTACAGCGGCAACCGGCACGAGAGCGTGCCGCGCGCGCTGTTCCTCGACCGGCGCCTGACGCCGCTGGAGCGCAATGCCTGGCAGGTGTTCCGCCTGCAGCTCAACGACGACGGCGTGACCGCCTTTCCCACCTACGACCAACTCCGCCCCTATCTGGCGTCCATGCCCTGTGCGGCGCAAGCCTCGCACGAGACCGTGGCGCGCGCCTTGACGCTGCTGCGGCTGACGCGCTGGCTCAGCCTGGTGCGGCGGCGGCGCGATCCCAAGACCGGCCGCATCCAGGGGAACCTCTACGTGCTGCACGACGAACCGCTGTCGCCCTTCGAGGCGATGCAGCTCGATGCAGACTACCTCGGCCTGGTCAGTCAGGCGCTGACCCATGCCGCCAAGGCGGTGCAGATCGTGGGCATGAACACGCTCAAGGAGATTGCCGAAGACCCGCTGCTCAGCGGCCGCACGCTGCCGACCCGCTTGCAGGTGCTGGCGCAGCGCATGGCACGGCATGGCTGGACGGCGAGTTATCCACAGGAGGGTGCGGACCACGAATCCGAAGAAGGCCAGGAAGCCCTTCTTCGGAATGCTGCGCGCCCGTCTTCGGAATCCGAAGCAGGGCCGAAACCCGCGCCGGACGGCTCTCTTCGGATTCCGAAGGAGGACCGTACAGTACGTAATGATCGTATAAATGAAGTACGTACAGTACCGCGCGCGAGGGCCTTGCAGAACCTGCGGCTGCCGGAGCGTTTCCTGCGCTTGAAGGACGAACAGCAGGCCGGCGCGCTGGTGGCGCTGCAGCAGGTGGACGAAGCGCAGCGGCAGGCCGTTCTCGACGAGTGGGCGGCACGCTGCCACAACAGCGCGGTGCGCAACCCGGCCGGCTACCTGTTCGGCATCATCCAGAAGGCGATCCGCGGAGAGTTCAAGGCGTGGGCGGGCACCGACGCAGCAGCGCCGCTCGCGCCGCGAGCTGCGGGGCCCGCGTCATCGTCGTCGCCTTCGGCCTCCCGCCCAGCCGACCCCGAGGTGGCGCGCGCCTACCTCGCACGGCTGCGTTCAGCCTTGCGCGATCCCTGAGCTATCCCCAGGGGATAGACGGAACAGGTCGCCTTCCGTGGGGTGATCCGGTCAGGTCGCGGCTTCGTCTTCTTCCGTTTCCCGCCAATAGGCGTAGTTGAACAGTGCATCCAGCTCCGTGAAGTCGTCCAGGCCCAACGATCGTCTGACCGTATCGGCATGCCCGCAGTACCTTGCGTAGCTTTCCGCACTGACGTTCTGCTTGGTTGGATGCAGTGGGTAGTCCCGGATGCCGGCGAGCGCCAGTCCCGACACCGCGTTCTGGTTCATCACGGCGAACCGCTTGTTGTCCAGCGCGTGCAGAATCTCAGTCAGCAGGTTGATGCCTGCTCCGGTGATGGCGCCGAAATGTCCATGTAGAACGGTAAACGCTTCGGCAGGCGAGAGGTTGCGCCGGTCAAGGATGTCCGCCACTGCGGCCACGAACTGCCCTGGGTGGTTGGCGATCCGGCTCTTGCTGCGGTGCAGCCCGCCGGAATGGAACAG
Source organism: uncultured Methyloversatilis sp. (assembly GCA_964555165.1). Taxonomy (GTDB): domain Bacteria; phylum Pseudomonadota; class Gammaproteobacteria; order Burkholderiales; family Rhodocyclaceae; genus Methyloversatilis. The sequence continues at coordinate 101,346 of CAZKRN010000007.1, read as the reverse complement.
GCCGATCAGCGCGTCGTAGTTACTCGGAAAGTCCCGCCTGGCATTGCTGCTCAGGGCCGCCAGCTCTGCCAGCCTGCGCCTTGCCTGGCGCAGGTTTCCCTTGCGGCCGTTCTTCTGCGCAGTGAATCCATGCGCTGAATCGTCGCTTTTCATCAGCTCCAGGAGGTCGGCCAGGATCGTGAAGTCCGACCCCTTGGTTCGGCTCGCCTTCTGCGCGCGCTTCTTGGCCACCTTCCGGCAAGTGTCGTGGATGATGTATTCCCGCTCGTAGGCATCAATCCGGGGCTTGGTCGCTGGCACGAGAATCCTGTCCGCGACCAGCGCATCGAGGTGTCGCGTGACAGATGCCATCAGCGCGCCGCTCGCGTCGTCGATGAGGGCCGATGCCTCGTAGTTTCCGTAGAAGCCTCCGTGGGTGAGGTTGGCCGAGCCGACGATCACCGAGCATTGCTTGCCATTCTGGAAGGCGTAGATCTTCGGGTGGAAGGTGTCGCTGGCGTTGCTGAGGTACAGGACGAGCGCGTGCTTCTCGGCGAGCGCAAAGAGCTGTCGGAGTGCTTCGGGTTCGGTCAGGTAGAAGTCCAGACCTATCGCAAACCTGGCCTTCAATCCGCTTTCCAGCGCCTTGCGCAAGGGCTTCAACAAGTCGCCGAGGGCCGAGGTCTTCGCGAACGCCACCAGGCATTCCAGGCGTTCCGCCCGCTTCAGCAGCTTCTCGACCACGTGGCCGTGCCCGTGCTCTTCCTCGTTCAACAGCAACTGAACGGCTTTCCCATCCTGCATGTTTTCCCCTCGTTCTTCTGCGCAGCAACCCCAGGTGCGATGCGCCCCCAGTCATTGTCATGGTTCAAGCCCCGACATCAAGCATTGGTGGCTCAAGACCTATCCCCAGGGGATAGCCGGCACACACAGCCTTCCGTGCGGAACAAACCGGGCGCGCATGGGCTGCGGTTTGTTGACTGACGGCCTTCCGGCCGATGCCGATGCTGGCGACTCGCCCCTTCACCGCGAGTCGCTCCCATGGCCAACGAACGCACAGAACCCCTGCAACTGAATCTCGGATCGCTGCGCAGCGCGATGTCGCTGACGCTGCACACGCACCATGCATCGCGCATCTGGCATGGCCGCGCGCCGACCGAGGGGCGCCCGGGCATCATCGGTCTCAACGGCTTCATCGGCGCCATGAACAAAATGAAGCGCGGCGCCGAGCAGGACGACCCCTACTCGGACTGGTGGATGCTGCGGATCGAGGACAAGCTCGCCGACACCAAGACCCGTCTGCAGACCCTGCGCGAACAGGTGGATCATGCCTTGGCCGATGTGCCAGCGGCGCTGTCCCTGGGCGAGAACATGAACGTGCAGCCGGTAAAGCTGCCGCTGTTCGTGAACGCCCAGCTCGGGTTCATGGCGGTGTATCTGCTGGCCGACTACGACGACCTGGCACGCAAACTCATCCTGGCGCACCACACGGCGCTGATCGACCGCAGCGCCTTGGAGCGCTGGCTCAATGATGGTGCGCACGCGCTGCGCAGCCTGTTCTCGCTGGCCCAGCAGTACCGCTACTCGGGCACGACGCGCGACGACTTCGCGGCGAAGAACGCGGCGGCGCGAGCGGCGCTGGAGAAGTTCGGCGAGTTGCCGCAGGACGTGCTGGAAGGCACGCGCCGCTCGCGTTTCGCGCCACCCATCGCGCGGCGGACGACCAAGCCCGGCACGCCGCCTGCTGCGCCCGCCATCAAGCCCGATGCGCCGGCTCACAAGGATGGCGCAGCCAATCCGGCGACGGGTAATGAGGGTGCTGACGCATGACGGCATCGCCCCCCATCGGTCACTCCACGCGCTTCGTGGCGCTGGAACAAGCGGACTTCCAGCGGCTGGAACACGCAGGCTACCTAAAAGGCCTTTTACAGCCCTTTAAGGGTAAGGGGAGTCTGGGGACCTGGGCCAGCCAGTGCGCAGCGCTGCGCGACGACGTGATTGGCCTGGCGCAGCGGCGTGTGCTTCCCCAGGCACGCGCCTACCCCTTCAGCCTGCTCGACGTGCAACTGGCCCAGCAGGCCACTGGCGCAGGGACGACCTTTCTGCGCTGGCGCAACCTCGACCGTTCCTCCATGGGCGTGGCGTTGTGGGAGGCCCTGCTGGCCAACCCCGCGACGCCGGGCTCGCTGATCGACGAGCTGTACGCGATCGAACTGCAGCGCATCGTGCTGAACATGCAGATCAGCCTGACCCACAGCATCGCTCGCCAAGCCCTGGAATGCGCCAACAAGGCCGCGCAGGCCGAAGCGGCTTACCTGCGGCGCGTCCACGGGCGTACCGCGTCCGTTCCACCCACCACCAAGGAGTCACCATGAGCACGCACTTCGTCGGCGAGGGCAACATCGGTTCTGCGCCGGACTACCGCGAATTTCCGAACGGCAACGACGAGCCGCGCCGGCTGCTTCGCCTGAACGTCTACTTCGACAACCCGATCCCGAAGAAGGACGGCGAGTACGAAGATCGCGGCGGCTTCTGGGCGCCCGTGGAGCTGTGGCACCGCGACGCCGAGCACTGGAAGACGCTGTACCAGAAAGGCATGCGGGTGCTGGTCGAGGGCCGCACCGTGCGCGACGAATGGGAGGACGCCGACGAGAACGAGCGCGTGACTTTCAAGGTCGAGGCGCGGCGCGTGGGCATCCTGCCGTACCGCATCGAGTCGGTGGCGCTCAGCGCCAAGCCGGCCGGCGGACAGTAATTCGCCCATCGCCGTTCCCCCAAGGGCGGCTGTAGCAACCGTCATACGCCCGCGATGCACCAGCGAGCTATCCCCAGGGGATAGTTCCAAGGTCGTCCACAGCGTCCCAGCCGCGCTCCCGAAACGACGCTCTTGCTGTGCCAGCTCCTGCGGTCTATGCGCACCGCTGCGGCAACGGACCGCCTGCCGATCAAAAAGCGGTGTCTGCACCAATCAGCTTCCTTGCTGACGGCATCTCCTGGCCCCGCCAAGCTGACGCCCATCCGATGAACCGCACATTTCCAAGGAGGCTTCATGCGCGTGTTCCTGTGCGAGAAGCCGTCCCAGGGCAAGGACATCGCCCGTGTGCTGGGTGCCAGTCAACGCGGTAATGGCTGCTACAGCGGCGCGGGTGTCGTCGTGACCTGGTGCATCGGTCATCTGGTGGAGGCGGTTCCACCCGAAGGCTACGGTGAGCAATACAAGCGCTGGGCCATCGAGCAACTGCCCATTCTTCCTGAGCGTTGGCGTGTCGAGCCCAAGGCGGCGACCGCAGCGCAATTCAAGGTCGTGCAGCAGCTCGTCGCCAAGGCGGGCGAGCTGGTGATTGCGACCGACGCCGACCGCGAGGGCGAGATGATCGCCCGTGAGATCATCGAGCTATGCGGCTACTGCGGGCCGATTCAGCGTCTGTGGCTGTCGGCGCTCAACGATGCGTCCATCCGCAAGGCGCTGGGTGCGCTCAAGCCGTCCGCCGAGACGCTGCCGCTGTATTTCTCCGCACTCGCCCGATCGCGCGCCGACTGGCTGATCGGCATGAACCTGAGCCGCTTGTTCACACTGCTGGGGCGCCGGGCCGGCTATACCGGCGTGCTGTCGGTGGGGCGCGTGCAGACGCCGACGCTGAAGTTGGTCGTCGATCGTGATCGCGAGATCGCGCGATTCGTCTGCGTACCGTTCTGGGCCATCGAGGTTGCGCTTTCGCATGCCGGCCAATCCTTCATCGCAAGTTGGACGCCGCCGCAAGGCAGCACCGACGATGCGGGCCGTTGCCTGCAACAGCCGGTCGCCCAGCAGGCCGCCGACCGCATGCGCGCCGCCGGCTCCGCCCAGGTGCTGCCGGTAGAAACCGAGCGCGTTCGCGAAGGGCCGCCGCTGCCGTTCGACCTGGGCACGCTGCAGGAGGTGTGCTCCAAGCAGTTGGGCCTCGACGTGCAGGAGACGCTGGACATTGCCCAGGCGCTGTACGAGACGCACAAGGCGACAACGTATCCGCGCTCGGATTCGGGCTACCTGCCCGAGAGCATGCTGGCCGAGGTACCGACCGTACTCGACAGCCTAGTCAAGACCGACCCCAGCCTGCGGCCGCTGATCGAGCGCCTGGATCGCCAACAGCGTTCGCGTGCGTGGAACGACGGCAAGGTGTCGGCTCACCACGGCATCATCCCGACGCTGGAGCCCGCCAACCTGTCGGCCATGAACGAGAAGGAGCTGGCCGTCTACCGGCTGATCCGCGCCCATTACCTCGCGCAGTTCCTCCCGCACCATGAGTTCGACCGGACGGTGGCGCAGTTCTCGTGCGGCAGTCAGTCGCTGGTGGCCGTGGGCAAGCAGATCGCCGTCATCGGCTGGCGTGAGGTGCTGGCGACGCCGGGGCCGGACGATGCCGGTGGCGAGGATGCGCAGCGCAGCCAGGTGCTGCCCGCCCTGCATGCGGGCCTGTCCTGCCCGGTCGGAAAGGTGGATCTCAAGGCGCTGAAGACGCTGCCGCCCAAACCCTACACGCAGGGCGAGCTGATCAAGGCCATGAAGACCGTCGCCAAGTTCGTGACCGACCCGCGCCTGAAACAGAAGCTGCGAGATACCACCGGCATCGGCACCGAGGCGACACGCGCCAACATCATCAACGGTCTGATCGGTCGCGGCTACCTGGTCAAGAAAGGCCGCGCCGTCCGCGCTTCCGACGCGGCATTCACGCTCATCGACGCGGTGCCCTCGGCCATCGCCGACCCCGGCACCACGGCGGTGTGGGAGCAGGCGCTCGACATGATCGAGGCCGGCCAGATGGCGCTGGACGCCTTCATCGAGAAGCAGTCCGTGTGGGTCGGCCAGCTCGTGCAGCAGTATCGCGGCGCAACGCTCTCGCTCAAGCTGCCGCCGGCGCCGGCCTGCCCGCAGTGCGGCGCACCGATGCAGCAGCGCACGGGCAAGAGCGGCGCGTTCTGGTCCTGCTCGCGCTACCCGGACTGCAAGGGCACGTTGCCGATCGAGTCCCCGACGGGCCGGCGCAGCGCACCGCGCAAGCGGCGCGCTGCCTCCAAGGTGTCCTGATCCTCGCTTCCCCCTGCCGCGCCGGCCACTTCACTGGCGGCGAGGCAAACGTCCCGCACCGCGCGGGACTCCAAAGCGCGCGTCTCCTTCTGCAACGGTGTGCGCGCCCCGTCTGCCCGCCATCGGGCGACGGGCGAGAAGGTCATTGCTCCACGAATCGCGCCCGCCGCCATTCCCTTGATCGGTGTGCCTTGCCTCCGTCATGAGGGGCTTCCTGACGCCTTGCCGCCGCGCGAGCCGTGAGGAGGCCCCTTGGGCTGAGGGTATTCCGTGCCGGTGCCCGCCGGCGGAACAACGGGCTCCCTTTGTGCGCGTATGCGTGCCAAAGGTTTCCGGCCCCAGCCACGAAACGGGCCGGGTGCGATTGCTGACGCAGCGAACGGCTTTGACGACGGCCCGCGCTGACGCAGCCCACAGGTGGTTTTCCTTCCTCTCCAGCCGAAGGTCCGCGTGGCCTTCGGCGCCCTGGTCCTTGCCTTGTCCCGTGACGCGGGCCTGCCTAAAGCGGGCCGTCCGCGATTCGGTTTTCCCTGCGACGACAGCCATGCTGCGCGCCCATCCTCACGCCATGCGTTGCTGACAGTCGTCAGCGGCATGCCCTGGCAGTCTCGGTCTTCAAGACTGCAACGCGGTTCGCCGCGTTGACCGATCCAGTCCGCCTCGCATCGCCCACCGCGGACGCTCGCCGGCCTGGCGACGATGCACTTTTCTCAACCACCCGAGGGGAACCCATCCCCTGCGGGATGCGTGCTCCCCGACCCACCAAGGAGCACGGCATGTCTGAACCTTCCGCATCTTCCTCTGCAACCGCAGTGGGCAGTGGTGCGCTGGCGCTGGCCTGGACCCGCAAGCGTTTGCCGCTACAGGTGCTGCGCAGCGCGGCCGGCCACTACATCGGCACGCAAGACGACGAAGGCCCGGTATCGCGGGAGTCCGTCGAGTATTTCCCGAACCACCTCGCAGCACAGCGCGCCCTGGATACCCATGCCTGGACACAGCGCGCTCACCCCTGATTCCCACCCTTCAAGGAGTTCTCTCATGAATCTGTCTTTACCCGAAGACGTGCTCGATCAGATGGCGCTGGAACAGGCGCACTTCGACGCTGCACCGCAGGCCTTCTTCGAGGCCTGGAAGCGCGGCGCGCAGATCGCCGGCCACGAGTGGTTCGGCGACGGCACACGCGAAGGTCTGCAGCGTGCCACCACCAAGTGGGACCTGCGGCCCAACATGCTGATGCTCAACGACGCCCTGGGCGTGCTGAGCAGCGGTCAACGCATGTTCCTGTCCGCGATGGTGAGCTTCTACAACTCCCGCGAGGGCGGCGCGATGCTCAAGCGTTGCGGCTTCGAGGGGCTGTCCGACTTCGGCGGCCTCGATCTGGAACGGCGCCAGGTCATCGCTGACCTCACGCTGCACTACAACGGCTGGTGAGCCGCGCCTGGCAACCCACCGTCCATTCATCCCACCCCACGAGGGACATGCGTCCCCGTTCGGGGCCATGTCCCTCCTTCTTTTCGCAGGAGCGGCCATGTCCCGAATCACCATCTTCCACTGACCTGCACCGCCCGCCACCAGGGCGGCCCGACGCCGCGGCCGGCTGACCGGCTGCCACTTCATCCACTCGCTGGGGTTCAATCCCCGGCAGGGGATTGCCTCGGCCATCCTCTGCTGGAGGAATCCCATGTCTCATTCCAAAAAACTCTTCGTCCGAGGCTACGATGGCCTGTCCGTGCAGCGGCTGTTGGCGATTTCCTACGACGACGACTGCCCGCTGAGCTATCTGCCGCTGCACGTCTCGCAGTCGCACCTGCTGGACAGCCAGGTCGAGCGCCATGCCTGCGTCTTCTGCGACGACTTCGCGCTGATCACGGAAGGCCAGAACGTGCCGCCCGAGCTGGACGCGCAGTGTCCCAGCCACGGCATCGCCCGAAACCTCGTCTACGCCGTCATGGCCGAAGAAGCCGGCCAACCGCTGCACGTCGGCGATACCTACTCCGAGGAAGCCGCGCGCGAGGTGGTGCGGCGCCTGCGCTTCGAGACCGGCTTCTACAGCCGTGCCTGGGAAATCAGTTCGGCGCACATCACCGAGGAGGCCGGCCGCTTCCTCGCCGAACTGGCGGACGTCGCTACGCCGAGCGGCTTTCTGTTCGTCGCCTTCCGCATTCCCTACAGCCCGGCGGTCGGCGTGAAGCTGATCGCCACCCCCTGGACGGATGCGAACCTGCAGCATGTCGAGGGCATCACTGCCGAAGAGCTGCGGCAGGAGCACCGGGCCAAGGGCGTGCCGGAGTCCCTCGTGGAGGTGTTGCACCTGGCTGCGCGCGCCGACGTGCGGCTGCTGATCTTCGATGCCGACGCGCCCGTGCTGGACGGACTGACGCTCTACGACGACGAGTAACCCGCAACCCATTCGAGCCCCCACGTCGGGGCTCTTCTTTTTCGCGGAACGCGGTGCCGGCGCATTGCCGATTCCCAACGGACGGCCGCAGCCATGTGCCGCACGCTGGCCGCATGTTCGCTGGCGTTGCCGGCAGCATGCCCAGGCAGTCGAGACCTTCGAGACTGCGGCGCGGTTCGCCGTGCTGGTTGCTTCGTTCTCCGGGCGCACCCGCGTCCATCCACCTCACCCTCAAGGGATCGACCTCCCTTGAGGGCGGGAGTCCCTTGGTTGCCACAAGGAGTCTCCCCATGGATACCCAAGCCATCCGCGCACAGATGCCGACGCTCGTCGTCGGTCATGTGCCTTCCAACGTCCGTTCGTTCAAGTTCAACATCTTCGACGGCCAGCCCAAGGTTTCGACGCTGGGCTTTCACATCGACCCGAAGCCTTTCGAGGGCAAGGTCATCGCCACCACCGACGAGGCCATCATAGTCAAGACGGCACGGGCCGAGTTCGCGGTGCTTGATCGCACCCTCGTGACCGAAGTGCCCGACGAGGGCGCCAAGGTGCAGGTCGAACCCTATGTCAGACGCCGCTTCGACGGTCAGCGGGCGGACACGCCCGAGGAGCAGACCGAGTTCACCGCCGACGGCCAGCCCTACACGGTGAAGCGGTTCGTGCTCGGTTCCGCACCGGCGAAGCTGCCGATCCCCGAGCCGCGCTGCCCCGAGCTGCAGGAACTGATCGTCCAACTGGAGCAGTTGCCCGCTCCCGATGGTTTCCGGCGCATCACCCACCTGTTGGTGGATGCCGGTGCGCGGGACATCACCTGGGTCGATCCGCTGCCTGCCGACATCATCCGCACGCCACCGGCCATCGGCTTCACCGTCGACACGATGAAGTTCCAGGGTCGCGTCACCGTGCTGTATGAGCGTGGCCTCGACCTCTACGCGGTGGAGCTGCGCCGCGACGGCGAGCTGGTCGAACGGGTCGATGAGGTGTTCTTCGACACCCTCGGCGAGACGCTGGAACGGCTGATTGACGACGGGAGCTGGAGGCGCATCCGCGTGCAGTGCCTGTCGAGTCGCAAGGCTGTCCGGCACTGACCTCTCAGCAGCTTCCCGCCCTCGCGGCGGGAAGCTTCTTTTCCTGCTCCCTGGAGATCACACCCATGACTGTTCGATTCAAAGGCACGGAGCTGCGGCCCGTGCTCGCCGAAGCGGTGGCGAATCAATGCCGCGTCATCCTGGTCAAGGATCAGGGCGTGTACTTCCTGGCCGAGCGCGGCGAGCGCCGACCCGATGGTCGCCAGAAGACCATCGCCTATGCCGCCGGCTGCAACCCGGATGTCGATGGCTTCGACGACTGGTGGGAACTGGCGCGTGCCGAGTTCGGCGGCGATGACTTTGGCGAGTTCTTCGATCCGCAGGAGGGCGTGTTTGCGCGCATCCTGCGCAGCGAGGACGACCTCGACGTGTCCGCTACCACGACACACCTGTCGCTGCAGGCGGTTCCTCCCACGCCCAGCGGTAACTGACCGCCCATCCCTGGCCCCCGCTCCGGGAGCCTCTTTCTTCCCGGCAATGTGGACAGCCGCGAGTGCCGATTGCCGCTCGCCTGCGCGCCATCCCGGCGCCACGCTTCCGGCCATGTTCCGCTGACGTCCGTCAGCGACATGCCCAGGCAGCCACGATCTTCAAGGCTGCGACGCGGTTCCGACCGCGTTGATCACCCCAGTTCGCACCGGCATCCATGCGCGAACGGCCATCGGTTCCCGATGGCGATGCCACCAAGCTGTTCCATCAACCCACGCGGGGGTTCCACACCTTCCCCGCCTTGGGTCGGGTGTGTCTCCGCCTCATTGTTCCCAGGAGATTCACCATGACCACTTCCAACGAAAAATCCTACTTCGATCTGCACATCACAGGCCTCGGGTACCTCAATCGCATCCGCGAAGTGAAGCCCAAGAAAGGCGATGCGTTCCTGGCCTGCGACATCGCAGCCCTGAACGGTCCCAGCGACGACGTCTCGTATGTGCGTTTCGACACGCGCGTATCGGGTTCGGAAGCGCAGCACCTGGTGCGCCGCTGCATTCAGGCGGTCGACGCCGAGAAGAAGGTGATGATTGGCTTCCGCATGGGCGACCTGTGGACCGACACCTTCACCTACTCCAAGGGCAAGCGTGCCGGCGAGCAGGGGGTGAGCCTCAAGGCCCGCCTGCTGTTCGTCAGTTGGATCAAGGTCAACGGCAAGCTCGTCTACAAGGCCGAGCCCAAGCCGACCGAGACCGACGAGCGGGACCCGGAAGTCCCTGTGACGTCCGACGCGCCCGCTGCGCAGCAAGCCTCGGCACCAGAGCCTTCGGAGCCCGTCGCCGATGCTGCCGACGACGCAGCCGATGCCCCCGCATTGGCCGTTGCCGCGTCGTTCTGATCCGCAAGGCCCCATCCCCGGGGCCTTGTCTTCTCTTCGTCAGCAGGAGACCTTCATGATCACCATCCCCGGCCAACTGGCCATCAAGACCATCCACGGCAGGAACGGCGACTTCAACGTCGGCCGCCTCGCGACCTCGATCGGCGAGTTCGTCGTGAAGAACGCCGAACTCGATCAGTACCGGGAGGGCAAGTACGACGGTGATTTCGCCATCGTCGAGATTCGCCCCTCCACGTACAACGCCAACGGTCGCATGGTCATCGAGATCCGCGCCCATCTGGGCGGGATGACGCTGTCCAACATCGACGCCCTGAGCCGCGACGAAGCCCGCCGGCTGAGTCCGCAGGAAGTCGATCCCATCGACGAGGAAGCGCAGGCGCCCGCGCCGGCATCGCCCCCGGTCAAGCCGAAGGCGAAGTCGCGCAGTCCGCGCGATCCCCTGGTCGATACCACGCCGTTCGGCAGCGAGCCGGCCGCCGCATCCCCCGAGGCCTCGGCCGAGGCGGACGACGTCGCGCTCTTCGGTGCGCTCTGGCCGCTGGGCGAGATCGTCAAGCTCGACGCCACCGTCGATCGCCGCTTCCTGCGTCAGCAGCGCGACCGTCTCGGTGCCTTGGGCTACGAGTTCGCTCCACTGTCCCAAGACTGGCATCTCGCCACGGCCTGACTCCAACCGCCGCGCCAGCGGCGTTCCACCACCCACCGGGGTTCCTCCCCGGTGGGGCGGGGCTCCGGTCTCTCATCCAAGGAGATCGTCATGCAACTCTCATCCCGCTTCGCTTATCGCTCCCCAGTGCTGCGGTCGAATCACCCGCTGTCCGATGACCAGATTCGCACCGTCGCACCCTCCATCTTCGCGGACACCCCGCACGAAAGCCGCTCCGGGCGGTACAGCTATATCCCCACGGCGGCAGTGCTGACCGAACTGCGCAAGGAAGGCTTCCAGCCGTTCATGGTGTGCCAGACCCGTGTGCGCCAGGAGGACCGCCGCGATTACACCAAGCACATGCTGCGGCTTCGCCACGCCAGCCAGATCAACGGCACCGAGGCCAATGAGATCATCCTGCTCAACTCGCACGATGGCACCAGCAGCTACCAGATGCTGGCGGGCATGTTCCGCTTCGTCTGCCAGAACGGCCTGGTGTGCGGCGACACGTTCGCCGACGTGCGCGTACCTCACAAGGGCAACGTCACCGATCACGTGATCGAGGGCGCCTACGAGGTGCTGCATGGGTTCGAGCAGGTGCAGGACTCGCGCGACGCCATGCGTGCCATCACACTCGACGACGGCGAGGCCGAGGTCTTCGCCAGATCGGCCCTGGTCCTCAAGTACGACGAACCCGGCAAGACCCTGCCGATCACGGAAAGCCAGATCCTGCGTCCCCGTCGTTTCGACGACAACCACGCGGACCTGTGGTCCACGTTCAACCGGGTCCAGGAGAATCTCGTCAAAGGCGGCCTGACTGGTCGCAGCGCCAACGGGCGCCAGCAGCGCACGCGCCCCGTCCAGGGCATCGATCAGAACGTCCGGCTCAACCGGGCGCTCTGGCTGCTCGCGGAAGGCCTGCGCAAGCTGAAAGCCTGACCCCCAGCGGATCGTGCCCATCGCGGCATGGTCCGCCTTTTCCTTCGCTGATCTGCGAGGTGGGCTTACGATCTCAAAATGACCCGTTGCTTCCATTCGAGCGTCACCGGCCAGCGTCTGCTTTGCAGGGCGTTATCGGTCACTTGCTCTCTCTAGCCAACTGACGATCTCGAGGGGGGCTGCAGCAGTTGGCGAGGCCAATAGGCTCGCCGTGATCCCGAGCACGTTTATGACCGCTGACGGCGTGTGACGGCATCGGCATGTGGCTTCCAGCCCGTCGCTTCAACGCCGGTCACTTCGTCTAGCCACGCGATTTGACCGGCACGTGAGGCCTGAATCGAACTTGCGCCCCGAAAGGCAGTATTGCTTACATGTAGCGGCGTAGACATCGTTTCGAAGAGCTCGCGACGTTACGGCGGATCATCAGAATGCCGCCATGGGCCTAAACCATGCGCTTGCAGGTCAAGTTGGAACTGCTCCGGATCCACGAAGCGGAGGAGACGAAGCTGATCGGGCGCCCGCAGCATCGCATAGGCATCCATACCAGGCAGGTCTGATGGACTCCACCCGAAGAGCGCATCGCGGTAATAAAGGTGGTCCCTGAGCAGCTGATACGGCTTGACGGATGTGCCAACAATGGCCGGTCGCTTCCGTCCCACCTCCGACAGCCTAGCGCCAGCCTGGCGGGATTGGGTGATCAGGTTCTGCAAGCTTGCATCAAAGCGCTGCAGAGGATTACAGATCGCAGACACACTTGGTGCGTGAGTAATTTCGTTGAAGAAGGCCACGCACCCCATCACGTGCGAGTCATAGAAGCTTGGTTCGGGGCGGGGGGACCAGTCCGAGAAGGGTGTCGGAATAGAGTCGATGCACATCTCCATCGACTGCGGCATGTTGTCAATTCGCACGCGCAGCAGGGGATTTAGTGCCTCGAACATGAACGGGCCAGGCCCAGCGAGTCGCAGCGCGATTAGGATGCTCGCAGCGTCCGCAGCGATTTTGCCAAGTTGTCGGCCGTCAGCTCTCGCAACAACCCGATGTAAGCACTGCTGTGCTAATTCATTGCGGCCATGGTGAAGGTGACAGCGCCCCTCTGCGTAGTCGATGACAAACATCAACAAGCCCGACGAGGCGACCGCGTGCGAATCCGCACGCAACTTGTCGAAATTCGCTTCGTCCAGATCGTTCACCTGAGCGCCAAGCTGGTGGTACTCCTTTAATAGATTCAAATCAGGGTCGAGGTAGCCCCAGTACATGCGAATGCGGTTTTGCTGTGCTTCCTCTGGGGAGACCCCGTCCCTGTCCCGGCCTGCAAGCAACTTACCGGCAGCTAGCGCAACAAGATCGCGCTCTGGAATAATCTCGGCGGCCATAGCGCACAGCCGCATCGTCGCCATGCCTGCGAGGTACAGCCGGCGAACCGCGTCAACCGCGGCGTCAAGTTCCTGCGAAGAGGAGTAGCTGCTCTGCATTTCAACGCGCAGGTTGGCGAGGTCCTGCTCGATGGACGAGTGCTTGCGCTGAGAGCGCTGATCCAGTCTGGCGAGCGTCGATCGGAACTCGGGGGCGTTCACGCCCTCAGGAATCGCTCGCTTGACCGAAGCCTTCCAGGTAGCTAAATAACTCATGGCGTCACCCGTGAGTGAAGCGGCATGCGCTTCAAGCAGCTGCCGAGCGCTGTCTAACACCGACTCAGGGTGCTGGCGGGCAGCATCAAGCATCTGAGCAATCCATGGGGCCGCCCAGACCTCAATGAAGCGCCGCAGCCCTTCTGCCTCCGTCGCCTCAGTGACCAGTGGGATAGACCTGGCATCGGTCAGTGCCGTTTCGGCGTCGAGCAGCCGGGCTTGTACAAGGCTTCGGAGCGCTTCGTTCGAGCCCGCGAGCAGATCCAAGAGCCGGTCTTGGAGGCCAGAACGGTGGGTCGAGCCACTATAGGTGTCGATCCGGCCACCAAACGAGCCGAGGCTGGCGAGCGCATCCTCTTTGTTTCGTGCAATCCCAAGGCCAGAGGCCAAGCCGTCAATGACGGCGGAGAAGGTCGGCAAGCGTGCGTAGCCTGATGGCGTGGGGATGAGCATCGGTTTCCGTGATTTCCGGTGGAGCAGAACGGCGTGAGCGGCAAATATCGCATTGTCGACGCCCCGACGTCGACGCGTCATCCAACCAGATGAAGCAAATGCAAATGCAGGGCCGGCGACGATACCGCGCCGACCCTACCTACATAAGGAGTAAACATATGCTCACGAACGTTGTCAAAACAGTTTCCGGCACTGCCGGTGAAGCGCTGGAAGTGCGAGCCTTTAATCGTCTGCAAGAGCGCTATCGCGATCCGCAGGTCGTGAAGGCGATTGTTGAACATGAGCTTGACGCAGCCGGCGAAACCTGGGACAGCTTCAATACCTACATGCGGGTGAAGCAAAAGGTCCAGAACGACCAGATCAGCATCGTTCGCGCAGCCGAGGAGGCCGAATCGCTTGCGAAAAATTACTTAGGAGCAGCCGGCTTCGGTGGGGCATAACACTCGCGGCTCACGCCAAAGTGCCTCCTAGCGGCAGTTACCGGCAGTTTAGACTGCAACGTCGGCGACTGTCCGCTTCTGGCGATCTGCCTTCGTCTCGCCCGGGTTGCCGAACCGCGCTACCGCGAACTGAGGAGAGGGCATTGCTGGCCAGCGCCCTCCTCAGGGTATCGGGGCCAAGCAGGTGAACAAGGGCACACTGCAAAGCGGTTTTTCGCTACGGCCCATTGATCACCTGAAGCAATCTGCCCTCATGTCCGTCGGCGTTGCCGACAACATGCCCAGGTAGCCAAGACCTTTGAGGCTACGGTGCGTTGCGATGCACAGGTCGTTCTCTTCGCCAAGCCGTTCCCGGCGCTTTCTTCCACCCCTTGGGGCAGCAATTGCCCCGGCGGGCGGTGCTGTCTCCGATTCCTTCGAGGACCACAGCATGCCTGTCACCCATCCTTCCAAGACGCTGTACCGCATCGACGAATGCCCCGACCTCATGGTCGACGGTTACGTCGGTGACGAGCAGGGCAATCTCGTCTTTCTCTCGATCTGGGCGCGCGACACCGCCGTTCAGGAGTTCCTCGCCCGCCTGACCCTCGGCCGGGATGAACAGGGACTGGATCAGTTCCACGTCATCACCGAGCAGGGCGCATCCATCCAGGTCTTCGTCGGCAACGTCGAGAACCTGGAAAAGCGCATCACCCGCGCCTATCGGCGAACGCTGTTCGGTTCGCTGACGAATGTGTGGCTGTTCGATCGTCGCTGCGTGAAGCCAGACAAGGCCAACGCCAGCGCGCTGGCGCTGCTGCCCAGGGATTCCGCTCACCGGCTCGACCGGCTGTGGACCCTGGTGCAGGACACCTGCCCGCTGCCACTGCTCGACCACTGGCGCGACACCGTGCTGGAGCTGTTGCAGACACGGCGGATGCTGACCGGTCTTCCCTTGGCCCTCGGGCCGCTGGAAGGCCATCGGCTGGCCCTCGATGTCCCGGCGCTGACGAAGGCGTTGGGCGAGCTGATCCGCAACGGCACCCTCGGCGCCACGCAGTACGAACTGGCCGCGAACGCACCGCTTCGGCGTGTGGCGTGAGCCATCCCCACGGGCATGCGCGCCGCGCGTGCCCGCCTTCCCTCATCCATCACCAGGAGAAATCCATGACACTCATGTTTCCGCGCCTGGCGCGCAATTTCATCCGTAACGGCTACTTCCCCACCGACGAACCGACGCTGGAGCGGGCCTTGTCCGCACTGGCGCCGTCTCCCGGCGCCATGTCCATCCTCGATCCCTGCGCCGGCGAAGGCGTGGCGATCGCCGAAGCCGCTCACGCCCTCGGGCGCGAGCAGGTCCAGGCCTTCGCCGTCGAGTACGACGCCGAGCGCGCCCGCCACGCACGGCAACTGGTCGATCGCTGCATCCAAGGTGACCTGATGGACACGCTGATCTCGCGCCAGTCCTTCGGGCTGCTGTGGCTGAACCCGCCGTATGGCGACCTGAGCAAGGACGTGAACGGCAACATCGGCTATCAGGGCCAGGGCCGTGCGCGGCTGGAAAAGCTGTTCTATCAGCGTGCGCTGCCGCTGATGCAGTACGGCGGCGTGTTGATCTTCATCGTGCCGTCCTACGTGCTCGACGCCGAGCTGGTCGGATGGCTGACGCGCCACTTCGCCGACCTGCGTATCTACCGTGCGGTGGAAACGCAGTTCAAGCAGGTGGTGATCTTCGGTCGCAGGATTCGTCAACGCGACCAGGCATCGGAGTCGGTCAAGGCCGTGCGCGGTCTGCTGCTGCAGATCGGACAGGGTGACGCCGAAGCCGAGGAACTGCCGCTCGAATGGCCGTTCCTGCCGTACACCGTCCCTGCCAGCCCGGCCGAGCCGGAGCACTTCTATCGCGTGACGATGGAGCCCGAGCAGTTCGCCGATGAAGTCGGCCGGCTACAAGGACTCTGGCCGGCGCTCGATATGCACCTGGGCGCCGCGCAGCAATCGCTGCGTCCGCCCGCGCGGGCCTTGTCGCACTGGCATCTCGCCCTGGCTTTGGCCGCAGGCGCGATCTCCGGCGTAGTGAAGTCCAAGAGCGGGCGCGTGCTCGTCGTCAAAGGTGATACCCACAAGGAGAAGACCCTCCAGACGGAATACACCGAACGCGACGATGGCTCCGTGGCCGAGACGCGCATCCTCACCGACAAGTTCGTGCCGGTCATTCGTGCATGGGACTTGACGCTGGGCTCGCCCACGTGGGGCGAAGTGCTGACCATCCGCTGATCGCTGTTCCCTGACGGTTCGCCGTCGCTTTCATCCACCCACCGGGGTCACGTTGCCCCGATAGGGGTGCCGTGGCCCCTTCTTCCAGAAGGAGAAACCACCATGGCACTCGCAGTCCTCAACCTCACGTCACAAGCACGCTTTTCGCCCGGGCAAGTGGTCATGACCGCCGGCGTCGACGAGCTGGTCCGACAGGGCCGGCTCAATCCCAGCGCGTACCTGCGCCGCCATCTTCATGGCGACTGGGGCGACCTGGACGACAGCGATCGACGGCAGAACGATGCCGCGCTGAAGTCCGGCGAGGATCGTCTGTTCTCGTCCTACCAGGTCACGCGCGACCTGAGGCTCTGGATCATCACCGAATGGGATCGCAGCGTCACCACGCTGCTGTTGCCCAGCGAATACTGATCCGCATCCAGCGGCACCTACAGTTTTCTTTGCCGCGTCTTTCTTCCCACCCAGGGGCATGTCACCGCCCCGTGGGGGAGGTGCATGCCCCATCTTCTTTGGAGCATCACCATGTCCCTCGATCTCGAAACCGTTCCCGAAACCGCTGTGCAGGGCGACCTGCTCGAAGCGGCCGCTTCACCCCTCACGCTCAGCCTGCAGGACTTCGTGTCCGAGTTCGGCGACGAGTTGCTCGACTCGCTCAACCGCGCCAATCCTCCGGTCTACACCGGCCAGGTGCGGGTGCATCGGCAACTGATCCTCGCCGCGCTGAAGCGCAAGCTGTTCCCGGCGCAATCCGATGTGGTCCACGCCGTCACCGAGCTGTTGGTCGACCGCGGCGAACGTGCCGCGATCGTCAATGGCGAGATGGGCTGCGGCAAGACGACGGTGGGTATTGCCACCGCCGCCGTGCTCAACGCCGAAGGCTACCGCCGTACCCTGGTGCTCTCGCCACCCCACCTGGTCTACAAGTGGCGGCGCGAGATCCAGGAGACGGTGGCCGGTGCCAAGGTCTGGGTGCTCAACGGCCCGGACACGCTGGTCAAGCTGCTGAAACTTCGCGAGCAGTTGGGCTTGCCGGCGCAGGGCCAGGAGTTCTTCGTCCTGGGCCGCGTGCGGATGCGGATGGGGTTCCACTGGAAACCTGTCTTCGTTCGACGGCGCACGCCTCACGGCGACGTGGGGGCCTGCCCGGATTGCGGGCATGTCATCACCGACCTCGACGGCGAGCCGATCAACCCGGTCGAGCTGGAAGCCGAGGAGTTCCGCCGCAAGTGCAGCCACTGCCGTGCACCGCTGTGGTCGTTGATCCGTCCCAGAGGCCTGTCCGCCAGCAACCAGTCCTCGACCGTGCTCAAGGCACTGAAGCGCATTCCTACCATAGGCGAAGTCACCGCGCAGAAGCTGATGCAGAAGTTCGGTGACGCCTTCCTCGCGTCGATGCTCGGGGACAACATCCACGAGTTCATCAACCTGATGGATGGCAACGGCGAGCTGGTCTTCTCGGACCGGCAAGCCCACCGGATGGAACGTGCGATGGCCAACATGGAGTTCGGCTTCGGCGAGGGCGGCTACCAGCCGTCCGAGTTCATCAAGAGGCAGCTTCCCCAGGGCACGTTCGACCTGCTCATCGCCGACGAGGCGCACGAGTACAAGAACGGCGGCTCCGCACAGGGCCAGGCCATGGGGGTGTTGGCGGCCAAGGCGCGCAAGACGCTGCTGCTCACCGGCACACTGATGGGCGGCTACGGCGACGACCTGTTCCACCTGCTGTTCCGAGCCCTGCCGGCGCGGATGATCGAAGACGGCTACCGGCCGTCGAAGAGCGGCAGCATGACGTCGGCCGCGATGGCGTTCATGCGCGATCACGGCGTGCTCAAGGACATCTATTCCGAGAGCACGGGCGCGGCGCACAAGACGGCCAAGGGCACCAAGGTATCGGTGCGCACGGTCAAGGCGCCGGGTTTTGGTCCGAAGGGCGTGCTGCGTTGCGTCCTGCCGTTCACGGTCTTCCTCAAGTTGAAGGACATCGGTGGCAACGTGTTGCCGCCCTACGACGAGGAGTTCCGCGAAGTCGCGATGGACACGGCGCAGGCCGCTGCCTACCGCGATCTGGCGGGTCGGCTGACCCAGGAGCTGAAGCAGGCCCTGGCGAAGCGCGACACGACGCTGCTCGGTGTAGTCCTCAACGTGCTGCTGGCCTGGCCGGACTGCTGCTTCCGGTCGGAAACGGTGGTGCATCCGCGCACGCGCAACACCTTGGCGTTCGTACCGGCTCAGTTCAACGAGCTGGAGGTGATGCCCAAGGAGCGCGAGCTGATCGAGATCTGCAAGCAAGAGAAGGCGGAAGGACGCAAGACCCTGGTCTATTCGGTCTACACCGGCACGCGCGACACCACGTCGCGTTTGAAGGTGCTGCTGGAGCAAGAAGGCTTCAAGGTGGCGGTGCTGCGCGCGAGCGTGGATGCCTCCCGCCGCGAGGACTGGATCGCCGAGCAGTTGGACCGTGGCATCGACTTGCTCATCACCAATCCCGAGCTGGTGAAAACCGGCCTGGACCTGCTGGAGTTCCCGACCATCGTATTCCTCCAGTCCGGCTACAACGTGTATTCGCTGCAGCAGGCCGCCCGGCGCTCCTGGCGCATCGGCCAGAAGCAGCCGGTGCGCGTGATCTACCTGGGCTACGCCAACTCCTCGCAGATGACCTGCCTGGGGTTGATGGCCCGGAAGATCATGGTGTCGCAAAGCACGTCGGGCGACGTGCCGGAGTCCGGGCTTGATGTCCTGAATCAGGACGGAGACTCGGTGGAAGTCGCGCTGGCACGACAGTTGGTGTGCTGAACTTCACTGCTTCACTTCAACGGCTCCTCCGGGGGCCGTTCTTTTTTGGCCATCCTGACGGTGCCATCGATCCGGGAAGTGGAAGACAGGGCCTCATCCACCGCCATGGGCCATGCGGGTCGCCTCGTAGGCCTGCATGTGTGCAAGGCCCACCCTCAGCAGCGGCGCATCCAGTCGAGCTTCATGCGCGCGTCGCAGCATGTCCCCAATGATGTGCTCATGCTCGGTGGGGCCACCACGTTGCAGATCGCGCAGCATCGATGCGGTGCCGGTGGACCCGCGCTCGGACAACGTCGTGAACATGCGGGCATAGGCGTCCTGCGATGGGATGTACCCTGAGGCGGCGGCGGTCGCCACGCATTCGCCAAGCATCTGGCGCACCAGCGCTTCGCCATCTTGTGCCTGCACGATTGCGCCAACGGGCGCGCGCATCAGCGTGGTCATGCCGGCATAGGTCGTGAGGAATACGAACTTCTCCCACATCTCATGCAGGATGTCCTGGCTCAACACCGGTGCGAAGCCGCCGCGCTCCATCAATCCATGCAGCGCCTGCGCCGCGTCCTGCTGGCTGTGGGTGCGTGCGCCGAGGGCGAGGCGCTGCAGCGTATTGAGATGCTGGATTTCTCCGGCCGGGCCGAGCGCAACACCGATATGGCACAGGCCGCCCAGAACGCGCTCGGCGCCGAAGCGCGCATCCAGGTGATCCAGATGCCGCACCCCATTGAGCAGCGGAACGATGCATGTCGAGGGGCCGATGGCGGGCGCGATGGCGGCCATCGCGCCCTCAAGATCGTAGGCCTTGCAGGCCAGCAGCACGGCATCGACGGAAGGCGGTGCCTCGACGACTGTTTTGACGGGAAGGGTTAGGTCGCCCAAAGGGCTCTTGATGACGAGCCCGGTCTCGGCGAGCTGTGCGGCGCGTCTCGGCCGAACCAGAAAACGCACGTCCACGCCGGCCGCGGCCAGACGCCCGCCGAAATAGCCTCCGATCCCACCTGCACCCAGCACCAGAAAACGCATGGCCATGCTCCTGTTTGAAGTTAAGAATTTCTACTATAGTAGAAATTCGTGGCGCGATCGATTTCAGCGTCATCAAGACCCCACGCATCCATCCTGACTTGATTGCGGCCCATGCCGAACTCCTCCGCTCCCCGGACCAGGCAGAAAGGTGAGCGCGCCGAAGCGCTCCCAGCCAATCTTCGACGTCTGCGCCTGGAGGCGCACCTCACCCTCGATCGGCTCGGGGCGTTGTCGGGCGTGAGCCGCGCGATGATCTCCAAGATCGAACGTGGCGCTTCGGTTCCCACTGCCACGGTGCTGGGCAAGCTTGCCGCCGCACTGCAGGTCAGTCTGTCTCAACTCCTGGGGGGATTCCATGCGCGCCAGCCCAGGCTGCATGGCAGGGAGCGCCAGGCGGTCTATCACGACCCCGCTTCCGGCTTTGAACGCCGTTCTCTTTCGCCGCTGTTCGAGGACGGCGCGGTCGATCTGGCCTTCAACGTGTTGCCACCGGGCAAGTCCGTCGAGTTTCCCCCGCACCATGCGGGCGTGGAGGAGTTTCTCGTCGTGCATGAGGGGGCGCTTGCCGTGGTCATCGACGGAAGGCGCTTCGACGTCGCTGCCGGAGATACCTTGTTCTTTCCCTCGGATTGCGTGCATGAGTTTCGCAATGAAAGCGGCGAGCCGGCTGTCTTCTATATCGTGATCAACGATCGGACGCGGCGGTAGGCGGCGAGATCGCATCGGCACGACGACTCGCCGCGGCATGATCCCGACATGCATCCTGGCGACCGCGCGGTTGCCGGCATTGCTTTCGGCAAATCGGGAGCCGACGGATTCGCTTTGTTTGCTGTGACAAAGGGCCTGCACGGCGATGGTGATGGCTCGTTGTTTCAGGACACCGATCCATGCGCCCATCCCGCCAGCCCTTCCGTATTGCCGGACGCAGCCATCTGATCCGTTTGCCCGGCTTGCTCCTGGCCGCCATGGCCAGCGGCTGCGCGATGACGAACGCCGTGCCACCGACGCCCGCATCCAAAGTCACCGACATCGCGCCCGAAGCCGTGATGGAGTTCGTGCCGGTGACGCGGTATGGCCGCTACACCCTGATTGAACTCGCGCCGACGGCGGCCCAGCACGACCTGTTGCTGCAGGTGGTGGATGTGGAGACCCCCGGCACGCTGGGCGCCACCGTCGGGGATGCCCTCCGGCACCTCGTCCTGCGTTCCGGCTACCGGCTGTGCGATGAGCAGTCCGCCGATCTGTTGGCCTTGCCGCTGCCGGCGGCTCACTACCGGCTCGGCCCGGTCCTGCTACGCGATGCGCTCTTGACCCTGGCCGGCCCCGCCTGGGATCTGCAGGTCGACGACGGCGAGCGGAAGGTGTGCTTCATCCGCAGCCTCAGGGAGGCTCATACGCCGCACGAGCCCAAGCCACCGGAAATCAACCGTTCGGCGGAGAGCCCTCCGCTGATCCGGGAGGTTTCGCCATGACCATCCGGGATTCAGCGACGGGCCAGCGCACGACGCTGCTGCGGGTCGCCGCCGCAACCTGGTTGTTGCTCGTCAGCGCGGTGGTGCTGGTGGATCACATGACCTTGTCCGGGCTGGCTGAACAGACCCAGGCCTTCGCGCCCACCGCGCAGGTGTCCCTGCTCGAATCCCGAGTGGATGGCCTATCGCATCGGATCGAACAACGCCATACTCAGCCCGCCGCCTTGCCGCAGGCGCGCTACGAGCAAGACACCGCGGCGTTGGACCAACGGCTGGCGGCGATCGAGCTGGCGCAGGCCCATTACGCCGCGACCGATGCGCTGCACGCATTGGAAACCCGCGTCACGCGACTGGAAGCCCGCCCGGTCTCGCGCCAGCCCAAGCTGCCCGCACCACGGCCATCCCAACCTGTGGCTGCCCAACCCAAGCCTGTTGAGCCTTCATTCCGCCTGATGGGAGTGGAACTGCGTGCGGGAGAACACTTCGTGTCGGTGATGCCTGCCGATGGCACCGGGCTGGCCGATGTCCGCCTGCTGCGCGCCGGAGAGTCGGCGGGTGGCTGGCGACTGGACGGGATCGAGCGCGATGGCGCCGTCTTCCGGCAGGGAGACGAGATCCGCAGGCTGCCCATCCCGCCCCGATAAGGAGGCCCACACCGATGGTCCCGCGCCACTTGACCCCGCCGTTGCTGGTTGCATTGCTGGCTGCCTCCGCCATGCAGGCGGCGCTCGCGCAGCCCACCGGCGCAACCACCGTGGCCAGGACGGCGCCGAGCCGTGAAGCGCCTGCGGCCATCGCTCGCAGCGACGAACAGCGGGCGCAGGACTGGGGGCTGCGCACGGATGAATGGACGCGCTATCGCGAGTTGATGCAGGGGCCGCTGGGCGTCTACTCGCCCAGCCTCGACCCGCTCACGGCCCTCGGCATCGAAGCACGTTCCGACGAGGAGCGTCGCCGCTACGCGGAATTGCAGGCTCGGGCTGAAGCCCGGCGGGTCGAGAAGACGCTGGCCTACCAGCGTGCCTACGACGCCGCCTGGCAACGGATCGCGCCGGGCATGGCGAGGGTCAACCTACCCGGTGCCAAGCCGACCGGCGCGGGCACCGCCATCGCATCAGGCACCGACCGAACCGCCGTCTTCGTGAAGGACGGCTGTACCGCCTGCGACCAGGCCGTGCAGCGGCTGCAGGCGTCGGGCGTCGAGTTCGATGTCTATGTCGTCGGCAGTCGCGCCGACGACGCGCGCATCCGTGAATGGGCACGCCGGGCCCGTATCGACCCGGCGAAAGTGCGCGCCCGGCACATCACCCTCAACCACGACGGTGGCCGCTGGCTCTCCCTCGGCCTGCAGGGCGAACTGCCCGCCGTCGTGCGCCAGGTCGGCGGCCAATGGCAGCGACAGTAGGCCTCGCGCGCCTCGCGCTCCTGCTGCTGGCCTGCTGGTCACTCGGCCAGGCGAAGGCCGGGGAGGTTCCGCCGCCGGCCTACCAGTTCGCGGCACAGCGTGCGGGCATTCCGGCGGCGGTGCTGTACGCGGTGGCCTTGCAGGAGAGTGGCACCCGGTACCACGACCGCCTCGTGCCCTGGCCCTGGACGCTCAACGTGGCCGGGGCATCGCATCGGTTCGCCACCCGCACCGAGGCCTGCGCCGGCCTGCACCAGGCATTGCGCGACGTGCCGCGCACCCGCATCGACGCCGGCCTGGGCCAGATCAATCTGGGCTACCAGCGTCACCGCTACGACCACCCCTGCGAACTGCTCGATCCCTATCAGAACCTGGCGCTGGCCGCGCAGATCCTGCGCGAGCAGCACGCGCCGGGCCAGGACTGGCTGATCACGATCGGCCGCTACCACCGTCCCGCTGGTGGCGCACCCGCTGCGCGCTACCGCCAGAGTGTTGGCCGCCACCTGGCCCGCGTACTGGGCGAGCCAGCGCGGGGCTCGGATACCCGGAGAACCCTGCCATGAAGCCTCGAATCTTCCGTCCGGCTGTGCCGTGGCTGATCGGCTTGCTGCCGCTCGTGTCCGTGCCAGCCGCTTTCGCACAATCGCCGCCCTTGATCGTCGTCGAAGATCGCGGCGGGGCCTCCGCGCTGCCTTATTACCAAGCCCTCGACCTGCAACCGCGCACCGGAAACCGGCCATCACCCAGGATCGAGATGCCACGCCTACCCGAAGGGCCTTCTGGCGAGGCGGCCATGCTGCCGGTGCGTTCGGCCCATTTGGCCCCTGGCGATGTGGCTCCCCGGGCGATCCAGGCGCCGGGGCTCACGCCGATGTTCCTGGTTGGTGATGACCAGCGCTCCCATGCCTGGCTGCGCCAGCGTGCCCCGGCGCTGCGCGAGCTCGGGGCCGTCGGGTTGGTGGTCCAGGTCGAGTCACCGCAGGCACTTGCGGCACTGCGTGCCCTGGCGCCCGGGCTGATGCTGGCGCCGGCGTCCGGGGACGAACTGGCCGGGCGCCTGGGGCTGCGCCACTACCCGGTGCTGGTGACCGCCACCGGCATCGAACAGTGAGAACTGCTCGATGGCCCAGCCGCACGCCGTCGAAGTCCTGCTGCGGCCAGCGGTGGAGCTATACACCGTTGCCGTATGCGCAGGCGCCGCGCTGGTGTGCGTGGTGGCACCGTGGTCGCTCGCGTTGAATCCGGTACTCGGCCTCGGCAGCGCGCTGGCCTTCCTGACCTTCGGCGCGATTCGCCTGCGCGACGCCTGGACCATACTGCGCTACCGCCGCCATATCCGCCGCCTGCCACGCTACGTGATGACGAGCCGCGACGTGCCGGTGAGCCAGTACCGCCTGTTCGTTGGGCGTGGCTTCCGCTGGGAGCAACGACACACTCATCGGCTGACGCAGACCTACAAGCCCGAGTTCCGGCGCTACGCCGAGCCGACGACGTTCTACCGCCTGGCGCGCCGCCTGGAGGAGCGGCTGGAATTCGCGCCGCCGCCGCTGCCTAGGCTGGCGCGGGCATTGGCCTGGGACAGCCCGCTCAACCCGGTCCGGCCGTTGCCGCCAGTGGGTGGCATGCCGCGCCTGCATGGCATCGAGCCGCACGAAGCCGACGTCACCCTGCCGCTGGGCGAGCGTGTGGGCCACACCCTGGTGCTCGGTACCACGCGCGTGGGCAAGACGCGCCTGGCCGAACTGTTCATCACCCAGGACATCCGCCGCAAGGTCCATGGCGAGCACGAGGTGGTGATCGTCTTCGATCCCAAGGGCGATGCCGACCTGCTCAAGCGCATGTATGTCGAGGCCAGGCGCGCCGGACGCGAAGGCGAGATGTACGTTTTCCACCTGGGTTGGCCCGACATCTCGGCACGCTACAACGCCGTGGGCCGGTTCGGGCGCATCTCGGAAGTCGCCACCCGCATTGCGGGGCAGCTTTCCGGCGAAGGTAACAGCGCTGCGTTCCGAGAGTTCGCCTGGCGCTTCGTCAACATCATCGCGCGCGCCCTGGTGGAACTGGGGCAGCGCCCGGACTACCTGCTGATCCAGCGGCACGTCGTCAACATCGACGCGCTGTTCATCGAGTACGCCCAGCACTTCTTCGCCCGAACCGAGCCCAAGGCCTGGGAGGTGATCGTCCAACTCGAAGGACGCCTCAACGACAAGACCATCCCGCGCCACATGGTCGGGCGAGAGAAGCGGGTGGTGGCACTGGAGCAGTACCTGTCGCAGACACGAACCTACGACGCGGTGCTCGACGGCCTGCGCTCCGCGGTGCGATACGACCGCACCTACTTCGACAAGATCGTCGCTTCGCTGTTGCCGCTGCTGGAGAAGCTCACCACCGGCAAGATCGCGCAACTGCTCGCGCCGAACTACTCCGATCTGTCTGACCCGCGCCCGATCTTCGACTGGATGCAGATCATCAGGAAGCGGGCCGTGGTCTATGTGGGGCTGGATGCGCTATCCGACGCCGAAGTGGCGGCGGCCGTCGGCAACAGCATGTTCAGCGACCTGGTGTCGGTAGCGGGGCACATCTACAAGCACGGCATCGACGACGGCTTGCCGGGGGCATCGGCCAATGCCAAGGTCGCCATCAACGTTCATGCGGACGAGTTCAACGAACTGATGGGCGATGAGTTCATCCCGCTCATCAACAAGGGGGGCGGTGCGGGCATGCAGGTCACGGCCTATACGCAGACGCTCTCGGACATCGAGGCGCGCATCGGCAATCGCGCCAAGGCCGGCCAGGTCATCGGCAACTTCAACAACCTGTTCATGCTGCGGGTGCGCGAGACCGCCACCGCCGAACTGCTGACACGACAACTGCCGAAGGTGGAGGTCTACACCACCACCCTGGTCAGCGGCGCCACCGACAGTTCCGACATCCACGGCCCGACCGACTTCACCAGCAACGCGCAGGACCGCATCAGCACGTCGAGCGTGCCGCTCATCGAGCCCGCACACGTGGTCGGCCTGCCCAAGGGTCAGTGCTTCGCCCTCATCGAAGGCGGTAACCTGTGGAAGGTCCGCATGCCGTTGCCAGCGCCCGATCCGGACGAAGCCATGCCCCGGGACCTGCAACAACTGGCCGGCTACATGCGCCAGCACTACGCCGAGGCGGGCGAATGGTGGGAGGGCAACGGGCAGCCCCCGTTGCACGACGACGACGCGTTGCCAGCGAATCTGGCCGAGGAAGTGCAAGAAGGCACGCCGGATGAAGAGGCCCCATCGTGAAAGAGCCCGCCGCGACCGCCGAGCGACAGCAGGCACGCCAACGCGGCCTGGTCGCCAGCGTGGTCACGCTGCCGTGGCGCCTGTTCGGCGTACTGGTCGCCTCGCTGCTGCTGTCCATCGTCATCGAATGCGTCGGCATGCACCTGTTTTGGCCCGACCAAGGCTGGCGTCACGCGCAGGGCATGCTCGACTACGAACTGAACCAGCTCTCCACCCATTTCACCCGGAGCGCCGTCGTGCAGGAGCCAGGACGCACCGCGCGCTGGCTGGTGGAGGGCACCTACGAGTGGGTTTTCGTGAAGACGGGCTTGCTGGACTGGATGCGCGACGCCTCGGCGCAGGCCAGCGCACCCAGCCGAGGCGCGCACCGAGACTTCCGCCATTACCTGGCCCAGGTCTATGTCTGGACCAAGGGCTATCTGATTGCTGCCGGCTTCACCGTTCTGACGTTCATCGTCCGCCTGCTGGTCTTGGTGCTGACACTGCCCCTGTTCCTGCTCGCGGCCTTCGTCGGCCTGGTCGACGGACTCGTTCGCCGCGACATCCGCAAGTTCGGCGCCGGGCGGGAATCGGGCTTCGTCTACCACCGGGCGAAGGCGGCCTTGATGCCGCTGGCGGTGCTGCCGTGGGTGACCTACTTGGCGTTGCCGGTGTCATTGCACCCGTTGGTGATCCTGCTGCCGAGCGCGGCGATGCTCGGGGTTGCAACCAATATTGCGGCCAGTAGTTTCAAGAAGTACCTGTGATCTGTGCGCCGCTACGATGGAATATGCTTCGTCGAGTTCATCGAGACATGGGGATCAGTTTGAACATGTCTCCGCTGTACGTAGCAGCCACTCAATCTGCCGCCGCGCGGTGGAGATGACCTGACTAAAAATCCGAGCCTCGACATTTGGCTCACGATTGTCCGTCGGAAAATCCGAAGAGCGACTGCCGCCGACGAGCAGAACCTGAATCGGGGAACCCAGATACTTCGCCAGTTCGTGCCGGTAACCAATCGCCTGCACATAATCTTCGTGCTTCAGCGCGTGGCTCGGCCGCTTAAACTCGATCAGCAGGTACTGTCCACCGAGGTTCTCGTTGAGAAGCAGGTCGGGGCGTTTGTCGGCTTTGTCGCCTGTGTAGGTCTTGCCGAGGACATCTTCCACTTGTCGCCGCAACGTACTGTTTGAGCTGAATAGCGAGTATTCGGCGCCAAATACCCACAAGTTTCGCTCCAGTGCCTTGTGCAAGACGGCTTCCGTCGTGGCGGCATCACGGGCAAGGCCGTCCAGTTGATCAAGGAAGACCTGACGAGCCGTCGCTTGCTGTACGAGGAATGCCATCTCCGCCAAGCCAAATTCATCCAGGCGCTCAGCTACCCCTGCGACATCGCCCGGCGTTGCCTCCGCGATATGCTCCAGAAGAATACGGTAGTCGGAACGCTCCATCGCTTCCAACAGCACGTTTACCACCGGTTCGACTTTGCTCTCCGGCTCACCGTAATACTTGTCGAGAATCTTCTTGATCGCACGATCGGCAAATGCACGTTTGTGCTCTGGCAGAGCCGACAAGCGCGTGAGGATCGCTCTCTGCAGGCGAGCCTGCGCCAACTGAATTTCGCGCCGGTACTGCTGCTCATAGGCTTCTCGCAAGATAGGCTGGACGTAGCCTTCAACTTCTTTCAGAAGCTCGCTGTTCTCGACCGCCGCATCCCAGCCCGCCGTGATGTGGTCGCGCAGTCCATCTGCTTCGATCTCGCCGTAGAGCTTTCGCAGCAGCTTGGATGGAAAGTCATCTCGTTGATCCAGGCCGAAGAACCCAGGCCGTCCAACGGCCTTGCCATCCACACGCAAAGTGATACCTGGCTGACGCAACCCGGACTTGCCGTCGCTGATAGAGAAACGCAGCTTTACCTTGCCGGCACTTGGAAGTTCCTCTTCCTGCTCCGAGTAGCTACCGGATACATCATCGACGTCGAGCCGCTTGCCGTCGATCGTGATGGCAAAGTCATCCTGTCGCCCGTAGTCCTGCAAAAGGATCTGGCGCAGCCGATTGGCATCCGGATAAGCCAGGCCCTGATGCAGATCGCTCAGCGTAATGGTCGTGCCATGCAGTTCCGGCCCACAAGGATCGCTCTGCAGGCCAATATTCAACTGTTCAATGTCTTCGACTTGGGATAGATCGTCCAGCCGCAAGGTGATACGGCACAACCGACCACGGGCCCGAGTTTCAAGCGTCATCACCGCTGCGGCCATGAGCCCGGCGAACTTGCCGATGCCCTTACGCCCCTTGACCAAACGGTTCTTTCCGGCCGTACGCTCCCCGCGTCGGGAGCGCCGATCAGATGCGATCGACAGATAGTGGCGGCGCAGCTCTTCCTCGGTCATGCCAGTGCCGTCATCCTGGATGACGAGAGGGTCTCCACTCAGAGGTTTCGGGAGGAGGATCGTTACCTGCTCTGCGTCGGCATCCCATGCGTTGTCCACGAGTTCCTTCAACGCTCGCTCGGACGAGGGATATTCCTGACTCAACAATGTGGCGAGGCGGGAATCTACCTGGAAGCGCAGATGAGCACGACTCATATCGGAATCTCCGTGGGTGAGCGACGGTAGCTGGACTACGCCTTGACCTCGTAGCGTAGGTAATCCGCGAGCCGTTTCGACTCGTTGATATCGTCGTGGGGCACCAGCAGGTACTTCCAGGGTTTGGTGCCTACGCTCGCCGCGTGATCGGACGCGTGCTTGCACCAGCGCATGGCGGCAGTGGCCTTGGCCTGAACCTCCTGGGTGTTGATGTCGGCGCGTGCCTTGGTCTCCACCATGAAGATGGTCGCGTCCGTCTCGGCCACGAAGTCGGGGATGTACTCCGGCTGCTCGGTGCCAAGCTTGTAGTAGATCTGGAACTGCCCCTTCGCAGGCTTGAACCACTTCGTCGCGTCGCGCTCCAGGATGATGGCGAAGCGCCGTTCGGTATCCGAGTCGAACTTCTGCAGCGGGTACAGGCAACGCGCGAAGCCGCCGAATAGCATCTGCTTGATGCGACTGGTCTCAGTCACGGTCTCCCGGAAGTGGTGAGCCGTTTGGCCCGCCGTAGCGGTGTAGTTGCACGGCTTGAGTTCGGTGAAGCCGCGACTGACCTGCACCTCGTACTCCGTCGCCTCTTCCCAGAAGTGGGCCATCATCTGCGCGTGGATTTCCCGCGCGATCAGGCGGCGGTCACGATCGAGGACATTGATGGCCTCATCCTCGGACAGATAGCCGCGCAGGTGCTGCACCATCTGGCCTGCGAGGTCGTAGAGCAGATCGGCGTGGGTGAAGTAGTCGATGTCGTCGAAGTCCACCAGCGCGTGGACGATGTAGTCCTCTGGGCGCTGCTCCTTGAGCCCGACCTCGGCGGCAAGGGTGAACTGCTCGTTGGTGCGCAGCATCTGCCCGACGATCTCGCGCTCACCCGGCTGGAGATGGAGCTGGCTCACATCCAGCTTGAAGGCGTGGAAGCCCGTTGTGACTTCGCCAGTCGGCACCACCGCGATGCGCGGGATGTCGATGGTCTGCTGCACCACGATCTCGGTGGTCTTTGCCACCACGGCGGACAAATCAAGAGCGGAGGCCGATGCATCCACGCCCGCCAGCAATTCGCCTTGCAGGGGCTTCAACCGTTCCGCCACTTCTGCGAGGATTTCCTTCTGCACCTCGGGTTTCAGCAGCGCGCTGCTGGTGGGCACCAGATCGCGCTTGACCTCGTACTTGCCGATGATGTCCATGACCACGCGCGCGGCCTGCTTCTCCGCCTCCGTGCTGAACACCGGTTGGGGCACGGAGACTTTCGCTCCACTGTCAGTGGCTGAAGCCCCCGTGACCACGACCGGGGCTTCCGTCAGACCGAGGCGCGCCGCTGCCCCGGACTGGACCTGCACGCTGACCTTCTTATCGTCGGTGCTCGGCGCATCGAGGATGACCTGCTTCAGGCGAATCGGCGAGTCGCCGCGGTTGGCCTCGTCAATGATCTCCTGGAACTTGTCGTGTGCGACGATGTTCAAGCGATCCACCGCCGCGACGCCCGTGCGCTTGCCGTAGGGCAGACGCAGGCCACGTCCGATGGATTGTTCGATCAACGTGCGGGCATTGGCGGCGCGCAGCGGCACGATGGTGTAGAGGTTGGTCACGTCCCAACCCTCTTTGAGCATGTTGACGTGAATCACGATCTCGGTCGGTTCGTCCACGCTCTCCACGGCCAACAGGCGGGTGATCATCTCTTCTTCTTCCGCGCCGGTACGGCTGGAATCGACCTGAATCACCTTGCCCTGATAGCGCCCCTCATAGAAGGCTTCCGACTCCAGCAGCGCCAAGAGTTGCCCCGCGTGCGTGGTATCGCGAGCGATGACGAGCATGAAGGGCTTGACCGGCTTGACGCCGTTCTCGCGGGCATAGGTGAGCAGCTCGACCTTGGACGTCTCGTGCAGGCGTACACCGTCTTCCAGCTTGGTCTTCTCGATCTCCTCGGGCGTGTGCGCCTTGGCGTCGAAGTTGCGCTGGGTGACCACGGCAGGCTCTTTGACGAAGCCGTCCTCCATTGCCCGCGCCAGCGGATAGTCCATCACCACGTTCTTGAACGGCACCGGTCCCTTGCTGGACTCCACGAATGGCGTCGCCGTAACCTCCAGGCCGAACAGCGGCCTCAGCTCATTTATGGCACGCACACCCGCGCTGGCGCGGTAGCGATGCGACTCGTCCATCAGCAGCACGAGGTCGGGCAGGTTCGCGAGATGGTTGAAGTAGCTGTCGCCCAGCACTTCCTTCATCCGCTTAATGCGCGGCTCCTTGCCGCCGCGCACCTCGGAGTTGATTTTGGAGATGTTGAAGATGTTGATGCGCACGTCGTGGGCGAAGCCCTGTGGCTGATCATCCACCGCCGCGCCGGTCTGGTCGTAGTTGTCGCCGGTGATGATCAGCGGCGGTTGCTGCGCGAACTCAGCAATCCCCTTGAACACGTACTTCGGCGTGTTGCGCGTGAAGTCCGTGATGAGTTTGTTGTAGATCGTCAGGTTGGGCGCGAGCACGAAGAAGTTGTTGATGCCGTGGGCCAGATGCAGGTAGGCGATGAAGGCTCCCATCAGGCGCGTCTTGCCCACGCCTGTTGCCAGCGCAAAGCACAGTGACGGAAACTCGCGCTCGAAGTCCTCCAGCGTGCAGAACTCGGCCTTCAACGTGGAAAGAATCGCCGAGACATCCCGCTCGTGGCCCAAAAGTTCGGGCGCTGCGTCGAGCGCGCTAACCAGCTTGACGAGAGATTCTGCCTGGGGCGGACGAAGAGACAGACGACCGGTGACGGCGTGCAGGACGCGGGCGTTCATTATTCGTTCTCCCCAAATAGGCCGCCTTGTCCCCCGTTGGCGAGGGCGGCTTTTCTGCTCTTGGTGTTCTTAGCGGTATTACCAGGGGCCCCAGACTCGGCTTTCTCCATCTCAGCCATCGGCAAGTTACTCACATTCAGGCTGTAGTCATCGCGGCCCCAATGGCAGCGGGCCAGCACCATCTTCGGAATCTTCTTCAGCGTCAGGTTCGGCCAGCGCTCCGCCGCACTGGCCGCCGTGACGCCGTGGAACGCGGCGCAGCACACCAGCAGGCTTTGCTCCGCGCCGACTTCATCAGACAGCGCCTGCAACTGCTCCGCAGACAGGTTTTGCGTGGTGACATAGATGAAATCGCGCTCGCTGGAATGGCCGTGCTGCCACCAGCGCGTCTCCGAGGGCGCGTAGGTGAAGCCTTCCAGCTTGGTCAGCGCCTCGGCCAACTGCGCAGCGTTGTATTCGGGATTGATCACCAGGTTGCCCCAGCGATCGTTGACGATCAGACTGGGCGCGAGGCGGTAGTAGCGGAAGCCGCCGCCGCCGTGCCAACTTAGAGCTTCGGTCACCCCGCCCTTATCTTCGCCATCAATTACCTTCGTCAGACGCGGAATGATGTGTGTATGGCAAGTTTCCTCAAGCTCCACCATTATCCAGCGCCGCCCCATCTTATGAGCGGCTGCTCCAGTGGTGCCAGACCCCGCAAATGAATCAAGAACCCAGTCTCCTGGATTCGTTGAAATACCAAGAATACGGGAAACCAAATCTTCTGGCTTTGGGGTTTCAAATGCTTGAACGCCCTCCAAAACAGATCTTTGATGAGCCTTAGTTTGTCGAGTCGTGTGCAGATCCGACCAGATTGTTGGCCACGGGCGCGTAGGAGCATCGGGAGCATATTCTCTCGTGTAAGGAACCCACCGCAGCACTCCACCGCTTTCCCTTTGCTTCCAAACCAGCTCTCCCTTTGCTATCAACTCATCAACACCCTTTTTCCCCATCGCCCAACGGGCTTCTTGACCGTCATCGTGAATGGGGTAAACATCAACGCCGTCTGGTCCCTTAATCGGGAAGTACATCGATGGGCGGTCGATCCGAAGACTATTTTTCCCGTTTTTCTTTAGGAGACGGTCACGGTACGGCCTGTCCGACTCCGCGTCCGGCTGTCGATACGCATTTAAGATTGATTCATCCTGCTTCGGGCGGAAGCTAACTGAGTCAGGATTCTTCACATAGCAAAGAATGTATTCATGATCTGGCGAAAGAGCGCCCTTGTTGTCATTTGGGCTGTCAACCTTCTTCCATATAAATGACGTAACGAAACACTTGCGACCGAAAACTTCGTCGCACAAGACCTTAAGATAGTGAGCTTCGTTGTCATCAATAGAAATCCATAGCGAGCCATCGTCTGAAAGCAGGCGTTTGATGATTTCTAGCCGATCTCGTACTAAGCCAAGCCAAATCGAGTGCTCAAGGCCATCATCATATTGTGCAAATGCGCTACCTGTGTTGTACGGCGGGTCAATGAAAACGCACTTCACCTTGCCGGAGAATTCCTGCTCCAACGCCTTAAGCGCGAGCAAGTTGTCACCGAAGATCAACCTGTTGTCGAAGATGTCGTAGTCCGACACGCGATGCTTGGCGTGATATGACTTCTCTAGATCTTCAAGCAGGATGCGCGGCTCCAGTTTGGGTCGCTTCTCCTTACCGATCCAGGTGAGTTCTAGTTTTTGCTTGCTCATGGCACTGCTCTCAGAGTTGTGGCGCGCGGCTCGACAAGTAATCGATCAGGCGCTTGCGCGGATACGCGTCCGCTGCATTTTGAATATGTCGTAGTGGTGCTATGGCCGGATCGGCGGCCAGCGCGAAATGTGTTTCCATCAGGTCGGTTAGGAAGGCTGTGACGTTGCCCTGGTTGCGGAAGTAAGCCAACGGCCCCTCCAGGATGAGCCGCTGCTCGCCGAGATCGAAAGTCTGCTGTCGGAGTTGATCGAGCGGCTGGCTGATCAACGCGGGAATCGTCGCGGCGTCAATGACAGCTGCTGCGCGAATGCGGTTGCGCAGGCGCTTCATCATGACTGTCGTGATCAAGTGAATGCCATGTCGATAGATCAGGCGTTCTTGACTGCGCGCAGGGGCGTTCCGTTCGTAATCCACCACGAGTGTGCGAATCGCGCGGTGGTACAGGACGGCGTTGACCAACAACGCCCCCGATAGGCCGGCGGTGAACAGACTCTGGTATTCGACGGAGTCGGGGTTGGCGAGTCGCGCCGGTTCGGTCTTGAGCCAAACAGCGTAGCGTGGATCGTTCTGTTGCAAGGCCAACGCCCGCAGCGCCTCATCGAGCGTGATGGCCCCGGCACCGGTTGCGAGAGCCTCGGGGCGATAGTGGTAATCGAAACCCAGGTGGCCAATCTCCTGCCGCAGCCGCTCCTGGTTCTCGTCAAGCGACGCGAAGTTCGCGGTTTGAACCGGGTTCTGGTGGTTGCGGGCCTTGGTCACGCTCTTGCCAAACTGGCCGTCTGCCGATGCCTTGATCAACGTGAGCATCACCTTGGCGTCATCGATGCTCCTGCCCGGATGCTGCCGCACGAACTCGGCGGCCGACGCCACGGTCTGCGCGCCGTTGATGATGGACAGGCCCCGCACCTTGAACTTCTTGATGCCGTTCTTGTTGGCCTTGGGTTCGATCAAGTCGCAGACGGCAGTGACGCCGTTATTCAAATAGAAGAAGTCCGCGGGACAGTCATGCAAGGTCGTCTTGATGGCCTTATTGACATCGGATTTGCTGCTGCCTAGGAAGTAACGGATGTTGCGCTCGTACAGGGCTTTTCCGTGCACCTGGTGCAGAGCCACCAAGTCTGCCAGCCGCGCGATCCCGTAGTACGTTGTCCGCGGCATCTCAACTTTCGCATGCTTTTGCAACGCGACATCCGCATGCACGGGCTGGTAGGCCTGCTCCGCCAGCAGGTCGCGGGTAATCTCGACTGCCGTGTAGTACTCCACCTGCTTGATCAAGCGCTCTTCATCGAGGTCTTCGTCATCGAGCAGCGCCTGCAACGCATCGCGTGCCGTTTGCGACACACCATCGCCGGTGTAAGGCACGACCAGCTTGATGTGGCAGCACGTATCGAGTGCGCCCTCGATATCGGCCTTCCGATTCTGGACGTTGCCGTTGAACGCGGTGAAGTCCTGTTTGAGCAACAGGCGAATGCCCTCGCAGAACGGCAGTGCATCCTCCTGCTTGAACTGCTCAGATTCCTTCAGCTTGGTTTGCAGAAGGTACAGCGTCTCCGACGGCGCGTGATAGTGGATCGCGTCGATGCCCTTGTCGTTGAAGTCGTCAACGACCGAAGCGGCGGCCGCCTGCGGCGTGATGTCGAGCAGCTTGTGCAGGGCAAAGGCGCTGAAGGCTCGTGAGAGCTGCTTTGCCGCCTGATCGGTAGGATTGGCGTTGCCGAGCAACGGGGGCAGGAACGGCACGAAGCGGGCGGCGAGCGCCTGCTTCAGGATGGTCATGTACTGAGGTTCGAGCGCCGCCATGTCAATGGTATTTCCCGTATCGGTTCTCGAATGCGGGCTTCGTACCTTCCAGTATGGTCACGACGACTTCGTTCAACCCTGTGTTCTCGATGGCTCCCGATTCATAGCTGATGGTGGAGTCCAACGCTCGGTCGAACCTCGCATGGATGATCTGCTCTGCATCGCAAACAACCGCCAGGTTGGGGTTGTGCGTAACCATGATGATCTGCCTCTGCTTTTTGGCTTCGGAGAGAACGGGAACGAGCAGACGGAACACCGTCTCGTTGTCAAGATTCTCTTCCGGCTGATCGAGAATGATGGGGGTCTTTCCCTTGTCCACCAGCAAGTAGAAGATCAGCAGAAGCGCGCCACGTTGGCCAGGAGACAGTTGCTCGATCTGCGTGTCCTGGAAGAGCAGCGAGTACCGAGGCTCAAGGAAGTTCAAGCCAAAAATGAGGTCATAGACTGCCGTGGCAGGCTGCCCCTTCTTCAGCAAGCTGAATATTCCGGCATCTGAACCGGATGCCTTCGCAGCGGCCAACACCTTTTCCTGCAAGGAAGCAATGAAGCCTAGCGCCCCGTCCTTGGTGTTCAGGTCATGGCCATCGAACAGTCTTCTGATGGTCGCCAGCGCGTCGTCCTGCCCGCGAAAGTCACCCGAGGTTTGCTTGATCAGCGCAAACAATTGGTCGGCGATAGCATCAGCGGATGCCGCCAGCGTTGCCTGAAACTGCAGCCTGTAGTCCTCGCGTATCAGGACGTTCTTCTGAATCAGGTCCTGCACCGGCTTGAACAATTCCGCGCGCGCACGCCGCTGTGCATCAAGAGTGTCGAAGATTTCCCCGGACAGCTGCAAACGCCTCGCTTCCAAATCCTTGAGCTGCTGCGGAAGTTCCTTGATCTGCTCGATCCTGGTTTCCAATCCGACTTTGGTCTCAGGTTCGGTGATTGAGCCGATGAGTTCGTCGCGCTTTTTATTCCACTCCCCAAGCTGGCGCTGGTAGGCCTCATACTGCTGCTGCGGTGCGTTCAACTTTGCGGTAAAACCTTGCTGAGTTGCAGTGACGGCATTGAGGATGTCAGCCAGCTTTTCGGCCTCAATCTTTATCTCGCCTTGCTTCGTTGCCAACTCGGTCGATTTCTGGTCCAGAACGGCGGTCTTGATTTCGATGGCAGCGAGATCGGTCCAAGCGAAGCCGAGAAGTTTGACATCGTCGGAAACGGCTTTTTCGGCTTGATCGAAAGATCGTTGAAGCAACCTCAACTGCTCGCGAATATTCCCTATGGCTTTTTGGCGTTTGGCCAGTTCCGTGGTCTCGCCAGCAATCTCTTGGCTGCGCTTTCTGGTGGCTTCAGCCTGTTGTGTTGCTGCAGCCAAGCCTTTAGCCGCTTGCTTTTGCTCGGGGCTCATTGCTTCGGTCGGCGCCGCGACTTCCGCGGGCTTCAGCTTGTCGTGTTCCTCGATCTGCTTGCCCTTAAGCAAAAGCAGATCGGTGAGTTTCTTCAGCTCAATGGGTTGAAGCTGCTCCTCGATGCGAACAATGTCTGCGTTGGTCGATGCCAGCTCCTTACGGTACTCACCCAAGCGATTCCTGAGCGACTGCTCCTGCTGCTCGGTCAACTGATCAAAGTCGAGTGCGCCAAGCCGCATTTCTTCGCTCGCATGGGAGAAGATCACTGCCCTCAGCTCCTTCTCAAATGCGTTCGACTTGCCCGATACGTGCTCATTGCAAAGCTCTTCGAAGTAGCCCTGCGGGATGTAGCGAACAAGCTCCGCCTTCTCCTCTGATGGCGACTCATTCAATGGCCGGGACTCGGTGCTTTCGTCTCGCCAGGTCAGCGTTCCGGTGAAGTGACGTGCGGGCTCGCCGGTCTTGCCCCAAAAGCGATCCTTCTTTAAAAAGCTGAAGTGCTTGGATTGTTTGGAGTTGCCGAGCGTCGCGATGACATCCGCCAAAGCGCTCTTGCCGCTTCCCTTGTTCCCAATGACGGCGACAAGGTCGGGATTCAGGGGGATGTCACAGCCGTGCAGCCACTGCCCGACGCCAGCTTTGTCCACTGTTTTGCTAATCTCGATAGACTCGATGTAAAAAGTCTTGTTGGACTCGACTTCTTGAACCTTGGGCGGCCTGTCACCAATGAAGGAGCGCTTCGCCGGCTCAAGAATGGCTTGCTTGAGGCCATGGAACGTTGGGTCAGCTTTAATCCACGTCCTTTTCCCAGAGGGGAAGTCGCCATAGCCCCGCTTGTTGTTGTCGCCAGGTGTTCCAACGAAGCAGTGGGCGTCGCTTCCTGAGACTGCCAAGCGCGGAATATTATTCAGACCCGCTTGAAAGTTTTTGAACCACTTGGCGTTGCCGGCGGTCTGCTCGCCAACAAATGCGCCGCGCAGATCGGCGTCTCGCGTCTCGAAGATCGGAGAGGTTTGAAAGAGGTTCATGGCATAGGCGTAGTGCTCTTGCCATCCGACCTCTGCCAGTCCGTCATTCGTATCAAATGGCATGAGACCGATCGCGTGCTCATTCGGAACCTTCCGAATCGCTTCCCTGTACGAGTCAGCGTTGATCTCCGCAATCACCACTCCTGCGAGCAGAGCCTTCTCGTCGGAAGCATCAACATCAGATTTTTTGAAGCCGTGATGCTTCAACTTGTCCTCACCGACCTTCCTGGCAAGCTCTCTCAACGCAGGCTCGGAAAGTGGCCTGTCCACTAACTCAATGCGCAAGGCAGATATGAAATCCCTGAGCACCTGTTCATCGACCTCGTTCGAGAACAGTACGTGTGCATTCAGTCGCCCCTTCATTGGAGCAGCAAGCCGAAGTTCGATCCCTGGAAGGACGGTTTTTTTTAGGACGGGGGCATCCTCGTCCTTGAGGCGCTTTCGTAGTGCAAGCCAGCCGTCAAAAGTCCAGTAATCCATGATCGCGAACACAGCAGGTTCTGCCTTGTTCATAGCCTCGATCATTTCATCGACCAGCTTCTTGCTCTTTGCAGAAGAGAGATTGGCATCGAACCTATCTCCCGACCAATGAAACGATGCGGGCGTATGGACATGCAGGTCCCACTGCCTCCAAATTGCACCCCGAGAAATCTCTCTTTTTGTCATCATTTCAGTTCCCACTCGATGGTGAACAGCATGTGCTCCTCCACTTGCTGTTGAAGCTGCAATTCCAACTGGCCGATGAGCCCGTTGCGCTGTGCTTCCACTTCGTCCTGCCGGGAGAACAGATCGCGGCGGAGCTTGCTCCGCTTGCCCTCAAGCTCCCGTTGCTTTTTCTGCCAGGACAGCTTTTCTTCCAACGTCGGCGCGGTGGCGGCAGTGCTGCGCACCTCCTTGATTTGCCGGTCGATCTCTTTGATTTCCTGCTCAAGGCCCAACTTCAGGTCGTCAGCCCACGCATCCAGCTTCTGTACTTCTTGCTCGAAGTAACCGAGATTGCGCTGATTGATCTCGCGCAGCAGCACGGCCTTGCGCGCTTCGACGTCGGACGCCAGTGCGGAGTCGGCCGCGCTGCTGAGCAGGCTAGGCGGCTGGGCAACGGCGGGCAGGCGCAGTAACTTCCTGGGATCGTCTTCCAGCAGAGTGATGCCATCCGACGTGATGGCCGTTACCAGCAGGTGCTGCTCCTGGTTGCCCAACGCATCGACTTCGATCAGCTTCAGTGTGAGCCATCCCGCTTTGCCGCGATAAGGCTCCAGGGTGCTCACCCTGGTACCGTATGCGTCGTAGTCGAACACGAGCTTCGCAGCTTCAAGCGTACGGGCCTTGGCCTTCTCGGTGACCCATGAAGCCAGCGGGTGATGGATTCGGTACAGGTGTGAGTCGCCGGAGCGACGGGGCAACTCATAACGTCCCAGCTCGATTCCAGCGCGTGCACTGGCATCAATGCCGTCCGGCACACGCTGCAGGAGGAAACCGTGGTCATCGAAGCTGGCAAATTCGCCCAGTTCCGCGGAGCTTAGCTCCATCAGCATCCGCTCGAATCTGCTCCGGGCGCTGTGGCTATCTTCCGCGCGGACACGGAGCTTGGCTTGCACTTCCTCATCGAAATTCTCCAAGAGGAGTTGACGCGTCTTGACCATGGCGTCGCTGATCTCTCCCGAAAGGTCAAGTCGGAGTTGCTCGAAACTGGACTTAATCTCCTCGGGCTCTCGGCAGTTTTGGTAGATATCAGCGATGCGTCGCTCGAAATCGACACCCGAACCGATAGCGCCCAACACTTCGTCGCTGGCGCCAAACACGCCCTCGAAAAGTTGGAACTTCTGCGCCAGCAATTCGTAGACGCGTTTGTCCGCCTCGTTGCTGAGATCAACGAAGTTCACCACCACCACGTCGTGCTTCTGTCCGTAACGGTGGCAGCGCCCGATGCGCTGCTCAATGCGCTGAGGGTTCCACGGCAGGTCGTAATTGATGACGAGCGAACAGAACTGAAGGTTGATGCCTTCGGCGCCGGCTTCGGTGGCAATCATGACCTTGCCGCGCTCCTTGAAGTGCTCAACCAGTGCCGCACGAGTGTCGGCAGTCTTGGAGCCGGTGATGTGGTCAGTGCCTTCGTGGCGTTTGAGCCAGTCCTTGTAGATCGCCTGCGCACGCTGGTCGCTGTTCGTGCCGTTGAAGAGCACGATGCCGTCGCCGTAGGGCGTGTCAGCCAGCAAGCTGAGGAGGTACTCCTGTGTGCGCTTGGACTCGGTGAAGATGATGGCCTTTCTGGCCGCGCCCAACCGGTCCAGCTCGGCAAAGGCGCGATCCAGCGCAGTGAGCAGCGCCTTGCCTTTGGCGTTGTCGCGGATGCTGGTTGCCAGCGCCTTGAAGTGGCGAAGTTCTTCGATTTCCTGCGCGATGGCATTCCGCTCTGAGCGGCTCGGCGTCGTAGAAGCGGCTTCCTGCTCGCTCCACTCATCAGCGGTTTCGTCCAGCGACTCGTAGTCCTCGTCGAGTTCTTCGGCCAGATCGGGAATCTCGGCAATTTCGTCAAGCACTCCCTGAAGCCGCTTGGCCATCGTCTCCAGAGCGCCTGCGATGGCGTGCGAGCTGGACGCGAGCAACTTCCATAGCACCAGTGAAATCAGCTGGCGCTGACCCTCAGGCATGGCCTTCAGGTTGGGGCGACGCAAGTAATCAGCGACGAGTCTGGATAATTCCTGCTCTTCGTTTGACGGCGTGAATTCCTGGATGATGGCCTTGCGCGCCGTATACGACACATAGGGCTGAACCTGTTTGCGCAGAGTGCGCTTGCAGATGGGGGCCAGTCGGTCACGCAAGGCGTTGAAGGCCTGTTCCCGGC
The DNA here is from genome assembly GCA_964555165.1 of uncultured Methyloversatilis sp. Lineage (GTDB taxonomy): Bacteria > Pseudomonadota > Gammaproteobacteria > Burkholderiales > Rhodocyclaceae > Methyloversatilis. The sequence goes on along the minus strand of CAZKRN010000007.1, from coordinate 61,026 downwards.
CAGTAAATTGGGAGCGAAAGCTGTCAAGGTCTCCGAACACGCGATCATCGATGAAGCTGACCAGCCCATAGAGTTCGAGCAACGAGTTCTGCAACGGCGTTGCGGTCAGAAGCACCTTGGAGTGAACGTGCGACAACGCCTCCTTGAGTGTTTTGGCAATGACGTTGCTGGTTTTGTAGACGTTGCGCAGGCGATGCGCTTCGTCTAGGACGACCAAGTCCCAGTCAATGCTCTTGACATCGTCAGCCTTGGACTTGGCGAACTGGTAGGAGCAGATGACCGGACCGGAGGCGAACAGGAAAGGGTTCTGTCGATCCTGCTTGCGGATTGCGTTGTAGCTTTTGGCTTCGAGAATCAATCCTTGCAGGCCGAACTTGTCTTGCAGTTCCTGGTGCCACTGCTTGCGCAGGTTGGCCGGGACGATGATGAGAATCTTGCGGCGTCGCTCGGCCCAACGCTGAGAGATGACCAACCCTGCTTCAATGGTCTTGCCGAGCCCCACTTCGTCAGCGAGGAGCACACCGCGCGAAAGGGGATTGCGGCAGGCGAAGAGGGCGGCATCCACCTGATGTGGATTGAGATCAACCTGCGAGTCGACCAGTGTTGAGGCCAGCGATTCCACGGAATCGCCCGCCGCACGGCGCGTGAGCAGCCACGCAACGTACTGACGTTGATGCGGTGTCAAGAGCTGTGTTGTCGTCAACTGCGGTCTCCCCCTTATGTCTCAGGCGTAGTCGGCTGCTAGCCTTTCCAGACTCAGTCCGTCTCCGGTTTCATCTTGCAAATGCTGCTAGCAATCCAGCGATCCAGCTCGGATCGCCGGAAACGCCACGTCCCTCCCAACTTGAACGCCGGGATCTCTCCCCTTTGAGCCAGGCGATAGACCGTCCGCTTACCGGCTTTTAGGTATGCCGCGACTTCTTCAAGCGTCAGGATTTCGCTTTCGGCGTCAGTCATCTGAAAACCGTCTCGGTTGATCTTTCATAGCCTTCGCTTGCCAAGTTTGCTCAATTCTACCAACGAACCCCGGCCGATGACCAATCATCGGCGGCTGCATCCAGCCCCGAATGAGCAGCTATCGGATGGAATCCGGTCGAACCGCATTTCGCATTCACGGCGGCACCGAAGCCGGCGACGGAACAGCATCTGGCCATCCGCATTCACGGGAATGGCTCGATGGCGCAACCCAACCGTTACACGCTCGCATGGTCGCTGCTGGCCATGTTGCTTGCGGCCGGGCAACCCGCCAACGCGTCAGACGATGCCATCGAACGCGAGCAGCTTGCGGCCTTGGTTCGCCAGATCGACCTGATTGACCGCCAGGCCGAGCACGCCGCCCTTACCGCTCCGCAGGAGCGCGCCCGCTACCACTTCGACCATGCCCGCCTGCGCGAGGATCTTCAGCGCGTCCGGGCGGGCATCCAGGACTACCTGACGCCGCCGCGCGCCCAGCCGCGCGACCCGGTCGAGCTGTCCGGTGACTACCGCCAGTCCAGCCCGATCTCCGGCCAGGAGGTTCCACGATGAACGCCGCCCAGGTCAGTGCCTTCCAGGCCAATGGCGGCTTCGCCCCCGCCGCTGTGGCCACGGTGGTGCTCGGCCTGGTGTTCGCCGTCCTGCTCCTGTGGGGCGTGTGGGCCATGCGTACCGCCTACACCGGGTGGGCCGAGCAGCGCCTGTCCCAGCGTCAGTTCCTGGGTGTCGTTGTGCGATTCGTCGCGATGTACCTGGTGCTGACCTATTTCCTCCTGTCCTGACCACCACGAAAGGCCCTACCGCCATGAAGACCCATCCGATTCCCCATCGCGTTGCCACCACCATCCTCGCGCCATTGATGCTGATGGGCTTGCCATTGGCGGCCCGGGCGCAGGGCCTGCCGACCATCGAGGACCCCTCGCGCGGACAGGGCAGCGGCATCATGCAGACGCTGCAGAACTACGGCTACGACATCGTGCTGCTGGTCGCGCTCCTCGTGGTCGCCTCGATGTTCGTCGGCGTGTGCTACCACGCCTATACGCGCTACTCGGAAATCCATACCGGTCGCGCCACCTGGGGCCAGTTCGGACTCACCGTGGCCGTGGGTGCGATCCTGCTGGTGGTCGGCATCTGGCTGCTGACCAAGGCCACCGGCGTGCTCTGAGCGGCGATGACGGCCTTGAACGATATCGCGCGTGACGGGCTGGTGACCTTCCTGCCGCACAGGCTGAACCGCCAGCCCGTGGTGGTGAGGGGCCTGACCGCCGACGAACTCTGGATCTGCGCCGGTCTGTCCGCGGTGGCGGGGTTCATCGCCGGCGTGCCGCTGGCCTGGGCCACGCACAGCGTCGCCATGGTGCCGACCCTGATCGTGGCCGGCGTGGCGGCTGGCGTGTTCGGTGGTGGCGGCTTCCTGCGCCGGCAGAAGCGCGGCCGCCCGGACACCTGGCTGTACCGGCAACTGCAGTGGCGCCTGGCGCTGCGCCATCCGCTGGCAGCGTCCTGGCTCGGTGGGCACCGTCTCATCACGCGGTCGGGTTACTGGACCACCCGGCGCTCACGCGGAGCAGCCGCCTCATGAGCCGTTTCAGGAACGAAGTCCATCACCTGCAGGCCCATGTGCGCACGCTGCGCCTGGGCGCCGGTGCGTTGTTCGTGGTTGCGCTGCTGCTCGGTTTCGGCTGGTGGAGTGCGCCGAGGCAACTGACGATCCACGTGCCCCCCGATCTGCGCTCGGGCAGCACCCGCGCCTGGTGGGATGTGCCGCCCGAGAATGTCTATGCGTTCGCCTTCTACGTCTGGCAGCAGGTACAACGTTGGCCGACGGATGGTGAACAGGATTACCCGCGCAACCTCCACGCGCTGTCGGCCTATTTCACACCGGCCTGCCAGGCCTTCCTGCGCCAGGACTACGAGCACCGGCGCAGCAGTGGCGAACTGCGCCAGCGGGTGCGTGGCATCTACGAGATTCCGGGGCGCGGCTTTGGCGACAACCCCACGATGCGGGTAAAGACGGTTTCCAGCCGCGACTGGATCGTCACGCTCGATGTCAGCGCGGACGAGTACTACGGCGCCGAGCAGGTCAAGCGGGCCCTGGTGCGCTATCCGCTGAAAGTGGTGCGGCTGGACGTCGATCCCCAGCACAACCCCTTCGGCCTTGCGCTGGACTGCTATGACGGCGCGCCGCAGCGCATCGAGGCACCGTCGCCGGCGGTGCCTTCGTCCGGCACGCCCGGCGGCGGCCTTTCGCAGGGAGGCAACCCATGAAACACCACGTCTTCACCATCTTGGCGGGCCTGGCCCTTGGCTTCGGCCTGGTGCCGGACAGCCATGCCATCGAGATCCTGCGCTGGCAGCGGCTGCCGCTGGCCGTCCCGCTGGTCGTCGGCCAGGAGCGCGTGGTCTTCATCGACCGCAACGTGCGTGTCGGCCTGCCCCCGAGTCTGGGCGAGCGGCTGCGCGTGCAGAGCGCGGGCGGCGCCATCTACCTGCGCGCCAGCGAGGCCATCGCGCCGACGCGGCTGCAACTGCAGGACGTGGAATCCGGCGCCATCGTGCTGGTCGACATCGCAGCGACAGACGCCCGGGAAGGCGAGCAGCCGCTGGAGCCGGTACGCATCGTCCTGCAGGACGCCGCCGCGGAGGCCAGCGGTGACACTGTCGCCGATCCAACCCAGACAGCGCAACCCGCCAGGCGTCGGCAGACGCCGATAGCCGTTGTCCTGACGCGCCACGCGGCGCAGAACCTTTACGCACCGCTGCGCACCGTCGAGCCCGTGGCCGGCATCGGGCGCGTGCCGCTGCGGCGCCCGCTCGCGCTGGACACACTTCTGCCAACGCTGCCGCTCAAGGCGCGGGCGCTGGCGGCCTGGCGACTCGAAGACCAGTGGGTCACCGCCGTGCGCCTGACCAACACCTCACCTCACCGTATCGATCTCGATCCAAGGGTGCTGCAAGGCGACTTCGTGGCCGCGACCTTCCAGCATCCCGACCTGGGGCCGGCGGGCGCTTCGACCGACACCACGGTGGTCTATCTGGTCACGCGCGGCCGTGGCCTGGCCGAGTCGCTGATGCCGGTGCTCAGCCCCATCGATGCCGGCACGAACCTGCCGCCGGCCGCCGCTGCGGGGAGGACGTCCGATGAGGAGTAATCCCCTGTTGAAGTGGCTGCTGATTCCAATGGCATTGTTGCTGGTGTTCGTCGGTGCCAGGCTGTTTCCGGGCAGCGACGCCGCACCTGGCAAGCCGGATGTCCCCGGACAGCTCACTCCCGAGGAAATGAAGGCGCTCGGCATCGCGGGCGACACCCCGCGCGATACCGTCGCCACCCTGGTCGCGCAGGTCAAGCAGCTCCGCACCGAACTGCAGACCGCGCTGAGCGACAACCGCCAGCACAAGGCCGAGAACGAGCGCCTGCGTACCCGCGAGGGCGCGATCGACCAGCGCATCCAGAACGCCCTCGACAGCGAACGCCGCCGCCTGGAACAGGAGCGCACCCAGGCCGCCAGCGACCGGCAGCAGACGCAAGGGCTGATGCAGGAATTGCAGCGCCGCCTGGACGGGCTGTCCGGCAAGGGCGATGTCGCCGACCTGCCGATCGGCCTTGGACTGGACGGGCATGACGGCGGGCCGCTCAAGGATGGCGGCATGCGCTGGATCGAACCGGATGACGCCCGGCCCGATCCGAAGGGCGGTTCGAGCAGCCTGCGCTTGCCCGCCTTTCCCTCCAGCTTCGGTCCGGCCTCGCCGGAGCTGTCGGCCGCGGCGGAGGCCGTCAGCGACAGGACGGCGCAGGCCGTTGGCGGCACCACCCAGGCGGTCTATACGGTGCCCACCAATGCCACGCTGATGGGCTCGGTCGCCATGACCGCACTGATCGGTCGCATTCCCATCGACGGCACCGTCAACGACCCGTTTCCCTTCAAGGTGCTGATCGGGGCCGACAACCTGGCGGCCAACGGCATCGAGATTCCCGACGTGGCCGGTGCGGTGGTCAGCGGCACGGCCTCGGGCGACTGGACGCTCTCGTGCGTGCGTGGGCAGGTCCGTTCCATTACCTTCGTGTTCAGCGACGGCACCATCCGCACGGTGCCGGAGGACGACGGCAAGCGCAGTCGAAGCCAGAACAGCACCAGCCTGCTGGATGGCCTGGGCTGGATCAGCGATCCCTACGGCATCCCGTGCGTCTCGGGCGAGCGCCGCAGCAATGCCCAGCAGTACCTGGGATCGCAGGCGTTGATCACCGCGGCCGGCGCGGGCGCCGCCTCGCTCATCAAGTCCGACAACGGCAGCGTGGCCGTGGCCGCCAACAACAACGGTTCGCTGGGCACGGTCGGCATTTCGGGCAACGAGGCCATGGGCCGCATCCTGGCCGGTGGCGTGCGCGACATGGCCGACTGGGTCAACAAGCTCTACGGCCAGGCCTTCGCGGCGGTCTACGTGCAGCCCGGCGCCAGGGTGGCCGTGCACCTGGAGCAGCCGATCGCCATCGACCACGACGCCAAGGGGCGCCGGGTGAATCACCTCATGGGAGAAGTGCATGCGTCGGACCTGGATTGACCGCCCCCTTGTCCTGCTCGCCGCCGCCGTTCTCGCGGGTTGTGCCACCAGCTCGGAAAAGCTGCTGCCCCGGGGCGAGCACACCATGCTGGACATCTGGCAGCACGAGACTGGCGGCTACAGCGGCGGCCAGGCCGGCCGCCTGCTGCTCGACGCACGCCAGGACCTGCGCCGCCCGCTGGCCGACGCTGACACCCTCGCGGCGCCCGCCCGGAACGCGGCCTACACCCGCACGGCAGCGAACGAGATCCAGCGACAGTTCCATCGACTGCCGAACCCCGATCTGGTGATGTACGTCTTTCCGCACCTAGCCGGCACCGACCCGGTACCGGTGCCCGGCTACAGCACCGTCTTCCCGCTTTACCAGCGCGTGCAGTACGCGATGCCGGGCGAACGGCTGGAGGACTACTGATGGGCTGGCGACTGCCGTGGCCGCGTCGTCCGGCCCCCAGGCCAGTCCAGGCCGACATCGAGCCGGACGCCTGGACGCGGCATGTTGCCAGCCTCGCCGCGCACGGCATCGAGGCACCTGGCGCCGCCCTTGGGCGGCATCATCGGCGACCCGCAACGCAGGCCGACCACGCGGCGCTCTACGACGTGGCACCGTCCTTCGCCGACCTGCTGCCCTGGGTCGAGTACCTGCCGGCCACGAAGTGCATGCTGCTCGAAGATGGCCAATCGGTGGCGGCGTTCTTCGAGTTACAGCCGATCGGTACCGAAGGGCGCGAGACCGCCTGGCTGTGGCAGGCCCGCGATGCCTTGGAAAATGCGCTGCAGGACTCCTTCGACGAACTGGACGAGAACCCGTGGGTGGTGCAGCTCTACGCGCAGGACGAAGCCGATTGGGACCACTACCTGCGCACGCTGGGGGCGTACCTGCATCCACGCGCGCAGGGCAGCGCGTTCAGCGAGTTCTATCTGCGCTTCTTCGGGCACCACCTGCGCGCGATCGCGAAGCCGGGCGGCCTGTTCGAGGACACCACGGTCACACGCCTGCCGTGGCGCGGCCAGACCCGGCGCGTGCGCATGGTGGTTTATCGGCGCACCCCGGACGCAGCATCGGCCCGGCGCGGGCAATCGCCCGAGCAGGCCCTGGCGACGATTTGCGACCGCCTGGTCGGCGGCCTGGCGAATGCCGGCGTCAAGGCCCGGCGCCTTGGCGCGGCGGACATTCACGACTGGCTGCTGCGCTGGTTCAACCCGGATCCCGGCGCGCTGGGCAGCACGGCCGAAGACCGGGAACGCTTCTACGCGCTCGCCCGCTATCCGGAGGAACGGGAAGAAGGTGAGATCGAACTGGCCAGCGGCGACTTCGCGCAACGTCTGTTCTTCGGCCAGCCGCGCTCGGATGTCGCCCGCGGCCTGTGGTTCTTCGACGGCATGCCGCACCGGGCCATCGTCATGGACCGCCTACGCTCGCCGCCCGCGACCGGACACGTGACCGGCGAGACGCGCAAGGGCGGCGATGCGATGAACGCGCTGTTCGACCAGATGCCCGAGGACACGGTGATGTGCCTGACCCTGGTCGCCACGCCGCAGGACGTGCTGGAGGCGCACCTCAACCACCTGGCCCGCAAGGCGGTCGGCGAGACGCTCGCCAGCGAACAGGCGCGCCAGGACGTGCAGCAGGCCCGCGGCCTCATCGGCAGTGCGCACAAGCTGTACCGGGGCACGCTGGCGTTCTACCTGCGCGGCCGCGACATGGCGCAGCTCGACGCCCGCGGCCTGCAACTGGTCAATGTCATGCTCAATGCAGGCCTGCAGCCGGTGCGCGAAGAGGACGAGGTGGCCCCGCTCAACACCTACCTGCGCTGGCTGCCCTGCCTGTTCGACCCGGCGGCGGACAAGCGGCAGTGGTACACGCAACTGATGTTCGCGCAGCACGCGGCCAATCTGGCGCCGGTGTGGGGGCGCAGCCAGGGCACCGGCCATCCGGGCATCACCTTCTTCAACCGGGGCGGCGGGACGATCACCTTCGATCCATTGAACCGGCTCGACCGGCAGATGAACGCCCACCTGTTCCTCTTCGGCCCGACCGGCTCCGGCAAGAGCGCCACGCTGAACAACATCCTCAACCAGGTCACGGCGATCTACCGGCCCAGGTTGTTCATCGTCGAGGCCGGCAACAGCTTTGGCCTGTTCGGTGACTTCGCCGCTCGGCTGGGCCTGAGCGTGCATCGCGTGAAGCTGGCACCCGGCGCCGGCGTGAGCCTGGCGCCATTCGCCGATGCCTGGCGCCTGGTCGATACACCGGGCCAGGTGCAGACGCTGGATGCCGACGCTCTGGACGAGGACGGCGACACCCATCAGGCCGACGACGGGGATGACCAGCGCGACGTGCTCGGCGAACTCGAAATCACCGCCCGGCTGATGATCACCGGCGGCGAGGACAAGGAGGAAGCGCGCATGACGCGCGCCGACCGCAGCCTGATTCGCCAGTGCATCCTGGATGCCGCCCAGCGCTGCGTGGCACAGGCGCGCACGGTGCTGACCCGCGACGTGCGCGACGCGCTGCGCGAACGCGCCCGCGACGCCAACCTGCCGGATGCCCGGCGCGCGCGGCTGCTGGAGATGGCCGATGCGATGGACATGCTCTGCCAGGGCGCAGACGGCGAGATGTTCGACCGTCCGGGCACGCCCTGGCCCGAGGCGGACATCACCATCGTGGATCTGGCTACCTTCGCGCGCGAAGGCTACAACGCGCAGCTCTCCATCGCCTACATCAGCCTCATCAACACGGTGAACAACATCGCCGAACGCGACCAGTTCCTCGGCCGGCCGATCATCAACGTTACCGACGAAGGCCACATCATCACCAAGAACCCGCTGCTCGCGCCCTACGTGGTCAAGATCACCAAGATGTGGCGCAAGCTCGGTGCGTGGTACTGGCTGGCGACGCAGAACATCGACGACCTGCCCAAGGCCGCCGAGCCCATGCTCAACATGATCGAGTGGTGGATCTGCCTGTCGATGCCGCCCGACGAGGTGGAGAAGATCGCCCGGTTCCGCGAACTGTCGCCCGCGCAGAAGGCGCTGATGCTGTCCGCGCGCAAGGAGGCGGGAAAGTTCAGCGAGGGCGTCATCCTGTCCAAGTCGATGGAAGTGCTGTTCCGCGCCGTGCCGCCCAGCCTCTATCTGGCCCTTGCGCAGACCGAACCGGAAGAGAAGGCCGAACGCTACCAGCTCATGCGCCAGTACGGCATCGGCGAACTGGATGCCGCCTTCAAGGTAGCCGAAAAGATCGACGAGGCGCGTGGCATCGCATCGCCGCCGCTCTTCCTGCCGAAATGACCGGAGCGCGTCATGTCCTCGAAGCGAACCACCTTGCCGAGCCGGTCCCAGGCCCTTCGCAAGCGCGCCGGGCGCCTGCCACGGCTGCCCTGGGTGGTCGCCGGCATCCTTGTGGCCGGCCTGCTGGGCTGGCTCCTGTACCGCACGCCCGGTGCGCCGGCACCACGCACGGGGCCTGAGGTCGCGCAGGCGCATCCGGCCGGCCCACCCTGGCGTCACGGCCCAGCCGATGCGCGCTTCACGCTGACGCTGTACGCCGACCTGGAATGTCCGTTCTGCAAGGCCTACTACCCGACCCTGATGGCCTGGATCGATGCCCATCCCGAGGCCAGCCTGCGGTGGCATCACCTGCCGCTGGCGATGCACGATCCCGAGGCGAGTCGGCTGGCCCGCGTGGCCGAGTGCGCAGGTGAGGCGCAAGGCCACGAGGCGTTCTTCGATGCCATCGCATGGCTCTACCAAAGCACCCGGGGCGATGGCCAGGGGTTGCCGGCTGACCTGACCTGGCCAGGCCTGACGACCGCCATCCAGGCATGCCTGGACAGTGATCGTTCCGCAGCCATCGTCCGCGCGCAGGCCGACGAGGCCCTGCGCAGCGGCATCAACGCCACGCCCACCGTGCGGCTTGACGACGGCCTGACCGGGAAATCGCTGCTGCTGCACGGTTCGGTCGAGGGCGATGCGCTGCTGTCGGCGCTCGATCTGGTTGCGTCGCCGGACAGGCCGGACGCTCGTTCAGTGGGTGCCCCCGACGCCGCCGGCACGGCGGTCCATGGCCGCCGTCACGAACTCGCCGAGACCCAGTAGTCGCGGAGGGCGCGCACGCTGTCCGATGGCGAAGGCATGTAGCCGCTCAGGTTGATGAGCCCGACGTTCATGCAGCGTTCGTCGGCCGTGCCCCTGAGCATCAGCCGTTGGAAGTGGCTGGTGTCCAAGCCATATCGATGCGGATCATCGACTTTCAGCGCCAGTAGGTGCAGGTGCGAGTTCCAGATTCGGAACTTCGCATGTTCGATGGCCCGTATCGCCTGCCAGGGAACGAAGACCCGCTGGGGGCCTTCGCGCGTGAGGCCGAGGGCATCAGCCACGAGGTCAGCGGGTGGGTCGAGGCGACGCAACCGCCGCACGAGTGTTCGCACGATCGCCCGTGTGAGCGCCACGGCCAGGATGACGCCGCCCAGCGCAAGAGCGAGCACGACAGGGTCCGTCTCGTGGATGTCCCTGACGAGGGGCGGCAGCACGACGACCAGCAGAGGGAACACGATCCCGATGCCCATGACCAGCACTTCCCACCACGCGGCGCGCGCGATGGGAATGCGCAGCGTCGCCGGGAAGCGAGGCAAGGGCATGTGCCTGCGTCGCCAGCGCAGGCGGCGTCCATACAGTCGGGCCAGGACCATGAGCCCCATGACGAAGGTGACGAGGAAGACCGTGGCAGCCAGTCTGGCGGGGCCAGGGGCCGCGCGCAGGGATGACAGCAACGCAAGCAGCAGCGTCAGGCCCGACACCAGGAGCACCGGCTCCACCACGAAGACGTAGATCCTTGTCCACCAAACGCTTCCCGCTCGCTGTGCGCTCATGGCCCTCTGTCCCGATCCCGCTTCGATGCCGCTCCCATCCTGGTCATCCAGTCGCCGCGGTCGAAATACACTTCGTTGCGGCGAATCTTGCCCGCATGGTCCAGTTGCACCAGGCATACGCCGACCACGGTCAACACCTCGCCGCCGACCGGGATGTCCGCGCGCCATTTGTTGAGGAAGCCATCCTGCATGGGGATGCCCTCGACCTGCGTCCAGACCCACGCCGGATTGCGTGCCAACAGGCGCTCGAAATAGCCCAGCAACGCGGGCTTTCCCCGCAGCCCTTGGGGTACGGCAGGGTCGAGATAGAAGGCATCCTCCGAATAGAAGGCAGCCAGTCGCTGGGGATCGTTGCCGGTCCAGGCGGGCAGCCACGCCAGCGCAAAGCGCCGCGCCTGCTCCGCATCGAGGGCGTTCATCGTGATGTACCGGGCCGACCCGGAACGCGCGTCATCGGTGCGCCGCCTTGCGGGTTCCGCTGTCGATGGCCTTGAGCAGCGCAGCGCCAAGCACCGACTTGAGCACGCCGCCGAGAACGAAGGGGGCCACGCCCACGGCGATGGCTTTCTGCACGCCGACCATCGCGGCCAGCCAGGCGCCGCCGAGCAGCAGGCACAGGGCGTTGCCGATCAGCATCGCCGCGAAGGCCATCACGACGCGCCCGCCATGCCAGCCGCGTTCGACCAGCCAGCCGGTCAGCGCGCCGGCCACGGGAAAAGCCAGCAGGTAGCCACCCGTCGGTCCCAGGAAGCGCGCCAGGCCTCCCGTGCCACCGGCGAACACCGGCAACCCGAGCGCGCCCTGGGCCAGCCAGACGAGGATCGTCAGGCCACCCAGGCGCCAGCCGTACAGTGCGCCGACCAGCGTGACGGCCAGCGTCTGCATGGTCATCGGCACCGGCACCATGGGCACGCTGACGTGGGACGACGCGGTGAGCACCAGGGTGCCGAACAGCACCGCCAGCACCTTGGTCGCGGTGGACTGTCCGCGCAGCCAGCGGGTTGTGTCGAGGGGCCCGAGGGTTTGGGTCGAGGTTGAGGTCATGGGTTCTCCTTCATGAATGGCTGTACTGGCCGCCGGGCGCATCCTTGCGCGGACACCGGAAACGTCATCGATCCTGCTTGCCCTGCAGGCAGATCAGCGTCTGCTGGCCGAGCGCCACCTGGGCGCGTCCCTGCTCGGTGACGCCGAAGACTTCGAGTTGGCAGATGGTCAGGGTGCGTCCGGAGCGCACCACCGTGCCGATCGCTTCGAGGTAGTCGCCCTGCGCGGGGGCCAGCAGGTTGATCTTGAACTCGACGGTCAGCACGGAGCTGTCCGGTGGAAACAGCGTGAAGCCCGCGTAGCCGCCGGCCGAGTCGGCGATGGCGCTGGTGCCGCCGGCATGGAAGTAGCCATGCTGCTGGGTGAGGGTTTCGCGGAACGGCAACCGGATGCTGACCCGCCCGCGCGCAACCTCATGCAGTTCGGCGCCCAGGTGGTGCATCAGGCCCTGACGGGCGAAGCTGTCGCGGACGATTCGCTCGACCTCGGGATCGAGCGGCAAGGAGGGGGCGGCTTGGGTCATGGTGCGGAGATTCCTTCTCGTTGTGGGGACGCATCGGGGTGGCGGCGACCGATGAGGTTCATGGCCTTGAAGCTCGCGACGACCTCGCCCTGCTGGTTGATCCCCTCGGCCACGGTATGCACCATGCCGCGGTCGGGCTTGGAGCGCGATGGCGCCGCGTCGGCGATGGTCAGCCGCAGGTGCAACTGGTCACCTGGGCGCACCGGCTTGAACCAGCGGACTTCATCGACGCCCGGCGAGGCCAGGCTTGCCACCGAAGTCAGGTAGTGGTCGACGAACAGCCGCATCATCAGGCCGATGGTGTGCCAGCCACTGGCGATCAGGCCGTGGAACGGCCCGCGGGCCGCCGCCTCGGGATCGACGTGCATGGCCTGGGGATCGAATTGCCGCGCGAACGCGATGACTTCTGGCTCTTCGACCCCGATGGGGCCGTACTCGAACGATCGGCCCTTTTCGTAGTCCTCGAAGTAGCGTTGATCCCTCGGTGTCTTGAAGTCGGACAGTGGCATGGCAAGGCTCCGGTGTCAGGAATGGGGGTTGAAGCGAGGCGGCCGCTTCTCCAGGAATGCACGCATGCCTTCCTCTCGATCGGACAGCGAAAGGGTGCGGTGGAAGTCGGCTCGCTCGCGGCGCAGTCCTTCGTCCATGGGCAGGCTGGCGCTGGCACGCGCGGCCTGCTTGATCAGGACCAGCACCTCGCCCGACAGGGACGCCATGTCGGCGGCGAGCCGGCGGCCCTCTTCGAGCAGGTGATCGGGGGGCACGATGCGCGAGACCAGCCCGCTGCGTTCGGCCTCGCGGGCGTCCATGCGGCGCCCGGTCAGCAGCAGGTCCAGCGCCTTGGCCATGCCGAGCAGGCGCGGCAGGCGCTGGGTACCGCCCGCGCCGGGCATGGTGCCGACGCGAACCTCCGGGTGGCCGAACATGGCGTTCTCTGCCGCCAGCACGATGTCGCACATCTCGACCAGCTCGCAGCCGCCGCCGAGCGCGAAGCCCTGCACCAGCGCCACCACAGGCTTGGGGAACGTGCCCAGCGGCGCGCAGCAACCGGCGAAGTCAGTGGCCCGCGCCTGCTCCGCGCTGATGCCCAGCATCTCCTTGAGATCGGCACCGGCCGCGAAGTGTTCGCCTTCGGCGCGCAGCAGGACCACCCGCACGGCGGCGTCGGCCGCCAGCCTGTCGAGGTGCGCGGCCATCGCATCGGTCAGCGAGCGGCACAGGGCGTTGCGGGCTGCCGGCCGGTCGATGACCAACTCGGCATAGCCATCCGGGTGCGACACGCATTGAATGAAATCGGAAGACATGGGTTCTCCTGCGAAGAACCGCCCGAAGTGCCGGGCCGTCATCGGTTCGGCAGCGCCGGGCAGTACCTGCGAAGTCTGCTGCGCGATGACGCTTGCGTCCAAACGCGAATATCTCAGGTGGGACTGAAAATTTCTCGCTGGAGCAGTCGCCGACGCCTTTGAAGAATGCCGGCCAACACATCGACAACGGAGGCGATTCCATGAAGGTCGTCCGTGGCCGGGAGGTCACCACCAACAGGCCCTGGGGGGCTGTCCCCATTGCCGAACTGTCCGGCGTGTCCGTGAAGATTCACTGGACCGACCAGGCCTATCGCTGGCACATCAACGACGGCGAGGAGGTCTTCGTGGTCTTGGACGGCACGGTGGACATGCACCATCGAGTCGATGGGCGGGAGCAGGTGATCGAGCTGGGCGTCGGCGATGTCTTCTTCGCGGAAGCGGGATGCGAGCACCTCGCTGTTCCTCGTGGCGAGGCACGCATCCTGGTCGTGGAAAGGGTGGGCAGTCCGTAGGTGGTGTCGGGCGCCCACAGAAATCTCAACGCCGCCTGAAAAAAACTCGCTGGAGTCGGCGCGATGCCCGGCCCAGAATCGATTTGCGGACGGACCTCGTCTTTCCCTCAACGCCCCGGTACTCCCCGTCCCAGTGAACTCCCATGGAACATACCGCCCTCGTGGCGCTGATCGTCTACGCCTTCGTCATGTCGATCACGCCCGGTCCCAACAACGTGATGCTGATGTCCTCGGGCCTGCTCTTCGGCCTGGGCCGAACCTGGCCGCACCTGTTGGGCATCCCCGCGGGCGTGATGGTGCAGCTCGGGATCACCGGCGCCGGCCTCGGTGCGGTGTTCGCCCTCGAACCTCGCCTGCAGGTCGCATTGAAGGTCGTGGGCAGCCTCTACCTGCTCTGGCTGGCCGCGCGGCTGTGGCGCGCGGCCGAGCTGGAGGAGACCGAGGCCGGCCGGCCCATCGGCTTCATGCAGGCGCTGGCCTTCCAGTTCGTCAATCCGAAGGCCTGGCTGATCTCGGTGACGGTGGTGTCCACCTTCCTGCCGCCGGGCGAAGGCTACACGCTGCGCCTGCTGGTGGTCAGCCTGGTGTTCGCCGCCATCGGACTGCCCTGCATGCTGGTCTGGGCCGTCTTCGGCGCCGGCCTGCGGCCCTGGCTGCGCGACCGCGCCGTCGCTCGCGTGGTCAATCGTGCGATGGCGACCCTGGCCGCCCTGACCGTTCTTCTCTTCTGGATCTGATGCCATGACGACACTCTCCCATGATCAACTCCGGGCCCATGCGCTGGCCTGGATCGACGACTGGAACCGGCGCGACGTGCCGGCGGTGTTGGCCGCCTACGCCGACGACGCACTGTTCGTGAGCGCGCTGGCCCAGCCCTATACCGGTGGCACGCGGGTACAGGGCAAGGACGCGCTGCGCCGCTACTGGCTGGCCGCGCTCGCCGACAGGCCGGACCTGCGGTTCGAACTCATCTCGGCCATCTGCGATGTCGAGGCGCAGACCGTCGTCGTCCATTACGTGGCGCAGGCTGGCGGCAAGCGCACGCGCATGTGCGAGATCATGCGTTTCGAGAACGGGCGGCAGGTCCAAGGCGAGGCCCTGCACGGCGTCCCCGCCGAGGAGGGCACGCCATGACGGCGCTGCTGCGCGCCGTCCGGCCCGACGACGGCAACCGCTATGACTGGGGTGGGGTCTGCCTGGGCTGGCGACTGCTGGAACTGCAACACATGCAGGTGCGGCAGGAATGGATGCCCGCAGGCGGCGCCGAGGCACCCCACTGGCACGTCAGGGCACACCAGTTCTTCTATGTGCTCAGTGGTCACCTGCGCCTGAGCACGCCCGACCAGGACGTGCTGCTGGAATCCGGTCAAGGCGTGCATGTCCCGGCCGGCACTCGCCACATCGCCGCCAACGGTGGCGACGAAGACGTGCAGTTCTTGGTGTTCTCCAGCCCCAGCACGCAGGGCGACCGCATCGAATCGACCTCGGCCGCCGAACCGGATCGCCATCGCGACGAGGAGCCTGCCTCATGACCGTTTTCGCCATCGCCCAACTCACCATCCACGACAGGACCGCCTACGACCGCTACCAGGCGCGCTTCATGGAGGTTTTCCGCCACCACCGGGGACGTCTGCTGGCCGCGGACGAGCAGCCTCGCACCATCGAAGGCACCTGGCCGTACCAGAAGCTCGTGCTCATGTCCTTTCCCGACGAAGCCGCCTTCCATGACTGGGCGGAATCGGCCGAGTACCAACGCATTGCCCAGGATCGCAAGGCCGGCGCGCAGGCCGTGGTGCTGCTGGTCCAGGGTCTCGCTGTGAATGGCTGAGCCCATCGACATTCGCGCCGCCGACGGCTATGCCCTGGGTGGATTCGCCTGGCGCCGTCCCTGCGATCCACGACGCCCGCATCCGGTTGCGGTCATCAACGCGGCCACCTCGGTGCGCTGCCGGTACTACGCGCGCTTTGCCGACTGGCTCCACGGCCACGGATGGGACGTGGTGACCTACGACTACCGCGGCATCGGCGAATCGCGACACCGTGGGCTGCGTCGACTGCAGGCCGACTGGATCGACTGGGGGCAGCACGACTTCGAGGGTGTGCTGCAGTACCTCGCCTGGCGATTCCCCGGCCAGCCGATCGATGTGGTCGGCCACTCCGCCGGGGGCTTCGTGATCGGGCTGGCGGCGTCCGCACACCGCGTGCGGCGCATCTTCACCATGGGGGCGCAGTACGCCTACTGGCGCGACTATGCGCCCGCCGCGCGCCGCGCCATGTTCCTGCGCTGGCACGTGGCCATGCCGCTGCTGGCGCGGGTGCTTGGCTACGTGCCGGCCAAGCGCCTGGGATGGATGGAGGACACGCCCAAGGGCGTGGCGCTGGACTGGGCGCGCATGGGGCCCCGCTTCGAGGGCACGGTGCGCCGCGGCCAGGAGACACTGGAAGGCGAGCCCGAAGCCGAAATGCTGGCACGGCGCTTCGGCCTGGTGCGCGCACCGATCCTGGCGCTGGGCATCGAGGACGATCCGTTCGGCACGGTACCGGCGCTGGATCGCCTGCTGGATTACTACACCGGCAGCGAGCGTCATCACCTGCGCTTGGCTCCCGCGGCCATCGAGCAGGCCGAAATCGGCCATTTCGCCTTCTTCCACGAGCGCTTCCGCGAGGCGCTGTGGCCCCTTGCGCTGGACTGGTTGCGCACCGGCGAGCCACCGACCCGCCCCCTCGGCGCACTGAAGCATCGACCTGCGGACGATCCGCAAGCAACGGGAGCCACGACATGAACACGAACCACGCCCCCTCGACAGCATCGGCAAACGAGCGCCGATCGCTCTGGATTCCGATCCTCGCCGGCGGACTGATCATGGGTTTGGCCCTCGGTGTGCGGCACGTGCAAGGCTTGTTTCTGCTGCCGGTGACGGTGGATCGCGGTTGGTCGCGTGAAATGTTCGGCTTCGCGATGGCGGTGCAGAACCTGACCTGGGGTCTCGCTCAACCCTTCACCGGGATGATTGCCGATCGCTACGGTTCGGCCAAGGTCATCGCGGGCGGGCTCGTGTTCTATGCGCTGGGGCTTTTCTTCATGGTTCAGGCGCACAGCCACGTGGCCTTTGTTCTGGGCGCTGGCGTGTGCGTCGGCATCGCGCTGTCGGGCACGGCATTCGGTGCGATCTACGGCGCGCTCAGCCGCCTCGTGCCGGCTGAGCGCCGCAGTTGGGCACTGGGGCTGGCCGGCGCCATCGGTGGCCTCGGGCAGTTCGCCATGGTCCCGGTTGCGCAGGCCTTGATCGGCAGTTGGGCCTGGACGGGTGCGCTGCTGATTCTGTCAGTGGTCATGGCGTTGCTGCTGCCGCTGGCGTTCCCGATGCGCGACGCAAGCATCTCGAACGCGGTGATCGGCACGGAGCTGTCGATGAAGGCGGCGATCGGTGAAGCTTTCCGCCACCGCGGCTTCTGGCTGCTGAACCTGGGCTTCCTGGCCTGTGGCTTCCAACTCGCATTCATCGCCACGCACCTCCCAGCCTACTTGCTGGACCAGGGTCTGGCCGCCACCGATGCCGTCGCCGCGCTGGCGATCATTGCGCTGGCCAATGTGGCCGGCACCTACTTGCTGGGGCTTTGGGGTGGCACGCTGCGCAGGAAGTACCTACTTGCAGGCCTCTACCTGGCGCGCACGGTGGCGATGGCCCTGTTCGTCCTGCTGCCGCTCAGCACCTGGGGCGTTTACCTGTTCGCTGCAGTGATGGGGTTCCTCTGGCTCGGGACGGTTCCGCTGACCAATGGCCTCGTGTCTCAGATCTTCGGCGTGCGCTACATCACCACATTGTTTGGTTTCGTCTTCTTCGGCCACCAGTTGGGATCATTCTTCGGTGTCTGGCTTGGTGGCCGCATGTTCGAGGCCACTGGGTCGTACCTGAGCATCTGGCTGCTGGCGATTGCGCTGGGCCTGCTGGCGACGGTTCTGCACTGGCCGATCGACGACAGGACCATCGTTCGCGCCGATCCACGGTTGGCGACTTCATGAGGCAAGGCCGCGAATGGTTCAGGCGCTGGGCACCGCTGGCTGTGCTGCTGGCTGCGGGCGTGCTGGTGTTCCGCGCCTGGCTGTCGATGGAGCTGCTGCGGGTGTGGTTGGAGCAATGGTCCTTCTGCGGGTGAGCGGGACCTGACGAGAACTTCGCACGACCATGAGCGCTGATCGTGTCGCTGACTGGCCAAGCTCAAGTGGCTGGCCGTTGCCTCAACCACTCGACGACATCGTCGGCATTCCGGTCCGGCGGGAACACCGGATAGAACACATGCTCGATCACGCCATCGTGCGCAATCAGGGTCAGCCGCTTGAGCAGCGCCAGGCCTTGCACCTCGAAGACCGGCAGACCGAGCGCGGTTGCAAATGAAAGGCGATGGTCGGACAGCAAGGGAAAAGGCAGGTGCAGGCGCGCCACCGCCTCGCATTGGTACGCGGTGTCCTGCGTGGACACGCCGAACAACTGGGCGACGCCCAAGGACTTCAGTTCGGCGAAATGATCCCTGAAGGCGCAGGATTGCGGGGTGCAGCCCCGTGCCCCTGGAATCTCGTCCCAGCCTGGAGGCAGTGCGGCATCCGGGCGGCCCGTCAGCGGGAAGAGATACAGCACCGTGCGTCCGTGCAGGCGCGAAGGATCGACACCGCCGCCATCCGTCGATGCCAGTTCAAGCGTGGGCAGGCGCATGCCCTTCAGGTGGCGAGCGCCGCCATCATCCTCCGGCTGCGGAAGACGCGACCAATCGACCTGCTGCAGGTTGTTCATGGCTTCACCACCGCTCGTTACCGGCCAGCCAAAGCACGTAGCTCTTCCAGCCGGCGGGCTCGGCGAAGCGCGCGTAGGCCCGGATGGCATCGGGGTTGTCCTCGGGGACCAGCCAGCGCAGATGGATCCAGGCGCGTGATCGCCCGGTATCGGCGATGGCCGTGATGAGCCGCTGCGCGAGTCGTTTCCCGCGCGCGGTGGGCAGGACGTACAGGTCGTCGAGCTGGCCCGATCGCCCTCCGGAGATCGCCTCGGGCAGATCGAAGAACACCGCGAAGGCGACGAGTTCGTCGCCGAGAAAGCCACCCAGCACTTCCGCGATCGGATCGGCGATCAAGGCATTGGCACGGGCCAGTGCATTCGCCCCGGCTCCTTGCCCGTGGCGCATTTCGTCGCCATAGGCGGCCAGCAGGGAGACAAGCGCAACGGCGTCCTCGGCAACGAGCCGTCGAAGCGTCACACCGTCATCCGACAGGGCGTGCTGATCGCGCGGGTGTGCGGCTTTTATGTGTGTCATGTCGTCAAAGCCTTCGGATCGTCGGCGTCATCCACCGGTGGGCAGTGTTCGCGCAGCCAGGTGCGCAAGGCGTCGAGGCGCCGGTCCTCGCCCAGGGCGGGTGGATACACGAGGTGGAAATCCCCACCGGCCGGGACCTCATGGTCGAACAAGGGTTCCAGCAAGCCTGCCCGCACCGAGCGCTCGGCGAGTTGCGCCACCACCAGACACAGCCCCGTTCCTTCGCTGGCCGCCTGCAGCGCGAGGCCGCAGGAATCGACCTGGGTGATCAGGGCGGGGTGTTGCGGACCGGCCGGCAGCGTTTGCAGCCATCGCTCCCAGTGCAGGCCATGGCGGGAAACGAATAGGTGCGCCTGCGCCAGTTGCGCCAATCGTCCCTCGGGGGTGGCGGCCAGCGAGCCGGCCCTGGCATAGACACCCAGGGTGCCGGCAAACAACGTCTCCGAAACCAGCCCGGGCCACGGCGGCTCGCCGAACCACAGGCCCACGTCGGCGGTGCCCGCCGCGAGATCGGCATGGCCTTGGACGGTGGTGATGTCGAGCGCGGATTCGGCGGTCCCGAACGGATAGGCGGCCAGCCGCGGCGCCAGCCAGTTGATGGCGATCGCCGGCAGCGTGTGCAGCCGCAGCGGGCCGTCCAGCCGTTCGTCCCGCAGCGTCTGAACCGAGGCGGCGATGTGGGAGAAGCCCGCGTTCAGCGTCGGGGCCAGGCGGCGGCCGGCGTCGGTCAGCTCCACGGTGGCACCGACACGTCGCAGCAACTCGACGCCCAGCAGGTCTTCCAGCGTGCGTAACTGGTGGCTGACCGCCGAGGGCGTGACCGCCAGTTCCAGGGCGGCGTCCTTGATCGACAGATGGCGCGCGGCGGCTTCGAAAGCGCGCAGGGCATTCAGTGGTACGGGGATACGCATGGACCCCTCATCTTCCGCAAGGCGTCGGCGTCATCGTTCTGTCCCGCCGCATCCGGCGACGGCGGCGGACTGCCGCGCCGGGGCCGGGTCCCGCTGTGGGCGTCGCAGGTACCAGGCCAGCGCGGCAATGATCAGCGCGCCCCCGGCCAAGGCACCACTCCCGAGCGCCTCCCCGAAGGCCAGCCACACCCAGAGCGGCCCCAGCACCACGTCCAGCAGGTTGATCAGTCCCGCTTCTCCCGCCGGAATGCGCCGGCCTCCTTCGAGGAACAGCAGGAAGGCCAGGGCCATAGCGACGATACCCAGCAGTGCTAGGCTCGACAGCGCCTTCGGGTCCGGAACCTGCCGCGACATGAAGGGCAGCGCCGCCACGGCGCAGAGCAGGCACCCCAGCGTGTTGACCTTCACGACGTCCAGCCCGGGATGGCTTTTGACGACGATCAGGAGTCCGCCGAACGCAGACGTCATCAGCAAGGCAAGCACGCTGCCGAGGAGGTGGCCACTGCCAGCCGGGACCCCCACGACGATCGCCACACCTGCCAGGCAGCATGCGCCAGCGGCGAGGACGCGCGGGGAAAGTGGCTCGCCCAAGATCAACCGCGCCAGGCCGGCAGCGACCAGGGGCAGGCAGGCGTAGATCAGCAGGACGTTGGCCACCGTGGTCAGTGTCAGCGCGGCGATGTACGCCACCGTCGCCGTCGATACGAGGAGGGTGGCCCCCCATCCAGCGGCACCGAACGTGCCGCCTCGTTCGCCGCGTCCGCGCAAGGCCAAGACCGCGGCCAGCGCCAAGCCCGCGAACAGGGAACGCCAGCCGACGATGGTCCATGCGTCCAGGTCCGTCAGCCGGACGAACAGCCCGGCCGAACTCCAGCAGACCGCCGCGAGCACAACCATGACGAAACCGGTCCATCGACGAGACACCCCAGTTCCTCCCTGTCAGGACATTGAAGCCACCGGGCTCGCGCAGGCGGCAGCGGATCGAGGCTTCGCCGCTGGCGACGCGGTGCTTTGCGAGGGCCCGTCCTTGGCACTGCCCGTGTCGTCCGCCGTCCGTTCTTGCCCTCCGTGCCGGGCTTGCCCAGCGACCTGCTCGCGCAGCCAGCCACGCAGGTTGTCCAGCCGTCGGTCCTCGCACAGCGCCTCGGGATAGACGAGCCAGAAGCCGACGCCCGCGCTCACGGGGTGGTTGAAGACCGAGGCCAGGCGTCCGAGCCGGACGGCGCTCTCTGCCAGTTCGCAGACGGCGATCGACACGCCGGCCCCATCAGCGGCCGCCTGCATCGTCAGGCCACCCGAATCCACGCGGGTCACGACAGCCGGCTCGAACGGCCCGCCAGGCAGGCTGTCCATCCAGCGCCGCCAGCTGAGGCAATGTCGCGACACGAACAGGTTGGCGCGCGCGACCTGCTTGAGGCGTTCCCGGCGCGAGCCGGTGGCAAAGCCCGGGCGCGCGTACAGGTCGATGGTGGCCTCGAACAACAGGTCAGCCCGCAGGCCGGCCCACTGGCCGTCGCCATACCAGATGCCGGCATCGGCCACGCCGGCGGCCAGATCCACGTCGTCCTGCGTGGTGGAGATGTCCAGCGAGAAGCCGCGCCGCTCGAACGGATACAGGCTCAGGCGGGGCGACAGCCAGTTGGTCGCGAAGGTCGGCAGCATGTTCACGCGCAGGGGCCCGTCGCGCCGCTCCTCGCGCAAGCTGCCCACGCCCTCGGCAATCAGGGCGAAACCCTCGTTGAGGCCGGGCGCCAGGCGACGGCCGGCGCTGGTCAGTTCCAGCCGCGTGCCGATGCGGCGCAGCAGTTCGACGCCGAGCATGTCCTCCAGCGTGCGCAACTGGTGGCTGACCGCCGAGGGCGTGACCGCCAGTTCCAGGGCCGCGTCCTTGATCGAGAGATGGCGCGCCGCAGCCTCGAAGGCGCGCAAGGCATTCAACGGGACAGGGATGCGCATGGGGGATTCACCCTCCTGGAAGTCATTGGTCGTTCATGGACTCATTAAACCGGAAATCGTCGTCTCTACGCTCGCCGACACGAGGACCAAAACTCAGCATCGTCTGAGATTTGCTCACTCGTGCCGACGGCGAACCGGCCGCACACTGACGCCATCGACAACCTGTACAGCGGTGCGCACCATGCTCAATTCCCTTGACGATCGCGATGGCCTGATCTGGCTCGATGGCGAGTTGCTGCCCTGGCGCGAGGCGCGCCTGCACGTGCTCACGCATGCGCTGCACATGGGCGGGGCCGTCTTCGAGGGCATGCGCGCCTATGGCGGCCATGTCTTCCTCAATGCGCCTCACCTGGAACGCTTCCAGCAGTCCGCCGCGCTGCTGGACTACCACCTGCCGTGGTCGCAAGGCGAACTGACACAGGCCATCGAGGCGGTGCTGTGGGCCAACCAGCTCGACGACGCCTACATCCGCCCGGTGGCCTGGCGCGGCGCGGAGAGTGTTTCCATCGCTTCGCCGCGCGCCCGCATCCACGTGGCGATCGCAGCCTGGGACTGGCCCACGGCGGCATCCCAGGGCCGCGCCGAGGAAGGCATCCGGCTGCAGCTGGCGAGTTGGCGGCGTCCCCGCCCCGACACGGCACCCACCGCGGCCAAGTGCTCGGGGCTGTACATGATCGGTACCCTTGCGCGCCATGCCGCCGCAGCGGCGGGTTGCGACGACGCACTGCTGCTCGACAGCGAAGGCCGGGTCGCCGAGACCACGGCAACCAACCTGTTGATGGTCCATGACGGGGTGCTGGTGACCCCATTGCCGACCTGCTTCCTCGACGGCATCACTAAGCGACACGTGATGGGACTGGCGCGCCAGCGCGGGCTGCGGGTCGAGGAGCGGACCGTGACGCTGGACGAACTGCGCGCCGCCTCCGAGGTATTCACCGCCGGCACCTCGGTCGAACTGCAGCCGGTGGTGGCGCTGGTCGAGGACGCGGCGACCACCGAATGGCCCGTGGGGCCGGTGACGCGACAACTGATCCAGGACTTTCGCGCGTCCGTGACCGAGGCGAGCCAGGTCGGCCGGACGCTGCGGGAACGGGAGACCGGCTTGTTGGAACGGCGCCCGTGGCCCGCTCGCGTCGCCTCCGCCTTGCAGGCGCCGTAGCGCGCCATGGACCTGTGCGCAGACGGACCCGCGAGAGGACAGGCACGATGCCATGCAGACTGGCTTCATACACGCCCCAGACAGTCGCGCAGTTGCGCGGCAAAGCGCGCCGCGTCCCCGGGTTCGAGCGTCGAGACCGTGACTCGCAGCGCGGGGGCCGCGGGCGCGATCGCGAAGGCATCGCCGGTTCGCACGGCCCAGCCGCAGCGTGCGAGGCTTTGCGCGGTGCGGTGAACGTCACGGTCTTCCGGCAACGGAATCCACACATTGAACCCGTCGCAGGGCTGCCTGGCGGCGATACCCACGGCGCCGAGTGCATCGATCAGGGCCTTGCGACGCATGGCGTAGGCGGTCTTGGCCGCATGCAGGCGCGCCATGGCCGCGTCGGATCCGAGCAGGCCGCGCACGGCCGCCTGCAGCAGGTGGCTGACCCAGGTCGTGCCGGGAGCCAGTCGCATGCCGAGCCTTGCGGCGGTCCCCGCATCGGTAGCGATGAAGGCCAGCCGCAGGTCCGGGCCGAAGCCCTTGGACACGGAGCGCACCAGCGCCCGCCGCGTGGTGGCCGCGGGCGCGATGGAGAAGTACGGCGTCTCGGACAGCAAGGCGAAGTGGTCGTCCTCGATCACCAGCACGTGCGGATGGCGGGCGAGCACGCGGCGCAGTTCGCGGGCGCGCTGCTCGCTCAGGCCGCAGCCGGTGGGGTTTTGCGCCCTTGGTGTGCACAGCACCGCTTGGGCGCCATTGGCCAGCGCCGCTTCCAGCGCCTGCGGGCGCATGCCGTGCGCATCTATGGCCACGGGCACCGCTGCCAGGCCCGTGCTGTGCAGGATGTTGAGGCTGCCGAGGAAGCACGGGTCCTCCACCGCCACCTTGTCGCCGGCGACGAGGTAGGCAGCCAACAGACGCTCGATCGCATCGACCGCACCATGCGCCAGCACCAGACCGTCACCCTCCCGGAGATCCGCTCCGAACCACTGCCGCGCCAGCCGTTCGAGTGCCGGGTCGAGTACAGGCTGGCCATACAGCGCGGGCCGGTAGCCGCTGGCTGCCAGCGCCTGCAATGGATCGGGCAGCCAGGCCGGGTCCGGATTGCCGCTGGCCAGATCCGCCAGCGCCGAGCCGGGCTGCAGGCCCTCCTGCTCACCGAGACGCGCCGCTGGCCGGATCACCGTTCCGTTGCGCCCCAGCGTCTCGGCAATGCCTGCGGCCACCAGCTTCCGGTACGCGGCGGCGACCGTGTTGCGGTTGACGCCCAGTTGATCGGCCATCTCGCGCACGGACGGCAGTGTCTGGCCCGCGGCAAGCTGGCCCGCATGTACCTCGCGGCGAATGCGCTCAAAGATGTCCGATGCGGTCTTTTCTGCCATTCCCGTTTGTCCCGTGACAATGTATATTTTGTCCTATGACAATGTTAGCAGCACGGAGAACCCCTTGTCCATGAACGCGCAGACGCATCCCTGGCCCACCGCACACAGCGTCGAGGACTTTCGGCGCAATCTGGCGGCGGTGCATCGGCGCATCGCCGATGCCTGCTCCCGCGCGGGACGCGATCCGTCCGATGTGCGCCTGCTGCCGGTCAGCAAGACCGTGCCGGAGGAGCGCATACGTCTGGCCTACGCCGCCGGCTGCCGCGACCTGGGTGAGAACAAGGTGCAGGAGGCGCAGCGCAAGGCCGAAGCGATGGTGGATCTCGCCGACCTGCGCTGGTCGGTTATCGGCCACCTGCAGACCAACAAGGCCAAGGTCGTGGCACGCTTCGCCAGCGAGTTCCAGGCTCTGGACAGCCTGCGTGTGGCGGAGGCGCTGGACCGTCGCCTGCAAGCCGAAGGGCGCGCGCTGGATGTGTTCGTGCAGGTCAATACCTCGGGCGAGGCCAGCAAGTTCGGCTTGCCGCCTTCCGAGGTGGCCGGCTTCGTCCGGGCGCTGCCGGGCTTCTCCACCCTGCGCGTGCGAGGCCTGATGACACTGGCGTTGCTGTCGGCCGATCCGGCGCGGGTCCGTCCCTGCTTCGTGCTGTTGCGCGAACTGCGTGATCGGCTGCGCCAGGAGGCGCCGGCGGGCATCGGCATGGACGAACTGTCGATGGGGATGTCCGGCGACTTCGAGCTGGCCATCGAGGAAGGCGCCACCGTCGTGCGCGTCGGTCAGGCCATCTTCGGCGCTCGCGCGACGCCGGACAGCCACTACTGGCCCGACGACGACCGGGCTGCGACATCGACCGCATCGGAGCAGATCGCATGAAGACCGCCCTGGCCCTGCGCCACATCCATTTCGAAGACCTCGGCACGCTCGAACCGCTGCTGCGCGAGCGTGGATTCGACGTGCGTTACCTCGACCCCGCGACCGACGACCTGGCCCGTGAGGAGGCCGCGGCAAGCGATCTTCTCATTGCACTCGGTGGGCCGATCGGCGCCTTCGACGAGCGGGCCTATCCCTTTCTTGCCGACGAACTGCGTCTGCTCGAACGGCGCTTGGCCAGCGGCCGGCCGCTGCTCGGCATTTGTTTGGGTGCGCAATTGATTGCGCGCCTGCTCGGCGCCGCCGTCACCCCCATGGGCTTCAAGGAGATCGGCTTCGGCGCCCTGACGCTGACGGATGCGGGCCGCCGCTCGGTGCTGGCACCTCTGGCCGGCGTGCCGGTGCTGCATTGGCACGGCGACCGCTTCGAGCCGCCTGAGGGCAGTGAACTGCTGGCGAGCACCGAAAGCTGCGCGCAACAGGCCTACGCGGTCGGCAACCGGGTGCTGGGTCTGCAGTTCCACCTGGAAGCCGATGCCAGCCGAATCGAACGCTGGTTGGTCGGCCATTGCTGCGAGCTGGGCCAGGCCGGCATTGATCCGCGCACGCTGCGCGCAGATGCCGAGCGGCATGGGGCAACGCTGAAGGCTGCGGCCCACCGCACGATCGGCGCGTGGCTGGACCGGCAGCAGGACACGGGGGGTGCGTCCTGAATGACAGTGACCCAACCTGTGCCCATCGATGTCATCAGCATCCAGTCCCAGGTGATCTACGGGCGGGTCGGCAACAACGCGGCGATTCCCGCGTTGGAAGCCTGCGGGCTGCTTACGACCGCGGTGCCGACCGCGCTGCTCAGCAACACCCCGCACTATCCCTCGGTCCATGGCGGCGCGGTGCCCGACGCGTGGTTCGCTGGCTGGTTGGATGACCTGGAGGCGCGCGGCATCCCCGCGTGCGCTCGCGTTGTGCAGGTCGGCTTCCTCGGCGCGCCGTCGCAGGCACGGATCCTCGCATCCTGGTGGTCGACGATGCGCGAGCGCCACCCGCAACTGCGCCTGCACCTGGATCCGGTCATTGGCGACTACGACCAGGGCGTGTATGCGGTGGCCGGCATGGCCGAGGCCTGGGGCACGCTGCTGATTCCAGAAGCCCACGGCCTCGTCCCCAATCGGTTCGAGCTGGAACACATCACCGGTAGAACGCTGCAGGGTCTGGCGGATTGCCGTGAGGCCGCCCGTGCGCTGTTGCGCGGCCCCACCCAATGGGTGGTGGTGACCAGTGTCCAGGATGATCCCGAAGGCGCCGTCGTCCAGACGCTGCTGGAGACGCGGGAGGGGGTATCGCGCCTCTTCGAGCATCCCCACGTGCCCTGCGTGGTGAAAGGGGCCGGCGACTACTTCGCCGCGCGCCTGACCGGCCATTGCTTGCTTGGCATAGAGATGCCTCAGGCCGTCGAGCGCGCCTGCGGCGATACAGCCGAGCAACTGACCCGCACCCGGCGCCTGGGCTGGGAGGAGATGGCGATACACGCGATGGACGGGAGTGTCCGGCCATGAACGCCTACCGCCTCGTGATTTCCCGGCATGGCCGGCTGCTGGGTCAGTTCGACAGTGAAACGCCCTGGGCGGGCGACGCGATCCGCGACTTGCTACAGCGACTTCCCGAATGCGATGGCTATCGCACCGAACTGTTCGTCGCGCGCGAAGAGCGCCGCTTGCTCGAAAGCGGTCCTGGCGGCCTGAAGCTCCTCGGTCGCGAGCCCTTGTTCCAACCCTTGCCGATCACGGCGCTGCTGTCCGGCACGGCGCCCGAGGAGCCGCTCGCGTGAATCAAGCTCCCGGCCTCACGTACGCGTAGGTGGCGCGATGGAGCTGCGACACTTGCGCTGTTTCGTGGCAGTGGCCGAGGAACTGCACTTCACGCGTGCGGCGGTGCGGCTCCATATCGAGCAGTCTCCGCTGTCGCGCACCATCCGGGAGCTGGAGTCTGACCTCGGCGCCACGCTGTTCGAGCGCAATCGGCGCGGCACCCAGCTCACCTGGGCGGGCCAGGTCCTGCTGGAAGATGCCCGCCGCGTGTTCGCGGTGCTGGAACAGGCACGAACCAACGTCCGGGCCGCCGCCACGGGCTATCGCGGCATGCTGCGCCTCGCGCTGTCGGACGGTATCGCGCAGACACGCCTTGCGGCACTCCTGGCCCTGTGCCGGGAGGAGGAGCCCGATGTGGAGATCCGCCTGTTCGAGACGCCGCTCGCATCGCAAGTGCGCGGGTTGCGCGACGACACTTTCGATGCCGGGTTTGCGCAGTCCGACGAGGCTGGAGAGGGCATCCTGTGCGAGGCGGT
The DNA here is from genome assembly GCA_964555165.1 of uncultured Methyloversatilis sp. Classification (GTDB taxonomy): domain Bacteria; phylum Pseudomonadota; class Gammaproteobacteria; order Burkholderiales; family Rhodocyclaceae; genus Methyloversatilis. The sequence goes on along the minus strand of CAZKRN010000007.1, from coordinate 33,322 downwards.
CTGGTCCGATCCCATCCTGGTGGCCATTCCGACGCGCCATCCTTTGCTGGCCTTCAGGCAGGTCCCTCTGGATGAGCTGCTGCGCTATCCGCTGATCAAGTGCCACCCGGAAACCTGCGAGGGCGCGTACCGGCAGATCAAACGGCTGCTCCGCACGGCCGCCATCCAGCCCCGGATCGCAGAGCGGGTCGCGACACTGGAATTGATGCTGACGCTGGTGGCCGCAGGCTACGGACTGGGTTTCGCCACGGCGGCGCAGATTTCGGTCTGCCGTCATCCCGAGATCATTGCGCGTCCCCTGTCGGACCCGTCGGCATGCATGACCACCTACCTGTTGCGGCCGGACAGTGAGCCCTCGGAACCGCTGCAGCACTTCATCGAACGCGCCATGCTCTCGCGCGACGACAGTCCCGCCGTCGATCCGATCTAGCCCTGCGCAACCGCGTTCCTCGCAGCGCAGACCTTCGTCGGGGACGCCGCGCAGGCGCCATGGCAAGCCATCGGCGACCGAGCAGCTGAATGTGCCGCCGCGTCTACAGATGCAGGGTGCCGCTGGCGACGGTCACGGCCTGGCCACCGACGCGCACCGTCAGTTCGTCGCCGTTTCGGGTCCATTCGACGTGGATCAAGCCATCGCGTCCCATCTCGATGCCTTGCTCCGCAAGGTAGCCACCCTGGAGAGCCGATGCGTGCCGGTGCCTTGCCAGGAATGCCGCGACACACCCGTTTCCAGACCCGCAGACGGGGTCCTCGGCAACGCCTTCGCCTGGCGCGAACGTGCGCAGGCGCAAGCGTACCGGTGCGTCGGCCTCGTGTTCGGCAAAGACGGTCACGCCGACGGCACCCGATGCGCGGCAACGTTCGGCGATGCGAGGCAGGTCGGGACGCAGCGACGCGAGGGCGGCGACGCTGCGCAGCTCGGCGATCAGCCACGGGATGCCGGTGGAGACGACTTCCACCGGCATCGCGGCCAGCATGTTCGCATCGCAGCCCAGCAGGGCCGACATTTCCCCAGGACCAATGGCCGTGTTGCGGAACTGCGGGCTGGCCTGGGTCATCCAGTAGATCGGCGGGCCCTCGGTCGGAACGACTTCGACAGGCACGATGCCGATGCCGCAGGCCTGCCGCAGCAGACTTGCATCGGCCAGGTCGCCACGGTGCGCACGCACTGCGCTCGCAGTGGCGATGGTGGGGTGCCCGGCGAACGGCAGCTCACTGGAGGGCGTGAAGATGCGCACCCGATAGTCGGTATCGGGCGATTCCGGGGCCAGCACGAAGACCGTCTCGGATAGGTTCATCTCGCGCGCGATCCGCTGCATGGTCCGCGCATCGAGGTCGTCGGCATCGAACACGACGGCAGCCGGGTTGCCCCTGAGCGGCTGGCTCGTGAACACATCGACTTGCAGGAAGGATTTGTTCATCGCTTCTCCAGGTTCGGTCGCACCGCCTGTGCTCGGTTGCGTGCGCGTGGCCGGGGACGAATCACGCGGCCAGGGCCTTGGCGCCGCTCGACGGTCTCCACAAAAGAATCCATGCGGCGAATCCGAGGAAGCCGATCCCCGCCAAGCGCGTGCAGCGCTGGCGCCAGACGGAAGTGCCCAATGCTCCCCGCACCCGGCTTGCAATGGCGGCATAGCCGGTCAAGGTGGCGCCGCTGAGGATCACGAAGATCGCGGTCAGGCCCATGAACTGAGGGATGAGCGCCTGGTCGGCCCGGATGAACTGGGGGAAGAAGGCGGTGAAGAAGAGGATCGACTTCGGATTGGATGTCGCCACCAGGAATCCTTCCTTTGCCAGCGCGAAGGCCTGCACCGGCCCTGCGTCATGGGCACCGGCGTCCGGCGGCCGTGTGTGTCTGCCCTGCACAAGCAGGCGAAGACCGAGGTACGCCAGGTAGGCGGCGCCGGCCAGCCGCAGTGCGGTCATCGCGTGGGCGGATGCAAGCAGGAACAGGCCGACGCCCCATGCGGCCGCCGCGGAAACCACGAGCAACCCCAACATGTTGCCCAGCGTCGACCACAGGCTCGCGACCACGCCCTGGCGAGCGCCATTGCGCATCGCCAGCAGGATGGCCGGGCCGGGCGTAAGGATGGACAGCCAGGCCGCCAGGACGTAGGAAATCAGGAGCGGGATATCGGACATGGCGAACTCGGGGGGCTTCTTCGTCGGTTGTGAAGGAAGTGCACTTCGACGATAGCCAAGGCCATTCGAGCTGACCATTGAGCTTTTCTCGACGTTTGCTGAGACCTTCTCACTCGGCAATTCGACGCATCGGTCTTAAGGTTTCCAGCCAGACAACGTCACTCCGGATATCCGCGCACGCCACCATGAGCCATCTTCAGACCGTTCGCTTCTTGATGCTTCCCGGTATCGGCAATTCCGGGCCGGAGCATTGGCAGACGCGCTGGGCGTCGCGCCAGGAGCATGGCCGGCGATTCCAGCCTGCCGACTGGGACAGGCCGGACCTGGCCGACTGGCTGCAGGCACTCGATGCGGCCATCGACGAGTGCGGCGCGCCCGTCGTCCTGGTCGCACACAGCCTTTCGTGCCTGCTCGTCGCGCACTGGGCATCGCGGCCGGGCATCGGAGAAGACATCCAGCATCGGATCGCCCAGGTCCGGGGCGCCTTCCTCGTTGCCGTCCCTGACCCCGGCGCACCGGCGTTTCCGAGCGAGGCGAGCGAGTTCGGCCCGCCACCGACCGAACCCCTGCCGTTTCCCGCACTGGTGGTCGCCAGCAGCGACGACCCCTATGGCTCGCCGGAGCACGCTCGGCGCATGGCCATGGGTTGGGCAGCGGGATGCGTGGAAGTCGGCGCCCTCGGGCATATCAATGCCGCCAGCGGCGTGGGCGACTGGGACACCGGCTGGCATCTGCTGCAGGCATTCGGAGCGGGGCTGCGCGTCCAGATGCCGGCATCGAATCGACCGGGACCATGAGCATGCTCGCGTATCGCTACCTGACCGGCATCGACGACGCTGCGTTCTGCCACCGCGTCACGGCGGCCCTGAACAGCGGCTGGGCGCTGTATGGCGAGCCGAGCTTGACCTACGACCCGGCGCGTGGCGCAGTGATCTGCGGCCAGGCCATCGTCAAGACCATCGAATCGACGACGTACAGCGAGTCACTGGACTTGTCTGTGCTCTGACGGAGATCCCCCAATGGATGTATCGACCGCGATCCTGGGCTTCACGCTGACGGCGCTGCTGCTCACCTTGACCCCCGGCCTGGACACGGCGCTGGTACTTCGCACGGCGGCTGTGGAAGGGGGGCGCAAGGCGATGAGGGCGGGCGGCGGCATCGTGACCGGCGTGCTGATCTGGGGGCTGATCGCGGCCCTCGGGCTCGGCGCGGTGCTCGCGGTCTCCCGACTCGCCTACACCCTGCTGCAGATCGCGGGCGCGGCCTATCTGCTCTGGCTTGGCTGGAAGCTGTTCTCTGGCGCGCTCAAGAGCCGGCCGATGCTGCCCGCAGACGATCCGCCGCTCGTGCGTGGCGAGCGCTGGTTCCTGCGCGGTCTGCTGACGAATCTGCTCAATCCCAAGGTCGGGGTGTTCTACGTGAGCCTCCTGCCACAGTTCGTTCCCGCCGACGTGCCGGTGGTCGGGTTCAGCGTGCTGTTGGCCGGCATCCACGCCGCGATGGGACTGCTCTGGTTCGCTGCACTGGTGCTGGCCACGCGGCCCCTGGCACGCTGGCTGCGCCGGCCCACGGTGATGCGCTCGCTCGATGCGCTAACTGGCCTGGCGCTGATGGGGTTTGGCCTGCGTCTGGCCTTGTCCAGGCCGACGAGCTGAGGCGCGAGCGGCATGGACATCGGAACCTTCCTGCTGCTGGCCGGCGCCGGCATGATCGGCGGTATCTGCAATGCGGTGGCCGGCGGCGGCACATTCTTCACCTTTCCCGCGCTGCTGGCTGCCGGCGTACCACCCGTGGTGGCCAACGCCACCAGCGCGGTGTCGATATGGCCGGGGCATGCGAGCAGCCTGCTCGGCTATCGCAGCGAGCTCGGGCGCCACCGCGCCGCGTTGCGGCGCAGCCTGCCCGTGGTCGGTGCCGGTTCGCTGGTGGGCGCCACACTGTTGGTGTTCACCGGAGATGCACAGTTCAGCCGTCTGGTACCGTGGCTGATCCTCGTCGCGACCGTTCTGTTCGCCCTGGGACCCAGGCTGCGCCAGGCCATCGAGCGGCATGCTCGCGGTCAGGTGCCGCACCTGGTGGCGGCGGGGGCGGAGTTCCTGACCGCACTCTATGGCGGCTACTTCGGCGCCGGCCTGGGCATCATGCTGATGGCGATCCTGACCTTGCTGGGTGTGCGCGATGTCCAGGAGGCCAACGCCGTCAAGAATGCGATGGCTACCGTTGTGACCAGTGCCGCGGTGATGCTCTTCGTCGCCACCGGGTCCATCGCCTGGGCGCAAGGCAGTGCGGTCCTGCTGGGCGCGATCGTGGGGGGCTATGCCGGCGCGCGGTTGGCGCGCTGGATTCCGCCGCTGGCGCTGCGTTGGACGATCGTGGCGACCGGCCTGACGCTCGCGGCGTACTTCGGGCTGGAGACGGGCGCATGATGGATCGCTTGCAGCGGGCGCGCGACGCCCACGCCTGTGCGAGCACGATGCTCCCCGGCATCGCCGATGGCGGGCGATGCTGCTTTCCGCGCTCTGCTGCGTTTGCGGACAACGTGTCACCGACCCTGCCACCCGCCTGGATCTGCCAATCCGGCTTGACCAACGAGGCGCCGTGTCGATTCAGTTGGCGAACTTTCTGTGAGGAGTCCATTCGATGAATTCACTTGATGCACTGACCGCACTCTGGTCGCTGGGCGGGCTGCCGCCGCAGGCGCTGGCCGGGATCGCGCTGACGGGCAGCGACCCGGTGTTCCCCTCGTCCTTCGCCGTCGGCACCGCCGCGCAGACCAGCATTGCCGTGGCTGCGCTCGCCGCTTGCGAACTCGGCCATGAGCGGGGTGCTCCGCGCCAGCGTGTCGCCGTGGACATGGCCCACGCCGCCGCCGAATGCACCGGCTGGTTCACGCTCGACGGCCAGGAGCCCGAGCTGTGGGACCCGTTCGCCGGCCTGTACCGCTGCGCCGATGGCTACGTGCGTGTCCACACCAACTTCCCGCACCACCGCGATGGCGCGCTGCGCCTGCTGGGCCTGGACCCGGAAACCGCCACACGCGCCGACGCAGAGCAGGCCCTGCTGGGCTGGAAGGCGCTGGACTTCGAGCAGGCCGCGGCCGACCACGCACTGGTGGCCACGGCGCTGCGCAGCTTCGCCGAGTGGGATGCCACGCCCCAGGGTCAGGCGGTGGCCTCGCAACCCTTGATGACCATCACCCGAATCGCCGATGCGTCACCGCGCGCACTGCCGCCTCTGGCGGCCGATGAGCGGCCGCTCGCCGGCCTGCGCGTGCTCGACCTCACGCGCATCCTAGCCGGCCCCGTCGGTGGGCGGGCGATGGCGTCGTTCGGCGCAGACGTGATGCTGGTCAACTCACCGAACCTGCCCAACATCGCCGCTATTGCCGAAACCAGCCGCGGCAAGCGCTCGGCGCACATCGACCTGCGCAGCGAGGCCGGGCGCGAAGCGCTGTGGCAGCTCCTGGAAGACGCCCACGTGTTCTCGCAGGGGTACCGGCCCGGCGGCCTGGCCGCGCTCGGCTTCTCGCCCGAGGCCCTGGCCGCGCGCCGGCCCGGCATCGTCGCCGTGTCGCTGACCGCCTACGGCACGCAAGGGCCCTGGGCCGACCGGCGCGGTTTCGATTCGCTGGTGCAGACGGCAATGGGCTTCAACCACGCCGAGGGCGAGGCGGCGGGCGACGGCAAGCCGCGCGCGCTGCCGATGCAGATCCTCGACCAGGCCAGCGGCTTCCTGATGGCTTTCGGCGCCGCCGCCGCGCTGTGGCGACAGTCGCGCGAAGGGGGAAGCTGGCACGTGCAGGTGTCGCTGGCGCAGACCGGGCACTGGCTGCGCGGGCTGGGGCGCATCGAAGAGGGTCTGCGGGCCGGCAGGCCGGACCTCAGCCCCTGGCTCGCCGACGAAGTCTCCGGCTTCGGCCTGCTGCGCGCCGTGCGCCCCAGCGCGCAAATGGCGCGAACACCGGCCGGCTATGCGCGACCGTCAGTGCCGCCGGGAACGGATCGCCCGAACTGGTGAGAGCTTGTCCGCAAGCCGAGAGTTGATACGGCCGGACCCCTTGAATGAGCAATATCCCAGGTCACCCCGGCGATGCATCGCGTGCCGCACCGATGCCTGCCACGTCAGCCTTGCCCTCCCATCTGCTGTGGACCATTGCCCTGGCGGCGGGCGCATCCGTGGCCAACAGCTACTACAACCAGCCGCTTCTCGGCGAATTGAGCCGGGAGTTCGCGCTCTCTGCGGGGACCGTGACCTGGCTGCCCGTGCTCACCCAGGCGGGCAATGCCCTGGGCGTGCTGTTCCTGGCACCACTGGGTGACCGCCTGGAGCGCAAGTCGCTCATCCTGCGAACGCTGGCGACGCTGGTGCTCTCCCTGGTGCTGGCAGCCGCGTCCTCCGGCTTCGTTCAATTGGCACTGGCGAGCCTCGCCGTGGGTTTGTGCGCCACCGTGGCGCAACAACTGGTTCCCTTGGCCATCCACCTGGCGCCCTCCCACCGCAAGGGGCAGGTGCTCGGCGTGGTGACGGGCGGCATCCTGATCGGCATCCTGCTGGCCCGTGTGGTGAGCGGCTGGATGACCGAGCTTTGGGGCTGGCGGTCCGTCTTCGGTTTTTCTGCGGCACTGATGCTGGTACTGGGCTTTCGGCTGGCCTGGACGCTGCCGGTGGTGCCGCCGTCCTCCGATCTCGGCTATGGACGATTGCTGCTGTCGATGTGGCATTTGGTGCGCAAGCACGCTTCCTTGCGCCAGGCTGTGGCAGTCCAGTTCCTGCTGTTTGCCAGCATGATCGGCTTCTGGGCAACGTTCGCGCTCTGGCTGGAGCGGCCGCCACTGCAGCTCGGCGCGGTATCCGCCGGCCTGTTCGCGCTGGTCGGCGTGTGCGGCGCGTTGGCTGCACCGGCGGCTGGCCGTTTTGCCGACCGACGCGGACATGACGCAGTCGTCCGTGCAGGCGCGGTGGGAACCGCAACGGCATTTGCCGTGCTGTACCTGGGAGGCTCATCGATCCCCGCACTCGTCCTCGGCATCTTCTTGCTCGACGTGGCCGTGCAGTCGGCCCAGGTGGCGAACCAGACCATGGTCTATGCATTGGATGCGGGTGCGCGCAGCCGGCTGAACACCGTGTTCATGGGCACGATGCTGCTTGGCGGGGCCTTCGGCGCTGCTGCAGGCGGGTGGGCCTTCACCGCGCATGGATGGGCCGGGGTCTGCGCCTTTGGCATGCTCAGCACCACCATTGCGTGGGGCCTGTCTCTTCGGCTAAACCAATGATGACAAATGAATTGACAAACCGTCTGCTTGTCGACGCAAACCCTGACATGACGCCGATGCCAGCTCAGGTGGTCATATCGGGGTGCTCCGGCGGCGGCAAGTCGACCTTGCTCGGGGAACTGCGGCGGCGTGGTCATGCGACCGTCGCCGAACCCGGGCGGAGGATCATCGCCGAGCAGATTCGACAGGGCGGCAACGCCCTGCCGTGGACCGACCTCGCGGCCTTTCTGCGCGAGGCGCTGCGCGTCGCCGCCATGGATCTCGAAGGCGCGGCACGGGACGCTGGTCCGGTCTTCTTCGACCGTGGGCTAATCGACGCAGCCGCAGCGCTTCAGCGACTGTTCGGTGTACCTCTGTCGGAAAGCCTGGGCGAATCCCGCCCCTATGGGCGGCTCGTGTTCCTCGCTCCGCCCTGGCCGGACATCTATTGCGCCGACGAGGCGCGGCGGCACGGCTTTCCCGAGGCTGAGGCGGAATACGCCCACCTGGATGCAACCTACCGGGCACTCGGCTACGAAGTCAGGTTGCTTCCGCGCGCCAGTGTGGCCGAACGGGCCGACTTCGTTCTCCAGGCGATTCATCGCCGCTGAAGGCGAGACCGACTTGTGGCGGCCGCCTTGGCTGTCGATCCGAACGCGGCCTTGTCGCAGGCGCACTCGCAGGCACCGTTTGGGGTGATCACGCGATGACAGGGATGGCGAAAACGGGATGAGGCGGTCTCCGGATTGTTTGTCGTGTCGAAGCCGGATTTCGGTTCGACTGTCACCGGATTGGCTTCCCTTCGGTGTTGTCTCATGGACTCTTGCGCTGTTCCTCATGCCGCTCGCGCTCGCTCAGCATGGTTTGCTTCGGGCATTGCCATCCTGGCATTGGCCACCCGCGCCGCCGCGGCGGAAGTATGGGTCGTTACCGACTCGCATCATCCGGTCCATGGCCAGGCTGACCGACACCTCATCCTGGACGCGGCCGCGGTGCTCGAAGCGGAGCTGGCCGACAACCTGCCCACCGATCCTGAGCGCGCCAGCGCCATCGTCCAGCAACGCCTGAAGCTGGGCGGTACAGACCTGCAGCGAAGGATCGGCACCGCCTACCAGGGCATTGCCGACGCCTGGAGCCTTGGCGTCCTCAAGGTTCCGGCCATCGTGGTGGATCGCCGATACGTGCTCTATGGCGAGACGGACGTGGCCCGTGCGGTAGCACGCATCGACCAATACCGGAGGACGCAGCCATGACGAGGCGTCCGTTCGCACCATCCCGGCGCCAGCGGTTGGCCATCGCAGCGCTGTTGCTGGGGTGTTCCGCATCGTCCTTTGCACTGAACACCGCCACCATCGTGGCCTCCACCCTGTCGCCGGATTGCCTGGAGTACCGCGTCACCGGCATCTGCTACTGGCTCTATTGCACCTGGACGGGATGCACCGTGCGCACCTCGGTCAAGGTGCGCCACTACATCCCGGATGCCGTGGTGTCGAGCTACTCGAACACCGGCGAGAACCCTTGGGTCGAGGTGCGGGCGATGAGCCTGCCGAACCCGACCGCGAAGGCCGGCGGCGACGGCACCACCAACGAGGATCACGAGAACAACCTGGCGAAGTTCAAGAACGCCGACGTCATCGGCCATCCCGGTGGCCATGTGTTCAGCCAGTTCGCCAGCGCGTCCGGCTACACCTGCGAGGGCGCCGGCACCGCCTTTATGCCCTATCTGCTGAGCACGCTCGACACGCTGGCATGGCGCTACAACATCCCCGAGGCGCTGTATCCGGAAGCACTGATTCCCGGCCGGCGCGAGATCGGCACGCGCACGGCCATGAATCTCTGGGGCAACGTCTATCCGCGTGGCGGCTTCCTGCACCAGGTGGATGACCACAAGGCCGCAGCCGTGGTCGCCCAGCGCGCGGGTGACATCGTGACGCGCCGCAACCAGATCCACGTCTACCAACCGCTGCTCGCCAGTTCGCGCGATGGCTACTGGCCGGCCGGCGCCCTGATGGAAACCGATGCCGCCACGGGCAAGTGGCAGGAGCTGACCCCCACGCTGTCCAGCAGTTGCGCGGTATTCCCCCACGGCAATGCCAAGGTGCAGGCCCGGCAAGGCGACTACGCCTGGGCATTGTGGCGTCCTTATAGCTGCTGCCAGCGCCGCGGCCAGGTGTTCCTCGGCAGCGTCGATTTCCTGTGAGACCGGATGCCATGACGACTTCATTTCCGAGCGCCCGTCGATTTCTGTACGTCGCATTGGCCGTTGTCGCAGCGTTGTGCTACTCCAGCGCCGGGGCGCAGACCAGCGTCAACGAGTACGGCGTCCAGCATCAAGGCAGCGTGATAGGCGACGACGTGCTCTACAGCATTGGGGGCGGCCGCGCGGTGTCCATGAGCGGTGCGGCCAACATGCACTCCATCGGCGTTGGCGTCGGCTGGAACAGCAACCTGATCTGTGGCGACATGAGCATCACCACCACGCTGCAGAACCAGTTGAACGGCATCACCAATGGCTTCCAGGCCATCATGTCCTCGGTGATCCAGAACGCCACCGTTGCCGTGGCGTCGCTGCCCGCCTTGATCATCCAGCGCGCCGATCCAGGGCTGTACAACCTGTTGACCAATGGGGTGCTGCAAGCCAGGCTGGATTTCGATCGCAGCAAGCTGACCTGCCGTGCCATCGCCAATCGCATGGCCGACATGGCGGGTGGGCAGCTCGGCTGGGACCAGCTCGCCGAAGGCATGGCGCTGAAGCAGGCCGTCGCGAGCACCGATGCGGTCTCAGCGATCGACGACGCCGAGGCGAACCGTGGCAACAATGGCGTGCCGTGGGTCGGCGGAGACAACGCTGGCGGCGCGGGCCAACGTCCGGTGCGTGTGGTCGGCGACGTGACCCGCGCCGGCTACAACCTGCTCAATGGCCGTGGCGTCGGCGATGCCAGTTCGATTCCGCAAGCCAGTTGCAGCGGCAACCTGGCATGCCAGACCTGGAGTTCGCCCGATGCCGCCGCAGCCTGGGCCATTCGCGTGCTGGGCGAGCAGGAGCAGCGCACCTGCGATGCATGCACCAAGACCGTCACCACGCCGGGCGTTGGCCTGACCCCGCTGATTCAGGAGGAATACGAGGACAAGCTGCAGGCCCTGCAGGAGCTGGTCGCCGGCAGCCGTCCGACCACGGCGCAGAACCTGCAGGCTGCGAGCAGCGCGTCGCTGCCCATCACCCGTGGCGTGATCGAGGCGCTGCGCGACGAGACGGACCAGGACATCCTGGCTCGGCGCCTGGCCTCGGAGGTTGCGCTGGCCAGCGTGCTGGAGAAGGCGTTGCTGCTGCAACGCACGCTGCTGACTGGGCGGAAGGAGCCCAACGTGGCCGCCAACGAACTGGCCCAGAAGGCCGTCACCCACGAAAGCGACATCCTCGATCGCGAGATTCACAACCTGAAGGCAGAGCTGGAGCTGCGCCGCGAACTGGCCAGCAACTCGCCGATGGCGATCATCCAGCGCCACAGCACCCGTGCCGCCGGTGCGCGTGGCATCTACGAGGGTGACCCGGTGCGCAATCGGGTCGATGAACTGCAGCGGCCGCCGTCTGGCGGAAGCCATCCATGAATACCGTGGGGCGGTGCCTGCGCTGGCTACCCAGCCGGCGTGCCATCCTGGTGCTGGTGTGGGTGGTGTCGCTGCTGATCGCCGCGACCGCCGTCAATGTGGTCGGCATCCGCATCGCGGGCGGCATCGAGGGCTGGCAGCGCTGGATGGCGGCGCAATCCGGGGCCTTCCTGGCCTGGCGGTTGTTGCTCTACGCCGCCACCGCCTGGGGTTGGCTCTGGATGCGACGTCGCCTGCGCGCACGGGAACCGGAGCACGCTGCCGGGCAGCGGCTGCTGCACGCGGAGATTGCGGCCATCGTCGCCGTGATCGTGCTGGAAGCCAGCCTGCTGATGCAGGCACGGTAGCGCGGGGTTCGCCATGACGCTGTACACCACCGACTACCTGGAGTACTACCTGACGCTGGTGTCCTGGGTGGTCCACAACGGCATCTGGTCGGTGCTGGTCGCCAGCGGCATGTTCGCCGTCCCGTTCCTGGCGATCGTCATCCAGGAATGGTTGAAAGCCCGCGCGGAAGGCGCGGACGAAGGCAACAAGGGCGTGCTGTCCTCGGCTCGCATCGAGAGCCGCGTCTTCGTCGCCATCGTGGTGATCATGTTCGCGGGCATTCCCTTCATCGATGTCGACCTCAACACCATCCGCTACGACCATTCGCGCTCGACGCAATGCCAGGTAAGCGTCCCGGAGCCGACCGATACCGGCTGGTCGCAATCGTTCAGCACGATCAACAACCAGTCGGCCAAGGTGCCGGTGTGGTGGTTCGCCATGCACGCGATTTCGCGCGCGATCACCGGCGCCTCGGTCGCGGCCATTCCCTGCGGCACCGACCTGCGGCAGATCCGCATGGACATCGACGCGACCCGCATCGACGACCCGGTGCTGGCCCAGGAGGTCAGCGATTTCACCCGCGACTGCTATGGCCCCGCCCGCGCCAAGCTGTTCATGACCCGGCCCAGCCTGAGCGAGGAGCAGATGCACGACGTCACCTGGATCGGCTCCAGCTACTTCGTCGACACGGCCGGCTTCTACGACAGCTACCGCTCCAGGACACCGCGCGATGCCTGGCCGTTCGACGCCACGCGCGACGCCGGCCTGGCCCAGGTGCCCGGCGGGGGCGGCTACCCGACCTGCCGGCAGTGGTGGTCCGACGGCGGCCAGGGCCTGCGGGCACGACTGCTGGCCCAGGTCGATCCCAACCTGCTGACGCGACTGGCCGGCTGGGCGGGCTTCCTGAGCCAGGCCGAGGTCAACGACTCGGTGATCCGCGCCGTCGCGAGCCCTCGGCAACAGAAGCTCAACCGGGGGGCGGTCTACACGGACTACGGTGGCCAGATCGACATGACGCTGCCCAACATCGTCACCCGCGCCGCCAGCGACGTGGGGCTGACCGTCGGATCACTGGGCTATTTCCCGGCGATGGACGTGGTGCGGCAGGCGCTGCCGATGGTGCTGTCGCTGCTCAAGATGGCGCTGGTCATCTGCATCCCGCTGGTGCTGGTGATCGGCACCTATGACCTCAAGACCGTGGTCACGGTGAGCGTGGTGCAGTTCGCGCTGTTCTTCACCGAATTCTGGTTTCAGCTCGCCCGCTGGATCGACTCGACGATCCTCGATGCGCTCTACGGCTGGGGGTGGGGCTGGAACCGGCCGCACACGAACTTCGATCCGCTGGTGGGCCTCAACAACACCTTCGGAGACATGCTGCTGAACTTCGTGATGGCCACGATGTTCTTGATCTTGCCGGCGTTCTGGATGACGGCATTGGTTTGGGCAGGGGTCAGGGCCGGTAATGTTCTGCAAGGACTGGGTACGGGCACTCGCGATGCGGGACAGGCAGGCAGTAAAGGCTCGGGCATGCTGATCAGTGCAGCCAAGAAAAGGTAGGGGCCATCGCGAGTCAGTCGTCTTCAAACCGCGGGTCAGGATCATCGTTGTACGACGCAGGGTGGTAGAACAGGCTTTCGCGATGATCCAGCTCTTCGGCCTTGCGTCCGAGGAAATCATCGTCACCTTGCGGCGCTTGCTCCGCCATCCTGGCTGCCACAGCGAGAGCGACCAGCAACAGCGCCGCCCAGACCGTGACGTACAGCAACACCCCGAGGGTCGCCAGCTTGACCACCCAGATCAGCACCCTTGCACCGCCTGCCGGCAGTCCCTGCGCCATCAGCCACTGATGCACCCGACGCTCCGCGCGCAGGCAACCGCCCCATACACCGCCCAGCCAGCGGCCGAGTCGCGCTGCGGTGGTCATGCGTGCAGTGTGCTTCATGGTTGGCTACCTCATGGTCGTTCCACGGTCGTTGGGCAAGGCCGTGCCGTTCTCCTTCATGCCTGCCGCGCCGCGAATGCTTCGGCGGTCATGATCAGGCCGGGAAAGTCCTCTCGCATGGCGAGAATGTCTGCATCGCCCGTGATCAACGCATCCGCCTTGCCGACATGCGCGAGCACCAGGAACACCTGATCCTTCTCGTCGCGGCAGACCGGCAGGTCTGGCCATGGCGCCGGCAGTTCCACCACATCGGCGTAGGGCAGAAAGTCCGCCAGCAACTCCTGCTGTTCCAAGTTCGACAGCTTGAACTTGGGATAGGCCAGGACGCGTAGGAGTTCACTGGCCGTCTCCCGGCAGACCAGCGGCTGCAACTGCTGGTGCTGCCAGGCGTGGCGTATCCAGGCCAGGCGTCCGGCACTGAAGATCAGCGCCGACAGTACGATGTTGGTGTCGAGGACGACCCTGCGCATCACTGCCGTGCCCAGGCCACGGCATCCTCGACGTCCTGCTCGGTGATCCCGAGTTGCTCCAGCTTCTCGCGCACGGCCTGGGCCTTCTGGACCCGCACGGGGGTCAGGACGATCCGACCGCCCTCGACGGTTACGTCGAAGTACTCCGCCGCATCCACGCCGGACACGGCCGCCTTGGGCAGCGTGATCTGATTTTTCGAAGTGAGCTTGGCAAGCATGGGAGGCCTCCATAAGTTTCAAAAGAAATCTTACTTCCTTACTTCATTCTCGACAAGCATGCCTTCGGGCGCAGGGGTTTCAGGGCCTGCTGCGCTTTCAGCGCCGGTTGAAACGGCCTGATCCGGTGAAAACACAGTGCCTGTTCCGCTCGATCCTGGAGCGCACCGGCTCCGCATTGATTGCGGCACACGAAGCCGACTGCCCCTATATCAAAGGGCTTGTCGAAGGCCAAAGGGCTGGGGATGGAGCAAGGGAATGGCCTCAAGGGGAAAGGCCCTACCCGAAAAGGCCAAAAGGCTCCTCCGGCCAGCCCATCACCAGGATGTCGCCATGCTTTCGCTGTTCCAGCGCAAACGGGTGCCGCTGGCCACCGCCGCCGCGCCACCTCCTGCCGAGCCTGCCAAAGGGCTGACGCCACCGCAGTCGGCCGCAGCGCTGCTGGCGGAGCCGCGCCGGCAGCGGCTGCTGGAACACATCTGGCAGCGCACCTCGCTGTCGCGTCGGCAGTTCCGCTCGCTGTACCTCGCGCCGCTGGAGCGCTACGCCGAGCTGGTCCAGCAGTTCCCGGCCTCGGAGGCGTATCACCATGCATGGCCGGGCGGCATGCTGGACCACGGCCTGGAGATCGTGGCCTACGCGCTCAAACTGAGGCAGTCCCACTTGCTTCCGGCCGGCGCCTCGCCCGAGGCCCAGGCCGCGCAAGCCGAGGCCTGGACCGCCGGGACCGCCTACGCCGCGTTGCTGCACGACATTGGCAAGATCGCGGTCGACCTGCACGTCGAGCAGGCCGATGGCCTGGTCTGGCACCCCTGGCACGGGCCGCTGCGGCAGCCGTACCGCTTTCGTTACCGGACGGATCGCGAGTACCGGCTGCATGGCGCCGCCACGGGACTGCTCTACACCCGTGTGCTCGATGCCGGCATCCTCGACTGGCTGAGCGACTACCAGGACCTGTGGTCGGCGCTGCTGTACGTGCTGGCGGGCCAGTACGAGCATGCCGGCACGCTTGGAGAGCTGGTCGTCAAGGCTGACCAGGCATCGGTGGCCCTGGCGCTCGGCGGTGATCCGGCCAGGGCGATGGCGGCGCCGAAGCATGCGTTGCAGCGCAAGCTGCTGGATGGCCTGCGCTACCTGCTGCGCGAGGAATTCAAGCTGAACCAGCCCGGCGGCCCGTCGGATGGATGGCTGACCCCGGAGGCACTCTGGCTCGTCAGCAAGACGGTCAGCGACAAGCTGCGCGCGCACCTCCTGTCGCAGGGCATCGAAGGCATTCCATCGAACAACACCGCCGTCTTCACGGTGCTCCAGGACCATGGGATCGTGCAGCCCGCCCCGGATGGGAAGGCGATCTGGCGGGCCACCGTCACGAGCGGCACCGGCTGGTCGCACAGCTTTACCTTCCTGCGCCTGTCGCCGGCCTTGATCTGGGAGTCGGGCGAGCGTCCCGCACCGTTCGCGGGCACGGTCACGACGGAAGAGGCCCTCCCTGGCGATGAGGCAGCGCCGGCCTCCGCCGGCATCCCGGCCACCTCACCGTCCCCTGGGGTAGCGGATTGCCAGGCCGGGATCGCGGACCCGGTCTCCGATCTGCTGTCGGTGCTCGATGCGTCCGACGCAGCCACCACCAGTGCATCGTCCGCCAGCGCGGAACCACCATCACCATCCGCCGCCGCACCTGTGGCAGTGGCTCATTTGGCGCCGACCAGTCCTGCCGCCATGCCGGCTCCCGCGAGGGCCACGCCGTCCGGGGAAAACTTCATCGCCTGGCTCAAGCACGGCATCGAATCGCGCAAGCTCATCATCAACGATGCGAAGGCATTGGTGCATACCGTCGATGGGACGGCGTACCTGGTCAGCCCCGGCGTTTTCCAGCGCTACGTGCAGGAACATCCGGAGATCCAGGTGCTGGCCCGGCAGGACAATCTGCACGACTGGCAATGGGTGCAGAAGCGCTTCGAGAAGCTGGGACTGCACCGCAAACAGGACAGCGGCCTGAACATCTGGACCTGCGAAGTCACCGGGCCGCGCAAGTCGCGGCGGTTGCACGGCTATCTGTTGGCGACGCCTTCGACATTGTTCGCGGAAGTCCCGCCGGACAACCCCTACCTGTCCCTGACGCGGAGCTAGCAGCACGAAAGGCGCCAGCGCGCCTCATGGTGATCGGCGACACAGCGCACGCAGCACGCTTGCCAGCTTCTTGACAGCGATCTCCAGTTCATGGGGTGCATGGGCAGCAAATCCCATGAGGAAACCGGCCCCATCCCTGCCCGATGCATGGCGGCGCGATGCATGCAGCGCGGTCAGCCCCAGCAGGTCGATGCCGACCCGCCGTGCCGATTCCACCGCCTCGCGCTCGGGAATGTCGCGGATGAACACGCAAGGCATCTGCATCCCGCCAGCGGGCACCCTGGGCTCCACGAAGTCGGCCAGGTGCTGGCGCACCAGCTGCGCCAGCACATCGCGGCGTTCCGCATAGACGGCCCGCATGGTTCGCACATGGGCTCCGAAATGCCCACCCTCGATGAAGCGAGCCAGGGTGAGCTGCGGGATCGGTGCGCTGTGCCCATCCAGCAGGGTGCGGGCCACGGTCATGGGCGACACCAGAGCCTCCGGCAGCACCATGTAGCCGATGCGCAGGCCGGGGAACAGCGACTTGGTGAAGGTGCCGATGTAGATCGTGCGGCCGTGGGGGTCGAGCCCCTGTACGCATGCGGTGGGCTTGCCTTCGTAGTGGAACTCGCTGTCGTAGTCGTCCTCGATGATCCAAGCCTGGTGCTGGCGGGCCCATTCGATGACGGCCAGGCGCCGGTCCAACGCCAGCGTAGCCCCGGTTGGGAACTGGTGCGAGGGCGTCAGGAACACCGCCCGGGCGGCATTGCAAGGGGTCTGCGCCTTTGCCAGCAGGTGCGCTATCTGCATGCCTTGGTCATCCATCGGCACGGGCACGCAATCCAACCCGACGGCGTCAAATGCCTTGCGCGCCCCGTGGTACACGGGGTCTTCGATGAAGATGCGCTCGCCAGCATCGAGCAGCACGGTGGCGCACAGGGTCATGGCCTGTTGGGAACTGGTCAGCACCAGCACGCGCTCGGGTGTGGCCTGCGCGCCTCGTTCGAGGTTGACGTAGGCGGCAATGGCGCGTCGCAACGGCTCCATGCCCTGCGGTGGGCTGTGCAGCAGCGCCAGGGTGCCGTACTCCTTCAACACCTGCCGCTGCAAGCGCTCCCAGGTTGGCAGCGGAAAGCTGCGCGTCTCCGGCACGCCGGGCGCGAAGGGGCGCGACATCAGGAAGTCGCGCACGCCGCCGCCCTGGAGCATGGCATCGCCGCGCCGGCTCAGGCGCAGGGGTGCCTTGCGATCCACGCTCGTGCGCCGTGGTCTGCCGCGCCCGGGCAGCCACCGGGCCTGCTCGGACACGAAGCTGCCACTGCCGACCCGCCGCTCAATGAAACCTTCGGCGTGCAACTGGCCATAGGCCGACTCCACCGTGTCGCGGGACACCCCCAGCGACTTCGCCAACGCGCGCGACGCGGGCAGGGGGCGGCCTACATCGAGCGCGCCATCCAGGATCAACTGGCGAATGGCCCGCTGTACCCGTGCATGCAGGGGCAAGGCGCCGTGCGCGGGGTCGCCGAGCCAGGCTTTGACGGATTCAAGTTGGGCATGTTTGAACAATTGGTAGGTACTTCATCTGGAAATTGGTAGGGAACATCATGCCATTACAAGTCTATCGTCTCATGGTCATTTCATCCCCATGCCAGGAGCCCAATTCAGATCATGCCGTCGGATCCTTTAGCTTCGCCCGTTCGTTGGAACGATCTCACCCATCCCGTCGTGGCCGGACTGATTTCGGTCATCGTCAACTATGGCGGCACTTTCATCCTGGTGTTCCAGGCAGCCAAGGTCGCGGGCCTGAGCCCGGAGCTGACGGCCTCGTGGGTGTGGTCGATTTCCATTGGCGTGGGCGTGACAGGCATCATTTTGAGCTGGGTATCCCGCGAACCGATCATCACCGCCTGGTCCACGCCGGCAGCGGCGTTTCTGGTCACAGCACTGGCAACCACACCTTATGCCGAGGCCGTCGGGGCATACCTGATCTCGGCTGCCGCCTTTGTGCTGCTGGGCCTGTCGGGTTGGTTCGAGCGCGTTATCCGTTTGATACCGCCAGGCGTGGCTGCCGGGCTGCTGGCCGGCATCCTGCTGCAATTCGGCACTGGCGCCTTCGGCGGCTTGAGCGTCGATCCGCTGCTGGCGGGACTGCTGATCGCCGCCTATCTGGTGTTCAAGCGCTTTTCCGCGCGCTATGCGGTGGTGGGCATCCTGGTGCTGGGATTGGTATTCCTGCTGGCGCAGGGCCGCGTCGATCTGTCGGGACTGAGCCTGAAACTGGCCGCGCCGGTGTTCACCATGCCCGCGTTCTCGCTCAACGCCTTGTTGAGCGTGGCGTTGCCGCTGTTCCTCATTACCCTGACCGGGCAGTACATGCCGGGCATGCTGGTATTGCGCAATGACGGCTTCAAGACCAGCGCCAACCCCATCGTGACCATCACGGGCCTGGGTTCGCTGCTGATGGCGCCGTTCGGTTCGCACGCCTTCAACATCGCGGCGATCACCGCCGCCATCTGCACGGGCCGGGAGGCACACGAAGACCCGTCCAAGCGTTGGATCGCGGGGATGGCCGCTGGGGTGTTCTACGTTCTGATCGGCGTGTTCGGGGTGACGCTGGCCGCGGTCTTCATGGCCTTCCCGGCGACCTTCATCACCACGCTGGCGGGCCTGGCCCTGCTGGGGACGATCGGCGGCAGCCTAGCCACCGCCATGTCCGATGCCAAGACCCGGGAAGCCTCACTGATCACGTTTCTGGCGGCCGCCGCCAACATCACCTTGCTGGGCATTGGCGGGGCGTTCTGGGGGTTGGTGCTAGGGCTGGCGGCGCATGCTGTGCTCAACGGGCGGGTGCTGCTGCGGGTACGTACATCGGTCATTACGCCTACGCCTGCAAACGAGAGGGTGAAGTGATGACCGAGGCTTTCAACACACGGACTGACGGTTACGCCAACCGTGCCGAATTCGAGGAATCTCTCATGCAGACGACCGCCCCTCACCTGATGCGCGCCTACGCCCGCCAACCTGTCTCTTTCGTGCGCGGTAACGGCGCGCGGCTCTGGGACGAGCAGGGCGTGGAGTACCTCGATGCCATTGCCGGTGTCGCGGTTACCAGCCTGGGTCATGCCCATCCGGAAATCGCGGCCGTCATCGCCGAACAGGCCGGGGCGCTGCTGCACACTTCCAACGTGTTCCGCATCGACTGGCAGGAGCAGTTGGGGGAACGCCTGTGTGCGCTGACCGGGATGGAAAGCGCCTTCTTCTGCAACTCGGGTGCGGAAGCCAACGAAACCGCCCTCAAGCTGGCCAGGCTGCATGCCCATCGCAGGCAGGTGGCACGACCGCAGATCCTAGTCATGGGCAACGCCTTCCATGGCCGCACGCTGGCCACGCTCGCCGCCACGGACAACGCGGCCAACCAGCAGGGTTTCGGGCCGTTGCTGCCTGGCTTTCTGCGTGCTCCCTACGGTGATATCAGCGCGGTACGCCAGGCGGCAGAACAATCCCCGGACATCGTGGCGGTGTTGATCGAATCTGTACAGGGCGAGGGCGGCATTCGGGTGGCCAGTGCCGAATACTTGCGCGAACTGCGCGCTTTGTGCGACCAGAGGGACTGGTTGCTGATGCTCGACGAGATCCAGGCCGGCATGGGGCGCACCGGCGCGTGGTTCGGATACGCGCACGCGGGCATCTCACCGGATGTGGTGACCCTGGCGAAAGCGCTGGGCAATGGCTTTCCCATCGGCGCGTGCCTGGCGCGCGGTATTGCGGCAGACCTGTTCTCGCCGGGCCAGCACGGCTCGACCTTCGGCGGCAATCCGCTGGCTTGCCGGGTGGCCTGCACCGTCCTCGACATCATGGCCCGTGACAGGATGCCCGAGCGCGCCATGGTGCTGGGCGCTCGCTTGCTGGTGGGCCTGCGCAAGGCGCTGGCAGGTCACCCGCACGTCCTCGCCATTCGCGGCCTGGGACTGATGGTGGGTATCGAACTGGACCGGCCCTGCAAGGAACTAGTTGGGCGCGCGCTGGCTGAGCAGCGCCTGCTCATCACCGTGACCCGAGACACCGTGATCAGGCTATTGCCACCATTCGTTTGCGACGAGCGTCAGATTGACGACATCGTGGTGCGTGTAGCGCGCCTGCTTTCATCGGACCTGGTTGATTGCGAGGTTTGGTCTGTTCCGGCTCAGCCGATGGACATCACCGTATGACGTCCAACCCCAACCGCTATCCGCCCGACCAGGACGCACACCATGTATGACACTTCTGTTGCCCTCGCCGATTTCGACCCGGAACTTGCCCTGGCAGTCCACCACGAAGCGCGCCGTCAGGAGGATCATGTCGAACTGATCGCCTCCGAGAACTACGCGAGCCCTTTGGTGATGGCCATCCAGAATTCGGTGTTCACCAACAAGTACGCCGAGGGTTACCCAGGCAAGCGCTACTACAGCGGCTGCGAGCATGTGGACGTGGCCGAACGCTTAGCCATCGAGCGGCTCAAGGTGCTATTCGACTGTGATTGGGCCAACGTCCAGCCCCATGCCGGCGCCCAGGCCAACGCAGCCGTGTTTCTGGCGCTGGCCAATCCCGGCGATACCGTGATGGGCATGAACTTGGCTCAGGGTGGCCACCTGACCCACGGTAACCCATCCAACTTCTCCGGCCGCCATTACAAGATCGTGCCTTATGGACTCGACCCCCAAACCGGGCTGATTGACTACGACGAGATGGAGCGCATCGCGATGCAGGCACGGCCGAAACTGCTGATCGGCGGCTTCTCCGCCTATTCGCGGCACAAGGACTGGGCACGCATGCGCGCCATCGCCGACAGGGCGGGTGCCATCTTCTGGGTGGACATGGCCCATGTCGCCGGCCTGGTGGCGGCAGGCGAGTATCCTGACCCGTTGCCCCACGCTCACGTGGTCACCAGCACCACCCATAAGACCCTGCGCGGCCCGCGTGGCGGTATCATTCTCTCGAAAGGGCAGGACGAGGGCCTTTACAGAAAGCTCGACTCCGCCGTATTCCCCGGCGTCCAGGGCGGGC
This sequence comes from uncultured Methyloversatilis sp., assembly GCA_964555165.1. Classification (GTDB taxonomy): domain Bacteria; phylum Pseudomonadota; class Gammaproteobacteria; order Burkholderiales; family Rhodocyclaceae; genus Methyloversatilis. Next base: position 12,209 of record CAZKRN010000007.1, on the reverse strand, counting down.
CGCTGATGCATGTTATCGCCGCCAAGGCGGTGGCGTTCAAGGAGGCGCTGCAACCTGCATTCAAGGCCTACCAGCGCCAGGTGGTGGCGAACGCTCGCGCCATGGCCGCGGTGATCCAGCAGCGCGGCCACAAAATCGTTTCGGGCGGTACCGACAATCACCTGATGCTGATCGACCTGTCCGCCAGGCCCTACACCGGTAAGGATGCGGACGCGGCGCTGGCCGATGCCTGGATCACCACCAACAAGAACAGCGTGCCGGGCGACCCGCGTTCGCCGTTTGTGACCTCTGGCGTGCGCATCGGCACGCCCGCCGTGACCACGCGCGGCTTCGGCGTGGCCGAGTGCGAGCAACTGGCCGGCTGGTTGTGCGACGTGCTGGATGCATTGGAAACCGGTGGTGTTGGATTAATGGCCGTGCGGGATCGAGTAAGACAGCAGGTGGCGGATCTGTGCCGTCGCCATCCCGTCTATCGATAGGTAATCACTGACGGCAATGCGGCGCCTGCGTACTACCTCGTTGTAGGCGAGAGACGCAACGCCGACCTAGACAGCGTCTTCCTGTTTTTCGGACAGTTGCGCCTCGGTCGCAGCCATCAGTGCCGCGGCCGAGCAACCCAGCCCCTTCGCGATCCGCAGGATCAACACTAGCGTGGGCATGTGCTCGCCGCGCTCGATCTTGCCCATGTGCGATCGCGCGATACCCGCCTGTTCCGCCAGCACCTCCTGCGCCAGCGCCTTCGCGGACCGTGCCTCGCGCACGGCAACGCCGAAAGCGCGCGCTGGCTCGCTTTCATAGGTTCTTGTTCCCGCAGGTCTCCCGCGTTGCACTGATCGCTTCTGCATCAACAGAAGCGTCACGTTTCACGCGAATTTAAACCACGTTAAACTTATCTCATTGGCCGATAGCACGCGGTTTTTTCCAGTGTCGGCGTTGTGCAGGTGACACGATGATCGCTTCCGATTCTTTGAACATTGCCTTGTCGGACTGCTTGGCCTATCCCCGGTTGTCGGTACCGATGGCAGAACATCGTAGGCGTCATCCGGACAACCCGATTCGTCTTCACGAACAGCGCCTGGAGGATCAGCATCGAGGACTGCTCGCGGGGGCTTTCGAGGCAGGCCTCTGCCAATCGCCCGCAGCACCTGAAGGCATCGAAGTCCGACCCGTCTGGCGCGACGCGCTGGCATTGGCCGTGTCGGCCCATCACCCCTTGCTGGCCTTCGCGTCAGTGTCCCTGGAGCAGGCGGCCGACCACCATTGGATCGCCCTGGATGGGCGCGACTGTGTCGGCTACTGTGGGCAAATCGACTCACTGCTGACGGCCGCCGGCGTCGTCCCCTCGGCCGTCACGACGGCCACATCGTTCGGGTTGATGATGACCTTGGTGGCCGCCGGCTACGGTGTCTGCTTGGCACCCGCCACCCGCATTGAGGGCCATCGTTCCCTTGGCGTTGTCCAGCGTCCCTTGCAAGAGGGCGCGCTGACGCTCACCACGTACTTCCTGAGCCGTCGAGATACGGGCAGCGCCCGCCTGGAGCCGTTCTTCCACGCGCTCCAGGCAAGCGCCTGACCGAACTTCGGCGCGCCCCTGGCTTGATCAGTCTCCGGGCGCCACTTCGGCGGCATCGGCAGCGACGGCTTCGCGCACCAGCCGCTGCACGCTTTGCCGGACCTGCTCAGGGAACTCTGTCGTCACGACTGGCTCGCTCGCCTGCATGCACTGTGCGGCCACCAGCCGCGCGGCAAGGTGCAGGTTCGTTGGGTTGACGGCTTCGATGGCCGGCCGTGTCCCGAGAGCCTCGTACGAGCGCAGGAGTGCGTGGTAGATGTCCCAGGTGTCGACGCCCCGTGGCAGTTGCTTCAGGACAGACTGGACCAGCCTGCGCTTGAGCGGATCGAGCTGCCAGTCTGGCACGCGCTGCCCGCGGTGCCCCATGTGGATCGACAGCAGGTTGCCGGCCTGGATCTCGTAGGTGATCCAGCGGCGCGACTTGCCCGCGAGCTTGGCGTAGTCCGCCACCGAGAGGTTGTGCGGCGCCTCGAAGGTCTCCAGCACCTGCAGGCGTCCGCGCTGCACCTCCGACAGGCGCGGCCGCGCGTACTCGGGCATGCGCACGGCCGGCAACCGCTGCACCGATGCCGGCGCTTCGGGTTGGCCGGGCGCCGGCGCGGTCACGATCAGCTGCGGCGCGGTGAGGTCGACCACCGGCGGCTGCACGGCCGCCTGGCCGGCGATGGTCGGCAGGCCCTGGAGCGTGATGGTCAGATGCCGGCTGGCAACCTCGGCCTGATTCTGCTCGAACAGGTCCAGGCGATCGGCCCAGTCCTGCATCATGACGCGACGCTGCTCGACGTATTCGGCATGGTTGTAGGTCGCGCTGATCCTGTCCGGGTCGGCATGCGAGAGCTGGGCGTCCACCCATTTCTTCGGGTACCCGAGTTCGTTCAGCGCCGTCGAGATCGTTGCCCGGATGCCATGCCCCGTGAGTTGGTCCTCGTAGCCCATGCGCTTGAGCGCGGCGTTGAGCGTGTTCTCGCTGATCGGGTTCTTCAGGCACCAGTCGCCGGGGATGAGATAAACCTGGGCCGGCTTGAAGTTGTCGAGCAGGTGGCGAACGATTTCCTGCGCCTGCACCGACAGCGGCACGATGTAGGGCGGGATGTCGATCAGGCGCTTGCGCTTCTTCCTGGTGAGCAGCTTGCGCTGCTTGAGCCTGGCCACCGGGATGATCCACAGGCCCCGGTCGAGGTCGAACTGATCGGGCGTGGCGAAGCGAAGCTCGCCGGTACGCACACCGGTGAGCATCAGCAGCCGCAAACCCAACTGCGTGTTCAGGCGTCCGCGGTACTTGCGCAGCGTCTGCAACATGGCCGGCAGTTCGTGCATGCGCAGGAACGGGTTGTGTTCGACCGGCGGCAAGGGCAACGCGACCACTTCCAGGTCCCTGGACGGGTTCTCGCCCATGTTGGGAATCGCCACCGTGGCGTAGGTGAACAACTGGGTGAACCAGGTCCGCAGCTTCTCGGCCACCGACAGCGAGCCGCGCTTCTCCACCTTGCCGATGATGTCCAGCAGGTGCGCGCGGGTGATTTCGTAGATGGTCAGGTGCCGTAGCGAGGGGAACACATCTTTCTTGAAGACGCGCCCGATCTGTTCCAGGCTGGTCTGCCGTCCTTCCTCCAGCGAGAGCCGGCGATGGGCCAGCCATTGCTCGTAGACGGCCATGAAGGTGTGCTCGCCGGCCAGGACGATCGCGTGCCGCTTGCGCTTGCGTTCGCTGTGGGGATTGACGCCCTTGGCGAGCAGCGAGCGGGCTTCATCGCGAAGTGCACGGGCGTCCTTCAGCGAGAGCGCTGGATACGTGCCAAAGGACATGCGGTCGCGCTTGCCGCCCCACGAGAAGCGGAAGTGCCACGCCTTTGCACCGGTGGCTGAAACAAAGAGGGAAAGGCCGTCTGTGTCGGCCAGGGTGTAGGGTTTGCCGGTCGCCTTGGCTTGGCGAACCGTGAGGTCCGAAAGCATGATCCCAACTCCTTGAAAGCGAGTTGAGTGCCATGTTTCCCATCGGGCCCCGGCTCCCCCAGCAACAATGCGGAACTGGGAAGCTCCGCATTGCGATGTACCACCTAATGTACCGGTTTTGACCGGCTGTCAGTGGATTTCGCTGGACGTCACTGGATCGAAGATTCTTAAAAAATCGAACCGTGACAATGACTTGCAACACGCCATGGACGTCCTTGGAACGCCATGGAAAGTTGAAGTGGAGCGGGTGATGGGAATCGAACCCACGTATGCAGCTTGGGAAGCTGCCGTTCTGCCATTGAACTACACCCGCGCACGACGCCCGAGTGCTACCCGGGCAGCGCGGATTGTACGCCGGGTGCGCCGGCTGGCAATACCGTGAGGCCGATCTACCTGACTTCGATCACTGCACGCATGCCGGCCTCCGCCAGCGATTTCGTGGACATGACGTCCTCGAAGCGGCCGGTACGCACGGGCAGGAACCACCACTCGACGCTGTGCCCGGCGGCGACCTCGATGCGGCGTATCGGCCCGTACACCTCGGCCACCACTTTGCCCGCGGCATCCATGGCGACCACCTTGCGCGTATAGACCGCATCGGCCAGACCCTGCGAACCGAAGTAATAAGGCTTGTCGCCGGCATTCTGCAGGCGCAGCGCATAGAGCTTTCCCGTTTCCAGCGTCAGCGAGTCCGGTGTGAAGCGAGGTTGATCACCTTCCGTCCCCATGCGTATGGTGACGCCGATCGCCTCCTGTTTTCCGAGGTCGCCAGCGGCGTGGGCAGCGGGCGACAGCAGCGCGATTGCGGCAAACGTCAGGGCGCTGAAGGACGACATGTTCATGAACTACCTCCTGAGTGGGTTCTCGTCCGGTTTTGACCGGACGGTCGCAGTACTTGTTCTCCATCCGTCGATGCTCACGCGGAACGCCGGTTGGCGCTAGACTTCGGGGATGAATGACCGCGAAGCCCTCATCGTGCTCAATGGTGAGCCACGCCCATTGCGCGGCGTGTCGACCGTTGCCGATCTGCTGTCGGATCTTGCCCTTGCCGGCAAGCGCATCGCGGTCGAACGCAATGGCGAGATCGTGCCGCGTGCGGCGCATGCGGCCACCGTGCTGAACGCGGGCGACCGCCTCGAAATCGTCGTCGCCGTAGGTGGCGGCTGAACCCTGGAACACCCCATGAGCAAGGATATCCTGAAGATTGGCACGCGCGAGTTCTCATCGCGCCTGCTGGTCGGTACCGGCAAGTATCGCGACTTCGACGAAACCCGCGAAGCGGTGGACGCCTCAGGCGCCCAGATCATTACCGTGGCCATCCGTCGCACCAATATCGGCCAGGAACCCGGTCAGCCCAGCTTGCTGGACGTATTGCCGCCGGACCGCTACACGCTGCTGCCCAACACCGCCGGTTGCTACACCGCCGACGACGCAGTGCGCACCTTGCGGCTCGCGCGCGAGCTGCTAGACGGCCACAACCTGGTGAAGCTCGAAGTGCTGGGCGATGCCGATACGCTGTTCCCCGACATGGCGCAGACGCTGGCTGCTGCCGAAACCCTGGTGCGGGACGGTTTCGACGTGATGGTGTATTGCTCCGACGATCCCATCATGGCCAGACGGCTGGAAGAGATCGGTTGCGTGGCGGTGATGCCGCTGGCCAGCCTGATCGGTTCCGGCATGGGCATCCTGAACCCGTGGAATCTGCGGCTCATCATCGACAGTGCGCGCGTGCCGGTCATCGTCGATGCTGGCGTCGGCACGGCCTCGGATGCAGCGATCGCGATGGAACTGGGCTGCGACGGCGTGCTCATGAACACCGCCATCGCGAAGGCGCAGGACCCGGTGCTCATGGCCAGCGCGATGAAGAAGGGGGTCGAAGCCGGTCGCGAAGCCTTCCTCGCTGGCCGTATGCCGCGCAAGCTCTACAGCGGCACACCCAGCTCGCCGACCAGTGGCCTGATCACGGGTTGAATCCACTTCCATGCGCGGTGCCGACACGCTGCGCCGCAGGACCTTTCCGATGAATGAAGAACACGCGCCGGAGGGCGCAGACGACGCACTTGCGCACCGGCATATCCGCAGCTATGTGCTGCGCCAGGGCCGCATGTCGCCGGCCCAGCTGCGCAGTATTGAAGAGGGCATGCCGCGCTGGGGCATCGCGCACGCTGCACAGGCCATCGACTACGCGGCCGTGTTCGGCCGTTGTGCGCCGGTGGTGCTGGAGATCGGTTTCGGCATGGGTTTCACCACGGCGGAAATCGCCGCCGCGCGACCGGACACCGACTTCATCGGCGTAGAAGTGCACGGGCCGGGTGTCGGCAATCTGCTCAAGCTCATCGACGAAAAGAGTCTCAGCAACATCCGGGTGATCCAGCATGACGCCGTCGAGGTGCTGCGCGACATGATTCCGCAACGTTCGCTCGCCGGTGTGCACGTCTTTTTCCCTGACCCCTGGCCGAAGAAGCGTCACCTGAAACGCCGCCTGATCCAGGCCCCGCTGGTCGCCCAGCTCGCCGCCGGGCTTGCGCCGGGCGGCTATCTGCACTGTGCCACCGACATCGAGGATTACGCCCTGCAGATGCTGGAAGTGCTGTCCGCCGAAGCGCTGCTGGAAAATACGGGCGACGGATTCGCGGCGCGCCCCGATTACCGCCCGCTCACCAAATTCGAAGTGCGTGGCCTGCGGCTCGGACATGGCGTCTGGGACCTCATTTTCCGGCGCCCGGCTTGAGCCTTCGTTGCTGCAGGCGGTCGTGCCCGCAGACCGGTTGCGGCCGTGTGCCGAGGCCGCATGGCCAGCCGACGGCGCTGCCGGGCCGCCGCCTCAGAACTCCAGCGTATCGGCGAACTTCAACGCAGACAGCTGTGCTCGATTGACCGCGTCGGCGCCGAGCCCCAGGGCGTGCGTCAGTTCGGCCAGCGTCTCCGCGGTCGCCTCCTCGCACGCCCGCGCCAGCTTCAAGAACGGTGTATAGGCACCCTCCTGTCCGAGCAGCGCGTCGCTGATGCTGTCGGGCAAGGACATCTCTTCCAGCACCTTGTCCATCGGGGCGCCGAGCAGGCGGTCGAGCAGCGAGAAGGCGCCAGTGATGAACAGATTGTCGTGTTCCTCGCGCGGAAAGAACTCTGCGCCCAGCACTTCCATCAGCCGGCCGCGGGCGATTGCCGCCTGCATCAATGCCGGCGCCGACGGATCCTTGCCGGCCGTCACCAGCAGCAATGACAGCCACTTGTTCAGCTTTTCGTAGCCGAGGATGACCACGGCGTGGCGGAAGGACTGCACCTGGCACATCAGGCCGAAGCCGGCAGAGTTGATGTAGCGCAGCAGCTTGAAGGACAGCGCCACGTCCTGCTTGAGCGCCGCCTCGATCTGGGTCGGGTCTGCGTTGCGGCGGACCAGATTGAGCACGCGCACGATCTGGGCATGAGCCGGTGCGAGCTTTTTCGCGACCGTCTGGTTGGCCTTGAAGAACCAGCCGGTGGCGCCGCCGTAGCCGGCTTTCACGGCCGCATCGAAACCTTCCGGCTCGGCAATGCCGGTGGCCAGCAGGATGCCCGGCACGCGGACCGTGACCGGCTGTATGCGTGCGTCGGCCATGACGAAACGGAAGGTGAGGCCGGCCGGAATCTCGATGCCCGCCTTGTAGTCCGACAGTACCAGCGGCATGCCGGCCTGCGACAGTTGCGACACCGCGTTCGCGGTCACCGGGTCGGCCAGCGACGGTGCGGCGACCTCGAGCATCGCGCCTTCAGGGGCGATCCAGTCGGCCAGCGCGGCGTCCGGCGCGCAGCCGGCAAGCCCGACAAAAACCGGCCGGGCGAGCGGCCAGTCTTCGCCTATCGATTCAAGTGCGGCGACCGCCGCCGCGCAGTCCCGCGCATGCACGCGCAGGCGGGTGGCGGTGATCGCGCGCTGCTTGTTGATCACCGGCTCGCGGGTGAAGAAAACGTCGTGATCCATTACGTCGAATAGGTGAAGGAGTCTGCGTGGAAGTGTTCTATCGGCAGATTGCACTGGCGGGTGAAGTCCTCCTTCGCCGCATCGATCATGGCCGGGCCGCCACAGGCATAGACCTGGTGAGCGGAGAGGTCGGGCAGATCGGCCATCACGACCTCATGCACGAAACCGGTGCGGCCGTTCCACCCGTCGCTGGCGGCCGGTTCCGACAGGACCGGCACGTAGCGGAAGCCGGGCAGGGCGCCAACCCAGGTTTCGGCCAGATCATTCATGTACAGGTCCTGCCTGGTCCGTGCACCCCAGTACAGCGTGATCGGCTGCGGGTAAGCCACCTTGATCGCGTGCTCGATAACCGCTTTCATTGGCGCAAAGCCGGTACCGCCGGCCACCAGCACCGCCGGGCGTTCGACATCTTCGCGCAGGAAGAAACTTCCGTGCGGGCCTTCGAAACGCAGGATGTCGCGTTCCTTCATCGTGTTGAACACATGACCGGTGAATTGGCCGCCCGGCACCTCGCGGATGTGCAGCGTGATGAATTCGTCGTCGTGCGGCGCATTGGCGATGGAAAAGCTGCGCCGCTTGCCGTCCTTCAGCAGGAAATCGATGTACTGGCCGGCCAGGAATTGCAGACGCTCGTTGGCCGGCAGCTTGAGCTTGAGCAGCATCACGTCCGGCGCGAGTTTCTGCATGACCTGCACACGGGTGGGCAGGGTACGTACCGCAATGTCCTTCAGGCCCCCGACTTCGCGGCATTCCAGCACCAGGTCGGAACACGCCCTGGCGACGCAGAACAGCGCATAGCCCTGGGTCTTTTCCTGTTCGGTCAGTCTGGTGGCCTGGTACTGACCGTAATCGACGGTGCCGGACAGTATCCGGCCCTTGCAAGAGCCGCAGGCGCCATTGCGGCAGCCGTAGGGCAGGTTGAAGCCGGCTGCGAGCGCGGCGTCAAGCAGACGGGTTTCGGAATCGGTGGCGAAGCTGTGCTGGCTGGGCTGGAGCGTGACCTGGTAGGACATGGCTGCGTGAGACAATCCGGTAATGAACACAACGAAACGAGGACGCCCTTGCGCGCCAGCGAACTGGTGCGGCAGGAGGTCAAGGCTGCTGATTGTAGGCTGTGGCGACGTTGCACGGCGCGCCCTGCCCTGGCTCGCTCCGCGGGTGCGCGTGCTGGCGCTGGTGCGCAGCGACGAGGCAGCGGATGCATTGCGGCCGTTGGGCGTGCGTTGCGTGCGTGCCGACCTTGACGACCGGCGCAGCCTGCGGCGCGTCGCAGCGCTGGCGCGCTGGGTATGGCATTTTGCGCCGCCACCCAACACGGGTAGCCCGATCGACCCGCGCAGCCGTGCGCTGGTCGATGCACTCGCGGCCGCCGGCAGCGTGCGCCGTCTCTGTTACATCAGCACCAGCGGCGTCTACGGCGACTGCGCCGGCGCGCGCGTGCCGGAAACCCGCCCGCTGCGTCCGGCCAGCGCACGGGGCCGTCGCCGGGTCGATGCCGAGCGCGCGGTGCGCACGCTCGCACGCCGCGGTGTCGCCGCATCGATACTGCGCGCGCCCGGCATCTACGGTCCCGACCGGCTGCCACTGGAGCGTCTGCACCGCGGAGATCCGGTGTTGCGCGCCGAGGACGACGTACACACCAATCACATCGATGCCGCCGATCTCGCCCGCCTCGCGTGGGCCGCGCTTCATCGCGCACGTGGCGGCCGCAGCTACAACGCCAGCGACGACACCCGGCTGAAGATGGCCGATTACTTCGACCGGGTCGCCGATGCTTTCGCCTTGGCGCGTCCGCCGCGCGTCACGCGCGCCGAGGCGGCGCAGAAGCTGTCGCCGATGACGCTTTCCTTCATGGCCGAATCGCGTGTGCTGGACAACACACGCATGAAGCGCGAACTGCGCGTCCGGCTTGCCCGGCCCGACGTCGATGCGGTGCTCGCCGCGGCCCTGAATCCCCCTTCCCCTTCCTGATCGCCAATCATGCAAAGCAGCTATCTGTGGGCCAAGGCCCTGCACATCGTATTCGTCACCAGCTGGTTCGCCGGCTTGTTCTACCTGCCACGCCTCTTCGTGAACCTTGCCATGCTTGCGCCGGACGAGGCCGCGGTGCGCGACCGACTGCTGCTCATGTCACGCAAACTGTTGCGTTTCATGGGGCCGCTGGCCGGGCTGGCAGTCGGCTTCGGCCTCTGGCTGTGGCTGGGCGAGGGCATCGGCGGCGGCTGGATGCACGCCAAGCTCACGCTGGTCGTACTCCTGGTCGGCTATCACCACTATTGCGCGCGCCTGCTGCGCGACTTCGAAGCCGGCCGCAACGCCCGCAGCCATGTCTGGTTTCGCTGGTTCAATGAGGCGCCGGTACTGGTGCTGTTCGTCGTGGTCGTCCTTGTCGTGCTGAAGCCCTTCTGAGCCATGAGCACAGCGAATTCCCCCAAGCCCGGTGTGCGCGCAGTCCGTCGCGTGGTGCGTGAAGCCCCCGAACTGGAGCCGGGTCAGCACTTCTTCTCACCCTGTCCGCGAGGCCTTGAGCCCGTGCTGGCCGACGAACTGGCCCGGCTCGGCGCGGCCGGCGTCAAGGTTGTGCCAGGGGGCGTCGGTTATACCGGGGACTGGAAGCTGGTCTATGCCGTCAACCTGGAAAGTCGCATTGCTACCCGTGTGCTCTGGCGTGTCGGCCAGGGACCATACCGAAAGGAAGACGATATCTACAAGCTGGCGTGCGGTCTGCCGTGGGAGCGCTGGTTCAGCCCCAAACGCACGCTGCGCGTCTACACGACCGCGGTGCGCTCGCCGCTCAAGAGCGTCGATTTCGTAACGTTGCGGGTGAAGGACGCCATCTGCGACCGCATGCGTGAACAGACGCGGCAGCGGCCCAGCATCGACACCGCCAGCCCGGACGTACGTGCCCACGTCTTCCTGACCGACCGCGAAGCCACGCTTTACCTCGACACCTCCGGCGAGCCGCTGTACAAGCGCGGCTTCAAGGTGGCCGCCGTCGAGGCGCCGATCAAGGAAAACCTTGCCGCCGGCATCATCCTGCTGTCCGGCTGGGACAGGGTGGAGCCCTTCTTCGACCCGATGTGCGGCAGCGGCACCTTCCTGATCGAGGCGGCACAGATGGCGCTCGACATCGCGCCCGGCCTGGGCCGCAGCTTCGCCTTCGAAAAGCTCACGCCGTTCAGCGCCGCGGTATGGATGACGCTGCGCGACGCCGCCGCCGCCCGTGCCCAGCCGCCGCGCGAACTGCCCATCTTCGGTTCCGACATCTCCGGCCGCGAACTGGCGCGCTGCAAGGAAAACCTGCAGGCGGCGAAGTTGCCCTGGGTGGTGCGGGTCGAAGGTGCCGACCTGCTGGACCGCGCTCCGCCGGCCGACCACGGCGTCATGGTGACCAATCCGCCGTATGGTGTGCGTCTTGAGGACAAGCCGGCTCTGGATGCCTTCTACCCGAGACTGGGCGACCTTCTGAAGCAGCGCTACGCCGGCTGGCGTTGCCACTTCATCACGGCCGACCCCGACTTCCCGAAACTGATCAAGCTGAAGGCCAGCCGGCGCACGCCGCTGTTCAACGGTGCGCTGGAATGCCGGCTGTTCGAGTACCGCATGGTCGACGGCAGTCTGCGCACGCGCCGGAGCGACGCACCGCCCGACGAACAAGCCGGGTAATCCCGTTGTGCGCGAAGCGATGGTTATTGCATTGCAACACCCTGTTGATGCATGTCAATCCAGCGCTGCCTGTGGGGGAATAGCGTAGCGACATGAGATGCGGCAACGGCTTCACGAGGGCCGTCACCGCACCGGACGCTTTCGTTCATCAGGGAGAAGCACCATGACCACCTTCCGTTACGCGCTCGCAGCAAGCATGCTTTCGCTTGCATTCGGCAGCGCACACGCCGCCGCCGATCCGGCCAAGGACGCCGCCATGCTCAAGCTGGCGGCAAACAGTGGCTGTACCGTCTGCCATAGCGTGGAGCCAGCGCAGAACTCCGACGGTCGCACGCCGGTCGGCCCCCCGTGGCGCGACGTCGCCGCGCGCTACTACGGCGTGAAGGACGCTCAGAAGCAGCTGCTTCAGGTCGTGCTCAAGGGGTCCAATCCCTATGACAGCCACTGGAAGGGCAAGGCTGCCGGTCTGGCCATGCCGCCGAACGCGGTCGCGATCAACGAAGCCGACGCCAACAAGCTGGTCGGCTGGATACTGTCGCTGGATGTGAGATGAGTTGAAAGCAAGGAGCGCGGATTCACGATCCCAAGGCTTCAGTTTCTCGAGCAAGAGCGCGGGGCCCGTCTTTTCGATTGTGACGGGCTGCTGCGGGAGAATGGGCGTTCATGGTTGAACGCCATCCTTGCTCGTGACTTCATCCGTTCAAGAATTGTGCCTCTACGATACACGGGGCGATTCAGTGCGGGTAAAGCGCTTCACTTGCGCTCCTTTCTATTCACGTTGGCGTGCTCCTCGTCGTGCACGCTTTGTGAAGATGATCAAATGCAGATAAATCAATGCTGGCCAAAACGCGGATCACTTCAAACCCGTAAGAACTTTCCTTGCGCACCGGCTTTCGATGCAACGAGGACTCGCGACCGGGGAAGTTTGTCCGCGATTGCAGTGGCGCGATTGCGCGCATCGGGATGATCTATTAACCCGGCAATCAATTACCAATTGTCAAGAGGCGTAACGAACGGCCGAATGTTTGAAATACGCCATCACTCGCTGCGGTGTTT
>CAZKRN010000006.1:0-134448 GCA_964555165.1 uncultured Methyloversatilis sp. | reverse complement strand
GCTACGCCTCCATGGTGGTGCTGAGCAACGACTTCTTCATCGGCAACGACGATGCACGCGAGCACGATCTGTCGGTGCTGCTGAGCAATGGCGGCACGCTGAGCTTCTTCGTGGGCGGCAACGGCGAAGTGTGGGACGCCGGCACCGAAGTCAATGACTACGCCAATTCGCTGGCCAACGGTGCGTTCGGCATCGGCGGTGGTCAGTCGTCGGCCAATCAGGGTGCCGACGAACACGGTTTTGTCCGTCTGGTGGACAGCGATCCGTATGCCAATTTCCTGAGCGCGCATCTGGTGCCGGCCGGCTATGACTTCTCGCCGCTGCAGTTCACCTCGCTGCAGGCCATCGGCCGCGTCGACATCCAGTTGCTCGCGCCGGTGCCGGAACCCGAAACCTACGCCATGCTGCTGGGTGGTCTGGCGCTGGTTGGCGCGATCAGCCGCCGCGCGCGCGCGCGTTCGGCGGTCTGACCCTGCGGCGTGCGGCGACTGGGCGCCGCACGCAAGTACGGGAGTGCCTGAGCGCAAGCCGGTTTTCGGCTTGCGCTTTTTTGTTTTCGATTAGTTCATGTTACGCAGTAGTGTTTTCATGGATAGTCTATTTATTGCGGTGAGTGCATTGCTCATAGTGTGGGTGGCTGTCAGGTGTCGTGACGGCACTTCCTCCCTCCACACAGCAAGGATTCCGCAATGAACTTCACTGCCAGCACCCATCCGGACGCGCCCATCGTGTTGTACGGGTTCAAACTGTCCGGCCACAGCCATCGCGTCGAACTGTTTCTCGAACTGCTCGGTCTGCCTTACGAATTCCGTCAGGTCGACCTGGCCGGTGGCGAGCACAGGGCGCCGGCCTTCCTCGGGCTGAACAGCTTCGGTCAGGTGCCGGTGATCGACGATGGCGGCACCGTGATCGCCGATTCCACCGCCATCCTGGTCTATCTGGCGCAGCGCTACGCGCCTGGCCGCTGGCTGCCGCAAGACGCGGCCGGGCAGGCGGCCGTGCAGCGCTGGCTTTCGGTTGCCTCGGGCCTGCTGGCCTACGGCCCGTGTGCCGCGCGACTGGTGACGGTGTTCGGTGCCGACTTCAATCCGGCCGAGGTGATTGCCCGTGCCCACCGTCTGCTGACGGTGATGGAAGGAGAACTGGCACAGCGGGACTGGCTGGTCGGCGACACGGCGACGCTGGCCGATATCGCGGCCTGTACCTATGTTGCGCACGCCCCGGAAGGCAATGTGTCACTGGACGACTACCCGCGAGTGCGTGCCTGGCTGACCCGGATCGAGGCGCTGCCGCGCTTCGTGCCGATGCCGGTCACGAAGGCCGGACTGCGTGCCTGACATCGTGAGCGGCGATCCGTTTCACGCAGGCGAGCGCGCGCTGCAGGAGCGCGCAGGCGTGCGCGAGCGCATGGCGGAGCTCGGCGCCCGAGCCATCCGCGAGCACATGCCGGCGCAACATCGCGATTTTTTCGCCCTGCTGCCCTGGCTCGTGATCGGCAGCATCGACGATGCAGGTCAGCCCTGGGCGTCGGCACTTGCCGGCGCGCCCGGCTTCGTCCGGTCGCCCGATCCGTCGACGCTGCGCGTCGAGGCGCTGCCGCCACCCGACACGCCGCTGGCCGCCGGGTTGCGGCCGGGCGCACCGCTCGGCCTGCTCGGCCTCCAGCCGCATACGCGGCGGCGCAACCGGATGAACGGCACGGCCGTCGATTGTGACCAGCACGGCTTTTCGGTGCAGGTGCAACAGAGCTTCGGCAACTGCCCGCAGTACATCCACATGCGCGAAGCCTTTTACCTGGGCCCGGAGACGCCCGCGCCGCCAGAGGCTCTGGCCTTGCTGGACGCCGAGGCGCGCGCGCTGGTCGGAAGTGCCGATACGCTGTTCATCGCCAGCGCGTATCCGGCCGGGCCGGGAGGCGGCGTTGATGTGTCTCATCGCGGCGGCGCCCCGGGCTTCGTCACGCAACAGCCCGACGGTACGCTGCTGCTGCCCGACTATGCCGGCAACCTGTTTTTCAACACGCTGGGCAATCTGCGCGAGTGGCCGCACGCCGGCCTGCTGTTCATCGATTTCGAGTCCGGCGACCTGCTGCAGATTGCGGTCGATGCCGAACTGATCTGGGACGGTCCGCTGGTGAGCGCACATGCCGGTGCTCTGCGCCTGTTGCGTCTGACGCCGACGGCGGCACTGCGCCAGCGCGCCGGGCTTGCGCTCGCCTGGCAGACTGTCTGAACACGGCTCACGTGCGCTCGGTCTGGCGCAGCCAGGCACCCGGCGACATGCCGAGGCGTGCCTGGAACAGCCGTGCGAGGGCCGATGCGCTGCCGTAGCCCACCTCGTCGGCTACGCGTTTGATCGATTCGCCCTGCAGCAGCAGCGCCTGCGCCTGCTGCAAACGCCACTGCGCCAGATAGTCGCCGGGCGGTGTCCCGACGACAGCGTGGAAGCGGGCCGCGAAGCGACTGCGCGACATGCCGGCGCGGCGGGCCAGCGCATCCAGCGTCCAGCGACTGTCATGCCGGTCATGGATCGCCGTCAGGGCATGCACCAGTTGCGGGTCGGCCAGCCCCGCCAGTACGCCGACGCGGGTCAGACCGCGCTGCATCAGATCGCGCAACAACTGCAGCACCGCCACTTCGGCCAGCCGGTCGAGCACGCCCTGGCGCCCGGGGCCGGTCTCCGCCAGCGCCTCCTCGAACAGCAGGTTCAACGTACCTTCCAGCGAGCGCGCTTCGGCCAGCGGCACCACCAGCACGTCCGGCAGGTGCCGCAGCAAGGGGTCGCGCAGCGGTCCGCCGAATTCGAGCGTCGCGCACACCAGCAGGGCGCCCTCGTCGTCGAGCGGCAGCAATCGGTGAGAGGTCGGTCGCGGATAGAAGATGGCGCTGGGCCGATCGAGGTTCCGAGACGGTTCGCCGACGGTTTCCAGACGCAGCACACCGGCGCGCAGCAGATGGATGTAGCCGATGTCCGGACGCGATTCGAAGCTCACGTTGCGGCACAAGGCACCGGTGTGGAATACCCCGGCACGCAACTCGAAACGACGGACAAGGTTGGCAAGTGGATCAAGCATGAGACGAATTGGTTTTAATCGTGGATGAAAAGACGCCAATCGTACAGAAATCATCCGCATTATGGTCAAGGCGCATCACGCGTTCAGCCGGGTCGGATTCCGGCCCGTTCATTGACCCGGTGCATGGTCCGGTCTGTCGGTCATGCACGAATCAGGAAAGGAACATCCACATGAATCCCCTCAACAAAGTGCTCCGTACCGCCGCTCTGGCCGCAGCGCTGTCGCTGCCCGTGCTCGCTCACGCCGACGCCGTGACCCAGAGTACGGTCGGCGCGGGTGGCTACGATCTGACCACCTATTTCAGTTCGGAAAAGCCGTCCCGCGGTAACGGGCATCATGTCGCTACGGTCGACGGCGTGAGCTATCTGTTCACCAGCGACGAGAACAAGCGCAAGTTCGAGGCGAATCCGCAGAAGTATCTGCCCGCCTACGGCGGTTACTGTGCCTACGGGGCAGCCATAGGCAAGAAGTTCGTCGCCGATCCCGACGTCTATGACGTGGTCGACGGCAAGCTCTATTTCAATCTCGACAGCAAGATCCGCGCACTGTGGTCGGCCGACGTGAAGGGGCACATCGGCAAGGCGGAAGCCAACTGGAAAACCATAGGCAGCAAGCCGGCCGCGTCGCTCTGAGCGATCGCGAAGCGGGGCGGGGCGGCCCGGGTGCGCCGGGCCGCGCCATCGATGCCGGCCCTGCCTCGTCGGCACGGAGAGCCAGCCCGGCAAGCCGGGTTTCCGTGCGCTTGGCCTGGCCCGCGCAGTAAGGAAGCGGGGCGGGCGACGGTCACTTGCGACGAACGTTGTCTTTTCACGCTGCCGATGCCGCCCACCGAACCGCTTCATTCCGGCCACCCTCTGGTCCGCCCGCCACCGCGACGGCTGGTCGCCTGCGTGGTGGCGGCTGCCATTGCAAGCATGGGGCTGGCGGGTTTCGTCCATCTCAGGACACGGTCGCTCGAACAGGCGACCTCGCAGCTCTACACCATGCGCCTGCCGGCTCTGGAAGCCGTGTCCAGCCTGCGCGGGCCGATCACGGCCCAGCAGACCATCCTGTTCCGCTACTACGCGAGCCGCAATCGCGCCGAGTTCCAGAGCAGTTATCGCGACAACCATCGGCGCATCCTCGAACAGCTGGACCGGCTGGACAGTTCCACGAACAGCCGCAACGCGGACATCTGCAGGATAGGACTGGGCGAGGTCGAGGCGCTGGCCGGTCGACTGGTCGACGTGCTGGACAGGCCTTCGCCCGATCCGGCCGAATCGATGGCACTGCTCGCGGAAGTCCAGATGCAGGCCGAGCGCATGACCGACGAGCTCAATGCCGTTGTCAATGCCATACGCGGCGAATTCTCGGCCAGCGTCGAACACACGCACGCGGCCAGCCGGCAGATCGCGCGTCTCGTCTATGCCTATACCGGTTTCCTGCTGCTCATGGGTACGCTTGTCGCGCTGACGCTGCGTCGCTACTTCGAGGCCAGTGCGCAACAGCGCAGCATTGCGCTGTTCCCGGAGCGCAATCCGTCTGCCGTGCTCTGCCTTGACCGTCGCGGTGCCATCCGCTACGCCAACCCCGGTGCGCATGCCCTCCTGTCGCGGCTCGGGCACGCGGCGGACGGACCGGGCGCGCTGCTGCCGCCGGATCTCGGCGCACGGCTGGATGCGCTGGTGGCGGCCGCTCCGGAACCGGTCGACTGGGAGTATGCGCTGGGCGATCACACCTTGCTGTGCAGCGCTCACTTCGTGGCGGAGGAAGAGGTCTTCCACGCCTACCCGGTGGACGTGAGTGCGCAACGCGCGGCGCAGCGCGCACTGAATACGGCCCTCGAAGAGGTGAGATCGCTGGGCAAGCGGCTCGCCGACGAGAATGTCTATCTCAAGGCGGAGATCGAGAGCGCCGTGCCGTCCTCCGACATCGTGGGTCAGAGTGCGCGTCTGCGCGAGGTACTGGCGCGGGTCGGTGAAGTCGCTGCCACATCGGCCACCGTGCTCATCCTTGGCGAGAGCGGCGTAGGCAAGGAGTCGCTGGCGCGTGCCATCCATGATCGCAGCGCGCGCGCGCAGCGTCCGTTCATCAAGCTGAACTGTGCGGCGATCGCGCCGACCCTGGTGGAAAGCGAGCTGTTCGGCCACGAGAAGGGTGCGTTCACCGGTGCTGCGGCCCGCCGGCTGGGGCGTTTCGAACTCGCCGATGGCGGCACGCTCTTCCTGGACGAGATCGGCGAACTCCCGCCCGATGTCCAGGCCGCACTGCTGCGCGTGCTGCAGGAGCAAGAATTCGAGAGGGTCGGCGGGCAGGACACCGTGCGCGTGGACGTGCGCATCGTTGCCGCCACCAACCGCGACCTCAAGCACATGGTCGACGAAGGCCGCTTCCGCGCCGACCTGTATTACCGCATCAACGTGTTTCCGGTGACGTTGCCGCCGCTGCGCGAACGGCGCGAGGACATCCCCTCACTGGCGGCGCACTTCCTGAAGAAGTTCTCGCTGACGCACGGCAAGCAGGTCACCGGGGTATCGGCAAGCGCACTCGAACACCTGCAGTCCTGGGACTGGCCGGGCAATATCCGCGAACTGCAGAACGTGATCGAACGTGCGGTCATCCTCTGCCAGGGCGAGGTGCTCGAAGTGCCCGCTCTGGGTTTCTCGACCCCGGCTTCCGTCAGCCGGGCATCGACGCCCGCTTCCAGTCTGCAGTCGGTCGAGCGCGCGCACATCGTGCAGGTGCTCGAGCGTCATGGCTGGGTGATCGAAGGTCGGCGCGGTGCCGCGGCGGCGCTCGGCATGCCGCCGGGCACCCTGCGTTCGCGCATGAAAAAGCTTGCCATCGAACGCCCTGCCCGGGCGCCCGAGGTCACCCGCTAGCCTCTCCCGCATGTCCGGCACGGCCGGATCGTCCTGTCGGTCTCCCGCCGGTTTCTCCTCTCGTCCAGCGCGTCGCTGCGTCCGTTCGCGGTCGCCGCGTGCCGCGCGCCCGCGCGTTGTGGCCGGATGCAACGGTTGCACGTTCACCGAACGCGTTCTCGTCCGGGTCCGCCCGACCGTCTGCCGCGAGCGTTCGCGGGTACGCGGCGTTTCGCGGCCGTGCGAGGCCGTGAAATGCCGAGGGAGCCGTTTGTGCGTACTTGCAAGTAACTGTTCATAAACAACAAATTTGATTCGTTTCGTCGTGGCACGGTCGCTGCAAAGGACTGCCTGTCCAGTGCTCAGTCACTGAACCTGATCGGGCAATCCGCCCATAACCTGCAATAGGAGATGAACACATGAACACGCTTACAACCCTGCTGGCGGCCACCGTACTGACCCTGTCGGCCAATGCATTTGCCGGTGCCCCCATCAATCACGAGTCGCTGTATGACCCGGCTTACCTGGCGGAACTGACCGACGGTCGATCCGCTGGCGGCGCCGGCTTGCGTAGCGATGCCGATCTGCCGTTGCACGAGACGCTCTACGACCCGGCCTACCTGCGTGCCCTCGGAAACACGACGGGTTCGCGCAGTCCGGCCGGCATGGTGATCAGTCACGAGTCGCTGTTCGACATCCACTATCTGCGCGCGCTTGATGCACGGGCGCACACGCGCGGCTGATTCCCGGCTGATCCGCCCGCGGGCGCGGCGAAGGCGCCGGGCTCGCGGGCGGCCATCGCGATGGCATGTCCTGCCTTTCGCGTGGGCCATCTTGTCCGCGGTTCAACCCGAAGCCGCCCGGCGACCGGAGACGCTGAAAATGTCATGTTCCGGCGCTAGCGTTCGGCGGGCGCCCGGCTTTGCTGTCCGGGCGTCCACCTTCGATCCTTCTTCGGGAGTCCGCCATGAACAGATTCAATCTCCGCCGCGTGCGGCGCGCCCGGGCGCTGTTTGCCGCCGCATGCATCGCGACGTCGGGCAGCGTGCTGGCCGGCGATTTCGACGAGGACGTGCTGGGTGATCTGTCGAACGACCATCTGGCACCGACGGTGCTCATGCTCGGCTTCGACGGCCCTCACGCCGTTGCCGGCAGCAATGTCGTCACCGGCCGTATCGGCAAGGCGAACGGCGTGATCGACCGCGATTACCTCAACTTCATCGTGCCCGACGGATACGTGCTCAAGGAACTGAAAGTGGGACAGCAGACCACTTTCGGCAACCAGGGCTCGTTCATCGGCCTGGCCGCGGGCGCTGCGATGACCGATCCGGCACTGACGTCGAATGCATCGGCTTTGCTCGGCTATCGCATCTACGGCAGCGCCGATCTGGGCCAGGACATTCTCGACGACATGGCAGCCGCCGCCGGAACGGTCGGTTTCAGCGCACCGCTTGCCGCCGGCAGCTATACCCTTTGGATACAGGAGACGTCGAACGGCGCGTTTCGCTACCGCATGAATCTCGTGCTGGCGCCGGTTCCGGAAGCCGATCGTGCCGTTCTCCTGGTATCCGGACTGATGCTGACCGCACTCGTCGTGCGACGTCGCCGCAACTGAGCGCGCGACGCGGCCGGGCAGATGCCCGGCAAGGGCCGTCGGCCCTTGCTCGCGCCGGCGCTGACCCGGCCGGAGCGGTGCGCGAAAGGCCGGGCCAGGTCCGGCAAGCCGCGCGTGGACTTTGCCCGTTGTCCGCGGTGGATATTGCGCGCGACACGCCGTGCCCCGGTGGCTAGATTTGCGCCGTCCGTCACTGGGAGTACCCGCGTGAATGCAATCCCCCGAAAACGTGGCCGCCGCCGTCTTGTGTCCGTGCTGGCCGCGCTGTGTGCCTTGTCGGCGGCTCCGCGTGCCGTTCTTGCCGGCGACAGTGTCTTCTGCGGCGGTGCGATGCAGCCGGCATCGCCCGACGATCTCGAGCATGCGGTCGGCGAGTTGTCGCTGCAGTACGCGGCCTCACAGCCGGCCGGGCCGGTCAGTTGCGCGGCCGGCTATCTGCTGTCGAAGTGCGGCGATCACGAAACGGCGAACAAGGTGTTCGACAAATGCATCGCCGCAGGCTACACCGGCGCCCTGATCTGGAAGGCGCTTATGTACGAGAACGGGCAGGGCGTGCCGCAGGACCCGGCCAAGGCGGCCGGAATGCTGCTTCGTGCGGCAACCAGTGGTGACCCCTACTACGGGCCGCTGGGCAAGATGCATTACGCCACCGCGCTGTATCAGGGGCGCGGCGTCGAGCGCAACGTCGAGGAAGCGATGCGCTGGTTCCGCGAGGCGGCGGCCGAGGGCGACGAATCGGCGCAGGAGTTCCTGCGTACCGGGCATCACACGGCGGTGCGCGACGGGCGTGGACAGGGCGTGGGCGAAGCAACGGAGCACGCGATGACGCCGGGCGCGAGCGCCGCCCTTGCCGCGGCCGACTTCCAGCTTGAGGTTGCCCGGACCGAGCCGGCGCCTGCGACGGTGGTCCGCGCCCGTCGCCTGGGCGGGCCCGACACTGAGGCGCCGGCCGCCGCGCCTGTCTCCGCGCCGGTCGCCGTTCCCGAGTCGGCGCCGCTCGCCGGCCGCCGGCTGGTCGAAGTGGCGACGCAGCCATCCGCGCCGAGCGCTCCGGACAGCGTCTGGTTGCTGCCATTGCTGGCCGCCTTTGTCGCCGGGGCACTGGCCCGCCTGCGTCGGCGCCCGGCCGGTCCGCTGCCCGGACCGCTGCGCTTGCGCAGCGCCGCCTGAATTCCTTGTGTATTGACATCGAGCGACCATGATTCCCTCCATCGAAGTTGCGCTGTACGGCGTGAGCCAGTTCTTTCTCACACCGGTGCTGGTCGCGATCGCGGCCCTGTTTCTCTACGCTTTCTCCGCGCTCGGCGCATTCGTCGTGCAGGCATTGCAGCGGCGCGCCGGTCACGCGGCCGGATTCGAACTGCGGCAGGTGGTGCGCGCCGACCCGCGCATCGGCAGCGGCGAACTCGAAGTAATTGCGGCGCAGCGACTCGAGTGCGTGCGTATCGCGACCCGCGTGGCACCCCTGCTCGGCCTGGTCGCGACCATGATTCCGATGGGGCCGGCCCTCGGTGCTCTCGGCGACGGTGATCTGGCATCGGTGTCGGGCGGGCTGGGCGTCGCGTTCTCGGCAGTCATCCTGGCGCTGATTGCCTCGGCCATCACCTATGCCGTGGCCCAGGTCCGTCGCCGCTGGTATGCCGCCGACCTGCTGCGGATAGAACGCGAACGAGCCGGCGACATGCCTGCCGGACAGTCGTCGCAGGCACGGCCGCACGCCATTCCGGTGGAGTCGGCGCGATGAGGACGCGTCTGCTCGACGACTCCGAGGATGACGACCCCATCCTGTCGGTGGTCAATCTGATCGACGTGTTCCTGGTCATCGTCGCAGCGCTGCTGATTGCGATGGCGAACCATCCGCTGAATCCCTTCGCCGCTGGCGACCTGACGGTGATCCGCAACGCCGGCAAACCGGACATGGAGATCGTCGTGAAGAAGGACGGGCAGATCGACCGCTTCCGCGGCGAGGGGGACGCCGGCGTCGGGCGCGGTGTGCGTGCCGGAACAGCTTACCGGATGGAGGATGGGTCCCTGGTCTACGTTCCCGAACTGGAGGTACCCGCAGGTCGGCGCGCTTCGCCATGACCGCAGTGCGGGAATCGTCCACCGACCGGGTTACATCCTACGGTCTATAGCCGATCGCCTCGGTACGGGCCATGATGAGGTCATCGCCCCGCGTGATTGACGGGGGGCTACCTCAAGGAGACCACCGTGCTGAAATGGGCCATCGTCTTCGCACTTGTTTCTGTCGTTACCGGTCTGTTCGGTTTCACCGGCGTCGCTGCAGGCGCTGCAGGCATCGCGAAAATCCTGTTCTTTCTGTTCGCCGCCATTGTCGCGGTATTGCTGGTGCTCGCCCTGCTCGGCATCAAGGCGCTGGACTGAACACGGGACCGTTCCCGCACCTCGGGCGCACCGGCGCCGATCTGCCGCGTGAACCAAAGTATGACGTCCGCACGAGATGCACGAGCCCGCAACACGTTGTCGAGTAGCGTCGTTGCCGGGGCCGGAGGTGCCGAGTTCGCCACTTCGTTCTTTCACTGTCGCTTCAGGGTTTCATAGTTTGATGAGGCGACAACTCGTCTGATCCAGAGGAGTCCTTGCCACGCGTTCGTGCATTCAGATGCGTGCGCCGGTCATGCATCGACGCCAGGCGAATCATCCGGATACTCGTTCCGCAACGCGCCGGCCTCGGGTCATGCCGTCAGGATGGTCGACGCTGGCGTCGGCGCCGAGCGTTGGGTCAGGCGCAGGCGTCTTGTACGGGGACTTTGCCATTCTCGACAGGAATCTGAAGTGCGAAGAAATCATGGCCGGAAAAGTTGACTCGACATAGCGCGTGTTGAAGCGATGTGCGGCGGCTCGAATCATCGGCGCGATGACTGGGTAGTGCCGGTGCGAAACCTTGGGAAACAGGTGGTGCGCGGCGTGGCAATTCGCTCCCCCAGTCAGAAAGTTTGCAATGGCACTTGAAGTTGCCCAGTTCCGCGAGGTCTCGACGGCATGTGTTGCCCAACTGCCGGGAAGCGTTCCGTCCGGGCCGACGACCGGGAAGGTGGCCGTATCTGAAAAGTGAGTGCCTATGAGCAGGAAAATGAACAGCAGCGAAACAACGATCGCTGCGCCGGAGTATCCGATGAGTATCTGCCACCAGGTCAGCGATGTGAGCAGAAGGGGCAATACGAACACCAGCATCGCGAATGCCATCTTCGACAGGTAGAACGAGATGTGCGCCGCAGGAGGATGATGGATGTCCTGCAGATTCGCGAGTCGGCGCTTGTAGAGGTACATGAAGTCCTGCACGAAGACGGTATCGAACACTGTCATGCAGTAGACGACCGGCGCATAGAGGTGCTGCCAGCGAAAATGCGGGCGGCGCGGCTGGTTGGGAGAGAGTCGCAGGAAAGGGTTTTCGTCGATGTCGATGTCGCAGCCATTGACGTTGGGGAAATGGTGGTGTGAGTTCCGGTGGCGGAAGCGCCAGAGATAGGCATCGACCCCCAGCAGCATGAAAGACACTCTTTGCAGCGCATGATCGACGGATGGCCAGCGCGTAAAACACTCGTGAGCCGCGTCATGCCCGACGTTCATTGCCAGAAGCAGTGCTGCAATGCCGGCCAAGATCGCCAGAAAGAAGGCATATACGGGCCCGGGATCGGCCAGGATTCCCGCATACGCAAGAATCCAGACGAGCAAAAGCCCGGTGCCTTTCGCCACGAGACGAGCGTCCGCGAAGCGATGATCCTGATGTCGTTCGAGGTATGTGCGGAATGCGTGTCGGACTGCCGCGGAAAACCCCGGGTCCAGTTCGTTTCTGAATCGCATGGTAGCGGACACTCCTTTCAAGTCGAGGACACCGGTGGATCACATATCTGAAGAGGGTGAGAGCCGGGAGCCACGGGAACGTCGGTCGTTCGGCAGGTTTCCACCCGCCCGCAGGCGCTCTTTCGTCCTTGCACGCAGGCGGGTTCCGATGCCAGGCCGAAACGGGAATTGTGGCGGGCATGGTAGTGGCCGGCTCCGGTGCGCCTGTGGCACCGCCCTGTCAAGTGCCCACATCCCGCCGACTTTGCGCCAGGCGCCGATCAAGAGGGGTTCGATGACCCGACTGACAAAGTCGCCTATGCGGTCAATTCTTTCGCCTGAAGAACAAGGCAGTGGCGACCAGAAACAGCCCTGCGCCAATCAGCACGAACTCGATAGACCGGTCTTCCTTGATCGGCACGACGCGAACATAGGCGCTTTGTGAGGATGAGGCTGATCCGGAAATATCCGGAGCGCCGATCCCGGACCAGAAACCCAGGGGCAGGATATCTGCGACGGGTGACGCCAGAGTCAGGCCGGAAGCAATGAGGAAGATGCCGATCCGTAACGTCCAGCAAGTCAACGTTGTTCTCCTGTCAGGTGCGGGACCAAGCGCTTGGGTTGGGCCCACGCAATGCCTAGATGAACGTCGATACCTCGTTCCCCGGGTTCGCCAGCGCCTTCGCGCCGAGTTCGAGAAGCCAACGCATCCAAAGCCCGTACGAGTCGCTCGCTTCAAGAGAGACATCCAGGAACGCCCCGACGACCGGGTCAGTGATCCAGTGACCGGAGGGAAAAAAGCTTGCCGTCCGGGTCTCGACGGCCACGACGAGAGTGCCCACCTCCGCGATGTCTGAGGTCCCGCCATCCCATCCGGCTGCCAGCACGCGCAGCACCTGAACGCTATCAGAGCGTGAGCTTGCGCTCAACTTCATGTAGAAACCACGGGTCATCGGTGTGATCTCCCGCAATGGCGGTCACCGATATCGCGTCGTGTCATGGCGCACCGCCCGATGAACGATCAATCATGGCTCGGGCACGGCATGCAGGAGATCTTCCAGGAGCTGTGGTTCCGCACGCAGAGGACTGAGGATTTGTCGCACAAAGTGGAGACGCTCCTCTCTCGACCACTGCGCCCACAGGTGCGCGGGACACTCTTGCAGCCTCGCACGCGCGGCCGCTACGTACAACGGATTCTGTTCTGCCTTCTGCAACGTGTCGAAACTGGAAAGCAATGCGGGATTTCCTGACGCCAGTGCGACATTCCTCGCCGCTTCGAAGACGCGTTCAATCATCGCGATCATGTAGCGGCTGCATGGAAGATCCGTGTCGGGAACGGCCGGACGAAACTTCGCCTGGAGCAGAGCACGCAATAGAGCATTCAGCTCCACGCTGTCCTCAACGGAAAAAAGAGGCGGTGAATTCATGGATATGTCGAGCGGCACTTCCTGCCTGAAGTGGGTCTGAAGAAGCTTACTGCGAACCCCCTGTCGTTTCACTTTGAAGCCAGCGGTGGTGGCTGAGTTCTCTTCTCCTCTCGGGCCAATTGCGGAACGACCGACTTTTCAGCAAACGCTTTGAGTATCTCTGCCTTTACAGTTGCGCCTTCGGCCGTAGACAGGTTTCTGTACTTCAAGCTGTCATGTAGTTCCACAAGTGCGACCGTTGCCAGTTTTCGGTTCTGATACTGCTGAGCAAGCTTGAGATTGCTTTCAATCGTCAGACAGAGGGCCGGCAGTGCTGCAAGTACGGCCACAAGTTCCTTCGGCCCCTGCCCCAGGGCGGCCAACAAGGCTGATGTGGCACTTGCGATGATGGAGACCCATACCACGCCGAACACCAGCATTTGGTCGTAACTTTCATATCGGGAAAACTCGACCTGCAGCGCTGAAACCTCTCCAATGAGTTCGCTTCTCCTTGCGTCTTCTGACATCAGTCTCTCCGGTGAGTATCAAAACTCGGGTCATGCTCGGCAGTTTCCCACCCATCCATTGTGGAGCGACTACAGCGCGCCTGTCGATTCAGCAGATCAAGCGCACGTCATGGTCGCAGCCTCTTCAGATAGTCGGGCGCCACATCGAGACTCCTTTGCCCGAGCGTGAGCACGGCGACTTCAGATTCAGAACACAAGTCGGCCGACTCGCAAGCGATTGGAAAAACGTGGTCTGTCGCTGGATTCGGCAGGTGTGGTCCGGTTTCTCGGTCGCCTAGCTTGAGACGATTGTCATTTTATAGTCCCCGATTGTTACGATATGTCTTGCGGCAGCTAGCACCCGACGCCACCGTGGCAGGCCATCAGACGAACCTGCGCGCCCGCATCGGCACCGGACGAAAGATAGAGGCACACACCGCCCCGGTTGTAGCCGCTGTACGAGAACAGCAGATCGAGCCTGCCGTCGCGATCGAGATCGCCTGCCCAGAGCAGTGAGGCGGAATCGTCGCTGTCCGGACCTCCGGCTGACACGCCGGGCAGCAGCGTGCCCGCCGCCCCGTTCCGCACATGAATGCCACGGGCGCTACCCTCGATCACATACTCGTCTGCCTTGAAGCGGACCTTCAGCGGCACGCCTCCCGCCGAAACGGGTTTCGGCCCCTCCCCGAACTTCATCGCCGGCGTGTCGACCTTGCCTGGTCCGATGCCGGGGACCTTCAGCAGAACGATGGCCTCACTGCGGCTCGATGACAAGGCGATGCCGGTCTTGTCGCCTTCGGCATCCAGCAAGGGGTCGTGTACGCGCGTCGCCCTCACCATCGCGGGCTCCAGTCGCCACACGCCGCCGACAGGAAGCAGCGCGAGCCACCCCGGCCCGGGCCGCGCCGGCGCTTCGTCGCCGTGATAGACACCCGGCACCAGCAACTGCCATCCGCCCGGGGAAGGTTCGGCCGATGCAGCGGCAACGGGAACGAACGCAGCCGCGATCAGGAACGAACGCAAAGCTGGATCAGGTGCGGAATCCGAGGACCGGCGGCAGGAGGTCACGACAGAAGAGGCATCGGCTTCATCGGAACAGTCTGTCCGCGGTTGCTCCGGATAGATGCGATAGGTCATGGAGGCTGCTCTTCCTGTGAAATTGTCAGGGGTTGTGTGATCGCTCGACCGATGTGCCCCGCTTCGTGACAGGCTCACCCGATACGGCGTCTTCGATCCATACAGCGAATAGGGGGCGGACCATGATTATGTTGACCCACCAGAGATTCAGGATGCTGAAAACGTGGTCTGTCCCCAATGCCGTTCTCGCTGGTCGCGCGCTACGGTCCGTACGCCGCGCGCACGCCGCCGGTTGCCGGCGGTCGCGCCGTTGTGCACTGGAGCGAGGAGGGCAAACCCCAGTGCAGCGTGGACAAGGACCGCAAGGGCCAGCGCATTCCCTGGTCGAATGCCATGGGCACGCTGCTGCAGCCGGGGGCGGTGAAGGTGCTGGAACAGTACGCGCGCCAGCGCGTGCCGCATCTGGTCGACGCCCTCGGCCCCACGCCGGACGGCGCCCGCTGCGGCGTCGTGCTGCGCTACGAATGGAACAGCGAACCGGTGCAGAACTTCGACGCCTGGCTGGTCGATCAGGGCGGCATGGTCGCCAGTAGCCGCAAGTCGGCCGAGTGGGTGGAACAGCTGAAGGCCGAGGCGGTGCGGAAGCTGAAGGGGCAGGTGACGGCACCGAAGTTCTGACGGGGCGTAGTGCGGCAAAGAGGGGCAGCGCATGGCGGGCCGTGAACGGGATGTGAAGCGGGTGGCGCTCACGGTCGCCCGCCTTGCCTTGCCCTGCGTACCTGGGCGCGCGGTCAGGCGCACGAAACGAGTGGAAAGTCTTCGGGACGCCGGATCGAGCTCACGGAGAGGTCGATGTCGAGGCTCGGCCAGTACAGATGATCGGGCGCAGGCCATTCCACGTTCACGATCTGTTCGACCGTGGCTTGTCTGAACCACGGGAACTTCTCGTAGGACAGCAGCAACTCTTCGTCGCCCATAAGTATCCAGAAGCCATGACGAGAGATGTTGGTGACTTCAGCTACCGAAGTGGTGGTTCCATGCATCTTCGATCTCCGTGATGTGCCCTAGAACGACAGTTTGCGCGTCCGCGATCTGGCGGGGCGTCAGGCCGGTGGACGGCGTGGGCGGACCACTTTTGGGCGCTTCATAGCATGCGCGACACGATACGCCTCGTGTCGTCGCTGAACTCGGCAAATTCCTGATCCGTCAGCAGATTTTCCCGTCGCATCTCGGTCAGCTTGAACAGCGCGTTGGGGCGGCTCAGCCCGTCGAACGCCAGCGCGATCTCCTTGTCGCGGTCCTGTATCAGCTTGAAGATGTTCAAGTAGCGTTAATGGCTCGTGTCCTCGCTTTGGGCCACGATTGTCAGTTCTTCCAGGATGCGATTGCAGAGGCGCTCAAGCGCAACCGGCTTCAGCGTGCTGAGCTGTATCGCAATTGCAGCGCAGAGGAGTGAATTTACCGGCTCGGCAATTGATTGCTCGACCTCCCCATGATCGTGACCGGCTGACCGGACACGGCGTCTTCGATCCAGACTGTCGAGGCGTCCTTCTCCAGCTTGCCCTTCACGACATAGAACTTGTCGGCTTCAGGAGTGAAGTCGAGTTCTGCTTCGACCGACCAGAAAGTGCCAGCCATTCGTGAAGCGATCTCGTGTACCGGAGCGCCTGTTGCATGCGTTCCGACAACGACCACCTTCAGTGGCTTCGCTGGAACCAGACGAGAGGGGAACTGGGCGGACAGACGGAATCCTTGCCCCGCACTCGCGCGTCGGGATTCTCCAACTGCAGTGTTGGACACGCGGATGCCATCTACGGACGCAAGGTAGAAAAGGCGAGCCTTGCTTCCGTCTTCGATCTCGCCCGAATCAATGACAGTCGCCATCGCGACATTACTCAACGTCAGCCGCAACTCACCGAGTCGGCTCCCCGGAATGGACGCCGAGTGCCCGGCATCACCATGAACGATGAGAGGGCCGGGTGCTTCTTCCGTCCCGTGAACAATCACATATCGGGCTCTTTCAGGAACGGCAACACGCCCCTCGAATCGATTGCCTTCGAACCTCTGGCGCCGGCTTTCCATGCGACCGGAGCTGCGGGTTTCGATCATGTTTCGATCGTCGTCGAGAAAGGTAAAGACTGGCACCAGGGTCTTCAGCTGATAGATCGTGATGCCGCCATGTGTTGCCGACGCGTAGTCCAGGTAGCGTCGCGCAGCGTCGTCCGGTAGAGAGAAGGACGCAAACCTTCGCGGAGTGCCGTCAAACAGGAAGTTCGGTGATGTGGCATCGATTTTCACCGTCGCCGTGTTGCCGAGCGTAAGACCCGTGAACTGCATCGCTTCCGGTGTCACGGTTTCCTGATGCGCCTGGGCCTCGCGGTCGCTCTCCTCGATGACAGTGGTTGCACAACCGGCCAGCAACGACAGCGAGATCAATGCAGCAGAGAGTGCGCGCAGAGGTAGTGTCATTTTATTTTCTTGATGTGCGTGTTTGCGGAGGATACAGGGGACAGATCACGTTATTTAAATCGTGGTCTGTCCCCGATTGTTCATGCAAGCGATGACCGATCATAACAACGGCATGTAAACGGACGATTAAAGGGGTTTTTCTACGGCCTCAACGTTCGACGTAACCGGCCGGCGGAGGCCTTAGGCCGGAGCGAACCTGCAAGCGCAACTTGCAGGTGGTTCGGTTGACGGAGGGGTTGGGCCACATTCGCCCGCCCACGCTCAACTGCGGAATGTTGGCGAGGAGAGTACGGACGGCTGGGACGGCAACGGTGGCGGGCATGGGCTAGAGATGAAGGGTAATCAATTCGCGGAGCCTGCGAACAGCCTCGGCCGAGCCAAAGCGACCAGCTCGTTGATAGATTTCCAACTGCGCGTCGGCGTCAGAGCAGACACCGCCAAGAATATCTTCGGCCACTATGCGATGGGGTTCGATTCGCCTTTCGTACTTCTCAAGGAGCCTTCTTTCTTCTTCGTCGGACTCGTGCCCGTCCAGAGCGTAGTAGGCATAGAAATCGTGATATTCAGAGCAGAAGCTATCGAAGCTCATACGGCCTTGCGCGCACTGGCGAACTAAGTCGTCGTGACGATCGAGGGATTCAATCAAGTGGGCTTCGGACTCGAAGATGACCATGGCCTATGGGGCCCAACGTAGAGCTAACTGATGACCCGGGTGCCGTCGGTGATTTCCGTGAAGCACAGGACATGCAGGCGTTCGCCCAGCATGCCCAGTGCCACGTAGCGCACTTCTCCGTATTCCTTCCTGTCGTCCACCGTGATCAGTGCGGAAGAAAAGTCGAACTCCGCGCCCTGCTCGAACGGAAGCCCGCGCTCGCGGTGCCTACACGCGCTGTTGGCACGGTCGAAGTCGATGCGCACGAGTCAGATTGTATGCACAAAGAGACTCGTGTGCGGCGCGCTTGTCATGGTTGTTCGGGCAGAACCCTTAGCCGCAACTCCCCACCGCCCCGCAGGCCGTGCAGAAATCGCAGCCGTCCTTGCGGATCACCGACTGGTTGCCGCACTCGTTGCACAGCGCGCCCTGCATGAGCTTGGGTTCGTCGTCGCCGCGCGGGGCTTCGAGGATGCCCATTTCGCGGGTGGGGTAGCCGTCCTCGTCGAGGATGCCCAGCATCGCGTAACGGTGGATGATGAGGCGGGCGACGTAGGCGACGGTCGACGGCCAGTTCTGCTGGCGGCGGGTGCCGGGCACGAAGGCCATGAAGTCGCCCAGCGGTTCCGGGTAGCTGATGAGCTTGCGCAGCTTCATGCCTATCCAGGCCGGGTCCATCACGCGCATGTCGAGCGCGAGGATGCGGGTGAGGCCGTCGAGCGCGCGCGGGTAGTTGCCGGACAGCCACACCGAGTAGGGCCGCGTCTCGCCACCGGGCAGTGTGACTTCCTTCAGGCCGAGCACGAAGTCTTCGCCTGTGGCCGGGTTGCTGATGTCCACCGTCCAGCTCAGCGTACCGTCGGTACCGGTGCGCGGTTCCTGAGCGGCGAACAGGGTGTCGAGCACCGGCGTCGGGGCTTCGCGGTCGAGCGCGCCCAGCTTGTCGCAGCGGTAGCGGATGACGTTGGCGAAAGCGGCCACCGTGCCGGGCATGCGGCGCAGTTCGCCGGTGGGCGGGAAGGGCAGATCGAAGGCGTCGCCGACGGTTCGTGCCAGCACGTCGAGCTTGAGCTTGAGCCAGCCCGGATCGTTGGCGCGCATGTCCATCGACAGCGTCTTGGCGACGGCGCCCAGGCCGCGCGGCTGGTTGGCGCCATTGACCCACACTTCGAAAGGCAGCGGCTGGATGCGGCCGTCCGGGCCTTCGTTTTCGGTGTGGCCGACGAAGAGCGCGAATTCGCCGCCCGGCGTCTTCAGCATATAGGTCCAGCTCGGGTTGCCGTCGCTCATGTCCGGCCGGCCGGGCCAGCGCAGGCTGGACAGCACCGGCGCCGGCAGCGCGCCGATGGACAGGCGCTGGTTGGCGCCGACCGACGACAGTTCGACGTCGTGCGGCTGCTTCCGCTCTTCGCTCTTCGGCGCGTCGACCGACAGCACGCTGCCGAGCACGCTGTTCGGGCGGTAGGTGGCCAGGCCCTTGAGACCGGCCTTCCATGCCGCGAGGTAGAGGTCCTCGAAGTCGGCGTAGGGGTAGTCGGCCGGCACATTCACCGTCTTCGAGATCGAGGTGTCGATGTAGGGCGCGACCGCGGCCACCATGTCCTTGTGCGCGGCGGCGGAAATTTCCAGCGCGGTGACGAACCAGGGCGGCAGTTTTTCCATGTCGCCGCCGAGGTGCTTGTACAGGCGCCAGGCGTAGTCCTCGACCGCGTATTCCTTGAAGGTGCCGTCGGCCATGCGCTTCTTGCGCGTGTAGGTCCAGGAGAAGGGCGGTTCGATGCCGTTGCTGGCGTTGTCGGCGAAGGCCAGCGAAATGGTGCCGGTGGGTGCGATGGACAGCAGGTGCGAATTGCGCAGGCCGTGCTTGCGGATCTGCTCCTTCACCTCGGCCGGCAGGCGCGACGCGAAGTTGCCGCCGGACAGGTAGAGGTCGGCGTTGAACAGCGGGAAGCTGCCGCGCTCCTTGGCCAGTTCGACCGAGGCGAGGTAGGCGGCGTCGCGCATGACTTCGGAAATGCGCGAGGCCATCAGCCGCGCTTCCTGCGAGTCGTAGCGCTGGCGCAGCATGATGAGGGTGTCGCCCAGGCCGGTGAAGCCAAGGCCGACGCGACGCTTGGCCATCGCTTCGTCGCGTTGCTGCTTGAGCGGCCAGTGCGTCACGTCGAGCACGTTGTCCAGCATGCGGATGGCGATGGCCACCACTTCGCGGAAGCCGTCGAAGTCGAACTCGGCCGCTTCGGAGAAGGGGCGCTTCACGAATCGCACCAGATTGATCGACCCCAGGTCGCAGCAGCCGTAAGGCGGCAGCGGCTGTTCGGCGCAGGGGTTGGTGGCCTCGATGCGCTCGCAGTAGTAGAGGTTGTTGTCGCGGTTGATGCGGTCGAGAAAGAGGATGCCCGGCTCGGCATGATCGTAGGTCGAGCGCATGATCTGGTCCCACAGTTCGCGCGCGCGCGGCTTGGCATAGACCCACAGGCCGTCTTCGCGCTGGTAGGCGCCGCCCGCCCTGAGGTCGGCCGCCGGCTCGGCCTTGTGCACGAGTTCGACCGTGGTGTCGGCTTCGACCGCCTTCATGAACACGTCGGTCACGCCGACCGACACGTTGAAGTTGGTCAGGTCGCCGGCGTCCTTGGCGTGGATGAATTTCTCGATGTCCGGGTGATCGCAGCGCAGCACGCCCATCTGCGCGCCGCGGCGGCTGCCGGCGGATTCCACCGTTTCGCACGAGCGGTCGAACACGCGCATGTAGCTGACCGGGCCGGAGGCGCGCGACTGCGTGCCGCGCACGCGGGCGCCGACCGGACGGATGCTGGAGAAGTCGTAGCCGACGCCGCCGCCTCGGCGCATGGTTTCGGCGGCCTGGGCTAGTGCGGTGTAGATGCCGGGGCGCTCGTCCTCGATTTCGGTGATCGAGTCGCCGACTGGCTGGACGAAGCAGTTGATCAGCGTGGCGGTGAGCTGGGTGCCTGCTGCGGAGCTGATGCGGCCGGCGGGCACGAAGCCGCGTTCCTGCGCTTCCAGGAACTTCGCTTCCCAGTGCGTGCGGCGCTCTTCCACCTCGTTCTGCGCCAGCGCACGCGCGACCCGGCGTCTGACTTCGGCCACTGTCGTTTCGCTGCCCTTGGCGTATTTCTCGAT
Source organism: uncultured Methyloversatilis sp. (assembly GCA_964555165.1). Taxonomy (GTDB): domain Bacteria; phylum Pseudomonadota; class Gammaproteobacteria; order Burkholderiales; family Rhodocyclaceae; genus Methyloversatilis. The sequence goes on along the minus strand of CAZKRN010000006.1, from coordinate 113,868 downwards.
CAGCACTTCGCCGGATATTTCCTGTTCCGGCAGGCAGGCGATTTTTTCCTCTTCGGTCAGCGGAACAAGATCGATCTGCTGCATGTGTGGGCTCCTCCCGACGTGAATCGCTGGAGTCTACGCCGCCGGGGCAGCGCGCGACAGCCTTGACAGGGGCGCTCCGGGGCGGTCGTCCGCGCCCCTGCTCGCATTCGCTCCGATGCGCACGGCAGACCGGGCGATTGCAGTGCACCATGCCGGCATGATGGCGCGGCGCGGGGGTTTCGGTGAGCCGCACGCGGTTCCGTCGATGCGGCGGATCAGACGGATGGATCGATTCCGGACTGCATCGGCGGTCGCGCCGACTGCCGCCCGCGATCGGGCGCTGCACATCGAATGACGCAATCGGTCGCCGGGCCGATCACGCGACGTTGAAGTACTCGCGGAGGGCTTCGTCCGAGGTGTGGGTGTTCAGTTCGCTCAACTGCATCGACATGCTCTGCGTCGACCACATGTAATGCTTGCGGAACCACTCGCGCAGTTCCGGTGAGCATTTTTCCATCGGGCCGTTGCGACCGGCTTCGATCAGGAAGTGGATGGCGCGGTCGGCGCCGGGCGTTGCGATGGTCACGACGCGGTTCACCTCGAGTGGCTGAAACAGTCGCCCCACTTCGAATGCGGTCACCGAAGCGGGGCGTTCGACCAGCCGCCGGTCCAGCCGGGCCAGCGCGGCGTCCCAACTATCGCTCAGACGGAAGCGCTTTCGTATGCTGTCTACCCAGGTGCGCAGCAGCGGCACGTAATCGTTTTCGGTTGCCCGTTCGACCTTCATCGTTTTCTTCCCTCTGGCATGCGCATCTTCCGTGCTATCGGCATTGACCGGCGGCTCTTGAGGTGCTGTCGCGATGCCTTTTTCGTCGGAACGTGCCGTGCCCGGCGATGACTTCACAATGCCGCGACGGTCCGGTGCGGCGGAACGGTTTCCCCGATCGCGACACGCCCGCCGGCGGCCTGTCGCGTCCTTCCGCTTGCTGCAACGAGTTGTGCCCCGGCCGCCGCCGATCAGACCTCTTCGTCCGGCGTGACCGCCCGCTGCAGCGCGCGCAGCAGCGTATCGGCCGGTACCGGCTTGTACAGCACGGGCAGGCCGCTGGCGCGGGCGCGCTGCAGACGGTCGGGGGCGGTGTCTCCGGTGATGAGCAAGGCCGGAAGCATCCAGCCGGCGGCCTCGCGCAAGGCGGCGATCACGCCCAGGCCGTCCTCGTCGCCGCGCAGCCGGAAATCGCAGATCACCAGGTCGATGGGATCCTCGGCGTCCCGTTGAGTGCGCAGCCAGAGCAGTGCCTGTTCGCCGTTCTCGGCCAGTCTTACCTTCATGCCGGCACCTTCGAGCACGGCCGCGGTCGATGCGCGGACCTGGGCTTCGTCGTCGATCACCAGCACGCACAATGACCCGGGCGCCTGTTCCGTCGTCACCGTGCCGTCCGTTGCCACCACGTCCGGTGCCGGCAGCGACGCGGCGTGCGCCTGCAGCCGGAACATGCTGCCACGGCCGGGCCGGGAGCGCAGCGAGAGCGGAATATCCATCAATCCGGACAGCCGGCGCACGATGGCCAGACCCATGCCCAGGCCATGGGCGCGGTCGCGTTCCGGATTGCCGACCTGATAGAACTCTTCGAACACCCGCGACTGTTCTTCGGCCGGAATGCCGACGCCGGTGTCCCACACCTCGATCGCCACACCGCCTGCGCGCTTGCGGGCGCCGACCAGCACGCCGCCCTGGCGCGTGAACTTCAGCGCGTTGTGCACCAGATTGCCGAGCAGGCGCTCCATCAGTTGCGGGTCGGCAACGATGGCGTGAGTGCCCGGGCGGAAACGCAGCATCAGGCCGCGCGATTCGGCCTGCGGTCCGAAGTTCGCGTCCAGTGCGCGGAACAGCGCCGCAACCGGCACCGGCTGGCTGCGCGCGCGGATCACGCCGGCATCGAGCCGGGACACTTCGAGCATTTCGTTGAAAGACATTTCCAGCGCATTCACGCACTGCATCAGGCTGTGGGCGAGCGGCTGTTCCGGGCGACCGGCCAGACGCCTTTCCAGCGCCGTGCCGAACAGGCCCAGCGAATGCAGGGGCTGGCGCAGGTCGTGACTGGCCGAAGCGAAAAAGCGGATGCGCTCGATGTTGGCGCGGCGCGTGATGTCCATCTGCTCCTCCAGCCTTTTCGCCAGTGCTTCCTTCTCGTAGCGGCTGCGCAGCGCTTCGGTGAGCAGGCGGTGCTGCTGCAGGCCGAAATCGAGGTTCACATACAGATAGACCAGTGCCGCTACGCCCATGAACACGTGCAGCGCATCGCCCTGCCACAGCATCGCGCTCGACAGCCCGAGCATGACCGGAACCGGAAAGCTCAGCAGCGCACGCCGGTGCGGCGCCAGCGAGGCAATGGAGCCGGTGGTCATGCCCATGAGTACCAGCATCATGAGCGCGGTGACCAGCGCATTGTCCGCGGGGAAGAAAAGCCAGGGCGCCAGGCCCCAGATGCCGGCATTGACCAGCAGGGCACGCGCATACCAGTTTCCGGCGGCCTGCGGCTCGCGCCGTTCGGCGGGTGTGCGCAGATAGCGCCGGCAGCCCAGGTAGCGCCACAGCTGGCAACTGTGCAGCAGCGCAGCCCACAGCAGAGCGCCGCGATCGCCGGTCTGCATCCATGACAGTGTCCAGAAGCCGAGGCCGACGAAAAAGGCGGCGATGGCGCCGCTCCAGCTGGTGCCCATCATGGAATCGACCTGTTCGCGCAGGATGCGCGCGTCGATGTCGGCAAGGCCCGCCGTGGTGTCGGTCGATCCGCCCGATGCCGGCGCCATCAGCGGAACAGGCTGACCAGATGCTGGCGGGACTGCACGCCGAACTTGAGCATGATGGACGACACCGCATTCTTGACCGTACCCAGCGCCAGACCCAGTTCGGTCGCGATCTGCTGGTTGCTCAGCCCGCCCAGCACCAGTTCGAGCACATCGAGCTGGGTCGTCGTGAGCCCCGAGGTGTCGGGTGCACCGAAGCCCCCGGCCGTATGCTGAGGCAGATCGTTGGTGCCGCCGAGCAAGCGGGCGATGTGAGTACGCACGCTTTCCGCGTTGCTGGTCTTGGGAACGAAGCCGACGGCGCCCAGGGCGAGCGCTTGCTGCACGATGTAGCGGTCTTCTGTGGCCGAGAACACGGCGATGCGAGCCTGGGGGTGTTCTGCCATGAAGCGGCGCAGGCCGTTCAGGCCCAGACTGTCCGGCAGCTTGAGGTCGAGCAGCACGAGGTCGGGTTCCGGCACCTGTTGCCGGTAACAGGCCAGTGCTTCGGCCAGCGTGCCCGCTTCCAGCCAGCACACGTCGGCCAGTTCGCCGTGCTGGGCCAGAGCGCGCAGGCCGGCGCGGGTCATCAGGTGGTCATCCACCACCAGCAAGGAACGGATCATGGTGTCGCGGCGTCGCCCGGAATCGGTTCGGTCATAGGTCACGGACGACTTCAAAAACCGGCACAGCTCTGCGCCCGTGCAAGCAGTGTCGGAGCCGGCAGGCAGCAAGTCAACGAAATACATCACCTTTGTTTTCAGTGAGATGCCCGCCATTCTTGATGAGTGCATGAAGTTTAGGCGGTGTGACTTTCGGCACTTCATTCCTCGCTCGTCGCACCGGTACAGTTCGAGCGATGGCGCCGCGCGTCCGATGAGGTCAGAAGCCGAACGGTGAGGTCGGACCGTGGCGCCACAGCATCTGCACTGTCCAGAACAATTCGAGAGGTCAATATGAAGCACATCGTCATGGCGGCCGCCCTGGCCGGCATTGCATTCAACGCCACGGCCGCCATCACGGCCAGCGTTACCGGCAGCGTCAACAACTTGCCGTCCCTCGTGGTCGACGGTGCCGTTCCCGTGGAAACCACAAGCTGGACTGCCGACGAGAACCTGTGGTGGATCGGTCAGGAAGGCGAGGGGGGTGTCGTCGTCACGCTGGATTTCGGCGATCTGTTCAGTGTCGAGCAACTGACCGTCAGTTTCGACAACAACGACAGTTACCAGATCGATTACTCGGTCGATGGCAGCGCATGGGGCGGGCTCTGGTTCGTCGGTGCAAGCGCGGGCAACGTGGGCGTGTTCCCGGGCGGCATGGACACACTGTCCAGCGATCCGCTCAGCGGCGAATACACGGGAGACGGCTTCACTCCGGTTGTGGCGCGTTACCTGCGCGCATACGCGGTCGATGGCGACGGCATGTATTCCATCGGTGAAATCCAGGCCACGCTGGCGCCGGTGCCCGAGCCCGGCTCGATGGCGTTGCTGCTGTCCGGCCTGTTCGTGATCGGTGCCGTGGTACGCCGCAGCGTCTGATCCGTTCGCTGCATTGCGGCCCCCGCCGGCAGCCCCGGTCGGGGGCCGTGTCGTGTCCGCCGACCGGGGCGGGTAACATGCGCATGCACTCCTTCCCCTTGTTCCGGGCACCATGCGCACCCTCACCGTCATTGCCAACAGCCTCGATGCCCGCATGCTGCGCGACATTCTTGCGCTCGAAGGCCTGCATGTGAAACTCGCCGCGGCGTCGGCGCACGAACGACAGGACGGTGCGGTGGCGCTGCTCATTGCAGACCACGAGTTCGAGCGTGCCCAGAGCACGCTGGCGCGCTGGCTGGCCGACCATCCGGCCGCGACGCCCCCGGCCGGCAACGACAATCCGGCATGACCCGGGTGTCGCTGCGCCCGGGCATTCGCTTTCCGCTGCTGGCCGCGCTTCTGATCGCGGCCCTGCTGGCGCTGATCGACCGCCTGGTCCCGCCGCCACTGCCGTCCGGCAACGACGGCTTCATCGTGCTGGCCCGCGACGGCAGCCCGTTGCGCGCCTGGCCGGGCAGCGACGGCGCCTGGCGCTACCCGGTCACACCGGCCGAAGTGTCGCCACGCTACATCGAGGCGCTGCTCGGCTATGAAGACCGCTGGTTCCGCTGGCATCCGGGCGTCAATCCGGCTTCGCTCGTGCGCGCCGCCTGGCAGTGGGCCCGCACCGGCCGCATCGTGTCCGGTGGCTCCACGCTCACCATGCAGGTGGCGCGCATCCTTGAGCCGGTGCCGCGCACGGCCGCCGGCAAGCTGCGGCAGATCGCGCGCGCGCTGCAACTGGAATGGCGGCTGTCGAAGGACGAAATCCTGACGCTCTATCTCAACCACGCACCGATGGGCGGCATCGTCGAAGGGGTGGAAATGGCCAGCAGGGCTTACCTGGGCAAGCCTTCGCGCGACCTCAGTCTGGCCGAAGCGGCGCTGCTGGCCACGCTGCCGCGCGCACCCAGCCGGCTGCGTCCGGACCGCGCCCCGCAGGCGGCCCGGGCCGCTCGCGACCGCGTGCTGGCGCGCCTCGAAAATTTCGGCATCTGGTCGCCGGAAGCAGTGACCGACGCGCGCATCGAGCCGGTGATCGCGCAGAAGCTGCAGGGTGCCTGGCTGGCGCCACTGGCCGCCGAACGCCTGCACAGCGGCGCGCGCAAGACCGGGGTCGCCGGTCTTGCCAGGGTGAACAGCACGCTGGACCGCGAACTGCAGGCCACGGTGGAGCGACTGCTGGCCGACCGCGCCAGCGTGCTGCCGCCGCGGGTGTCCATCGCTGCTCTCGTGATCGACGCCGGCACGCTGGAGGTGCGCGCCTACGCTGGATCCGCCGATTTCGGCGACAACGCGCGCGGAGCCCACGTCGACATGGTGCGCGGCGTGCGTTCGCCCGGTTCCGCGCTCAAACCCTTTCTGTACGCAATGGCGCTGGACGACGGTCTGATCCACTCCGAAAGCCTGCTGATCGATGCGCCGCAGGCCTTTGGCGGCTATCAGCCGGGCAACTTCCAGGCCGACTTCTCCGGGCCGGTCAGCGTGTCCGAGGCGCTGCAACGATCGCTCAACGTGCCGGCCGTCGACCTGCTGGACCAGATCGGCCCGGCGCGCTTCGCCGCCCGCCTGGCAGAAGGGGGCATCAAGCCGCGCCTCGTCGCCGGTGAGGCACCCAATCTCAGCCTCATCCTCGGCGGTGCCGGCGTTACGCTGGAAGAACTGGTCGGCGGCTACCGTGCGCTCGCAGCCGGCGGTGTTGCCGGCAAGCCGCGGCTCACGCCCGGGGCGCCGGTGGAGGAAACCCGCCTGATGAGCGAAGGTGCGGCCTGGATCGTGCGCGACATCCTGGAAGGTGGCGGCCACCCGGACCGTCCCTTCGTGGAGAGTGCAGGTGCTGCGCCGCTGGCCTGGAAGACCGGCACCAGTTTCGGCTTCCGCGACGCCTGGGCGGTCGGCGTATCGGGCCGCTACGCACTCGGGGTTTGGCTCGGCCGGCCCGACGGGACGCCCAACCCCGGCTTCTTCGGCGCGAATGTTGCCGCACCGCTGCTGAAGGACATCGCCGCAGCACTTCCGCACGACCTCATTCCGCCGCGCGACCGGCCGGCCACGGTGCAGCCGGTCGACATCTGCTGGCCCTTGGGACTGGCTGCGGCCGACACGCCCGCGCCGCTGTGCCACCGCCGTCGCACCGCGTGGTCGCTGGCCGGAGCGGTACCGCCCACTCGTCCGGACCGCGTCGACGGCAGCAGCCTGCGCGAGACCGTGTGGCTGGAGGCGGGCAGCGGCTTGCGCACCGTGCCCGGCTGCGGCCAGGGCCGGCCGCGCGACACCGCACGCTGGCCCACGCTGTTGCAGCCATGGCTGGCGGGCTGGCTGCCCGCCGACCAGCGCATTCCCGACTGGCGCCCCGGCTGTGCGCCCGCGGCTGCTACCCCCTCCGCCACGCTGCGCATCGTCGGCCTCAACGAAGCCAGCCGCCTGCGCCCGGCGCCCCACCAGCGTCACGTATCGCTGCAACTCGCGGTCCGCGGGACGCCGGGGCCGGTGGTCTGGCTGCTGGACGGTAAACGGGTGACGCCGGACGCGGGCGGCAAATTGCTGTTGAACGAACCGGGCGCGCACCGGCTTACCGTGATGGACGAGGGAGGGCGGCATCACAGTGTGGGGTTCACCGTGGATTCGGCGCCAGGAAGCTGACAAGTGAACTTCTGTCTTTGATCGGCCTGTCCCGATGTCCGGGTCCGGTCCTGACATAGTCCGTTCAGACTTTTTGAGAATAAAATATTAATATTTCTCTTGTCTTTTGCCGAGTATTGTTTGTAACAGTGTGCCCACAGGGCACCGAAAGCGTATTTCGAGGAACGTGGCAGTCCGGAATCATCCGGGACCCGGAAGTCTGGTTTGATGGCTTTTTCTGTCGCGTGGGTGCTGACCGCTCCATGCCAGTTCCAGGGCATGCGTCTTCAACTGCTAGATCTTGTTTGCGCAAACCACTTGGACTTTTCAAACGGGATCTGTCATGTCCTTACATCTTGTTCCGAAGCTGACGTGCTTTGCGCGCAACCGGCTGGCTGTATCCATCGCCGCGCTGCTTGCTGCTCAACCATCGCAGGCATTGGTATATAGCTGGGTCGGCAGCAACGGATCCTGGGCCGACATGGTGAATTGGTCGCCAAACACGGAATACGATGCCGATGGCAGGCCCATAGGCGTTCTTCCTCCGCCTGGTAGCGGCGATACCGCCATCTTTGCGAGCACGAACGCGCAGGTCATCACCGGCTACGTTGGAGGATATGACTATGTTGGCAGACTGGTTAACTCGGGCACGCTGACGCTCTCCGGCCGTGTCGGCACACTGGTCAACTCGGGTTCGCTGACCGTTGGGTTTAGCCTCGCGCCGGATGCGGTACAAAACAGCGGGACGATCACCTTTTTGGCTGGCAGTGGCTATCCCATTCACGCCATAGTCAGCATCGACACGGTACTCAGCGGCGGCGGCACGGTGGTGCTCAATGGTTCAGGGACGGGTTTCAACTACGGCATACTGACTAATGCCGACAACACCATCCGCGGCAACGGCACCTTCGAAAGCCTCACTTTCAAAAATCAAGGCGCCGTGCGGGCCGAAGGTGGCACGATCGCGTTCAACAACACTAATGTCGCGAACACGACAGGTACGTTTGCTACAGCTGCCGATGGCCGGATGGAGTTCTACACATCGACCATGACCGGCGGTACGCTGTCCGGCGCGATCTACGCGACCAATCTGAATACGTTCAACAACATCACCATCGCACCGACTGCCACGCTGGTGTTCGGAAGCAGCCACGGCACCACGAACACCCTCCAGGGTACGATCTTCAACGTCGGCACGATCACCTTTGCAGCGGACAACACGGGTGACGTCGCCTCCCGTTACCCTGGTCAGCACGTCTTCAGCAACAATGCGGTACTCGCTGGCGGCGGCACGGTGAAGCTCAATGGCTCAGGTACGGGTTTCAGCGGCTACACGCTGACCAACACCGACAACACCATTCGCGGCAACGGCAGCTTCTCCGACCTCGTCTTCATCAACCAAGGTGCTGTGCTGGCCGAGGGTGGCGCGATCGCGTTCAACAGCGTCGTTTTCACGGATACGACGGGTACGTTTGCCGCCGCCACTGATGGCCGCATCGAATTCAACGGCTCGACCCTCACCGGCGGCACGCTAACCGGCGGGTCGATGCATGCCACCAGCGGCAATATGTTCGACAGCATCACGATTGCACCGTCGGCCGAACTGGTATTCGGTACGCAGGAGGGCGAGTCCTGGAACGTCCTCCAAGGGACGATCACCAACGCTGGCAAGATCACCTTCGTAGCCGACAACACTCACAACAGCGCCAGTTCCAACCTCGACCAAGCCATCGCCAGCAACAACGCGGTGCTCACTGGCGGTGGTACGGTGGTGCTCAATGGCTGGGAGACAGGTTTCAGCGGCGGCACGCTGAGCAACGCCGACAACACCATTGCAGGCAACGGTACCTTTGATGGACTCACCTTCATCAACCAGGGCAAGGTGCGGGCGACCGACGGTACGATCCTGTTCAACTACGTCGATCTCCGTGGCAGTAGCGGCACCTTCGCGACAGCCATAGATGGACAGATGGTGTTCGTTGATTCGGATATCGCGGGCACGCTGGCCGACGGGGTGATCCATGCCGCCCGCGACAACATCTTGGACAACACCACGATCGCTTCGTCGGCCACGTTGGTGATCGGCAGCGTGGGTGGCAGCGGATCGGCCAACCTCCTCCAGGGTACGATTGTCAACGCCGGCACGATTACCTTTGTGGCTGACAGCACCGATAGCGGCGGCCTGTCCCATCCCAACCAGCGCGTCCTCGGCAATCACGCGGTACTCACAGGTGGAGGCACCGTGCGCCTCAATGGCACGGGGACGGGTTTCAGCAGTGACCGTTCCTTGGACGACGCGGAAGACTTTGACAACATACTGACCAATGCCGACAACACCATTCGTGGTAAAGGCACCTTCCACGACATCACCTTCATCAACCACGGCGCGGTGCGGGCCGAGGGCGGTACGATCGCGTTCAACCGCACTGACTTCACCGGAGGCGATGGCGGCAGGTTCGAGGCGGCCGACGAGGGACGGGTGGTTTTCTATGACTCGGCCATCCGCGGCACGCTGGCTGGCGAGACGATCTACGCCATCGATGCCAACCTGTTCGACAATACTGTGATCGCCTCCTCGGCCATGGTGGTGCTCGGACTGCAGAATGGCTCGTCCTCGAACACCTTCCAGGGCAGTATCGCCAATGCCGGTACGATCACCTTCGTGCCGGACAGTACCGACAACGCCTATCCCCACCAGTACATCGTCAGCCGTGACGCGGTACTCAGCGGCGGGGGCACGGTGGTGCTCAATGGCTCAGGGACGGGTTTCTCGTCGGCGACCGATTTCGACAGCGGCACGCTGACCAACGCCGACAACACCATCCGCGGCAAAGGCCGGTTCTACAACCTCACTCTTATCAACCGGGGCACCGTTACGGCTGAGGGCGGCACGGTCGTTTTCGACCGCGTGAACTTTCTCAACAGCACAGGCACCTTGAACGCAGCGCCCACCGGCCGGATCGAAATCAACCGGTCGACCGTCACCGGCGGCACGCTGGCCGGCGGGACTATTCATTTCATCGACTTCAATACGTTCGACAATACCTCGATCGCGCAGTCGGCCAAGCTGGTGCTCGGGCAGCAGAACGGGGCGTCCTCGCACACATTCCAGGGCAGGATTGCGAATGCCGGCACGATTACCTTCGTGGCCGACAGTGTCGCCAACTCCTATCTGAACCACTCGATCTACAGCAGCAACGTGGTGCTCAGCGGTGGCGGCACGGTGGTGCTCAATGGTGCCGGGACGGGTTTCAACGGCGGTGCGCTGACCAACACTGACAACACCATTCGCGGCAACGGCCGTTTCTACAACTTCGCCTTCATCAACCAGGGCACCGTACGGGCCGAGGGCGGCACAGTCGCTTTCGACCGCGTCAACTTTACCGGCGGCGATGGCGGCAGGTTCGAAACGGCCGACGACGGGCAGGTGGTGTTCAATCACTCGTCCATCAGCGGCACGCTGGCTGGCGAAACGATCTACGCCATCGATGCCAACACATTCGACAACATGGCGATCGCCTCATCGGTCACGTTGTTGCTCGGGCAGAACGGCGAATCGTGGAATGTATTCCTGGGCGAGATCGCCCATCAAGGCATGGTGCGGATCGAGGGCGGCACGACCTGGTTCTATGGTGTCAACCTCACCGGCAACGGAACGCTCGTTGCCTCCGCGGGCAGCAACTTCGCGCAGATCGGCGGCAGCGTCAGCGCCGGCTTGATCACGCTGAAATCCGGCAGCGACTATCAGTTGTCAAGCGACGGCCGCCTCGAAACCACCCGCTTTCTCGGCGACTGGATACAGGAAGACGGTGTCTTCACCGCTAGCCACTTCGACGGCAACTACATGCTCGCGGGAGGCATGCTGGAGATCGACCGCCTGGATATCCGCGGCAACCTCGCGCTGGCGGGCGGTAGCCTGTCGTTTGCGGGCAGGTCGGGCGGGGTGTTCGTGAGCGTCAGCGGGAGGCGCAGCGGCGCCTTTGCCGGCTTGGCCGAGGGTGCGGCGATCGGAGTGGGGGGCAGTACGCTGTATCTCACCTATTTTGGTGGAGATGGCAATGACATTGAGCTGGTCTCGTCACTCGCCAGCGTGGCGTCCAGCACGGTGGTCTCCGGCGTGGTGTTCGCACCTGGCATAGACGGGGGGCGCGGTCATTCCGAAGACTACGGCAACATCCTTAATTCCGGGTTGGTGCGTGTTCCCGTCGTACCGGTGGCAGAGGCTGAAAGCACAGATGCCAGCATGGAGGTCTTGGGCTCTTACACGCAGACCGAGACCGGTATCCTGCGGATGTTCGTTGCCGGTGACACACCGGCGGACTCCAAATCGGGGCACACCGGCGGTACCTACGGCCAGTTGTTTGTGCATGGAGGCGCCATACTCGATGGTGATTTGCAGATTGTTCTGCAAACCGAATTGCTAGAGGGCGTTGGCAACCTGCCGCAGGTGGGCGATATCTTCGACTTCGTGATTTCTGACGAAGGCATCACGCTGGCCGACGGGCTGGAGTTCGGCATCTTCGTCACAGACGCGGGCAAGGATTTACTCGGAGGTTTGACCTTCGAGCAGTACTTCAGCGGCATCGTGGCCGACCCGGATGAACTGTGGAAGGTTGATCAGACGCTGTTCTCGTTCAGCCTTGTGGATGGTGGCCATATCCTTCGCGGCACGCTGGTTGCGCCCTTGCCGGTCGCATCGGTGCCGGAGCCGCGAGCTTATGTGTTGATGCTGGCCGGTTTGGCTGCGCTGGCGTGGGTGGCGCGCAAGCGGAACGCTGATCGGAAGCTGTTAACTGAGTAAGGTACGAAACTGTCGATTAACGTGATCGGCCGGGCATGGCCGAGCACATGAGTCAGCGAATGCAGTACATCGACAACACCGACACGGCCGTCCGTAAATCAATGCGCGCGCTGCTCCCGTCCCACACGGCAAATCCACCGGCACTGGCCATCACCCGTGTGTCGAGTTGTTCATCAGCGCCGGACATAAAGTCAATCTGATTGCCGGCTTCAAACTAGTGACGTATCCGACAGCGTCTGTCCGCTTCTGACAAGCCGCCGAAACTCATCCTCGGCGGCGCCGGCGTCACGCTGGAAGAACTGGTCGGTGGTTACCGTGCGCTCGCAGCCGGTGGGCTGGCCGGCAAGCCGCGGCTGACGCCGGACGCACCGGTCGAGGAAACGCGGCTGATGAGCGAAGGTGCGGCGTGGATCGTGCGCGACATCCTGGAAGGTGGTGGACACCCGGACCGGCCCTTCGTCGAAGGCGGTGGCGCCGCGCCGCTGGCCTGGAAAACCGGCACCAGATTCGGTTTCCGCGACGCCTGGGCGGTCGGCGTTTCCGGCCGCTACGCGCTGGGCGTATGGCTGGGCCGGCCCGACGGCACGCCCAATCCCGGCTTCTTCGGTGCCAATGTCGCAGCACCCTTGCTGAAAGACATCGCTGCCGCGCTGCCGCGCGAGGTCGTTCCATCGCGCGAGCGGCCAGCCAGCGTGCAGCCGGTCGACATCTGCTGGCCGCTCGGTACCGCGGCAGTCGACACGCCCGCGCCGCTGTGCCACCGCCGCCGCAGCGCCTGGTCACTGGCCGGCGCCGTGCCGCCCACCCGTCCCGACCGCATCGACGACAGCAGCCTGCGCCAGACGGTCTGGATCGATCAGGTCTCCGGCCTGCGCACCGTGCCCGGCTGCGGCCACGGCCAGCCGCGTGACACGGCACGCTGGCCCACGCTGCTGCAGCCCTGGCTGGCCGGCTGGCGGCCGGCCGATCAGCGCATCCCTGACTGGCAGCCCGGCTGCGCTCCGACCGGCGGCGCTCCGGCCGCCACGCTGCGCATCGTCGGCCTGAACGACGCCAGCCGCCTGCGCCCGGCGCCGCATCAGCGTCACGTATCGCTGCAACTCGCGGTCCGTGGAACGCAGGGGCCGGTGGTCTGGCTGCTGGACGGGAAACGGGTGACGCCGGACGCGGGCGGCAAATTGCTGTTGAACGAACCGGGCGCGCACCGGCTTACGGTGATGGACGAGGGAGGGCGGCATCACAGCGTGGCTTTCACCGTGGATGCGCCACCGGGATAGACACGGGCTGCACCCGCGATACGGTTCCGTCCTCCGTGCGGACGGGCAGGAAGTGCTCAGCCGCGGTTTTCAGTTTCGGGCGACGGACCCGGGCGTTCCAGGTCGAGTGTGCGGCCCGTCGCGCCTGTCGTCGTCGATCCGTTCGTCACGCAAAGGATGAATGCCGGCCGGCCGCAACGGTCCCGAGCTTCGAAGTGTCCCGCATCGGGAGCGTGCCGGCCGGGTGGTCCGGGTCAGCGCTTGCTGCGGGTTCTCGCGCAGGCGAAAGCGAGTCCGGCAATGGCGAACAGCGCCACGGTGGAGGGTTCCGGTACGGAACGGATTTCCGCGACAAAAGTCGTCACGATCTGCGTCGGACGCTGCGCGGTGGGCGATGTGGACGTGAAGACATCGATCCAGCCTACAGGCGCTTCGAACCGGAAATTCGCGCCATCGAGGTAGTAGGCGTTCACCATGGAACTGACGTTGGTGCTCGCCAGACTGGAGACGCCGAAATCGATGCTGATCCGGGCATCCAGCAAGTCGAACTGGGTGCCGTCGATGTCCAGTCCCCCGATCAGGAAACCGAACAGGCCGGGTCCGGGAAGTTCGGTGAGTGTGAACTGGAAGGCGAGGAGGTCGCCGCCGTGACTGCCTGCACCGGCAAAGAACTGTTCCGCAACCCGCAGGCCATTCGAGCTGCCGGGCGCGAACTCGGTCGCCAGATCTCCGCCCGCATTGAAAGTCATGCTGCCGGTGGAGGAGAAACTGGTGGGGAAATTTCCGCCGGCGACGAAGAAGTCATTCCCGATCGGCGTGGCATGGGCCGGTGAGGCGAGCGCGGCGGCGAGAAGCACGGGGGCGAAGGCGCGAAGAAGGCGGGGCGTCATGATGTGTCTCCACAAAGGCTGATTGCTTTTCAATGCTCAGGTCGGAAGCAATAGTTGGGCCTGTAATGAAAAGTGAGGGAAATCAAAGGCCTTGTGCGTGTCCGGAAGGCATTTTCAGAAATTTGTAAGAATTTCCGACGTTTCCCTGTAACGATGAGGGGGCGCCTTCCGGAACGGCCCGGGGCCGCGACGCAGAATGCGCGCGGGCACAGGGAACGCCGGTCACCGGTGTGGCGTCATGATCGCAAAGTTCTGCAGCAGACGCGGCAAGCCCGGCACGGACAGGTCGGCCCGCTCCCGGGCATGGGGGAGCGGCCTTCCCGGCAGGCCGGGCATTCGCGCGGGACGACGGGCCTCAACCCCGATCGAAGCGGTCCGCGTTCATCACCTTGGTCCAGGCGGCGACGAAGTCGCGAACGAACTTTTCCCTGTTGTCGTCCTGTGCGTAGACCTCGGCGTATGCACGCAGGATGGCGTTCGAACCGAACACCAGATCGACGCGGGTGGCCGTCCATTTGACCTGACCGGTCTTGCGGTCGACGATTTCGTACAGATGGCTGCCGGCCGGCTTCCAGCGGTAGGCCATGTCGGTCAGATTGACGAAGAAGTCGTTCGTCAGCGTGCCGACGCGGTCGGTGAATACGCCGTGCCGGCTGCCGCCATGGTTGGTGCCCAGCACGCGCAGGCCACCGATCAGTGCGGTCATTTCAGGGGCAGTGAGGCCGAGGAGCTGGGTGCGGTCGAGCAGCAGTTCTTCCGGTGTGACGACGTAGTCGCGAGGCTGCCAGTTGCGGTAGCCGTCGGCGGCTGGTTCCAGCACTTCGAACGATCCGGCGTCGGTCTGCGCCTGGCTGGCGTCGCCACGGCCCGGTGCGAACGGCACGGTGACGTCGAAGCCGGCAGCCTTGATCGCCTGTTCGATACCGACATTGCCGGCAAGCACGATGACGTCGGCCACGCTGGCGCCGGTCTCGGCAGCGATGCGCTCGTACACCGGCAGTACCTTGGCCAGGCGGGCCGGTTCGTTGGCTTCCCAGTCCCTCTGCGGCGCAAGCCGGATGCGCGCGCCGTTGGCACCGCCGCGCATGTCCGAGCCGCGGAAGGTACGTGCGCTGTCCCAGGCGGTGGCCACCATTTCGCCGATGCTCAGGCCTGCGGCGGCGATCTTCGCCTTCACCGCGGCGACGTCGCAGTCCGTGCGACCGGCGGGTACCGGGTCCTGCCAGATCAGGTCTTCGCCTGGCACTTCCGGACCGATGTAGCGGGTTTTCGGTCCCATGTCGCGGTGGGTGAGCTTGAACCAGGCGCGCGCGAACACTTCGCTGAAGCAGGCCGGGTCGGCGTGGAAGCGCTCGGAAATCTTCCGGTAGGCCGGGTCCATCTTCATCGCCATGTCGGCGTCGGTCATGATGGGGTTGTGGCGCACCGAGGGGTTTTCCGCGTCGACCGGCTTGTCCTCTTCGCGGATGCCGATCGGTTCCCACTGCCAGGCGCCGGCCGGGCTTTTCTTGAGTTCCCACTCGTAGCCGAGCAGCAGCTTGAAGTAGCCGTCGTCCCACTTGGTCGGGTGGGCGGTCCAGGCGCCTTCGAGGCCGCTGGTGACCGCCTGGTTGCCGACGCCGCGGGCGGTGTGGTTCATCCAGCCCAAGCCCTGTTCCTCGATCGGTGCGCCTTCGGGCGCGGGGCCGAGCAGAGAGGCATCGCCATTGCCGTGCGCCTTGCCGACCGTGTGGCCGCCAGCGGTGAGCGCCACGGTTTCTTCGTCGTCCATCGCCATGCGGGCGAAGGTGATGCGCACGTCGTGCGCGGTCTTCAGCGGATCGGGTACGCCGTCAACGCCCTCCGGGTTCACGTAGATCAGACCCATCATCACCGCCGCCAGTGGATTGTCGAGGTCGCGCTCGCCGGAATAGCGGCTGTGCGGGTTGTCCGACTTGGCCAGCCACTCCTTCTCCGAACCCCAGTAGATGTCCTTTTCCGGATGCCAGATGTCTTCGCGACCAAAGGCGAAGCCGCAGGTCTTCAGCCCCATGGACTCATAGGCCACGGTGCCGGCATACAGGATGAGGTCGGCCCAGGACAGCTTGTTGCCGTACTTTTTCTTGATCGGCCACAGCAGGCGGCGGGCCTTGTCGAGATTGCCGTTGTCCGGCCACGAGTTGAGCGGCGCGAAGCGCTGGTTGCCGGTACCGCCGCCGCCGCGGCCGTCGGCGACGCGGTAGGTGCCGGCGGCGTGCCAGGCCATGCGTATCATCAGGCCGCCGTAGTGACCCCAGTCGGCGGGCCACCAGTCCTGACTGTCGGTCATCAGCGCGGTCACGTCCTTCCTGAGCGCGGCGAAATCGAGCTTCTTCACCTCTTCCCGATAGTTGAAGCCTTCACCCATCGGATGGGTCTTGCGGTCGTGCTGGTGCAGGATGTCGAGGTTCAATGCCCTGGGCCACCACTCCATCACATTGACTGCGGTGGTGGTGGCGCCACCGTGCATGACCGGGCATTTGCCTGCTCCGGGGTCTCTCGTATTCACATCGCTCTCCTCAGTTTGCGATCACCGCAGGAAAGTCCGGCGGCGGTCTGGCATGCGCCCCGGCAACAGCGTGGCCCGGGCAACGGGTGCTGCGCGCGGCACCGGACGAGGTCCTCATTCCGGAAATGCGGGCTTCACGGACCTTCTCTTCGCATCGAGGCACCCCTGCGCAGGAGGGTTGCCGCTGAGATTGTCAGTACAAGGTCAAGCGAAGGAACGGAGATGCAGCACGACGCGATTCTCGTCGCGCGATGGGGCATCGCCTTGGCGATTTTCTCTGTTTTAGACTTCGTCTAGATGTTGGCCGTCCGCCATCCAATGTCAGTCGCCCTTCAACGACGCGCGCCGGGCGAACCCGGGGTCGCGCGGTGCGACAGGTGCCGGAACGGGACTGTCGTGCCGTGCCTGCGCCACGGCCGGAATGACCGTCCCGGCGTGCGGGACCTGCCGGACGAGCACGTCCGTGTAGGCCACGCTCTTCACGTTCTTGCCATGCGCACCGTGCCCGCGAGGCGCAGGCGGTTCGGGCGCCCGGCCCTGTGTCGGGCCGGCTCTGCCGGCAGGGGCCGCATTGCCGCCGCAGGTCCGCCCGCGTCGTGGCACCCGGTACGTGCTGCCCGCGTCAGCCTTTGCGTTTGCGACCGCCGCCGGACTTGCCCGGCACACCGAGGTAACAGGTGACTTCCTCGCGATCGTGATAGAGCTGGCGGCAGCGCAGTTCATGTTTCTTGTCGACCGGTTCCAGCGCTTCGCCGATCAGGTCGCTGCAGATCTGCAGTTCGTCGTAGCGCCGCTTCATCGGCAGCTTGAGGTTGAACAGCGCGTGCTGGCACAGACCCTGAGCTACCCAGCGCGCGGCCAGTGCGGCGACGCGGCGCGGTTGTTCGACCATGTCGCACACCAGCCAGTCCACCGGTTTGCGCGGCACGAACCGGAAACCGTCCTCGCGCTTGTGCACCACCAGTCCGGTTTCAAGCAGTTCCGGACTCATGCGGCCATTGTCGACCGCCGTCACCGATATGTGTCGCGACACCAGTTGCCAGGTCCACCCGCCCGGTGCAGCGCCGAGGTCGACCGCGCTCATGCCCGGCTTGAGCAGGCGCTCCTGTTCGTCTTCGGACAGCAGGGTGTGGAAAGCTTCGGCCAGTTTCAGCGTCGACCGCGACGGCGCTTCGCGCGGCATGCGCAGCCGCGGAATGCCGTTGAGCCATTCGCTGCGCCGGCCGGGCCAGCTCAGTGCAACGGTGGCGCGGTCGGTGGCCGCAAACAGTACGTGCAGGCGAGGCGCGCCCGGTTCGTCGCTGAAGGCGCCGGCCTCTTCCAGCGCCTTGTTCATGTGGGGTTCGAGCTTTTTCGTCATCGACGACAGCGATTTCGCCTGATCGGTGTCCGGTGTTTCGATCAGGAAATCGCTGTAGCCGTCGCACAGCGCGCGTGCCGCCTCGACCACCGGCGTCACGCGGTCGCCCGGGCTCATGCCCTCGACCGTGCGGCCGGACCACAGCAGCTGTCGCGCGAAACAGAGGTCCTGCCAGCGAAGGACGCGGGTGAGTGCCCACAGTGCGCCGCCTTCGGCACGCGCGTCGACCCGGCCGCTGCCGGCTTCAGCCTGGACTTCGATCAGATGACCGGCTTCGCCGCAGCGGTCGGCGATTTCCTGGGCGCATTCGCGTTCGAAGCCGGGGCGGCAGTAGAGCAGCAGGCCGTGCAGATTGGTTTTCAAGGTGTTTCCGATCGGCGGGAATCGAGGTCTGTCGGCGTGGTCTGTGGTACATGTCTGGGCTTCGATCCACAGCATGCACGTCACGACAGGCAGGGAAATGGACAGCAAGGATATCGCGCGGCGCCGCCTCGGGCGCTCCGCGCTCGAAGTACCGGCCATCGGTCTTGGCACCATGACCTTCGGCCAGCAGGTCGATGAGCGTACCGCTCACTCGCTGATGGATCAGGCGTTCGAGGCCGGCATCGATCTGCTCGACGCGGCCGAAATGTACCCGGTCCCGGCGCGCGCCGAAACCTTTGGCGAGACCGAGCGCATCGTGGGCCGCTGGCTGGCGCGCAAACCGCGCGACAAGGTGATCGTGGCCAGCAAGGTGGCCGGGCCGGCGCGCAGCCTGACGTGGATACGCGGTGGCCCGCTTGCGCTGGACGAAGCGAACATCCGCGAGGCGGTCGAAGGGTCGCTGCGTCGGCTCGGCACCGACTTCATCGACCTCTACCAGATCCACTGGCCGGCGCGCAATGTGCCGATGTTCGGTCAGTACGAGTACGATCCGGCAGCCGAGCGCGAGTCGGCATCGCTGCGCAGCCAGCTCGAGGTGATGGAGGCACTGATTGCCGAGGGCAAGGTGCGGCATGTGGGTGTGTCGAATGAGACCCCGTGGGGGCTCATGACCTGTCTGCGCCTCGCCGACGAAGGCCTGCCACGTGTCGTGAGCATCCAGAATGCCTATCACCTGATGAACCGCACCTTCGATCAGGGATTGTCGGAAATCTGCGTCCGCGAGCAGGTGTCGCTGCTGGCCTATTCGCCGCTGGGTTTCGGCCATCTGAGCGGCAAGTATGTCGCGGACTCGAAGGCGGCAGGGCGCATCACTGCCTTTCCGCAGTTCGGTCAGCGCTATGTCAAGACCAATGTCGAGCCGGCCTCGCGCGCCTATGCCGCGCTGGCCCGCGAGCACGGCCTGACGCCGACGCAGCTCGCGCTGTCTTTCTGCTATCGGCGGAGCACTGTTGCGAGCACGCTCGTAGGGGTGACGTCGGCGCTCCAGTTGCAGGAAAATATCGATGCGTGGTCGGTGGGCTGGCCGGACGAACTCGCGGCCGGAGTCGAGGCCATCCATCTGCGCTATACCCACCCCGCACCCTGACATGACGACGCAATCGCCAGCGATGGCAACCAAGGAGATTCCCGGATGAACACCAGACCGTTAGCCGCACTGATCGCGGCCGGCGTTCTCGCTTTTCCGTTCGCCCTGCTCGCGCAGGACGCGAAGACGCCGCCGGTGCGCAAGCCGGCGGCCAGCGCAGTGAAGAAATCGGCGCCAGCCGCCGCGAAACCGGCCGAACCTCTCGAACTGGCGCATGCGCTCGACGAAAGCACCGCGGCTGCGCTGCAGAAGCTGGTCGACGCCTTCAACGAGAGCGGCCGGTCGTCACGGAGCATCGTGCTGACCGCGCGCAGCTGGAAGGAGGGCACACTGCCCGCCATGCTGGTACTCGACGCCGCCGGCCGCGCGGAATTCCTTGAAGGCAAGCCTCGCTTCATGCCGCTGACCGAAGTGATGGCGAAAGGAAAGGAGAAGTTCGCCAGTGCTCGCATGCCGGCGCCGATGCCGCCCTGGCTCAACGACGGCAAGGGCCGTCTTGGCGCCTTGCCGATCGGGCTGGCCACACCGGTCATGTTCTTCAACAAGGAGGCCTTCAAGCGCGTCGGGCTCGACCCCGACCTTCCGCCCGGCCACTGGCTCACGCTGCAGTCGGCGCTCGGCCAGCTGCGCGACGCGGGCTACGCCTGCCCCTATACCAGCGCGCGCCCGGCGCTCATCCATGTCGAGAACATGAGCACCTGGCACAACGAGCCCTTTGCCCGCAAGCTGGCCGGAAAAAAGGGACCGAATCCGGGCGAGCAGCTGGCTTTCAACGGACTGGTGCAGGTCAAGCATCTGGCGCTCATGTCGTCCTGGTACAAGAGCCGCTATCTGCACATCTTTGGCCGCGGCGACGAGGCGGTGCCCATGTTTTCCGGTGGCCAGTGCCAGGTGCTGACCGCGATGTCCTCGTCCTGGCCGGCGATCAAGCGCGATGCACGGTTCGAGGTCGGCGTCGCACCGCTGCCTTTCCACGATGACATCTACAACGCGCGAACCGGCCACACACTGGCCGACGGCGCTTCGCTGTGGATATCCGCCGGCCGCAGTGCGAGCGAGGCGCAGACCATCGCGCGCTTCGTGACCTTCGTGCTCGACCCCGAACGCCAGGCGCAGTGGGCGCTGGACACCGGCTTCGCGCCGCTGAACCGTGCCGGCATGGTGGCGCTCAGCCCGGTGGATGCGCCTACGGTCGACGGTGTGGTGCGCGTGGCGCTGCGTCAGCTGGCCGGGCGCGGCGGCACTTCGGCACCCGACACCGCGTCCAGCGTGGCCGGCAGCAACCCGCGCGTGATGCAGGCACTGGACGAGGAACTGGAAGCGCTCTGGGGCGACCGCAAGCCGGCCAAGGCGGCGCTCGACACGGCTGTGCAGAGGGGGGCGCCATGTGCGACAGCGAACAGCTTGTCCTGCTGATACGCACCGCCCGCGAAGACGCGTCGGTCCGCGAGCCGCTGCTCAGGCTGCTCGCGCTTGACGACGCGGCGCGTGTGCGCGCGATCGAGAACTGGGTGAAGGAAGGGGTGGCCCGTGGTCAGTCCATCGAGCTGCTGTCCGCCATCGCCTGGCTGAGCGACGACAAGGTTGCGCGCGAGGCGCGCGAACTGCTCGGCGCCTCATGAAGCCCTGGCCGTGGCCGTTGTGGATCGCCCACCGCGGTGGTGGCAGCAGCGCGCCGGAGAACACGCTGGCCGCCATCCGCTGTGGCGCCGCGGCCGGGTTCCGCATGGTCGAATTCGACGTCATGCTGAGCCGCGACGGCGTGCCGGTGCTCATTCACGACGAGACGCTGGAGCGCACCACCGACGGACGCGGACAAGTCTGCGCGCATGACAGCGCCGCTTTGCGCGCGCTTGACGCCGGGTCCTGGCACGGTCCGGGCTTTGCCGGCGAGCGCATCCCCACGCTGGACGAAGCGCTCGATCTGTTGCTCGCGCTCGATCTCGACGCCAACATCGAAATCAAGCCGGCGCGCGGATTCGAACGGGAGACGGCGGAACAGGTGGCGCTTCGCGTTGCCGGGCGCTGGCCGGTCGGGCGACGGCCACCGCTGCTGTCCTCCTTCGATTCCTGCGCGCTCGAACAGGCGCGCCGCACCGCGCCCCACCTGCCTCGCGGACTGCTGTTCGAGCAGGTGCCGGCGGATTGGCGCGAACGGATGGCACGGCATGAGGCGGTGTCGTTGCACTGCGATCACCGGCGGCTGGACGAGTCCTGCCTGCACGGCATCGTTGCTGCCGGCGTACCGCTGCTGTGCTACACGGTGAACGATGCGGCGCGCGCCGCGGGGCTGATCGCCGCCGGCGTCAGCGGGCTCTTCACCGATCGCCTCGAACTGCCTCGCTGACCACTCACAGTGGCGGCATGCGGGTGACGGCATGCCGCTGGAAGATGCGATCGAGCGTACCGTCCTGTTCCAGTGCGCCAAGTGCGTCCTGCAAGGCCTTTTCCAGTGCCGCGTCGTCCGCGCCCACGGCCAGTCCCAGCGCCCATCCGGCCTGCGGCAGGCCGGGCAGGGCGGGTGGCATGCTCATCGTGTAACGCCGGCCGGTGGCGGCCATCATCGGCTCGACCTGGCTGCGCATCCCGAGGAAGGCAGCGATCTGCCCCGCTTCAAGTGCGGCGCGCGCTTCGTCCATCGAGCGGAAGTGCTGTACCTGCGCGCGCAGCCGTCCGCCGTCGGCCGACAACAGCGAGATCGACATGATGGATTCGTTCTCGACACCCAGGGGCTGGCGCTCGATGTCGGCCAGCGTATCCATCCGGTGCAGCATTTCCGTCGACCGCAGGGCGGCCATCGTTTCCCGGTGATAGGCGCCGAAGATGCGTACCTGCGGATTGCGTCGGCTCATGGTCGCGTCGACCGGCACATGCATCATCACGTCGGACACCGCCGGGCCCAGCACGGTGCCCTTCCAGACGATGTTGCGCAGGTCGTCGTCCATGTTCTCGTCGGCGTCGTAACTGCGCACGTCGGCCTTGACGCCCAGCTTTCCGGCGAGCGCGTGGGCGAGCTCGACGTCTATGCCCGCATCCTTGTCGGCATAGGGCGGGAAGTCCCTGTAGACGCCGACCCGCAACTGGCCGCTGGACAGGACGTCGGCGAGATCGCGTGCTTCGCCGGCCGGGCTGGCGAGCAGGCAGACGGCAAACAGGGCTGCGGAGAGGGCATGCAGGCGCGTGGAAAGGATCATCGATGAAGTCCGGACAGAGAGGGGCAGGGAAATCCGCTTGAGCAGCCGCCCGCACGATAGCGGTGAATGGCGGCCTCCCGGCCAGTCAAATTGCCTGTCGTGCTGCGACCGTCGACCCCCTATGATCGCGGACACCTCGCTTGACGGAGGTTGTGGACATGACCGGCAGGGGCAGAGCAGGTGGTGTCCTGAAGCCACGAGCGACGCGGTCGGGTGCCTGGCCGGCCGCGTACATGCTCGCGGCGCCGAAGCGGTCTCGCCCGCAGGGGGCGATGCAATCCGCTGGCTTCCCGATGGGCAGAGCATCCAGCATCACGACAAGCGGTCAGCCGAGGTTTTCCGGATGATGCGCCCATAGCCGACCGACCCGACTTTCGCCGATGAAACGCGTAGACCTCAAACGCATCCTGCTCACGCGCATCACCCTGTTCGCGCTCGCGCTTTTCGTGTGCGCGATCGCGGTGACGCTCAAACAGACCCGTGACCGGCTCCGCGCGGACATTCCGCGCACGGGTGGCACGATGAAGCAACTGATCGAAAGCGAGATATCGCGCGCGACGCCTCCCTTCGTGCGCGACCTGCACGGTATCGAACTGAGCGGTCTCGAAGGCATCGGCCGACTGGTGCACTTCTGCGCCGAGGTCACCGACATCTATACCCGCCCGGTGGTTCAGCGCTGCTTTGGCGATGCGGTGGCGCCGGTGTGGTTGCCGGCATCGCTGATGCGGCGTCTGGTCGGCGAAGACGCGCGCTATACCGGTCCGGTCGGGAAGTACCCGGGCATCAAGGTGGGCGAACTCCAGGTCACACCGAATTTCGACAGTGTCGCCCAGACCGCCGGTACCGACATCCGCAACCTGCTGTTGATCACTGCCGGCGTGCTGCTGCTCAACGTGCTGGTCTATCTTCCGGTGCGCCGCGTGCTGGGTCCGGCAGACGACATTCTGCGCGGTCTTGGCCGGATGGAATCCGGCGATCTGTCGGTTCGCCTGCCGTCGTTCGAACTGATCGAACTGCAGCGTATCGGCGAAGTGTTCAATCATCTGGCCGGGCAACTGGCGCGAACCATGGACGAGCAGCGCAGGCTCGCGAGGCGCCTTCTCGACGTGCGCGAGGAAGAGCGGCGACGGCTGGCGCGCGAACTGCACGACGAACTGGGACAGTGTCTGACCTCGATACAGGCCGAGGCGGCCTATGTGCGCGAACTCGCGGACGGCCGGCTACCGGAACTCACGCCGAGTGCCGAGGCGATCTCCCGCATCGCCGCCCACATGATGGAAGTCCTGCAGCTCATCCTGCGCGAACTGCGGCCGGTCGGCCTGGAAGCATTCGGGCTGGCGGCCACGCTCGAACAGCTGATCGACAGTCGCAACCGGAGCAGCCACGGCCGCTGTCGTCATACACTGCAGATTCGGGGCGACCTCACGGCACTGGCCGACAATCTCAACGTAAGCCTCTATCGCATCGTGCAGGAGAGTCTGACCAACGCGCAGAAGCATGCTGGCGCCAGCGCGATCGCGGTCGCCCTGCACTGCGATGGCGGTGAAGTCCGGCTGGTGGTCGACGACGATGGTCGCCACGCCGCGGAAGCGACCTTCGAGGGTGGATTGGGGGTGCTCGGCATGCGCGAGCGTGTGCTCGCACTCGGAGGCCGGCTCACGCTGGCGCCGCGCCCGGAAGGCGGTCTCAGGGTCGAGGTCGTGGTGCCGGCCGATGCCGGGCGGCCCATGTCCGACGCGGATTGCGCGGAGGTGCCGACATGATCCGGCTGCTGCTGGTGGATGATCACGCGGTCGTGCGCGAAGGTTACCGGCGCCTGCTGGAACGCCGGCCCGACCTGCGCATCGAGGCGGAGGCGGCGACCGCCAGCGAGGCGCTCGCCGCTTTCCGCCAGGTACTGCCGGACGTCGTGGTGCTCGATCTGGGTCTGCCCGACATGGGAGGCGTGGAACTGGTGAGACGTCTGATGCAACGCGACCCGCGGGCGCGCATCCTGGTATTCAGCATGCATCGCGACCCGCTGTTCGCGTCGCAGGCAATGCGCGCCGGTGCGCTGGGTTACGTCACCAAGAGCTGCGCGCCCGACGTGCTGATCGATGCGGTGTATCAGGTGGCTGCCCGCAGACGCGTACTCAGTCCGGATATCGCGCCGGATCTGGCGATGGCGCTGCTCAACGATGCCGACAATCCGCTCGATGCGCTGTCGCCGCGCGAATTCGAGGTGCTGCGCCTGCTGCTGGAGGGCCGCACGCCGGAGGAAATCGGCCAGACACTGCACATCAGCCCGAAGACCGCCCAGAACACGCACTACCAGATCAAGGCCAAGCTGGGCACCCGCACCGACATCGAACTGGTGCGCCTGGCGATGAAGTGGGGCATGGGGGGCGACACCGCGCCCGAGCCGTGATGCTCAGCGGGCGCTTGCGAAGGCGAGCGTTGCCGACACGGCCGCCTGCCAGCGCGGCAGCAAGCGCTCGCGCAGCGTGTCGTCGCTCGGCCTGAATTCGCGATTGGCGGACGTCGGTGCCTGCATGTCGACAGCGCACCCCCGGGCCGCGAGCAGCGCCGCTCCGAGTGCCGTGGTTTCCGCTGTCGGTGCCACGCACACAGGGCAGCCGAGCAGATCGGCCTGCATCTGCATCAGCAGCGCGTTGGCGGTTCCGCCGCCATCGACCCGCAGTTCGCGCAGCGGCGCGCCCGCGTCGGCTTCCATGGCGTGCATCACGTCGAGCGTCTGCAGCGCGATGGCTTCCAGCGTGGCTCGTGCGATGTGGGCCCGTGTCGTGCCCCGGCTGAGGCCGAGCATGCTGCCGCGGGCATCCGCCGACCAGTGCGGAGCGCCCAGTCCGGTGAAGGCGGGCACTATGATCAGACCGCCGCTGTCCGGCACGCTGGCCGCCATTGCCTCGATGTCGGCAGCGCGCGCAATCAGGCCCAGACCGTCGCGCAGCCACTGCACCAGAGCGCCGGACACGAAGACGCTGCCTTCCAGTGCGTATTCGATCGTTTCACCGGCATGGGCGGCGCAGGTGGTGAGCAGGCCGTGCTTCGAAGTCATGGGCTGGCGGCCCGTGTGCATGAGCATGAAACAGCCGGTGCCATAGGTGTTCTTGGCCAGGCCGGGAGTGGTACAGCCCTGACCGAACAGCGCAGCCTGCTGGTCGCCGGCGATGCCCGTTATGGCGATGGCGCGCCCGAACAGTGCCGGGTCGGTGTGCGCCAGCGCGCCGCTGGATGGCACGACTTCGGGCAGCAAGGCCGGCGGCACGTCGAAAAGTGCCAGCAGATCGGTGTCCCAGCGACCGGTGTGGATGTCCAGCAGCTGCGTGCGGCATGCGTTGCTGAGGTCGGTGATGTGACGGGCGCCGCCGGTCAGTTGCCATACGAGCCAGCTGTCGATGGTGCCGCAGGCCAGCTCGCCGCGCCCCGCCCGTTCGCGCGCGCCCGGTATGTGGTCGAGCAGCCATGCGATCTTGCTCGCCGAGAAATAGGGGTCGAGCACCAGACCGGTACGGCCGCGCACGAAATCCTCGTGACCTTCCGCGCGCAGACGCTCGCAAGCATCGACGGTCCGCCGGTCCTGCCAGACAATGGCCGGCGCCAGCGGGATGCCGGTCGCCCGCTCCCACAGCAGCACTGTCTCGCGCTGGTTGGTGATGCCAATGGCCGCCAGTTCCTCCGCCTTCACGGCGGCGCGCAGCAATGCCTCGTGTGCGCACGCCAGCGTGTCGATCCAGACGCGCTGCGCGTCGTGCTCGACCCAGCCGGGCTGCGGATAGCTCTGCGTCAGCTCGCGCTGCGCCATCGCGACGACCTGGCCGGCGAGGTCGAACACCAGGGCGCGCGAACTGGTTGTGCCCTGGTCCAGTGCAAGGATGTAGGTCATGCCTTTCCCTCCGAAGACCGGCATGCTGCGCTGCGGCTGCAAACCGGCCGGAATGTTAGAATCCGCGGCTATTTTCGGCGCAGTGTAGCGCCCTCACGTTTCCAGATTGCAGACCATGAACAGCGCCGAAATCCGCTCCGCCTTCCTGAATTACTTCGCGTCCAAGGGTCACCAGATCGTGGCCTCCAGTTCGCTCGTACCGCACGAAGACCCGACGCTGCTGTTTACCAACGCCGGCATGAACCAGTTCAAGGACGTGTTCCTGGGCTTCGACAAGCGCAGCTACAACCGCGCCACGACCTCGCAGAAATGCGTGCGCGCCGGCGGCAAGCACAACGATCTGGAAAACGTCGGCTACACCGCGCGCCACCACACCTTCTTCGAAATGCTGGGCAACTTCAGCTTCGGCGACTACTTCAAGCGCGACGCGATCGCGTTCGCGTGGGAACTGCTGACCGAAGTGTTCAAGCTTCCGAAGGACAAGCTCATGGTCACGGTGTATGCCGAAGACGACGAGGCCTTCGACATCTGGACCAAGGAAGTGGGCGTACCGGCCGACAAGGTGGTGCGCATCGGCGACAACAAGGGCGCGCGCTACGCCTCCGACAATTTCTGGATGATGGGCGACACCGGCCCCTGCGGCCCGTGTACCGAAATCTTCTACGACCACGGCGCCGACATTCCGGGCGGCCCGCCGGGCTCGCCGGACGAGGACGGCGACCGTTTCATCGAAATCTGGAACAACGTGTTCATGCAGTACAACCGCCAGATCGATGAAAAATCCGGGGCGGCCGTGCTGCATCCGCTGCCCAAGCCCAGCGTGGATACCGGCATGGGTCTGGAGCGCATCGCCGCCGTGCTGCAGGGCGTGCACAGCAATTACGAGATCGACCTGTTCGTCGCGCTGATCGCCGCTGCCGCGCGCGAAACGCAGACCACCGACCTCGACACGCCGTCGCTGAAGGTGCTGGCCGACCACATCCGCGCCTGTTCCTTCCTGATCTCCGACGGTGTCATCCCCGGCAACGAGGGCCGCGGCTACGTGCTCCGCCGCATCATCCGCCGCGCCATCCGCCACGGCTACAAGCTGGGCGCGCGCGCCGCCTTCTTCCACCGCATGGTGCCGGACCTGGTGGCGCAGATGGGCGCCGCCTACCCGGATCTGGCGGCGGCGCAGCAGAAGGTGATGGACGTGCTGCGACAGGAGGAGGAGCGCTTCTTCGCCACCATCGCCAACGGCATGGACATCCTCGAATCGGCGCTGGCCGCGCTGGCGCAGGGCGCCGCGCTCGATGGCGAGACCGCGTTCAAGCTGCACGACACCTACGGCTTCCCGCTCGACCTGACCGCCGACATCTGCCGCGAGCGCGGCGTGACGGTGGACACCGAAGGCTTCGACGCCGCGATGGCGCGGCAGAAGGAACTGGCGCGCGCGGCCGGCAAGTTCAAGATGGCGACCGCGCTGGAATACGACGGCGTGCAGACCACCTTCCGTGGCTACGACACGCTGGAAGCGGCGGGCAGGGTGGTCGCGCTGTACCGCGACGGCGCGCCGGTCAATGAACTGCACGAGGGCGAACTGGGTGTCGTCGTGCTCGACGAGACGCCGTTCTACGCCGAATCCGGCGGCCAGGTCGGCGACCGCGGCGAGTTGCGCGCGGCGCAGGGCATATTCAAGGTCGAGGACACGCTGAAGATACAGGCCGCGGTGTTCGGCCACCACGGTGTCGTCGGCACCGGCCGCATCGCGGTCGGCGACAGCGTGAGCGCGCGCGTCGATGTGCGCGCCCGCGCCGCCACCGCGCGCAACCACTCGGTCACCCATCTGATGCACAAGGCGCTGCGCGAGGTGCTCGGCGACCACGTGCAGCAGAAGGGCTCGCTGGTCGACGCCGACAAGACCCGCTTCGACTTCGTGCATACCGCGCCGATGAGCGACGACGAAATCGGCCGCGTCGAGCGCATCGTCAATGCCGAAATCCTTGCCAACGCCGCCACCCAGGCGCGCGTGATGGGCATCGAGGACGCGCAGAAGTCGGGCGCCATGATGCTGTTCGGCGAGAAGTACGGCGACGAAGTGCGCGTGCTCGACATCGGTTCGTCGCGCGAACTGTGCGGCGGCACCCACGTCGCGCGCACCGGCGACATCGGCCTGTTCAAGATCACGGTCGAAGCCGGTGTGGCCGCCGGCGTCCGCCGCGTCGAGGCGATCACCGGCGAGAACGCGGTGGCTTTCGTGCAGCGTCAGGACAGGCTGGTGTCGGAAGCGGCCGCCGCGTTCAAGGCGCCGGCCAACGAACTGCCGGCCAAGATCGCCCAGGTGATCGACAACGTGCGCGCGCTGGAAAAGGAGATCGCCCGCCTGAAGAGCAAGCTCGCCGCCAGCCAGGGCGACGAACTGGCCGCGCAGGCGGTGGCGGTGGGCGGCGCCAGGGTGCTGGCCGCGGTGATGGAAGGTGCCGATGTGCCGGCGCTGCGCGAAACGCTGGACAAGCTGCGCGACAAGCTCGGCTCGGCGGCCATCGTGCTGGCCGCGGTGAACGACGGCAAGGTGAGCCTGATCGCCGGGGTCACGCCGGATCTGACGGCGAAGGTGAAGGCGGGCGAACTGGTCAATTTCGTCGCCGCGCAGGTCGGCGGCAAGGGCGGCGGCAAGCCGGACATGGCGCAGGCGGGCGGCACTCAGCCGGAAAACCTGCCGGCGGCGCTGGCCGGTGTCGGCAAATGGGTGGAAGGAAAACTCGGATGAAGATCTGTGCGGCGTTGCTGATGGTGCTGGCGTCGGCCGGCGCGCTGGCCGGCGAGGGCGCGGTGATCGAGGCGACCACCGCCGCCGGCGAGAAGGTCGAACTGATGCCGGACGGCCGCTGGCGTTTCGTCGATCAGGCGAAGCAGGCCGAGGCGAAGAAGGTGGCCGACACCTGGCCGCAGAACCACCTGCGGCCGGAAGGGGCGCAGGGTGGCTGGTTCGGCACCCGCACGATCCTGCCTGGAGACAAGGACTACAACCGCGGCACGCTCAATCCGAAAATGCGCTGAGAGAAGCCGGCCGTCAAGGAAGGGCTTTTCCGGCCGGCAGCGGTTCAAGCAGCGGCTTCGGCGCAGCCTGCCTGTTCTGCGCAGCGAGCAATGTCGTCGAACAGCGTGTCACGCTCCAGTCCGCAGGCCTCGCATTCTTCAGGTTTGAGTTGCTGCAGGGTATCGGCCGGCGAGCGGCCATCCTCTATCGCGAACGCAATCTGTACCGACAAGTACGTGATGGCGGCCAGGCGCCCGGCTTCCTTCGATTGCGGATGGCAGTAGTGCTGAAGCGCTTGCGCGATGCCTTCGGGGAAGTTCCAGCGCATTGCCAGTTCGGCCCCCACTTCGCAGTGGTTCGTGTGGAGCTTGAGTTGTTCGGCAGCCGCACGTTCGCTCACCGACAGATCGCGGCAGTCGCGTGCCAGTTCCTCCGCGATGCGCGGGAAAGCGATGTGGATCATGAGTTGCCCGACGCGGTGCATGAGGCCCGCGCTGTAGGCGAATTCTGCGTTTTCTCCGGCGCGTCGTGCCAGCGTCGAACACAGATTGGCCATCAGCGTGGCGTGTCGCCAGAAGGCGTTGAGGTCCACGCCCGGTACCCGTGGAAATGCCGCGCTGACACCGGCCGATATGACCAGTGTGCGCAGCGCACGCGTGCCGATCAAGGTCACCGCGTCGTCGATCGATCCGACACTCCGGCGGGTGCCGTAGTAGCCCGAGTTGGCCAGGCGGAGGACGCGCGCGGAAATGGTCGGGTCGGTCCGGATGTCGGCGATCAGCGGTATCAGATCGGCCTCTTCATCCTTCAGTGACGCGATCAGCTTCTGTACTACGCGGGGAATGAACGGGAGCTGACCGGCTGCCGCAAAAAGGCGCTCGATCGCATGAGATGGGGTGAGCGACATGGCTGGAAGTCCTCCTTCGAGCAAACGGTTGTTTCATCAAGTACCAAGGCTGGCAGCCCAGCTCATGGCGTCGGCCACTATCCGGTTGAAGTCCTCGACCGTCAGGGGTGGAAGGGATTCGATGAGCCGTGCGAACTCCGCCGCCTGCCCGCGTTCCCAAAGATCAAGCAGTCCAAGCAACGTGCCCAGTTCGCCGTCGCCCCGCGTCAACGCGTTGCGGATTTCCGGAACGACTGCCAGCGTCGACAGCACTTCATCCATGGCCACGCCGAGCAAGGCCGGCATCAGCGACAGGATGCCGACGAGGAAGGCACGGTCGGGCGTGCTGCGGAAGTTCATTTCCTCGACCAGCAGTTCCATCGTGCGTGCGCGGGTTGCCGCCATGTTCAGCATCGGTGTGGGCGCGCTGCCGTCGCTCTGCGCGCAGAACAGCAACAGTTGCAGCCAGCGTTGCAGCTGACGGCGACCGAGCAGGGTGATCGCCTCTCTGGCGGTCGAGATCCGGCGATTGCTTCCGTTGCCGATGGAATTCGATATCCGCATCAGGTTCACCAGCAGAGCCGGTTCGTGCTTGATCAGCGGCTCCATTTCAGCGGTGTCGACGTCGGCCATGACAAGACTGAGCAGGCGGAACAGCGCGGTTTCTCCCGCCGTCAGCGAGCGCGTGCTCAGTACGCTGGGGCGGGCGAAGAAGTAGCCCTGGAAGTAGTGGAAGCCCAGTTCCCGACAGTGTCTGGCCTGATCCGCGTTGTCGACCTTCTCCGCCAGCAGCCTGGCCGGGTAGGGCCTGAAGCGCTCCACCAGATCGGGCAAGGCCTCGGGTGCGATACCGAGCAGATCGATCTTGATGAAGGAGGCAATCTCGACCAGCGGCTTGAGTGCGTCGTCGAGATCGAGCACATCGTCGAGCGCAAGCCGGAAGCCCTTGCGGCAAAGTTCGCGTGACCGTGCGATCACTTCCGGGGTTGGCTGGATGGTCTCCAGCAGTTCGATCACGATCTTGTCAGCCGGAAGCAGTTCGATCGCCTCGGACATGAGCAGGCTTTCGCTCACGTTGATGAAGCCGAACGCGTTGCCAAGCGCACGCTCCAGTCCCAGTTCGTTGAAGACCGTGGTGATCACCCGCGCCGTTGCACTCAGGTCACACGAGAACTCCGCCCGGTCCACACAGCCCGCGCGGAACAGAAGTTCGTAGGCGTACAACGAACCCTTCCGGTCCAGGATGGGCTGTCGTCCGACATAGATGCTGTTTGTCGCGGCGGTAAGCATGGAGGTGTTTTCGGCATGCCGGCCGCGACATTTAGGGATGCCTGAGTCTATATTTGGAACCGGCACTCCGGTCGATGGCTGACGGAGCCCGGCATCGCGGCGGGCGAGCGACTGTCCTCGCCCGGAGTCGACACGTGCAGGCGGTCTCCGCCAGGCCGCGGAGCCGCATGCGGCCGTACGCACTGTCAGGCGCGCGGCGCGCCTGCATGGCTGCACTGCCGTGCAGACGCCCTCCGCCGGATGGGCACTCTCAGAAAGGCAGCGCGAGTTCGGGACGGGCGTCGTGCAGCACGCGGCGGAAATCGGTCTGGATGCGTTCGAGTGCGTCGGCATCGTCCGCTTCGAAGCGCAGTACCACGACCGGCGTGGTGTTCGAGGCACGCATCAGGCCGAAGCCGTCGGCGTATTCGACACGCAGGCCGTCGATCTTGATGATTTCGCGGGCGCCGTCGAACTGTGCCGACGCCTGCATCTCGGCGATCAGTGCGTGCGGCTCGCCCTCGTTCATCTTGAGATTCAGTTCCGGTGTCGAGGTCGCTGTGGGCAGTGCCTTCAGCACGGCGTTGGCGTCCGGAGAACCGGACAGGATCTCCAGCAGGCGGGCCGCGGCGTACAGGCCGTCGTCGAAGCCGAACCAGCGTTCCTTGAAGAACATGTGGCCGCTCATCTCGCCGGCCAGCGCGGCGCCGCTCTGCTTGAGCTTGGCCTTGATCAGCGCATGCCCGGTGTTCCACATGACCGGTTCGCCGCCGTGTTCGCGGATCCACGGTGCCAGCAGGCGGGTGCATTTGACGTCATAGACGATCTGCGCGCCCGGCTGGCGCGACAGCACGTCGGCCGCGAACAGCATGAGCTGGCGGTCGGGATAGATGATTTCGCCGTCACGGGTGACCACGCCCAGGCGGTCGCCGTCGCCGTCGAACGCGAGGCCGATTTCGGCGTCGCCGGCAGCGAGCACGCGGATGACGTCTTCCAGGTTTTCGGGCTTGGACGGGTCCGGGTGGTGGTTGGGGAAATTGCCGTCGACTTCGCAGAACAGCGGCACGATTTCGCAGCCCATCGCTTCGAACAGGCGCGGCGCGATGTCGCCGGCCACACCGTTGCCGCAGTCGATCACGACCTTCATGCGGCGCTTGAGCTTCACGTCGCCGGTGACGCGGGCGATGTAGGCGTCGCGCACGTCGGCGCGGCGGGTCGTGCCCTGCCCATGCTCGAGGTCGTTCTCAAGGATGCGGCGGCGCAGGTCCTGGATCAGGTCGCCGTAAAGCGTCTGACCGCCCAGTACCATCTTCAGGCCGTTGTAGTCCGGCGGATTGTGGCTGCCGGTGACACTGACCGCGCTGTCGGTACCGAGATCGAAGGCCGCAAAGTAGGAGAGCGGGGTCGGTACGCAGCCGATGTCCAGCACGTCGACGCCGGCGGCATTGATGCCCTGGGCCAGTGCGCCCGCCAGTTCAGGGCCGGAAAGACGGCCGTCGCGGCCGACCGCGATCGTGCGCTGGCCGCGCTTGACCGCTTCGGAGCCAAGCGCGTGGCCGATGGCGCGCACCGCATCGGCGGTGAGTGTCTTGTCCACGATGCCGCGGATGTCGTAGGCCTTGAAGATTTCGGGTGCCGGGAAGGACATCGTTTTTCCTTTCTGTTGTGTGTCTGCTGGATCACAGGCCGCGATTATCGACGTGCCTTGGTTACAGGTGGGCTGGATCGCCCGGAAAAAAAGCGGTCAGCGCGTGACAGGCTTCGCGTCTGGCCGCACACCTGTGGTGCTTCACGTCGGAGCCGTAAGGGACGTTCGTCTACATTGAAAATCAAAAAATGCATCACGTTTCGGTCAACGTTCATAAGATTTTCTCGAAATCTGCGTTACGATATATTACAAGGCATCCCCACACGCGGGCTTCGTTCGCGGACGATTTGAGTTGCATATCGTGGGTAAAGACACTCCGGCCTGCCGCATGCGCTTCTGCAGTGTGCATCGCGACAGGGCGGTCTTTTTTTGTGCTTCATTGGTGCAGCGCACAATGGTGGGGCCGTCGACGCTTTTTTTGTGCGGTGGATTGATGTCGCGACTAAAGGGTGTCGTCTCTTGGCCGTCATTAGACAGGGTGGAACAGGAACGGGTGTGCAAGGGGCCGGATATACGTCCGGTGAACTGGATTGATCGAGAAAAATGAGAATCGTTCACACCGATACGGATGATCTGGGGAATCCACTGAGGGGCGGGCAGCCCGTCAGGACTTTTGAAATCAATTCGCGGCTTTCGCCTCGTCATGACATTACGGTGTTTACGGCGACTTATCCTGGTTGTGTACGGCGCGAAACCAAGGCGGGGGTCACCTACCGCCGTGTGGGTACCGGAACCGAACGCCTCGGACTGTCCTATCACCTGAGTTTTCTGGCGTCACTGCCGGTCGCGATCCGCAACACGCCGCACGACCTGGTGGTCGAGGAGTTCACACCGCCGGTGGGGTTCTGTCTTTCTCCCTGGTGGAGCGGCAAGCCGGTTGTCTCGATCGTCCAGTGGTTTTTCTTCGGCGATTGGGAACGGAAATACCACCTGCCGTTTTCCCGCATCATGAAAGCGCTTCCCAAGGTTTCGAGATACCGGAACTTCATCGTCCAGACCGACCGTATGGGGAATTATTTCCGCGAACTCATTCCGCAGGCATCGATCTGGAAAATTCCTTGTGGAATAGGAGATGCCGCTTTCAGCAATACGCCCAACGATGGCGATTACGCCTTGTTTCTTGGTCGGCTCGATATTCATCACAAGGGCCTCGATCTGCTTCTCGATGCATGGACGAAGCTCAGGGAAAGCGGACTGAGAATTCCATTGAAGATCGTTGGCGCGGGGCAAGGCGAGGCCTGGTTGAGGGAGAGGATTGAAGCGGCCGGTCTTCAGGAATTCGTCGAACTGCCGGGTCGTCTTGAAAATGGCGACAAGCTCGAAATGCTTCGCGGATGCCGCTTCCTCGTCATGCCGTCGCGTCAGGAAACGTTCGGCATCACGGCACTGGAGGCCATGGCGGCGGCGCGTCCGGTGATCGCATTCGATATCGACCACCTGAACGAGCTGGTCTGCGGAGAGGCCGGAATTCTGGTGCGGTCCGGCGACGTGGAAGCGCTTTCGCGGGAAGTTGCCGCGCTCTGGCAGGACCGGGACAGAGCCGCGCATCTCGGGGCCCGTGCCTATCAGCACGCCCGCGGTTTTCGCTGGGACGAGATTGCGGGTCTGCAGGAGCAGGTCTATTCCGATGTGGTCAATCGCCAACGGAGGCATTCGTGAAGTTTGCGCTCTATCAGCCCTGGATATATCTCCACGGCGGCCTGGAACGTTCGTTGCTCGAACTTGTGACGCGAAGCCGGCATGAGTGGACCGTTTATACGGGGCACTACGAACCGGAAAACACCTTTTCCGGCTTCCGCGATGTGGACGTCCGGGTGGTCGGGCATACAACGGTCAACCGGAGCATCAAAGGGGTTCTGACCAGCGTATTGAACGTCGCATTGCAAAGGCTTCCGCTGGAGCCCCAGGTCAGAGGTCTGGTCGTGTGGTGCGACGGTGTCGGCGACATGATCACCTTCCGTAACCGTGCGTTGCCGCTGTTCAATATCTGCAGTACGCCGCTGCGCCCGGTGTTCGATCCCGTCTATTCGAGCATGGCGAAGAACCACAGGGGTCTGCTCGGCCGTCTGGCGTTCAGCCTTTTCAGTCACACCTTCAAGGTCGTCGATAGACTGGCCTGGCGACGTTATCGCGGCGTTTTCGCGACGAGCCGCGAGGTGCGCAATCGCATCCTCGCCGGTGGGCTGCATGATGGTGGAAAAGACATGATCATGGCGTACCCCGGCATCGAGTGGTCGGCATCGCCCGATGTCCGGTATGAGCCCTTCATCCTGCTGCCTGGCCGCATCATGTGGACCAAGAACATCCAGCAGGGTATCGAAGCCTTCCTGATGGCCAGGTTGCCGGCGCCGTGGAAGCTGGTGGTGGCCGGGTTCGTCGATCGCAAGAGTCGCGTCTACCTTGAAGAGCTGCAGCGGATCTCGGGCAGCGAAGGTCGCGTCGAATTTGTCGTTTCGCCCGATGACGAACAGCTGAACGATCTCTACCGACGCTGTGCCTTCTGTCTGTTCACGCCGCTGAACGAGGACTGGGGCATCGTGCCGCTCGAATCGATGGCGCACGCAAAGCCGGTCATCGCCACCGCGCGTGGCGGACCGCTGGAAAGCGTGATCGACGGCAGCACCGGATTCCTGCACGAGCCTGACGATCTCGCAGGCTGGAGCCGCTCGATCGCGGCGCTTGCGACCGATCGCGAGCGCCTGCTTGCCATGGGAGCCGCGGCTCTGCAGCACGTGAAGCGCTATCGATGGGAAGAGTTTGTGCGGACCATCGACGATGCGCTTGAAGCCTGGGTGGTGGAGGGTGCCGTGTCGTCGGCGAATTCAGGCGACTCGATGTCGTCTGAAGACCGGCGCTTCAATCCGGCGCCATAAAGGTTGACAGGCGTCTCCCGTAAACAAGGTGATCGGTGATCCTCCAGGCGGGAGGACGCAAGAGGTGTGGAAAGAACGGCAGGGCAGGGCGATCGCGTCCAGGCGCGCGAAGTCCGGCCGGCGAATCATTCGGACAATCAGGCCATAACAATGAAATACCCATACGCAGCAATCGTTGCGCTCATGTTTGCACTGACCGGTTGTGCTACCTCGCACACCGGGGTGTCCGTGGGCACCGGTGAGGAAAGCTTTCGTACCGTGACGCTGGAAGGCAGTTCGGAATTGCCGCAAGGCGAACTCGGATTCCGTCTGGCCGCGCTCGACGTCCTGCAGGTCGATGTATTCCCGAACTGGGGCTCGGACGACGAACGCAAGGCGGAGCGCTCGACCGAGGTACGTGTCGAGATGAGCTATCGCGACACGCAGTACCGCATCACGCGGGGCGACCTGATCGAGCTTGAAATCCATCAGGAACCCGGCAAGATCAATGAAGTCAGTGTGCTGCCCAACGGCAACATACAGATGCCGCGTCTCGGACGCGAAATCCGTGCGGTCGGACTGACGCCGAGCGAACTCAATGCTGCGCTCGTGCTCGAGTACGGTTCGATGTTCAAGAAGCCGCGCTTCACGGTAAACGTCAAGAAGTCGGGTCTGGAAGATCTGCCCAAGGTGTCCGGACTGTATTCGGTGGACCGCGACGGCGTGCTGGTGCTGCCGCGTCTCGGTTCTTTCCGGGTACTTGGCAAGACTTCGTCGCAGATCGCGGCCATGCTGAGCGAGTCGGCATCCGCCGAGTTCAACAACAGGATCGAGGTGAATGCCTCGTTCTCGCCGTTGTCGAGCAAGGCCGCCGATACGCGGCTGGCGCCGGACGGGCAGCAGTACTTCCACGGTCCGCTCAAGGTCAGCCCTTCCGGCCGGATCTTCGTGCCTGAAGCGGGCGAATTCCTTGCGGCAGGCAAGACCACCGACGAGATTCGTGCCGAACTGCAGCAGGCTTTCGACCGCATCTACCAGAACCGGGTCGATGTGAGTGTCAGCCTGCAGGAGTCGGGCAATCTGACGGTCTTCATCGGCGGCGAGGTGAAGGCGCCTGGCAAGTATCCGATACAGACCGCGCAGACGCTCATGCAGCTCATGAGCAGCGCGGGTTGGGTGACCGATACCGCCGACATCAATCGGGTCGTGCTGCTGCACGCCGTATCGGAGAACAACTACCGCCTGTACCAGACCAATATCGCCGAAGTGGTCAAGGGCAAGGCGGTGTTGCGGCAGGATCTGAAGCTGTCGCCGCGCGACATCGTCATCGTGCCGAAGTCCGGCATTGCCGAACTGAACATCTGGATCGATCAGTACATCCGCCGCATGCTGCCGATCGGCGTGAACGTGAACTACACCACCATCCTCAACGAATGATGTCGCGGAGAGCGTTCATGTACCGCCTGTCCTGTTCAGTGGCCGTCCTGCTGACCGTACTCGGCACCCTCTTGCCGGCGGGCGCCGTCGAGGCCGGATTGTTCGACCGCTCCCACCCGGTGAATGCGGCGCGCGAGTATCCGCAGGTGCCGGCGCCGAACCGCCTGACGCTGGATGTGAATATCGGGCGGGTGGAAAGTCGCATCGACCGCCGCATCTTCGGTACCAACCTCGAATGGTTCAACGAAGCGGGCGGTCTGGCCTCGGCCAATCGGGAACGCCGGGACAGCATCGTAAGGCTGTCACGCGAACTCGGTCCCGTCGTCTATCGATTTCCGGGCGGCATCCTGGCCGACTACTACGACTGGCGCGACGGCCTCGGTCCGCTGATCAACCGCAAGGTGACCCGTCATCCGACCGACAGCGGGGCGTCCGCTCACCTGTTCGGCAGCCCCGAGTACTTCCGCTTTCTGCAGGACACCGGAGGCGAGGCGCTGATCACCGTCAATGCCGGCACCGGCAGCGCTGCCGACGCGGCGGCCTGGGTGGATTTCGCCAACAACCCGAACAACGCCCGCCGCGCAAAGGAAGGCTTCGCCAGCCCGATCGGCGTCAAGCTGTGGGAGGTAGGTAACGAACTCTATCTGCCGGGCAATCCGACCGAGAAGAAAATCGCGGTCACGCCCGAGGTCTATTCGGCGCGGTTCATCGAGTTCGCCGACGCGATGCGAGCGGCAGACCCTTCGATTACGGTGATTGCCATCGGTGTGGCGAAGTCGCATATCGGTCCGGATACGGAATATCCGGACTGGACGGAGAAGCTGCTCAAGGCGGCGGCCGACAGGATCGACATGATCGCCGTCCACAATGCCTATTTCCCGATGCTTTACAAGGCCAAGCAGGCGCCGGTCGATGTCGTGTACCCGGCGCTGTGGGCCTCGCCCGAGGCGGTGGACGAAAGCCTGAAGACGCTCGACCGCCTCATCGCCCGGTACGAAGGCAAGCGGAACATCGGTGTGGCCATCACCGAATGGGGTGCGCTCTACACCATTCCGCGTGCCGATCCCTACTGGGTCGATCATGTCAAGACCATGGGTTCCGGCGTCTATACGGCGCGCATGCTGCAGGTGTTCATGTCGCACCCGAGGGTGCGGCTGGCCAATCACTTCAAGCTGGTCGACCGCAGCTACATGGGCATCATCGACCAGAACGGCCAGGCCAAGGTGCCTTACGAAATCCTGAAGCTGTATTCGCGCCATACCGGCGATCAGCGCGTGGAAAGCCGGCTCAGCCCGCCGATGTCCTACGACG
The DNA here is from genome assembly GCA_964555165.1 of uncultured Methyloversatilis sp. Classification (GTDB taxonomy): domain Bacteria; phylum Pseudomonadota; class Gammaproteobacteria; order Burkholderiales; family Rhodocyclaceae; genus Methyloversatilis. The sequence continues at coordinate 75,009 of CAZKRN010000006.1, read as the reverse complement.
CGGCGGCCATCGGCGTCATGAAGGCGCAGCAGAATGTGGCTGAAGTGACGGCCATTGCGAGCCGCGACAGCAAGAGCGGTCGCGTTTTCGTGAATCTGGTCAACCGGAGCATGTCGCGCGTCTACAGCGTCGACCTGAAACTGCAGGGTGCCCGCGCAGCCAGGACGGGCGAAGTCCTGAGCATCGGTGCGCCGGAACCGACCGCCCACAATGGTCGGGACATTCCGCGCGAGTGGCCGTACAAGCCGGAGTTCGAACCCTATTCCAGCGTTCCGGCGGGCAGCATAGCGATACGCAGCAAGCCCTGGTCGCCCGGTACGGCACTGACCATACCGCCTTTTTCGGTGCTGACGCTGGCGCTCGATGTCGACAACTGATTTTCCCCAACAAGATTGAAAGCCAAGAACGTGGACAACTCCACCCTCGCTACACGGATCGAAGGTCTGGCCGACGCACCGAAGGACATCTCGCTGCGGGAACTGCTGACCAAGATTTACATCCGGCCGGTGCTCTTCTGGACCTGCATCATCGTGCCGACCATACTGGCGCTGATCTTCACCGCACTGGTGCCGACCACGTGGAAGACGTCGGTCAAGATCATGATCCGGTACAGCAGCTCGGAATCGGCCTTCCTGCAGGGCCTCATTCCGGCCGAACGGGCGACGCTGTCGGGAGCGTCCAGCGCGGAACTGCTGCGCAGCATACCGACGCTGGTCAATGCCATCCGCGAGAACGACATCCAGGACGACGACATCTACAAGGAGCCGCACGAAGTCTTGGGTGGTCACCTGTCCGGATTGCTGGAAGAGTATTTCCCCGGCGAACTGCCACCCGGCCTGCCCGGCGTCGATCCGGCCACCCTGCTGCTGGCCAAGGCGTTCAAGGATTCGCTCGAGGAGTCTTCGGGTTCGTCCAGCAAGAAAAAGCCGGTGGAAGTGCTGGAGAAGAGCTCGCAAGTGCCGGCCAGCATGAAGGGCGACGAACTGATCACCGTGGTCGTGCGCTCCTTCAATCGCGAGAAGGCGGCCCAGATGGCCAACGGACTCGCCAAATCCTTCATCGACGAGTATTACCGCGTGTCGGCGGAAGAGGCACACCAGTCCTACCTGTTCCTCAACGATCTGGTGGAGAAGGCGAGCAGCGACCTGGAGCGCCTGAAGAAGGGTGACGACACGGTTTCCCTGCTCAACACGCCGAATATCGGACTGACCAGTTCGACCCGGCAGCCCGGCCCGCTGGTCGACAGCCTGTCGCGTCGCGTCATCGAACTCGAAAGCGAACTGGCGCGTGCCAACGAGCTGTATTCGTCGGGCAGCGAAGAAATCTCGAATCTGCGCGGACAACTGGTGTCGCTGCGTGCCGAACTGGTCAGGCAGGAACGCATCGATCAAGCGCAGGACGCGCTGGAGCAGCTCAAGTTGCGACGTTACCAGGCGGAAAACACCGAGAAGGTGTACACCAACCGACTGGTGCCGATCAGCATCGTCGAACCTGCGTTCACGCCGAAGAAGTCCTTTTCCAAGGTGGCCGTGCGCTACCTGATCGCCGGCGCCGTCGGGCTGGTGCTGGGCCTCATGCTGGGTCTGGGCCTGATCATCGTGCTCGATGTGACCGATACGCGCATCTACACCACCTGGCAGGCGCGCGACCGTTTCCGCCTGCCGGTGCTGGCGGCCCTGCCTGACCTTGGTCGGCGCCAGGCGCGCGATCCGCTCGCCGCGGCGTCGAATGCCAGCCTCGGCATGATCAACGGGCTGTTGCAGATATTCTGCAGGCTGGTAGGTACGTCGGGCGGCGATGCCGAGTCCGGGCCTCCGGCATCCGTCGGCGGCAAGGTGATCGTGCTGGCCAGTCCCAGCGACAGCGAAGGCAAGACCTTCGTGTCGCTCGCGCTGGCCGGAGCGATGGGTCAGGGCGGCCGGCATCGGGTGCTTCTGGTCGATGCCAGCCTGAAAGACGCCGGCCTGACGCACATCTTCGGAAAGCAGAAAACTCCCGGTTTCGTCGACGCCATGCTCGATGGCGGCATCGATCCGTCACGCATACACCGGAACGTGTTCCGCGGCTGCGATTTTCTGGCCGCGGGCGATGCCGGCCGCGTTGCATCGCTCGGCTTCTACGAGCCGGAGTTGCGCACGCAGCTCGAAGGTCTGCGCGCATCCTACGATTTCATCGTGATCGATACCGGCTCCTTGCTCAGCAGTAACGAAGCCTTGTTCTGCGGCATGCACAGCGATCACGTCGTGCTCGTCGTTTCGGCGCGGCAGACCCGGCGCACACTGATGGCCACCGCACTGCAGAAGCTCAGGGAAGTCGGCATCACGCCCGATGGCCTGATCTTCAATCGCAAGCGCGACGTGCTGCCCGGTTTCCTGTACCGCAATCTCTGATAGCGAGCATGAGCACAAGGGCTGACCGCTACGGCTTTGCCGCGCGCCGTGCCTTCGACTGGTTCGTCGCCCTCGGGCTGTCGACCTTTCTCGGCCTCATGCTCGGCGTGCTCGGCGGGCTGGAGGCGAAGTATCAGGTCGCCGCCATGGTCGGCGGCCTGGGTGTCGGCTTCCTGGTGATGGCGCCGAGCCGCCGGCTGTTCTGCGTGCTGCTGTGGATCGTGATTGCGCCGCTGAGCATCGAGAAGGTGTTCTATACCAACGCGGTGTACTCCGGATTCGCCAATCAGACCATCGTGATCAATGCCGGTGACGCAGTCCTGCTTCTGCTCACGGTATTCCTGTTCGTCGAGTCGCAGTTCACGAAGGAAAAGGTCTGGCACTGGCCGCGCTTCGCCACGCTGTTCGGCCTGTTCCTGCTGTGGGCCATTGTGTCGGCAGGCATGCACGCGGTATTCCTGGACAGCGGCCACGACAGTTCCTCGACCTGGGCCCTGCTGCACTACTGCAGAGTCCTGTGGTTCATCGTGCTGCTGCATTCAGCCATACGCACGCGGGCCGAACTGATCGCGATCATGGTCGTGACGGGCTTCATCGTATTCGGCGAGGCGGTACTCGTGGCGCTGTCCTATGTCACCGGCGAACTGTTCAACTTCACCAAACTGACCGGCGGTACGCCGGTGCTCGAACTGCAGAAGTACTCGTCCTCGTCCGGCGAGAGTCTGGTGCGCGGCGTCGGAACGCTGGGCCACACCAACCAGCAGGCGGCCTTCCACACCTTCTACACCATGCCGCTGATCGCGCTGCTGGTGGTGCGCAATGTATGGCTGCGGGTCTTCGTACTGGTGGTCATCGGCGCGAGCATGGTGGCCGTCCTGATGTCGTTCTCGCGTTCGGCCTGGCTGTCCTTTGCCGTCGCCGTATGCCTTTCCTTCTTCGTTGCCTGGAAGCGACGCGAGATCGCACCGGTGGCGTGGTTCAGCGGCGCGCTGGCCGCCGTGGTCGTTTCGGTGGCGCTGGCGGCGCTGGCCGAACCCATCTACCAGCGCGTGGCCTATGGCGACGACGGTGCCACCGATTCGCGTCTGCGCATGATCGATCTGGCGCTGGACCTGTTTGCCGAATACCCGATCATCGGTGTCGGGCCGGGCGAGTTTGCCGAGGCTTCCTTGCTCAGCTATCCCACCGGCTTCAAGGAGAACGAATGGGTAGCGGTCGGCAGCAAGCCCATGGTGCCGACGGTGGGGCGGCTCGAGGTTGTGCGTCTGGTCCAGCCCGGCAAGGAGCCGCTCACCTCGCCGTTGCCGGTGCACAACAAGTATCTGCTCACCCTGTCCGAACTGGGTGTGGTCGGCCTTGTGCTGTGGGTATCGATCTATATCCACCTGCTGCGCGCCGCCTGGCGTGGCGCCTGCAGTCGCGATGCCTTCCTGCGCTTTCTCGGGCTGGGTTGCCTGGCGACCATCGCCGCATCCATGTCCTACATGATGCTCGACCTGTTCGCCGACGATAAGTCGGTGCAGATACTGTTTTTCGTGCCCATCATCGCCACCGTGGTCGATCGCCTGGCGCGCACCGCGGCCCGAGAGGAATTCCAGAACCAACCGGCCTTGCCGCCCCGACTGCCATGACCATCGCCCATCGCCTCCGATACTGGATGACGCCCGTTCTTGACCGCCTGCCGGCCAGTCTTTTCCCGGTCAGGGAGCGCGCGATCCACGCCTATGCCCTCGGAATGCCTCGTTCCGGCACAGTATCCGTGTTCGACTGCTTCAAGAACGAGTTCCGCGCCGCGCATGAGCCTGAGAGCCGCTTCCTGACCTTCCGCATCCTCGACTACCGTGCCGGGCTTGCGGGCGAGAGCGAAATGCGCAGCTATCTGAGGCAGCGCGACCGCCGCCTCGGCCTGGAACTGGATTCCTCGTATCTGAACGCCGATATCTGCGATCTGCTGGCGAGCGAGTTTCCGCAGTCCCGCTTCATTCTGCCCATGCGCGACTGCGTGAGCTGGACCGAGTCGATGATGAACTTCCTGCTGAACAAGCCGGAGTTCATGAGCAAGTGGCTCAAGTCGCACATATACCGGCACATGGCGATGCAGTTCGGACCGCCGCCCTACAGCTTTGCACCGGAAGAGAAGGCTCTGCAGGAAAAGGGCCTGCACCCGCTGTCGGTCTACCTCAAGTACTGGACCGAACATCACCGGCGCGTCATCGCCACCGTACCGGCGCAACGCTTGCTGGTGCTGCGCACCTCGGAGCTCGGACGCAGTGCCCGCCTCATGGAGGATTTCCTGGGCCTGCCCGAGGGGCGTTTGCAGCAGTCTGTCCATTCGAACGCCGCGCCCCGCTACCACGGCTTGATCGGCAGCGTTCCGCCTGCCTTCCTGCGCGACAGCGTGTACCGTCACTGCGGTGAGTTGATGAGCACCCATTTCCCCGAAGTGATGGCGCGTCTGGATGCCGAATCGGGACAGGCTTCCGGCGACGCGCGCCAATGAAAACGGATTCTGTCGCTGGCAGCGGATCGGTCATCATCCTGGCGCGGGTCGTCGGGATGGGACTGAGCTTCGTGCTCTTCATGCTGCTGGCGCAGAAATCGGAAATGGATGCCGGACTGTTCCGCACCGCGCTGACCTATCTCATGTTTTCCGAGTTCTTCGGTCTGATGGGCACGCACCGATGGTTCGCGGTCGAACTGACGCCGGGCGGGCCGCGTCGCTGGTCGCTGTTCGTGGCCGGCATCGTGCTGGCGGGCGTCAGCGCCTTGCTGATAGGCGTGGTGCAGGCAGGCATCTCGTGGTTCGGCATATACGGGCCCCATCTGTCGCATGCCGTTCTGCTGGTTGCGCTCGCGACCTTGCCATCCGCCTTGCTCAACCACGTCCAGACCTGTCTGGTCGGTGTCGGTCAGGGCAAGCGCATGGGCTATCTGAACCTGGTCGAAAGCGCCGGCCGTTCAATGATCGGCATCGGCCTGGTGTTTGCCGGTCATGGCGCGCTGGACATACTCGTTGTCTATATCTCATTCCGCTGGCTGGTCGCCCTGGCCGGCCTCGTCGTGGTGCTCGTCGCTCTCTTGCCCGAAAGAAGGGGGGGCGTGTCGGATTTCGCTGTGCTGTCGGAAGCCTTCGGCCGCATACCCCAGTTCGCGATGATCATGCTGTCCTTCCTGATCATGCGCAATGCAAGCATCCTGATGCTGCCGGCGCTGACCAGTACGGCCGAAGCAGCCCATTTTGCGGTCCCTTTCCAGCTCGTCGATCTCGGCCTTCTGGTGCCGACCATACTGGCCCTCAGTTCCAACTACCTGTTCAACCATCAGGCCGGCCGCAGCCGCAGCGGTTTGCGCTGGGTGCTGCTGCAACTCTGGACACTGACCTCGGTGTACGTCGTGCCGCTGGTCATGCTCAGTCTGGTGTTCGGAGAAAACCTGCTTGGCTGTCTGTTCGGCGCGGCCTATCGCACCTCGGCAATCGCCTTGAGTGCGCTGGCCTTGTCGATGCCGCTGATCGCGCTCGACCAGGTGCTGTCGCAGACGCTGCAGGCGAGCAAGCGCTATCGGGAAGACCGCAACTGCGTCATGTTCGGTGCATCGATCGCCGTCGTCGCCACCTTCCTGCTCGCCAGAGAGTTCGCGGCAACCGGCGCCGCGTTTGCCGTGCTGCTGACCAGCCTTTTGCTGGTGGTGATGAGATTGCGCTCGCTGGGCAAACTGATCGCGCCGGGGTTGCTGCTGCACATAGTCTGGCGCCCGACCCGGGTGGCGCTGCTGGTCGCGCTGCCCATGCTGCTCGCGCAGTGGCTGGCCGACCGTGCCCTTGCCCCCGCCATTGCGCAATGGGCATGGTTGCCCGCGTCGCTGCTCGCGCTGCCTCTTTACGCCGTGCTGCTGCGCCGTACCGGTGCCGTGCGGCGAGGCAAGGTCGCGCGCGTGCGCAAGTTCCTCAAGGTCCGTCAGGCACCCGCCGGGTCTGTTGCGGAGGCGGCATGAACAGCGATTTGCAGAAGCCCTCGCTGCGCGAAGCCTTGCGTCTGGCCGATGCCGACCTGCGCCGCCGCTGCGAGCTCGACGGTCGCCGGAACTCGCTGCCGGTGCGCGCTGCGCTGCTGCTGCGGCGCGGCCCTCTCGGCAGCGTGCTGTTCCGGCTCAGCGATTACACGCATGCGCGCGGTTGGCGTCTGCTCACGAAGTTGCTCTACTTCGCGCTCTATTTCATGGCCCGCGCGGAAGTCCATGTCGGCGCCCGCATCGGACCCGGTCTGGTGCTGCCGGACATCGGTGGCGTCGGCATCCCGGCCTTCGCCGACATCGGCCGCAACTGCACTTTCCTCGGGCCGGCCCTGCTCACCATAGGGGGTATGGAGGGCGTCGATCTGGGCAGCGACCGCATCGTCATCGGCGACGACTGCATCATCGGACACAATGCCCGGATCATGGGAGCCGTACGCCTGGCCGACGCCACCCAGGTCAGGCATGGCTCGGTGGTCATCGCCTCCTCGGACAAGCCGGGCGCCGTGCTCGCCGGCATGCCCGCCCGCCGCCGCAAGATCGTGGCAGCGGCAGCGCTCGCCCGCTGGAGCCCACTGACCGGCACACCGCTCAACATCCAGGGAGAAGCGTCCATGATCGAGCAGGGACTGAGCGAAACGATGCGACTGATACGCGAAGACATCGGCTTCCGCTGTCGCTACGAAAAGAAGCCGGACACCGTTCTTACCGCCTTGAAGATGATGTTCAATCCCGGTGTGTTCGCCGTGGTCGTCTATCGCTGGCAGAAGTTCTTCGCGGCCCATCATCTGCTGCCGCTGGCCAAGCTGATGGAGTACATCAATCTGGTGTTTTTCGCCGTGGCGGTCGATAGCCGGGCGCGCATCGCCGGCGGGCTGGTCTTCATACACAGCCACTCGATCTACATCGGTCCGCGCGTCACCATCGGCCGCAACTGCCTGCTCTTCCATCAGAACTCCATCGGCTTCTCGCCGTTCTTCGCCGAGGAGGGGCAGGATGCGCGCGGCCCCGTCATCGGCGACGATGTGATCGTCGGCGCCGGGGCGTCCATCTGCGGTCCGATCACGGTCGGCAGTGGCACCAAGGTGGCGGTGAACTCGACGCTCGATGTCGATTGCCCGGACAACAGCGTGATGTTCGGCGTGCCGGCGCGTCAGGTTGCCAAGACGTGAGCGCGCCGGACCTGTCGCTCGTCATCCTGAGCTACAACACCGAAGCACTGCTGCGCGAGTGTCTGGACAGCGTGTTCGCGCGCACCAGGGGGTGCAGTTTCGAGGTGATCGTCGTGGACAACGCGTCGCGCGATGGCAGCGTCGCGATGCTGCGACGTGACTATCCGCAGGTGCGCCTCGTCGAGTCGCCGGACAATCTCGGCTTCGGCGGTGGCAACAATCTCGGGGTAGAGCATGCGGCCGGCGAGTACATCGTGTTCCTCAACAGCGATGCCGTGCTCCGGTACGACACCTGCCTCGAACTGGTCGACTGCCTGCGCGCGCGTCCGGATGTCGCCTGTGTCGGTCCCCGTGTCGTGGGCAGCGACGGACTTCCGCAGATGCAGGCCTGGGGACACCTGCCTTCGCCCTGGCGTCTGCTGATGCAGGCGATCGGCGGCGCGCGCCTGCGCCTGCCCGCCTTCGAGGGTGTGGATGGCGTGCGGCGCGGCAGCGGAGAGTGGACGGTGGGCTGGCTGTCCGGCGTCTGCATTGCGGTCAGGCGGGAGCAGTTCAGGGCGGTCGGCGGCTTCGACCGACGCTTCTTCATGTATGCCGAAGATGTCGCACTGTGCGGGCGTCTTCGCCGCTTCGGCCGCTCGCTGCTGCTGGACCGCGCCGATGTGCTGCACTACGGAGGCGGCAGTTCGGGCAACCGGGCCAGTCGTGTGCGCAATGCGGTATGGCAGCAGCGACACATCCTGCAGGTGTGCGAGGACGAATTCGGTCCGGGGGCACGCCTGCTTGGCGGTGCTGCCGTGGGCTTCGGACTGTTGTTGCGTCTGGCCGCCTCCTTGCTGCGCGTTCCGCGCGACGGCATTGCCGGCAATCTGCTGCTGGCCACCACAATGGCCCGCCTGGCCGACCTGATGGGGCGTCGCACGATTCCCGAACGTCCGGTCGACAGCGCGGCCGTGAAAGGCTGAACACATGCGTCTGGGTATCGATGCCCACATCCTGGGCAAGAATGCGGGCGGGGTGGAGCGCTTCGTGTCGCATCTGGTAAGTCATCTGCCGGCCGAACTTCCGGACTGGGAAATCGTCGCCTATGTCGGCAAGCATTACGCGCCCGGCGTGTCTTCGACGCCCGTGCCCAACCTGTCTTTCCGCACGCTGGCATCGGCCAATCCGCTGATCGAACGCTCGCTGCTGCTGCCGGCCCTGTGCCGCGCGGACCGGCTCGACGTACTCGTGGTGCAGCGACTGGCGCCTTGGTTCTGTGGCCGTACCCGACTGGTGACCGTCGTGCACGACATTACCCCGATCAAGTATCCGCAGGCCTATCGTGGCCTGACCAACCGCCTGGTACGCCTGCTGACCGCCGACAGCGTGCGGCGCTCGGCGCTGGTGCTCACCCCGACGCGCAGTGTCGCCGACGAGGTGGCCACGCGTTATGGCGAAAGCCGGGACAAGTTCCTGCCCTTCTACAACGGCATCGACGGTCGCTGCTTCCGGCCCGCATCCGCGCCGCAGAAGGAGGATTACCTGCTGATCGCGGGCGCGCTGGAGGCCCGCAAGAACATGGAAACGGTGTTCCGCGCCCGGGCGCGGCTTGGCAACGCATTGCCCTGGGCGATCCGCATCGTCGGCGGCGTGCGCGATCCGGCCTACAAGCAGAGCCTGTGCGATCTGGCGACGGAACTGGGCATCGCCGATCAGGTGCACTGGCTCGGTTTCGTCGATGACGAAGCGCTGGTGCAGCTCTACCAGCGCGCGCGCCTCTATCTCACCGCTTCGCGCGACGAGGGCTTCAACATTCCGCCGCTGGAGGCACTGGCCTGCGGAACGCCGGTGTGCTGTTCCGACATTCCGGTGCACCGGGAACTGTTCGATGGCGCGGCCTTCTTCTTCGACACCGAATCGGACGAAAGTCTGGCGGCAGCGCTGTTGCGCGCGGCGCAAGGCGGGCAGGATGCGGCCATGACCGAAGCGGCACGCCGTTGCGTCGAGCGCTTTACCTGGCCGGCCATGGCGCGCAAGGTAGGAGCGCGTCTGGCCGAACAGTTCGGCCCTTGAGCCCGCGGATTTCCAGTGGGTTCGAGCCGGAAGGTCAGTCGCCCGTGATCAGCCTGGCGATGAAACTGCGGCTGTCAGCCGGGCGCGGTGTCTCGCGCTGGATGTCCATCATGCCCAGGCCGAACACGTAGGCATAGAGCAGCAGGCTGCGATTCATCGCTTCCTCGACGTTGCGGCCGGCCGCACGGAACAGTCCGGCGGCGGATTCCAGGCGCACGGCGTCGACCTTGTCTACCACCGAGCGCGCCGTGCCATCGTGGCGAGCCCAGTCGCGAATGGCCAGTTCGACCTGCATGCCGCGCCGGTTGCGCGCCAGGCTGTAGGTGTCGATGACGTTCATCAGTTGCGCGATTTCCTCGCCCGGCGCAGATTGCGTGCGGCTGCGGATGTCGTCGATGCGTCCTTCGTGCCAGTGCTCGAGCACCGCGTCGAGCAGCGCGCGGCGGTCCTTGAAGTGCCAGTAGAAGCTGCCCTTGGTCAGGCCAAGCTGGCGCGCCAGCGTTTCCACCTTGACGCCATCGACGCCGCTGTCGGCCAGGGACTGGGTGGCGGCGCGCACCCAGGTTTCGCGGTCGGTCTGGGGGCGGACGCTTGCATCGGGTTCAGGCATGAGTCGATTCCTTGACGGCTATTGACTGTCCAACGAAGCATACGGTAGCGTATGGACCGTTGCATACGCATCCGTATGGTCAATCAGGAGGCAAGCGCATGAAGATTCTGGTCCCGGTGAAACGGGTGATCGATTACAACGTGAAGATCCGCGTGGCCGCCGATGGCAGTGGGGTCGACACCGCGAACGTGAAGATGTCGATGAACCCCTTCGACGAGATCGCGGTGGAAGAGGCGGTGCGACTGAAAGAGGCGGGCGCGGCCTCAGAAGTGGTGGCAGTGTCCTGCGGTGTCGCCGGCTGCGTCGACACCCTGCGCACGGCACTGGCCCTGGGCGCCGATCGCGCCATCCATGTCCAGACCGATGCCGAGCTGCAGCCGCTGGCGGTGGCCAGGCTGCTGAAGGCGCTGGCCGGGCGCGAACAGCCGCAGCTGGTGATCTGCGGCAAGCAGGCGATCGACGACGACGCCAGCCAGACCGGCCAGATGCTCGCCGCGCTGCTGGGCTGGGGACAGGCGACCTTCGCGTCCCGTGTGCGCATTGCCGACGGCCGCGCCACGGTGACACGCGAGATCGACGGCGGACTCGAAACGGTGGCGGTGATGCTGCCGGCGGTGGTGACCACCGACCTGCGGCTGAACGAGCCGCGTTTTGCCAGTCTGCCCAATATCATGAAGGCGAAGAAGAAGCCGCTGGACTTGCTCACGCCGGACGAACTGGGGGTCGATGTCGCGCCGCGCCTGAAAACGCTCAAGGTGGCCGAGCCGGCGAAGCGGCAGGCCGGCATCAAGGTGGCCACGGTGGCCGAACTGGTCGCCAGGTTGCGCGACGAAGCCCGAGTGCTGCGCTGAGGAGCCCGCCATGAAAATCCTGGTCGTTGCAGAACACGACAACGCCGGCCTGCGTCCGGCGACCTTGAACACGCTGTCCGCCGCGACGAAGATCGGCGGCGACATCACCGTGCTGGTGGCCGGCAGCGGGTGTGCAGGCGCCGCCTCGGCCGCCGCCGCCGTGCCCGGCGTGAGCCGGGTGCTGTGTGCCGACGCACCTCATCTTGCACGTCCGGTGGCGGAAGATGTCGCGGCACTCACGCTGGCGGTGGCCGGCGGTTTCAGCCACGTGCTGGCGCCGGCCGACAGCTTCGGCAAGAACTTCATGCCGCGCGTGGCGGCCTTGCTCGATGTCGCCCAGGTGTCCGACATCGTCGAGGTGCTGTCGCCCGACATTTTCGTGCGCCCGATCTACGCCGGCAATGCGCTGGCCACCGTGCAGAGCATCGATGCGGTCAAGGTGATCACCGTGCGCGCCACCGCCTTCGACGGGCTGCCTGCGAGCGGCGGCAGCGCACCGGTCGAGGCGATCGCGCCTCCTGCCGCAACGGCACTGAGCACCTTCGTGTCGCAGGAACTGACGACTTCGGCACGCCCGGAACTGGGGGCTGCGCGGGTCGTGGTATCGGGGGGCCGTGCGCTGGGCAGCGCGGAAGCCTACCGCAGCGTGCTGGAGCCGCTGGCCGACCGGCTGGGCGCAGCGCTCGGCGCAAGCCGCGCGGCGGTCGATTCGGGTTATGCGCCGAACGACAGCCAGGTCGGCCAGACCGGCAAGATCGTCGCGCCGGAGCTGTACATCGCAGTCGGCTTGTCCGGTGCCATCCAGCACCTGGCAGGCATGAAGGAGTCGAAGGTGATCGTGGCCATCAACAAGGATGCCGATGCGCCCATCTTCCAGGTGGCGGACTACGGACTGGTGGGTGACCTGTTCGAACTCGTGCCGCAACTGGTGAAGGAACTGGGCTGAACATGATGTGCTGACAGGCACGGCCAGCCGCGGAGGGCGCACGCGCCGTCCGCGGCTGTGCTTCCATCGTTTCGAGGGCCGGCAGAGCCCGTGGAGGAGAGGTTCATGAGCGAATATGTCGCACCCCTGCAGGACATGCGTTTTGCGCTGGAGCTGGCGGGTCTGGATGAGGTGAGCGCCTTGCCCGGCTGCGAGGAGGCCAGCCCGGACGTGGTCGATGCCGTGCTTGAAGAAGCGGCCCGCTTCACCGCCGGGGTCCTGTCTCCACTGAACCGCGTCGGCGATACGGTCGGTGCGTCGCTCGGCGACGATGGCAAGGTGAGCATGCCGGAAGGTTTTGCCGGCGCCTATCGCGCGTGGGCCGACAACGGCTGGAACGGCATGGGCTGCGACCCGGCACACGGCGGCGCCGGCATGCCGCATCTGGTGGTGACGCAGATTCAGGAGATGGTGATGGCCGCCAATATGGCCTTCTCGCTCTGTCCCTTGCTCACTGCAGGTGCGATCGAGGCGCTCGCGCTGTGCGGTTCGGACGACCAGAAGCGCACCTATCTGGACCGCATGGTCAGCGGCGAGTGGTCCGGCACCATGAATCTGACCGAACCCCAGGCCGGTTCCGATCTCGCGGCCGTGCGCAGCCGTGCCGAGCCGCAGCCGGACGGCAGCTGGCGGGTGTCCGGGCAGAAGATCTTCATCACCTTCGGCGAGCACGAGATGGCGACCAACATCGTGCACCTGGTGCTGGCGCGCACGCCCGGCGCGCCCGAGGGCGTGAAGGGACTTTCTCTGTTCGTCGTGCCCAAGTTCATTCCCGACGCCGACGGCCAACCCGGTGCGCGCAACGACGTCCGCTGCGTGTCGATCGAGCACAAGCTGGGCATTCACGCCAGCCCGACCTGCGTCATGGCCTTCGGCGACGAAGGCGGTGCCACCGGCTGGCTGTGCGGCGAACAGAACCGCGGCATCGAGTACATGTTCATCATGATGAATGCGGCGCGCTTCGCGGTCGGCCTGCAGGGCATTGCGGTGGCCGAGCGTGCGTTCCAGCGTGCGCTCGCCTATGCCAACGAACGTCGGCAGGGCAGCGAAGCGGGGGTGAAGGGGGAGGGCAGTGTCGCCATCGTGCGCCACCCCGATGTGCGCCGCATGCTGATGCGGATGAAGACCCAGGTCGAAGCGATGCGCGCGCTGGCTGCGGTCACCGCCGCTGCGCGCGACCGCGCGGCCCGCCACCCGGACGAAGGCGAACGGATGCGCGCCCAGGCCTTCGTCGAACTGATGATTCCGGTGGTGAAGGGCTGGAGCACGGAAACCGCCAATGAGATCGCCTCGCTTGGCGTTCAGGTCCATGGCGGTGTCGGCTATGTCGAGGAAACCGGTGCCGCCCAGTATCTGCGCGATGCGCGCATCACCAATATCTACGAGGGCACGACCGCGATACAGGCGAACGATCTCGTGGGGCGGAAGATTGCCCGCGACGGTGGTGCCGCCGTACGGGCTTTGCTGGCCGACATGCGCATTGTGCTGGCCGCGCTCGATGCTGCGTCACTGGCGGAGATCGCCTGCGTGTTCGGTGAGGCCGTGGCGGCGCTGGAGCGCTGTGTCGATTTCGTGCTCGCCCACTGGCGCAGCGATGCCGGCGCGGTATTGGCCGGGGCGGTGCCGCTGCTGATGCTGTCCGGTCGGGTGGCCGGTGGCTGGCAGATGGCCCGTGCCGCGCTGCACGCCCGTCGGCGGCTGGAGGCCGGTGAGGGCGACGCCGACTTCCTGCGCGCGAAAATCGTGTCGGCACGCTTCTATGCCGACCACGTGCTGAGCGAGTGCGGCGGTCTGGCACATATGGTGTGCTGCGGCGCTGCGGGCACGCTGGACATTTCGGCCGCCCTGTCGCCGGGCAGGCAGGCCTGATCGCCCTCCGCCCATGCAGCGGAACGGACGGGATGCCCGGGCGAACGTCCATCGCATCGGCGGGTGGCGCGCGGAGCCGGGTCAGGGCCGCGGTCGTCGGTCGGGTGATTGCGCAGGATGGGCGAGCCTGGGCTGCAGGGCAGGTCGGCATGTCCGGTGCCGGTCGGCCGGCGCAGGAGCGGCCGGTCGGGCAGACGATCCGGACCGGAATCTCCTGCCGCGAGGCGGCGCAGTCCGCGCACCGGCAATCCGTCGCGGCGCGGTCGAACGCTACTTCCGGGCCGCCAGCACCTGAGCCAGTTCCACCGCCGAGCGCACGCCCATCTTCTCGAAGATGCGGGCACGATGAACTTCGACCGTGCGCATGGTGACGCCGAGGTCGCTGGCGATCACCTTGTTCATCTGGCCCGCCAGAACCCTTTCCATGACTTCGATTTCGCGCTGTGTCAGTTGCGCGATCCGTTCGGCGGTCGCCTGTGCGGCTGCACGTTCGGAGCGCCGCTGTTCGTGAGTGGCGAGCGCGGCCAGCGCGCGATCCACCAGTTCGTTGTCGTTGAACGGCTTTTCGACGAAGTCGAAGGCGCCCTGCTTGATGGCCCCGACCGCCATCGGTACGTCGCCGTGGCCGGTCAGGAAAATGACCGGCATTTCGTGGCCGTGCTCGTGCAGCCAGCCGAACAGTTCGAGACCGCTCATGCCGTCCATGCGGATGTCCAGCACCAGGCAGCCGCAACGGGCGATCTCGCCGCTGACGATCAGCGCTTCGGCCGATGCCCAGGTGCGCACGGCGTGACCGCGCGAACGGAACAGCCAGCCCAGCGCGTCACGGATGGCTTCGTCGTCGTCGACGATGAAAATCTGGCTCACAGGTTCACTCGCCGAAGGGAAGTTTCAGGATGAAGGTCGTGCCACCGCCCTCGACCGGCTCGAACCACAGTCGACCGCGATGCAGTTCGACGATGGAGCGGCAGATGTTGAGCCCCATGCCCATACCATCCGGCTTGGTGGTGAAAAACGGAGCGAACAGCTTGTCGACCACTTCCGGCGGGATGCCCGCTCCGCTGTCGCGAACGCTGACCTGCACGCCCTCGGCATCGGCGCTGGTTTGCAGCAGAAGGCGGCGGCGCTCCGCCGGGCAGGCGGCCATGGCGTCCATGCCGTTGCGGATCAGGTTGAGCAATACCTGTTCGATCATGACGCGATCGGCATTGATGTCGGGCAGGGCACCGGCCAGCGAGCTGGAGATGCGGATATCGCGCTTGCGCGCATCCGCTTCGATCAGGCCGAGCGCTTCCTCGACGATGTCGTTCAGCGAACAGGCCATGCGCTTCGGCTCCGAGCGACGCACGAATTCGTGCACGCGGCGGATGATGGTGCCGGCCCGGCGCGCCTGCGCGTTCATCCGGGTCAGCGGTTCGTTCAGATCGGCCAGCGCGCCGTTTCCGTTGCCCACCATGTTCAGGCAGGCGGTGCTGTAGCTGGCGATGGCCGACAGGGGCTGGTTCAGTTCGTGCGCAAGGGTGGACGCCATCTCGCCCATGGTGATCAGGCGACCGGTGAATTGCAGCTTTTCCTGCTGCTGCCGGTACAGTTCCTCCGCCTGCTTGCGCTCGGTGATGTCGAGTATGGAACTCATCCAGCCGACGTGGCGACCGTCGGCGTCGACCAGTGGCGCTTCGGAAATGAGCACATCGAAGCGCTCACCGTTGCGCCGCACAAACTTCAGCTCCAGTGCTTCGTGCGAACTTGCGCCGCCCGCCAGGATGCCGTCGTGCAGCGCGCGGATGTGTTCGGCCTGTTCCGGTGCCCAGTAAGGCATGGGTGGGCTCATCGCCATCAACTCATCGGCCGACCATCCCACCATGCGGCAGAAGGCCTGATTGACGTGGGTGATGCGTCCGCTCAGGTCGCGCGCGCGCAAGCCGATGCTGAGCGAGTTCTCCATCGCGGTGCGGAAGCTGTGCTCCTCGCGCAGCGCCTGTTCCGCTTCCAGCCTGCGCAGCAGGTGGCGGCG
This sequence comes from uncultured Methyloversatilis sp., assembly GCA_964555165.1. Lineage (GTDB taxonomy): Bacteria > Pseudomonadota > Gammaproteobacteria > Burkholderiales > Rhodocyclaceae > Methyloversatilis. The sequence goes on along the minus strand of CAZKRN010000006.1, from coordinate 59,052 downwards.
CAGTGCCCACAGACTCCACAGCATGGCAAAGGCGAGGCCGACGATGGTGACGATGAGCAGTGCGGGCAGCAGCCGCGTTTCGCTGCGGTAGGCGGTGACGCGCAGGCGCAAGCCGTGGCCGGGCGGATCGAACACCAGCGCGTAATTCATTTCGTCGTGTTCGGCCGCCACCTTGGACTTGCTCGCGAGCACGCTTTCGGTGTTGTCGATCACGTCGAGCTTGTAGCGCTCGGCAAACCACCAGGGCACCGACTGAGCCAGCATCTGGGCGATCGAGTAGCTGCCCCGCATCCAGCCCTGCGTGCCGCCCAGTGGCACCAGTACGTCGAAGTGCACGTCGCCGTCCGCGGTGGCGTAGGGCGGCAGATAGGCGGGGCGCCCCAGCCCTTCGGCCAGCCTCGCCGGCCCTGCCAGATCCGGGTTGTCGGCCTCGATGGCGGTGACCGGCTCGGCGCGCAACAGACCGTGACCATTGGCAATCAGGTTGCGCAGGCGTGCTTCGATCACCCGGGCATCCAGCCTGCCGTCGGCCGATTCGCGTCCGACCTGCGCCATCTGCTCGGCGTTGCGGTCGAGGTGGAAGCGCAGGTCCTGCTCCATCCACAGCACGTCGTTGATCATGGTCGCGCGCTGTTCGTCGAGGTCGTTGCTGTGCAGCCACCAGACCAGGGTGGCGATGGCGGCCAGGAAGGCGGCCACCGCCACTCGCGGCAGCACCCAGAACCAGCCGGGGGCGGCGCTGGCGCCCCAGTTGCGCGTGTCGCTTGCGGACGAAGGGGTCATGAAGGTTCGCGTTGGCCGCCCCCCCGGGCGGCGCTTGGCCGGGATGGCAGGATCTTACCCGCACGCAGCGGCCGACCCGGTGTCGGGTTTCCACAGTCCCTGGTCCGGCGTTCGGCTGGCCGGACGTACGGCCGCGCACGGTTTGTAAAAAATTTCGTCATGGTCCTTTCGGCACTCAAGCTTCATCCGGCATGAGCCGTTAGCGAAGTGGAATGCGTGCGTACTCGCGTGACGGACCCCCTACGCGATGCGCATGCCGGCAGGGGAGAACAATCGAAATGAATCGTCCATGGTGGCTGATCGGTGCGCAACTCGTCACGGCGGCTGGCGTCGTCGCGTGGGTGGTTGCGCCGTCCGGAATGCCGGCGTCACTCGGTACTGCCGGCGGACTGGTCGTCGCACTGCTGCTGGCAGTGTCCTCCTTGAGTTTGTGGCGCCACCGGTTGCCGCCACCGGCTCCCGCACCGGCACCGCTCGACCCGACGCCCGATCTGGCCCATGCGCTGCAAGGCAATCTGCAGCTGCTGGCCAGCCATGCCGCACCCATCTGGAAGCGACAGATCGTGGCCGTGCGCGAGCAGGCCGAAGCGGCCATTGGCGGACTGATCGAACGATTCTCCGGCCTGGTCACGCGACTGGATGCGGCAGTGCACGCATCGGCGGGTATCGGCAACGGGCGGCAGGTCGACGAAGTGCTGAAGTCTTCACAGTCACAGCTCACCCAGGTTCTCGGCGGCATGTCCGGTGCGCTCGAAGACAAGAACAGGATGCTGGTACAGATACGCGAGCTGGCGAGCTATGCCGAGGATCTGCGCGGCATGGCCAAATCGGTGCAGCAGGTGGCCGACCAGACGAATCTTCTGGCGCTGAACGCGGCGATCGAGGCGGCGCGGGCCGGTGAGGCCGGTCGTGGCTTTGCGGTCGTGGCCGACGAGGTACGCAAGCTGTCCACCGCGTCCGGAGACACCGGTCGGCGGATCGCCGAGAAAGCGAAGCTGGTCAGCGATGCCATCGTCGAATCCGCGCGTCTGGTGGAAGTCTCGACGCAGCGCGACATCGAATCCTTCCGTAGTTCCGAATCGAGCATACAAAGTGTGCTGGCGGACTACTCCAGGCTTCTGGACACGCTTGCCCAGGCCAATGCGGAACTGCGTCATCAGGCCGAAGGCATCCAGCACGAGATCGGTGAAACCCTGCCTCACCTTCAGTTCCAGGACCGCATCGATCAGGTGCTGTCGCATGTCTGCGACAGCCTGGACGAGCTGACTCAACGTGTGGCCGGTGCGGCGCCGGGCGAAGTACCCGATCTGCAGCCGCTGATCAGCAACCTCGCGCGCAGTTACACCACCCCGGAAGAGCGGGGCAATCACGGCGCTGCGCACGGACAGGGCAGCAGCAGCGATCTGGTCTTTTTTTGAGGAGTATCCCGAATGAGCAAGACAATCATGGTGGTGGACGACTCGTCATCCTTGCGACAGGTCGTGGGCATCGCCCTCAAGGGCGCAGGCTACGAGGTGGTCGAGGCCTGCGATGGTTCCGATGCGCTGTCCAAGCTCAACGGTCAGAAAGTGCATCTGGTCGTGAGCGACGTGAATATGCCCAGGATGGACGGCATCACCTTCGTGAAGGAACTGCGCAAGCTGCCCGCCTACAAATTCACGCCGGTCATCATGCTCACCACGGAGAACCAGGAGGCGAAAAAGGCCGAAGGCCAGGCGGCGGGGGCCAAGGCCTGGATGGTCAAGCCGTTCAAGCCTGAGCAGATGTTGATGGCCGTCTCCAAGCTGTGCCTGCCGTGAGCGAATCGATCTCCATACGCAGCGTCAGCGCGAACGGTACGACCGGGCTCGCGCTCAGTGGCGACTTCACGATCTACGTCGCGGGCGAAGTCCATGCCGCGATCGGCGCTGCGCTCGATGCCGGTGAGGATATCCGCCTCGACCTGTCCGGTGTCGGTGAATTCGACACCAGCGCGCTGCAGATACTGCGTGCCGCCGGTCGCGAGGCCGGCGCGCGCGGTATTGCCCTGACTTTGACCGGCCATCCGCCGGCGCTGCTGGAAACAATGACGCTGCTGTCGCTCGGGCCCGCGCTTGACGACGAATCGCCGCGGGAGGCCGCATGAATATCGATGCCGCACTGGGTGCCTTCTTCGAGGAAGCGGAAGAGCTGCTGAGTCGCATGGAGGCATCGCTGCTCGGTCTGGAGGGTGCGCCCGACAGCCGGGAACGCATAGACGAAATCTTCCGTGCCGCGCATACCATCAAGGGCACCGCCGGCGTATTCGGTTTCGACGACGTGGTCGCTTTCACCCATGACGTCGAGAGCGTGCTCGACCGCATGCGCGAAGGCGATCTGCCGGTGACCGCCGAACGTATCGGCCTGCTTCTGCAAAGCAAGGACCAGATCGGATTGCTGGTGGGCTGCGTGGCCAGCGGCAGTGCGCCATCCGAGGCGTCGCGTCAGGCCGGCACCGAACTGACGGCCCGTCTGCGCGCCCTTCTGGCCGATGCGGCACCGCTGCGACAGGTTGCCGTTGCCGAGGCGCCACCGGCGGTCGCATCGGCCAGCGGACGCTGGTTCGTCGGCGTGCGCTTTGGCAGAGACGTGTTGCGCGGCGGCATGGATCCGCTGTCCTTCTTGCGCTTCCTGCTTACCCTGGGTTCGGCCGATGCGGTGCGACTGAGCGATACGCTGCCCGCGTGGACGGACTTCGATCCGGAGAGCTGCCATGTGGGACTGGACGTCTTGCTGAGCAGCGCGGCAAGTCGAGCCGATCTTGAAGGCGTTTTCGAGTTCGTGCGCGATGACTGTCGCCTGCAGGTCTTGCCGCTGGACGTGCAGGCGGCGGAGTTGCGTTCGGCCGCTGAAGTGCTGGATGGCGATGCCAGCCCGCTTGCCGCCTGGTTCGCAGCGCAGGGTGTGGCTGCCGAGGCGAATGTCGAGGCCGTCGCGACCGACCCGGTGGCGGTCGCGCGATCCGACGCGGCTCCGGCGGCGAGTGGCCATCGCGAAGCGCGTTCGCTGCGCGTCGACTCCGACAAGCTGGACCGCCTGATCGAGCTGGTGGGCGAACTGGTGGTGGCCAGCGCCGGCGTGCAGAACATCAGTCAGCATCTGGCGGAGTCCCGGCTGAACGAAGCCAATGAAGTACTGGCCCGGCTGGTGGACGAAGTGCGCGACCAGGCGCTGTCCTTGCGCATGGTACCGATCGGTCCGACCTTCCAGCGCTACCAGCGGGTGGTGCGCGATGTCAGCCGCGAACTGGGCAAGGACATCGAACTGCATATCGAAGGTGCCGATACCGAACTGGACAAAACCGTGGTCGAGCGCATCGGCGACCCGCTGATGCATCTGGTGCGCAATGCGATGGATCACGGCATCGAGCCGGTCGAGGCGCGCCGCGCCGCTGGCAAGCCTGAACGCGCGCGCATCACGCTGGATGCCTGTCATGAGGCGGGCGGCATCCTGCTCACCGTGGGCGACGACGGTGGCGGACTGAATCGCGCGAAGATTTTCGCCAAGGCGGTTGAGCGCGGACTGGTCGCGCCGGACGCGGTTCTGTCCGACCGCGACATCGACCGCCTCATCTTCGAACCCGGCTTTTCCACCGCGGAACGCATCAGCAATCTGTCCGGACGTGGTGTCGGCATGGATGTTGTCCGGCGCGACATCGAAGCGCTGCGCGGCACGGTGGATATCGAGTCCACACCGGGTGCGGGCACGCGCATCCGCATCCGCCTGCCGCTGACCCTGGCCATCATCGACGGCTTCCTGATCGGCGTTGGCGAAGCATGCTTCGTGTTGCCGGTCGATCTTATCGTCGAGTGCGTCGAACTCGCCGGCGAGGCGAGGTCGGCCGCACACACGCGCGGCTATCTGGATCTGCGTGGCGAGGTGCTGCCGCTGATCTGGCTGCGCGATCTGTTCGACATGCCGGGAGAGGCACCGGCACGGCGCGAGAACATCGTGGTCGTCCACTTCGGGACGCAGCGGGTGGGTCTGGTGGTTGACCGCTTGATCGGCGAACACCAGACCGTCATCCGGCCGCTCGGTGCGATGTTCCGTGCGCTGCGCGGGGTCAGCGGTTCGACCATTCTGGGCGACGGCGACATCGCGCTGGTGCTGGATCTGGCCGACCTGACCCAGTTTGCCGCCAACGGCCGTCGGCTGGCGGAATCGGCTATCGCCGGAGCCATGTCATGAATGCGGCCGGGCGCGAAACGGAGGTATCCCCGATCATGAACAAGACAAGCATGCGCACGCGGCCCGGGCTGGACGAGGAGGACGAGGTTCTCGACCAGCAGGCCCAGTATCTGACGGTCAGGCTGGGCGACGAGAGCTATGCGCTCGGCCTGCTGTCGGTGAAGGAAATCATCGAATATGGCGGCGTCACCCAGGTGCCGATGATGCCGCCCTACGTGCGCGGCGTGATCAATCTGCGCGGCCGAGTGGTGCCGGTAGTGGATCTGATGCGCAGGCTGCTCGGCACGCCCAGCGTGCTGAACCGACGAAGCTGCATCGTCATCGTCGAAGTGGGTTCGGTGGATGAGCGCCAGGATATGGGCGTCATCGTCGATGCGGTGAGTCAGGTGGTCGAGATTCCTCCGTCGCAGGTGGAGCCCGGACCTTCCTTCGGAGCGCGTCTGCGTGCCGACTTCATCGCCGGCATGGGCCGCCAGGACGGCGGCTTCGTGATCATGCTCGATATCGAGCGCGTACTGAACGCCGAGGACATCGAAGCCCTTGGCGAACTCGCGGCAGCGTCGGTCTGACGTCCGCTTCTGGCAAGAAAGGGAAGGAACCCCATGAACATGCTGTCCAGTGGAAATCTGTCCACCCGTGTGAGTGTCGTACTCGCAGTCGTCTGCGCGCTTGCGCTCGCCATTGCCTTTACCGCGCTTTCGGCGCTGCCGGCGGAGCACGCCGCACGCGGCACCCTGATGACGCTCGGCGTATTGACCCTGGTGGCTGCCGGCCTGCTTGGCAGCATGCTGATCTTCGGCTTGCGGCGTGAGCTTGGCGGCGAACCGGCCGAAGTTGCGGCGCTTGCCGAGCGCATATCCGAAGGCGATCTTGCACGAGCATTCGAGGCCGGCAGCGCTGCGGGCGACAGCCTGAAAGGCAGGCTGGTGAAGGTTGGCGGCGCATTGCAGGGGCTGACCGGAGAGTTGCGGCGCATGCACGAACAGCACGAGCGCGGCGATATCGATGTGGTGATCGATGGCGCCCGCTTCAATGGCGACTATCGCGCGATGGCCGAGGGCATCAACAGGCTGGTCGGATCGCACATAGAAGTGAAGAAGCAGGCCATGGCGGTGGTGAAGGCCTTCGGCGAGGGCGACTTCGACGCGGTCATGCCGCAGCTGCCGGGCAAGAAGGCTTTCATCAACGACACGATCGAGAAGATGCGCGGCAACGTGAAGACCTTCCTGGCCGAAATGACCCATATGGCGCGTGAGCATGACCGGGGCGACATCGATGTGGTGATCGATGCCAACCGCTTCCAGGGCGCCTACCGCGACATGGCCGAGGGCGTGAACACCATGGTCGGTGCGCATATCGGCGTGAAGAAGCAGGCGATGGCGGTGGTGAAGGCCTTCGGAGAGGGCGACTTCGACGCGGTCATGCCGCAGCTGCCGGGCAAGAAGGCCTTCATCAACGAGACGATCGAGAAGGTGCGCGGCAACGTGAAGACCTTCCTGGCCGAAATGAACCATATGTCGCTGGAGCACGACCGTGGCGACATCGACGTGATGATGGACCCCAGCCGCTTCCAGGGCGCGTATCGCGAAATGGCGATCGGCGTCAACACCATGGTGGCGGGCCATATCGCGGTCAAGAAGAAGGCGATGGCCGTGGTGAAGGCCTTCGGCGAAGGCAATATGGACGCGCCACTGGAACAGCTTCCGGGCAAGAAGGCCTTCATCAACGACACGATAGAACAGGTGCGCGGCAATATCCGCGCGCTGATTGCCGACACCGACCTGCTGGTACAGGCGGCGCTGGCCGGCGACCTGAATCGTCGCGCCGATACGGCGCGTCACCAGGGCGACTACCGCCGCATCGTCCAGGGCATCAACGACACGCTGGACGCCATCATCGTGCCGATGAACGAAGCGATGACCGTGCTCGGGGCCATGGAGCGCAACGACCTGAGCCAGCGCATCACCGGCGACTATCGCGGCAAGCTGCGTGAGCTCAAGGATTCGGTCAACAACACCTGTGACCGCCTGTCGGAAACCATCGATGCGGCGATCGCCGTGGCCAACAGTCTGGCAAGCGCCTCGGAGGAGGTGTCGGCCACCGCGCAGTCGCTGAGTCAGGGCGCCAGCGAACAGTCGGCCAGCGTCGAGGAAACATCGGCCTCGATCGAGCAGATGTCGGCATCGGTGACTCAGAACAGCGACAACGCGCGCATCACCGATGGCATCGCCACACAGGCCTCGCGTGAGGCGAGCGAAGGGGGCGAGGCGGTGAAGCTGACGCTGGAGGCGATGCGAAAGATCGCCGAACGCATTTCCATCATCGACGACATCGCCTATCAGACCAATATGCTGGCGCTCAACGCCGCTATCGAAGCGGCGCGAGCCGGTGCCCATGGCCGCGGCTTTGCCGTGGTGGCGACCGAGGTGCGCAAGCTGGCTGAACGTTCGCAGGTGGCCGCGCAGGAAATCGGCAGCGTGGCCAACGAGTCGCTGCAGGTGGCGGGCCGTGCAGGCGATGTGCTGAACCAGTTGGTGCCGTCGATCCGCCGTACCTCGGACCTGGTGCAGGAAATCTCTGCGGCATCGAGCGAACAGGCGACCGGTGTTTCGCAGATCAACTCGGCCATGAACCAGTTGAGCCAGACGGTGCAGCAGACCGCTGCCGCGTCGGAACAACTGGCGGCCACCTCGGAAGAAATGAGCAGTCAGGCGCAGCAGCTGCAGCAGGCCATGTCGGTATTCCGCGTCGCGGGCGGAGAGCGCCAGGCGCCGGTGAATATGATGCGCCGACGCGAATCCGCGGCCAACCAGTCGCTGCGACCGGTATTGCAGGCCACCGGCACGGGCGATCCGGATGCCAGCGAGTTCATGCGTTTCTGACGGCAAGCGCACGTACATGAACACGGCGGTCGATCACGGATGGTCTGCAGCGAGGGCCGGTCACTCGTTGCCAGGCGAATGCGACATCACACAGGCGCAGTTCGCGCGTTTCCGCGACTGGCTGCACGGCGTGGCGGGCATTTCTCTGGCCGAGCACAAGAAGTCGCTGCTGATGGGGCGCCTGGGGCGGCGCCTCGCAGCCTGCGGCGTGCCCGACTACGGCGCTTACTTCGACCTGCTGATGTCGGGCAGGGCGCCGGGCGAAGTGCAGGTGGCGATCGATCTGCTCACTACCAACGAAACCTATTTCTTCCGCGAACCGGCGCATTTCGAGTTTCTGCGCGATCAGGTCCTGCCGGCGATTCCGACCGGATCGGTGCGGGTCTGGAGTGCCGCCTCATCCTCGGGCGAGGAGGCCTATACGCTGTGCATGGTACTGGCAGAGGCGCTCGGCGGTCGGACGTGGGAGGTGTTCGGTTCGGACCTGAGCACGCGCGTGCTGGAAAGTGCGCGCCGCGGCCACTATCCGATGACGCGTGCCGAACGCATCCCGCGCGAGTTGCTGCATCGCTACTGCCTCAAAGGCACCGGTCGCCAGGCGGGTACCTTTCTCGTCGATCAGGCGCTGCGGGCGCGCACCACATTCCGGCAGATCAACCTGAACGAGACGCTGCCCGACATCGGGCCCTTCGACATCGTCTTCCTGCGAAACGTGATGATCTATTTCGATGCGCAGACGAAGCGCGAGGTGGTGGCGCGGGTGATCGGGCGGATGCGCCCTGGCGGCTGGTTGTTCGTCAGTCACTCGGAAACGCTCAACGGTGTGAGCGAGGCGCTGGAAATGCTCCGTCCGTCCATCTACAGGCTGCGGTCGCAGCCGACGTGATGACGGCCGGCGAGCGCCCGGAACTGCATCTGAATCCTGGCCAGATTGTCGTGGCTGGCGGCGGGCAGCGCATACATACGCTGCTGGGCTCCTGCGTGGCGGTGACGGTGTGGCATCCGCCGAGTGCGCGCGGCGGCATTTGTCACGCGCTGCTGCCGGAACGCGGTGACGCTTCCCGTTTCGGTCCGGGCTATTTCGTCGATGAAGCGATGGACGAGTTGCTGCGCGAGCTTCTGTGGCGAGCGCCAATGACGGAACTCCAGTTCAAGGTATTTGGTGGCGGACGTCTGTTCGGCGATGAAGCGGGTGACGGCTCGTCGATCGGCGAGCGCAACGTACGCAGGGTTCGCGATCACCTTGCTGCCTTTGGAGTCCGGCCCGTCAGCGAACATTGCGGCGGTCGTGGCTGGCGCACGCTGACCTTCGATCTGGCCGATGGCCGCGTGCATCTGCGTTACTCGGCGCAGGGAGCGGGCAGCATGGAGTGGAACGGATGAACGGACGGATCAAGGTATTCATCGTCGACGACTCGGCGGTGGTGAGGCAGGTGCTGACCGAAGTGCTGGCCGCCGACCCGGCACTCGAGGTGAGTGGCTGCGCGGGCGATCCGTTGCTCGCTTTCGAGCGTTTCAAGCGCGGCTGGCCGGATGTCATCGTTTCCGATGTCGAAATGCCTCGCATGGACGGTGTGACCTTCGTGCGCCGCGTGATGGCGGAACGGCCAACGCCGGTGGTGGTGTGCTCTTCACTGACGGAAAGAGGGGCGCAGACCACGATGAATGTGCTGGCGGCCGGTGCGGTGGGTGTAGTGACCAAGCCTCGCCTGGGCGTGAAGCAGTTCCTTCAGGAATCGGCGCAGGCGCTGACCGACGCGGTGAAGGCGGCGGCGCGCGCGCGCGTCGTGCGCCTGTTGCCGACCGACCCGGAACGCGCAGTGCGCCACTCGGCCGATGCGGTGCTGGCGGCACCGGGCAGCGAAGCCATGGCGTGCACCACCGAACGCATCGTTGCTCTGGGCACTTCGACCGGCGGCACTCAGGCACTGGAGCACGTGCTGACCGCGCTGCCACGCGTGTCGCCCGGCATCGTCATCGTGCAGCACATGCCGGAGCGATTTACTGCCGCCTTCGCGGAGCGGCTGAACGGTCTGTGCGAGATCGAGGTGAAGGAGGCGGCACATGGCGATCGCGTCATGCCCGGCCGCGCGCTCATCGCCCCCGGCGGGCGGCACATGTTGCTCAGGCGAAGCGGCGCGCTGTATCACGTCGAGGTGGTCGATGGACCGCTGGTCAACCGGCACAAGCCATCGGTCGATGTGCTGTTCCGCTCGGTGGCGAAGTACGCGGGACGCAATGCACTCGGTGTGATCATGACCGGCATGGGTGACGACGGCGCCCGCGGACTGAAGGAAATGCGCGACGCCGGTGCCAGTACCTGTGCACAGGACGAGGCAAGCTGCGTGGTGTTCGGTATGCCGAAAGAGGCGATCAAGCTGGGCGCCGCGGCGACCGTGTTGCCGCTGGACCATCTGGCTGGCGTGATCGCGCGCGGTGTGGCGCACTGAGCGAGCCGGTGTCGGATATCCACAATGTCGGGCGGACACGGCGCGGTCCACTATAAGACCACGCTGCGCGCCGGTTCGAGCTGCGCACCTATCCGACGAGAGGAGACACCATGAAACTGAATTCCCTGCTGTTCGGCCTGCTTTCCCTGGCCGTCGTTCCGGCGGCTCTGGCCCAACAGCCCATCGTGATCAAGTTCAGCCATGTCGTGGCGACCGAGACGCCGAAGGGCAAGGCGGCCGAGTTCTTCAAGAAGCGCGCCGAGGAACTGACCGGCGGCAAGGTGAAAGTCGAGGTGTACCCGAACAGCCAGCTATACAAGGACAAGGAAGAAATGGAGGCGCTGCAGCTCGGTGCGGTGCAGATGCTGGCACCGTCTCTGGCCAAGTTCGGTCCGCTGGGCGTGAAGGAGTTCGAAGTGTTCGACCTGCCCTTCATCTTCGACGGCTATGCCGACCTGCACAAGGTGACCCAGGGCCCGATCGGCGCCTCCATCCTGAAGAAACTTGAGCCCAAGGGCATCGTTGGTCTCGGTTTCTGGGACAACGGCTTCAAGTCGTTTTCCGCCAATACGCCGATCAAGGTGCCGGCCGACCTGAAGGGCAAGAAGCTGCGCATCCAGTCGTCCAAGGTGCTGGAAGAGCAGATCCGTTCGCTTGGCGCGCTGCCGCAGGTGATGGCTTTCTCCGAGGTCTATCAGGCCTTGCAGACCGGCGTGGTCGACGGTACCGAGAACCCGCATTCCAACCTCTACACGCAGAAGATGCATGAGGTGCAGAAGCACATGGCGGTGACCGACCATGGCTATCTTGGTTACGCCGTCATCGTCAACAAGAAGTTCTGGGACGGCCTGCCGGCTGACGTGCGAGGCCAGCTCGATACGGCGATGAAGGAAGCGACCGCCCACGCCAACAAGATCGCCAAGGAAGAGAACGACGCTGCGCTTGAAGGTGTGCGCAAGAGCGGCAAGACCCAGGTGTATGTGCCGACGGCGGAAGAGCGTCTGGCCTTCAAGCGCGCACTGGTACCGGTGCACAAGAAGATGGAAAGCCGGATGGGCGCCGACCTGATCCAGGCCATCTACAAGGAAACCGACTTCGATCCGTCGAAGCTGTAGTTTGCCCCGCACACGTGCGGTTCCGGCCGCACGTGTCGCCTCCCCGCGCCTGCGCGCGCACTGCACACCCACCACCCATCGGGGAGACCACCGTGCTCCGCATACTCGACCATATCGAGGAGTGGCTCATCACGCTGCTGATAGGCGTGGCCACCGTCATCATTTTTGTGTCCGTCGTGCATCGCTACGCGGCCGGTTTCGATGTACCCGGCGTGCAGGACTGGCTGCTGTCCGTGAATCTGGGCTGGGCGCAGGAACTGTGCATCATCCTGTTCGTCTGGATGGCCAAGTTCGGCGCGGCCTACGGTGTGCGCACCGGCATCCATGTCGGTGTCGATGTGCTGATCAACCAGTTGCAGCCGGCCTTGCGCAACAGGTCTGTCGTATTCGGCCTTGCAGCCGGCGCGCTGTTCACGGGCATCATTTGCGCGCTGGGCAGCCACTTCGTGTGGGAGAACGGTGCCGCCTACGCGGTGCTGAGCACGCTGGGTCAGGACACCGGCGATCTGTTCGAAGGGCCGACTACGCCCGATCTCGAGTGGCCGACCTGGATTGTCTACATGGCCATTCCGCTCGGTTCCGGCCTGATGTGCTTCCGCTTCCTGCAGGTGATGACAGCCTTCATCCGCACCGGCGAACTGCCGCACCACGACCATGCGCACGTCGAGGGCATGGATGAAGTCAAGCCGGTGCTGGTCGGCGAAGCCATCGAAAACGCGGAAGAGCGCGAACACGCCAAGGGAGGCCGTCAATGAGCGCCGCCATCATCTTCGCACTGCTGCTGGTGCTGATGCTCACCGGCATGCCGGTGTCGATCTCGCTGGGTCTGACCGTACTGACCTTCCTGTTCACGATGACAGACGTTCCGGTCGAATCGGTCGCGCTGAAGCTGTTCACCGGCATCGAGAAGTTCGAAATCATGGCGATTCCGTTCTTCATCCTGGCCGGCAACTTCCTCACCCACGGTGGCGTGGCGAAGCGGATGATCAACTTCGCGACCTCTCTGGTCGGTCATTTCCACGGCGGCCTGGGCATGGGCGGCGTGGTGGCCTGCGGTCTGTTCGCCGCGGTGTCCGGTTCCAGCCCGGCAACGGTCGCCGCCATCGGTGCCATCCTGTTGCCGGCCATGGTGAAGCAGGGCTTCCCGATGAAGTTCGGCGCCGGCATCGTCGCCAGTGCCGGCGCGCTGGGCATCCTGATCCCGCCGTCCATCGTGATGGTGATGTATGCGGTGTCGACCAATTCGTCGATCGGCGCGCTGTTCATGGCCGGCATCGTTCCGGGCGCGGTGCTGCTGTTCATGCTGGGTTTCACCACCTGGTGGCGCGCCAAGAGCAACAACTACCCGCGCATGCCGAAGGCGCCGGTGGCCGACCGCATCAAGGCTTTCCGCGAGTCCTTCTGGGGGCTGATGCTCATCGTCGTCGTGATGGGCGGCATCTACACCGGCATCTTCACGCCGACCGAAGCGGCCGCGATGAGCGCGGTGTACGCCTTCATCGTCGCGGTATTCGTCTACCGCGACCTGCCGCTGAAGCGCATCCCCAAGGTGCTGCTCGATTCGGCAAACATGAGCGCGATGCTGCTCTACATCATCACCAACGCCATCCTGTTCTCCTTCCTGCTGACCTCGGAACAGATTCCACAGGCGGTGGCAGCCTGGCTGGTGGACAGCGGCATGGGTGCGCTGGGCTTTCTGCTGGTGGTGAACATCCTGCTGCTGCTGGCCGGCAACATCATGGAGCCGTCGTCCATCATCCTGATCACCGCACCCATCCTGTTTCCGGTGGCGATGGCGCTGGGCATCGACCCGGTTCACTTCGGCATCATCATTACGGTGAACATGGAAATCGGCATGATCACGCCACCGGTGGGCCTGAATCTGTATGTCGGCAGCGGCATCGCCAGACTGGGCATGACCGACATGACCAAGGCTGTGTCGCCGTGGCTGGTCACCATGTTGCTGTTCCTGATCCTGGTGACTTACTGGCCTTCGCTTTCCCTGTGGCTGCCGCGTACCTTGGGAATGATCGGCTGACCCGGCGTCTCTGCGATCTGGCGTTGTCGAAGTGGCCATGCGGGTGATCGCATGGCCATTTTCTGGATCTGTCCCTCAAGTTGCGTCAGCGCACGACCGATATGAAGGCAAGAAGAGATCGTGGGTGCCCGTGCCTGCAACAACAACTTCCAATGGGCGCTCCTCGACAATGGCCATGTATCGACACACCAGAAAAGGACCGGAGACATGATGAACATGCTGAGCATACGCAAGGCTTTTCTTTTCCATTCAGTACTCGCATCGCTCATGTGCGTAATCGTCTTCGGTTTGCAGGCGACCTTCTTTCCGGGGGTGATCGGGCTTGTCGTAGCGGGCCTGCTGTGTACCGTGGTCATACTCGGGGTGGGCGTCGCCTTCGGCACCAACTTCGGCAAGCGCGCGGAAATGCTGGTCAATGCGATGCACAGTCTTGCCGAGGGAAAGCTGAATCACAAGCTCAGTCTGTCGGGCAAGGACGATTTCGCGTGGTTGGGCTACGAGTACAGCCAGGCATGCAAGTCTTTCCGCAAACTGATAGAGAAAATGACGGTGCTGTCTTCCACCCTCACCACGTCGGCCGAAGAACTGTCGCGTCTGACCGTGCACGCCAATGACACGGGCTCGCGTCAGGCAGACCGGATCCGGACGGTGGCGGAAGCAATGGAACAGATGACCGCTTCGGCGCGTCAGGTGGCGGATCTTTCGGCGGACATGGACAGCATCGTGCGCGCTGCCGGCGACAGCACCCGCAGCGGCAAGGCGGATCTCGAAATGTCGATGGAAGGTGTGAGCCGCATCGCACGTGAAATGGAAGAGTCCCTGCAGGTGATAGAGCGCTTGGTGAAGGACTCGGAAGAGATCGCGAAGATCAACGATGTGGTGAAGGACATTTCCGACCAGACCAATCTGCTGGCACTCAACGCTGCCATCGAGGCGGCGCGCGCGGGTGAGCAGGGCCGGGGCTTCGCTGTGGTGGCCGACGAGGTTCGCAAACTTGCGCAGCGTACCCAGGGCTCTACCGCCGATATCGAACAGATTGTCGCCAAGATACGCCATGATGCGCAGGAGACCGTCGAGCGCGTCGGTCAGGCGAGTCAGCGTGTGAGCGGCGCCGTGACCACTTCGCGTGGTGCGGTCGACACCTTCGAAAACATTCTGTCCCGCATGAACGAACTGGTGAACAAGTCGGGAGAGGTCGCCACCAGCATGCGCGAACAGGACACGACCGCCAATGCGATCCTGCGCAATGCCGGCGAACTGTCGGCACTGTCGGAAGACAATGCCCGCGGTGTTGCCCAGACGGCCACTCAGGGCGAATCGGTGGCGGGATCGGCCAGGGAACTGGAAGCCAGCCTGCGTACCTTCCAGATCTGAAGTTCCTTACCCGGAATTGACAAAGGGCCGGCACTGGGGTGCCGGCCCTTTCCTTTTCCTGTCCGGATCAGCGCTCCGTGGTCTTTGTTCCCTTGGCCGCTTTCGCGCGTGCATTTTCATCGATGCGTGCTTCGATGAAACTCTTGATCGCCCAAACGCCTTCCTGGCTCATTACGCCTTCCCAGGGCGGCATGTGCTGCACGTCGAGTACGCGCTTTCCGTGACGCACGCTCTTGGTGAAATAGTGGTCGACATCCGAGAGGCAGCGCTTGAGCAGTTCGGCGTCGTCCACTTTCTGGCAGCCACGGTGCAGCCGCAGCAGATTGGGGCCGGGTTGATTCGCCGGATTGCCGTCCGTGCCGTGGCAGACCGCGCAGGATTCGTTGAAAAGCGCGCGGCCGGTGGCAACGACCTCTGCGTTACCTCGATATGGATTGGTGTCCAGCCATTTGTCGCCGAGCGGCGCGAGGCCGGACAGGTCGGTTTTCGGGGGCAGGGCCTGCATGGACGGATCCTGGGCCCAGGCTGTGGCGCACGCGAGCAGCAGTGCGGCCATGCACAGTCGTTTCATGGTCATCTCCCGAGCGTGTGCGGTCACCAGCCGACCGGACAGCCCTTGCAGTCGTCGAAGGTGGCGTCCAGGAAAACCGTGTAGCGGATCAGGCAACCTTCCATGATCGCGTGCCGGAAGTCGGCGCTGCCGAACTTGGTCTCCTGGAGATTTGCGTCGATCAGACGCGCGTACTGGAAGCGGGCGAACATCGGGCGTGCGGCCTCGAAGTTCGACGCGGTCAGGTCGGCGTAGCTGAAGTCTGCGCGGAACAGACGGGTAAACTCGAGATTCGCACCGACGAGCCGGGCGCCACGAAACTTCGCAACCGGTGCGCTCGCTTTCTGCATCTGCGCAGCGGTGAGGTCGGCACGGTCAAGAATGGCGCCTGCGAGATTGGACGCACGCAGATCGACGCGCACCATGTTCGCGCCGGTGAAATCGGCGCCGGACAAGTCTTTCGCGGACAAGTCGGCATGGCGCAGATCGGCGCCGGGACAGCGGGTGTAAGGCCATATGGGGCAACCGTTGATCACCAGCGTTTCGTGATGTTCGGTCTCGTTGGAAAAAGCGGGTGAGCCCGCCGCTGCGAGGAGCAGGGCGAGCACGGGAAAGGATCGATGCATCCGTGTACTCCGCAGGAAAAGAGACCCGGAAGCCGCGCATCGAGGAGTCGAAGCGGGAGTGCCTGCACTCGGGAGTGAGTCCGCGGCGACCGGGTGAAGGCCGGCTTCGCAGGGCCGGCCATGAGTGCTTGAACATCCCTTCGCATGAATGCGAAGGGATGTCCGCACGAACGATCAGCGCTTCGGCAGCTTGAAGGCCCAGAAGGAACCGCCCTGGCTGACCTGTTTGGTCAGCTCGGCCATGTCCCCGCCCCACAGTGGCACGGCGCCGCCGTATCCCGACGAAATGCCGATGTACTGTTCGCCGTCCTGTTCCCAGGTGATGGGCACCGACACCACGCCGGAGCCGGTCTGGAATTTCCAGGCTTCCTTGCCTGTCTTGGCATCGAAGGCTTTCACGTACCCATCGGAGGTGCCGGTGAATACCAGGCCGCCAGCCGTGGTCAGCGTGCCGGCCCACAGCGGGAAGGTTTCCTTGTGTTCCCACGCGATCTTGCCGGTCTTCGGGTCGATCGCGCGCAGCACGCCGACGTGGTCGTCGAACAGCTTCTTGATGCGGAAGCCCTGTCCAAGGTAGGCCGCGCCTGCCTTGTAGGTGACGTTCTCGGTCCAGTAGTCCATCGCCCAATGGTTGGCCGGGATGTAGAACAGCTCGGTGTCCGGGCTGTAGCTCATCGGCATCCAGTTGGTGCCACCGAGGAAAGGCGGCGACACGAAGATGGACTCACCCTTGTCTGCACCTGCCTTCGGCTTCGGCGGGTACTGGCTTTCGATCACATTGGGCATGCCGGTCTTCGCGTCAAAGCCCTTGGACCAGGTGATGCCATCAACGAAAGGCCAGGCGCCGATCAGCGCGCTCTGCTTCCACGGATAGCCGGCACCGGCTGCGAGCTTTTCACGGTCGGTCACGAAGAAGTAGCCGTTGCGGTCGGCGTGCGCTGACGCCTTCACCATCTTGCCGGTCTTCGGGTCCTTGTACTCGAACAGCAGTACCGAGTTGTTGCCGGAGAAGTCCCAGGCGTCGTTCGGGGTGTGCGAGAAGAAACCTTTCAGTTCGCCGGTCGAGGCGTCAACGTAGGCCTGACCCGAGGTGAACAGGCTGGGCCACTTGGTCGGGCTGTCGCCTTCGGCGGTACGCTTCCAGGTATTCCACGGTGCCGGATTGCCCGTACCGATCACCACCATGTTCTGTTCGACATCGAACGAGGCGGTCTGCCAGGGAGCACCGCCGCCGTGACTCCAGGCTTCGACCTTGCCGGTCGGCGAGTTCGGATCGTTCGGCCAGCTCGGCGCCTTGGCATCGCCGGTCGGTGTGCTGTCCTTGCCGTTCAGACGGCCCATATGGCCTTCAACCATGGGACGGGCCCAGATCTCCTCGCCCGTGTCGACGTCGCGGGCGAACAGATAGCCGACTACACCGAATTCGTCGCCGGACGAGCCGTGCACCAGCATGACGCGGCCCGATTTCTTGTCCTTCACGACAAAGGGCGCACCGGACATCGTGTAGCCGACCTTGTGATCGCCCCACTTCTTCGACCATACGACCTTGCCCGTGTCCTTGTTCAGCGCCACCATGCCCGCGTCCAGCGTACCGAAGTACACCTTGTCGCCGTAGATCGCGGCACCGCGGTTCACCACGTCGCAGCACGGACGGATGTCGTCCGGCAGACGATGTTCGTACGACCACAGGCGCTTGCCGGTCTTTGCGTCGATGGCGTACATGCGGGAGTAGGAGCCGGTGATGTAGATGACGCCGTCGTGCACCAGCGCCTGTCCTTCCTGTCCGCGCTGCTTTTCGCCGCCGAAGGAGTAGGACCAGGCGGGCACCAGGCTGGAGACGGTCTGCGTGTTGATCTGCTTCAGCGGGCTGTGGCGTTGGGCCTTCATCCCCAGACCGTAGGTCAGCACGTCCTTGGTTGTCTTGTCGTCGTTGACGATGTCGTCCCAGCTCACCGTCTTTGCGGCGTGTGCCGGGCCTGTTGCGAGGACGCCCAGCGCGATCAGCAGTGCCGGGTTCCTGAGGGCAAACGTTTTCATCCTGACTCCTCTTTCAGTGTTGATCTGTCATGTCGTCATCGCCGCCCCGCCTGTTGTGCGGACACGAGGTTTTGATGCGCACTGCAGGTTAGGCGGCGCCACGAGGAGTCGAGGGTTAAAAGCTCCCGCAGAATCAGGGAGTCGGTCCCGTTTTTCGGGGTTGTTTCAGGGTTGGACACTCGTTTGTCGAGGACTGAAACAGATTGGCGTTCGGCAAGGCTTATGCCGGATGCGAGAACATTTGATCGCATTGCGCGACAATGGTCTTTGTCTTGCTTTGTTCAGCGGACGAGGTCCGATTGCGGGCGCCTTACACAGACAGAAAATGCAATGGAGGAGTTTGTCCCGATGAAGAAGGTGATTGCGACCCTCGGGTTCGTGTATGCGATGGCTGGTGGCGTTCATGCTGCCGACGCGGATCCGCTGAATTCGTCGCGCTGGCCAGACCTGCAGCGCGCGTATCTGAGTGATGCGCCGGTCCGTTTCGATCCGCGTATCGAAGTGCTGGCGCCCAAGGTGGCCGAGGATTCCATGAATGTGCCGGTTACCGTCAGGCTGAAGGGCGTGGCGGACGTCAAGCGCGTGCTGGTGATTGCGGACTTCAATCCCATCGTGAAAGTACTCGACTTCCAGCCGCTGGTCGCGCAACCCGGATTGTCCTTCCGCATCAAGCTGCAGCAGGCGAGCCCGATCCGCGCGCTGGTGCAGACCGGCGACGGTAACTGGCTGGCGGGCGGAACATGGGTGGACGCTGCCGGTGGCGGCTGTACCGCACCCAGTACCGGCCGCAGTGCGCCAGACTGGGCACAGAAGCTGAACCAGGTACAGGGCAGGGTATGGCGTGACGGTCAGAACCAGCGCCTCCGCCTGCGCATCATGCATCCCATGGATACCGGCCTTGCGCCGGGCATCCCTGCCTTCTTCATCGAGCAGCTCGCCATCGTCGACGACAAGGGTGACCCCATGCTCAAGCTCGAAACCTTCGAGCCGCTGAGCGAGAACCCTGTCTTCTCGTTCGATCTGCCGGACACCGGGGCTGTGGCGTTGCGTGTCGTCGGACGCGACAACAACGGCAACCGTATTGACGCCAGGGTGCAGCCATGACCGCCCGCGTCCTGACAGCACTGTTTGCCCTTGCTCTGGGCCTCGTTGCGCATGCCGCAGCACCGTTCGACTACGCCTTGCAGCCGGAGAAGATTGCGGACGGCACATGGGCGTTGATCGGCAGCACCGAGGACATCACGCGCGGCAACGGCGGCAATATCGTCAACACCGCCTTCATCGTGACGAAGGAGGGCGTCGTCGTGATCGACAGTGGTCCGTCGCGCCGTTACGGCGAACAGATGAGGGCCGCGATCGCGCGCATCACCGACAAGCCGGTGCTGCGCGTATTCAATACGCACCACCATCCGGATCACTTCCTCGGCAACCAGGCCTACGCAGGCGTGCCCATCGCCGCGTTGCCGTCAACGCGCACCGGCGAGCGTGACGATGGCTCTGCGTTCGCCGACAATATGTACCGGATGGCGGGGGACTGGGCATCCGGTACCGAACCCCAGGTTGCCCAGCAGGATGTGCAGCCTGGCTTGCTGACGGTGGGCGGACACGAGCTAGAGCTGATTGCACTTGAGGGGCATACCGCAGGCGACCTCGCGATTTTCGATCGCAGCACCGGGGTGCTGTTCGCCGGTGATCTCGTATTTCTTGACCGCGCTCCAACCACACCGCACGCATCGATCCAGCGCTGGCTCAGATCGCTCGACATGCTTGGTGCACTCAATGCGAAGAAGACCTTGCCCGGCCATGGCCCTGTGCATGCCGGCGCCGTCGGCATCGAACAGACGCGCGACTGGCTCAAGTGGCTGGACGAAACGCTCTTGCAGTCGGCCTCCCGGGGTCTGGACATGGCGGAGGTGATGCGCTTGCCGCTACCCGAACGTTTCGCGCGCATGTCGCTGGCGCGAAGTGAGTTCGAACGCTCTGTCACCCATCTTTACGGTGCCTACGAACTGCGCGCACTGGACAGTGCTGCACGGCCGGTGCTGCAACAAAAATGAACACCTGACCCGTTTCGCATCGCCGCTTTGCGGTGCGGACGGGATTTTCTCCTTGTTTTGGGGTGGCCCGGTTTTTGCGGTCAGTCTCTTGCCGAAAAAGGGAAGCATTCCCTTCGTGCAAGAGAGAAATTCACCAACGAGGAGGAAGTATGAAAGGCTTGCGTAATTCCACGCTGTCCGGCCTGCTGGTTGCGGCGTTTGCCGCCATGGCAGCACCGCAGGTCATGGCCGGTGTGACCGACCGCGACATCGAAAACGACGCGAAGACGACCGGCGATGTACTGTCGTGGGGCATGGGCACGGAAGGCCAACGCTACAGCCCGCTCGACAAGATCAACGTCGGCAACGTCAAGAACCTGGTTCCGGTCTGGTCGTTCTCGTTCGGCGGCGAGAAGCAGCGCGGTCAGGAATCGCAGCCGCTCGTCGTCAATGGCAAGATGTTCGTTACGGGTTCCTACTCCCGCCTGTACGCACTCGATGCCAAGACCGGCGCCAAGCTGTGGCAGTACGAGCACCGCCTGCCGGACGGCATCATGCCGTGCTGCGACGTGGTGAACCGCGGCGCCGCCGTGTATGACAATCTGGTCATTTTCAGTACCCTGGATGCACAGCTCGTTGCGCTCGATCAGACCACCGGCAAGGTCGTGTGGAAGGAAAAGATTGACGACTATCAGGCTGGCTACTCCAATACCGCTGCCCCGATCGTCGCCAAGGGTCTCGTGCTGACCGGTGTGTCCGGCGGCGAATTCGGCATCGTCGGCCGTGTCGAGGCACGTGATGCCAAGACGGGCAAGATGGTGTGGAGCCGTCCGACCGTCGAAGGTCATATGGGCTACAAGTTCGACGCCGCCGGCAACAAGATGGAAAACGGCATTAGCGGCACGACCAACGCCACCTGGCAGGGTGATCTGTGGAAGACCGGTGGTGCGGCGACCTGGCTCGGTGGCTCTTACGACGCCAAGACCGGCCTGGCCTATTTCGGCACCGGCAACCCGGCACCGTGGAACAGCCATCTGCGCCCCGGAGACAACCTGTACTCCTGCTCGACGGTGGCCATCGACGTCGCCACCGGCCAGATCAAGTGGCACTTCCAGGGCACGCCGAACGACGGCTGGGACTATGACGGCGTGAACGAGTTCGTCACGTTCGACATGAACGGCAAGCGCATGGGCGGCAAGGCCGACCGTAACGGCTTCTTCTATGTGCTGGATGCTCAGACCGGCAAGTTCGAGCGCGGTTTCCCCTTCGTCAAGAAGATCACTTGGGCCAAGGGCCTGGATGCTGCCGGCAAGCCGATCTACGATCCGGCCAACCGCCCTGGCGACCCCGCGAAGGGCGCTGACGGCAAGAAGGGTGAAGTGGTGTTCTCGGCTCCGTCCTTCCTCGGTGGCAAGAACCAGATGCCCATGGCCTACAGCCCGGACACCGGCCTGTTCTATGTGCCGGCCAACGAGTGGGGCATGGAAATCTGGAACGAGCCGATCACCTACAAGAAGGGGGCTGCTTACCTCGGCGCTGGCTTCACCATCAAGACCATCGACGACAAGTACATCGGTGCTCTGCGCGCGGTCGACCCGAAGACCGGCAAGATCGTCTGGGAAGTCACCAACAACGCTCCGCTGTGGGGCGGCGTGATGACCACGAAGGGTGGCCTGGTGTTCTGGGGTACGCCTGAGGGCTTCCTGAAGGCTGCTGACGCGAAGACCGGCAAGGAAGTATGGTCCTTCCAGACCGGTACCGGTGTCGTTGCCCCCCCGATCACCTGGGAACAGGATGGCGAGCAGTACATCGGCGTTGCCGCAGGCTGGGGTGGCGCAGTGCCGCTGTGGGGCGGGGATGTGGCCAAGAAGGTCAACTACCTGAACCAGGGCGGTTCGATGTGGGTGTTCAAGCTGCACAAGTAAGCGAGCAGCGGATGTATGCTGGCACAACGCTTGCATACATCCAGCCTGCATCCGGGGCATCACAGTCCCGGGTGCAGAAAAGTCGGGCAGGCCGCGACGTAGCGGGAAGACGTACTGCTTTCCTGCTTGTGCCCGCTACCGGTGGTGTGATCCGCGCCGGTGCTGCGGCTGCATCCGTTCCGTTACAGGCAGTTACGGGGTGGTGTTGTTCTCTTCAGTTAGACATGGCTCTTTGGCCGGCTTACCCAAGCCGGCCATTTTTTTGCCTGCTGGTAGCGCTTGCGAGAATTCTTCCCGAGCGCTGAACAGGTGAAACAAGCTTGTACGCCAACTGTTCATATCCGTGGCAGCGTGGTGCGAATACCCTGCGGCACGGCCGGGCGCTGGATCATCCTTCTTTCAGCTTGCGGTAAAGGGTGGTGCGACTGATACCCAACTCGCGTGCAGTGGCTGCAACGTTCCCTTCATTGCGTGCCAGCGACTCACGGATGGCGCGCAAGGTCAGACTGTCCAGATCGCATGGCGCATTTCCGGTCACCGGCCGGAATTCGGGCACACTCAGAGCGGATGATGCCGTGGTCTCGCTTCCCAGTTCGTCAATGAAATCGTCTGGCAGGTGAGTTTTGCGAATGCAGCCGTCGTCGGCAGCCATTACGCCAGCGGTGCGGAGGAGATTCGCGAGCTGACGCATATTTCCGGGCCAAGGGTGGCGTTCGAACAGCGCGAGTACTTCGTCATCGATCCGGAGCCCCTGGGGAATCGATTCCTCGCTTGCGAGGATGCGGCGTACCAGTGCGCGCAGATCGTTTCGTTCTCGCAGCGGTGGCAGCATGACGGTGAGGCCGTTCAGGCGGTAATAGAGATCGGCACGGAAGCTGCCCTGGGCCACAAGGTCCCTGAGTTTGCGGTGGGTGGCGCAGATGATGGAAAGATCGACCGGCGTCGCCCGCCCGCTGCCCAGGGGCACGACGGTACGTTCCTGCAGAACCCGCAGCAGCCGGGCTTGCAGTGCCAAGGGCATGTCGCCGATCTCGTCGAGAAAGAGCGTGCCGCCATCAGCCTGCATGATGCGACCCGGATAACCTTTGCGGCGCGCCCCCGTGAATGCGCCCTCCTCGTAACCGAACAGCTCGGATTCGATCAGTCCGTCCGGAATGGCTGCGCAATTGACTGCGACGAAGGTCTGCTCCCGTCGCGGACCTTCGTCGTGGATGGCCCGTGCCAGCAGTTCCTTGCCGGTACCGGTTTCACCCTGGATCAGCACAGGGATATCGCGTCCGAGTACGCGGCGCACCTTTTCCACAACGGCGTCCATCTGTACGTCGCCGGTACTCAGTCGCGCCAAACCCCGGTCCTTGGCGATGTGCATGCGCGGCTGTCCGGATTCCGGTCGTGGTATGTCCATGCTGATCACCCGTGCCGGCGGGCGGCTCTGACTGCCTGCCTGGGGGCGGCCGAACAGTGTTCTTCCACCGAACAGCGCAACTCCAGCATGTCGGTGCCGCGCAACAAAGGGTCGTAAAGCGCGCCAAGCGGCTTGTCGAACATCGAGGTGAAGGTGTGTGTAAGCAGTTCCGCGTGGCTGCGCCCGATGAGCCTGCATGCGCTGCGGTTTGCCGACAGGACGCGGCCATCCTGATCGAAGGCGAGCAGCGCTTCGAATACCGTGCCGATCAGTTCCTGCTGTACATGGCAGTGAAGCAGGAAACCGTCCGGGAAGGCGTGGGCGAACATCTGGTTTTCGATCGTCTGTACAGCCAGATTGATCAGGGCAAGACTGTGATGCGACGGGTTGCGGGAATCGCCTGTCACGTCGAGTACGCCCAGCATGCGACTGCATGGATCGAAGATCGGCGAGGCCGAACAGGTCAGGAAATGGTTGGCTGCGAAGAAGTGCTGCGATCCGTGTACGGACACGGGTACTTTTTCCACCAGTGCGGTGCCGATGGCGTTCGTGCCTTTGCTTTCTTCGGACCATTCGACGCCGGGCGACAGAGCCACCTTGGAAGCGCGGTCAAGAAAGGTCTGGTCGCCAACGGAATGTATGATGAAGCCTGACGCATTGGTCAGTACGATCATGGAGCCCGAACGAGCGATCTGTGCGTACAGGCCGTTCATGACCGGCGCGGCGTGCTTGAGCAGCGATTCGTTGCGCTCGCGCTCCGTCATCAGAAGGTCGCGGCGGGCACGATCAACCTCCCGGCAGTTCTGATCGACGTCAAGACCTCTGCTGATGCAACGGCTCCACGAAGTCTCGATCAAGGCCGGCAGGACGCCGGATGGCACGTCGCCGGCACTGCGCAGGATGTCGTGGGCCTGATCGAAACGCGCGAGATCGGCGCTTGTGGGTTCCATCTGAATCTCCTCCGGTCCCGTTTCCGGGGTATGCGGCCGGTTGTACCGGCTCTCGCCTGCGGCCGGACGACGATGCGGGTTGTGACCGCACATTTTTCCGTACCACACTGTCGAAGCTTTATAGCTTGAAATGTCCCGCTACGCTACACCTGTCTCAATCGCCTGGTTCGCTTGGCACGGTTCGTGCACCCGAGCAGACCCGCAAGCCATTTGCTGCATGAGTACATCTATTGGAGGAGTTATGAAAGCAGTAGCCGCAACTTTGAAGACGACCGCCATCGTGACCGCGCTGGTTGCAGCAGGCGGTTTGAGCACGATGCGTGTCGAAGCGCACGGTGACGTCGTACCGCAGGCCGTCGATGTCAGCACGCTCAAGGCGCTCGGCGCCGAATGGCGCAAGGAGAATCCTTACCGTGGCGACAAGGAAGCGGTTCGTGTCGGCAGTTCTGCGTACAACCAGAACTGTGCGCGGTGCCATGGCCTGGAGGCCGTCAGCGGTGGTATCGCTCCGGATCTGCGTCTGCTTCCGATCGATGCCGAGACCGACGACTACTTCATCAACACCGTCCGTCGCGGGCGCGTGCGCAACGGTGCTGTCTACATGCCGCCGTTCGAAGCGGCGCTCTCGCAGGAAGCCATGTGGGCCATACGTGCCTATATTGAAACCCGTCATGAAGAGTGACAGAAGGGTCGGGCGACGCTCGTTTCTGCTCGCAGGAGCGGGGCTGGCTCTGACCGGACGTTCGGTCTGGGCGGAGGGCGACGAAGTCTGGGCCGCAGTAAAGAAATCGGGTTTGCTGCGAGTCGCCTTTTACAAGGACTTCGCGCCATTTTCGAACGAGGGCGCGGGTGCGGATGTCGACATCGCCGCGGCGCTTGCCGCGCGTCTGGGGTTGAAGATGACGCCGATGTTTTTCGACGCCGACGAGAACATGGGCGATGACCTGCGCAATATGGTCTGGAAAGGCCATTACATGGGTTACGGTCCGGCCGACATGATGATGCATGCCCCGGTTGACAGGGAGTACATGGCTCGTCAGGACAAGGTCGAATTCCTTGCGCCGTATCACCGCGAGCGCTACGCCATTGCTTACGACAGACGTCGTGTCGACAATCTAGAGACCATGGCGGCGTTCGAGAAACTGCCGTGTGGTGTGGTTGTCGATACGCTGCCGGACTCCCTGATGCTGTCGGCCGATGGCGGACGCTATCGCAGCCAGTTGAAACACTTCAAGACCCTGTCGGAGGCGATGCTGGCGCTGCGTTCCGGTGCGGTTGCCGGAGTGATGGCCTTGCAGGGTGAACTGGAGGGGGCTGTCGCAGGTGATGCCGACTTTCCGGTTGTCCCGGCCCCGCTCGCGTTGCTCAATACCCGCCAATGGCCGGTCGGCATCGCTATCCGGAAGGGGGAGCCGCAGCTTGGGCGAGCCATCATCGAGGCGATGAACGCCTTGATCGCCGAACGCGAAATCGAGCGCATCCTGGCGCGACACCATATCAAATGGCGTGCTCCCTGAGTGTTCATGTGTCCATTTTATGGACACATGAACACTCGTCTCGCAAATAAGGATTTTTGAGGCACGCGAAGCGCACAGGCGCCAAAATCCGGGCGCTAGAATATGAACAGTTTTTCATAGTGGGGCGGCTTTCCCGCCGGAACAACCCTGCGAACCGTGTCACGCCCAGAACGTGGAGGAGCGAATCAACATGCAGAAGTCCCTACACATCGATCCCTCGAAATGCACCAGTTGCCTGCAGTGTGAAATGGCCTGTTCGTTCGAGAATTACGGTGTCTTCAACAACTCGCTGTCGCGCATCAAGGTGTTCGACTTCCACCATACAGGCGCCAAAGTCCCCTACACCTGTACGCAATGCGACGAGGCTTGGTGCATGCACGCCTGTCCTGTCGAGGCGATCAAGCTCGACAAGACCAATGGTGCAAAAGTCGTGTTCGAAGATGTGTGCGTGGGTTGCAAGGTATGCACGATCGCCTGTCCGTTCGGCACCGTGAATTACGTTGCGGAAACGGGCAAGGTGCAGAAATGCGATCTGTGCGGCGGCAATCCGGCCTGCGCGGAAGCCTGTCCGACCGGCGCCATCACCTATGTGGATGCCAACTGGACCGGTCTGGACCGCATGCGCCAGTGGGCCGACAAGCTCGGCAACCAGCCCGCCTGATTTCCGGAGGAACACAAAATGGCTTGGACCCGCAAGATCCTGCGCGTTAACCTGACCGACCGCACCTGCAAGAGTGAGCCCCTGAATATGGAGTGGGCTCAGGACTATCTTGGTCAGCGCGGTCTGGCAACAAAGTATCTGGTGTCGGAAATCGATCCCAAGGTCGATCCGCTGTCGCCGGACAACAAGATCATCTGGGCGACCGGCCCACTGACCGGGACCATGGCCTCGACCGGCGGACGCTATTCCGTCGTCACCAAGGGCCCGCTGACCGGCGCCATCGCCTGTTCGAACTCCGGCGGCTATTTCGGCGCCGAACTGAAGTTCGCCGGCTGGGACATGGTGATCATCGAAGGCCGTGCGTCGAGCCCGGTCTACCTGTCGATCGAGAACGACAAGGTTGAAATCCGTGACGCGTCCCATCTGTGGGGCAAGACCGTCTGGGAAACCGAAGAAGCGATCAAGGCCGCCCATCAGGACCCGCAGGTGCGCGTCTCCTGTATCGGCCGCACTGGCGAGGCAGGCGTGCTGTACGCCGCCATCGTCAATGATCTGCACCGCGCAGCTGGCCGTTCCGGTGTCGGCGCGGTCGCCGGTTCGAAAAATCTGAAGGCACTCGTGGTGCGTGGCACCCTCGGCGTCGGCAATCTGGCCAACCCGAAGGAGTTCATGAAGGTTACCTACGAGAAGAAGAAGATCCTCAAGGAGAACGCGGTCACCGGTCAGGGCCTGCCGACCTACGGTACCCAGGTGCTGATGAACGTGATCAACGAAATTGGCGCCATGCCGACGCGCAACCACAAGGATGTGCAGTTCGAGGGTGCGCGCAAGATTTCGGCCGAAGCCATGCATGAGCCGCGCGAGTCCGACGGCAAGGCTCAACTGGTGAACAACCAGGGCTGCTTCGGCTGCACCATCGCCTGTGGTCGCATTTCGAAGATCGACCAGACTCACTATACGGTGGTGAACAGCCCGAAGTACTGGGGTGCCTCCGGCGGCCTCGAATATGAAGCGGCCTGGTCGCTTGGCTGCGCCAACGGTGTTGACGACATCGAGGCGCTGCAGTACGCCAACATGCTGTGCAACGAGGACGGTTTCGATCCGATCTCCTTCGGTGCCACCATCGGTGCGGTGATGGAACTGTACGAAATGGGTGTGTTGACCAAGGAAGAGATCGGTATCGAAGCGCCGTTCGGCTCCGCCCGCGCACTGACCTTCCTTGCCGAACAGACGGCCCGCAGCGAAGGTTTCGGCAAGATCGTCGGTCTTGGATCGAAGCGGCTGTGCGAGAAGTACGGTCACCCCGAGCTTTCCATGTCGGTGAAGGGTCAGGAATTCCCGGCTTACGACGCGCGTGGCGTGCAGGGCATGGGCCTGACGTACGCGACGTCGAATCGGGGTGCCTGCCACCTGCGCTCCTACACGATCTCGTCGGAGGTGCTGGGCATCCCGGTCAAGACCGATCCGCTGACCACCGAAGGCAAGCCCGCTCTGGTGAAGGCCTTCCAGGACGCCACCGCAGTGGTCGACTCGTCCGGCCTGTGCGTGTTTACGACTTTCGCCTGGGCGCTGTCCGACATCCAGCCTCAGCTCCAGGCTGCCTGTGAGGGCGACTGGTCGATGGAAAAGCTGGACCTGATGGGCGAGCGCATCTGGAATATGGAACGTCAGTTCAACAACGCCGCCGGTTTCACCCGCAAGGACGACGACCTGCCGCCGCGTCTCAAGAACGAGGCAGCCACGGTCGGTCCCGCCAAAGGCCTGGTGTCGGGTATCGACAAGATGATTCCCGAGTACTACGCATTGCGCGGTTGGGATACGGAAGGCCGTCCGACGGCCGAAACGGTTGCCCGTCTGGGTCTTTGAGCGCAGTCGTCGCATGAACGCAGCGCGCCCTCCGGGGCGCGCTGCATTTCAGGAGCATCACTCATGAAGCACGTCATCATCGGTAACGGACCCGCTGGCGTGGTTGCCGCCGAGGCGATCCGCCGTGCCGACAGCGGCGCCGAAATCGTCATGATCGGCGACGAGCCTGAGCCGCCCTATTCGCGCATGGCCATTCCCTATCTTCTGGTTGGCCGAATCGAGGAAAAGGGCACCTGGTTGCGCAAGACGGACGGTCATTTCGCGTCGCTGAACATCAAGGAAATCATCGGTCGTGCCAAATCGGTGGATACGGCCGGACGCAAGGTCCATATGGAAGACGGCGCGGTGTTGCCGTATGACCGCCTGCTCGTCTGCACCGGTTCGCACCCGCTCAAGCTGCCGGTGCCGGGCATCGATTCACCGAACGTGCACAGCTGCTGGACACTGGACGACGCCCGCCACATCGCTGCCAAGGCAAAGAAGGGTGCGCGCGTGCTGCAGATCGGTGCCGGCTTCATCGGCTGCATCATCATGGAAGCGCTCGCCTCGCGCGGCGTGAAGCTTGACATCGTCGAAATGGGTGACCGCATGGTGCCGCGCATGATGACATCCAAGGCGGGCAGCATGATTGCGCGCTGGGTGAAGCAGAAGGGCGTCAATGTGCATACGAGCGCGCGCGTCACTTCGATCCGCCAGAATGGCGACGAGCTGATCGCCACGCTCGGTGACGGCACCGAAGTCATTGCCGATCTCATCATCGCGTCGGCTGGCGTGAAGCCCAATGTCGCTTTCCTGCAGGGTAGCGGCATTGCCTGCGCGACCGGCATTCTGATCGACGAACGTTGCGAGACCAATGTCCCCGGCGTGTTCGCGGCGGGTGATGTGGCAGAGGCGGTCGACTTTTCGACCGGCGAGCGCCTCGTCAATGCGATCCAGCCGAACGCCGTCGATCAGGGCCGTGTGGCGGCGATGAATATGGTGGGCCGAAACACACGCTCGCAGGGCACGATGGCGATCAACGTGCTTGATACGCTCGGTCTCATTTCGGCCTCGTTCGGACAATGGTGGGACGCGGATGGTGGCGATGCCGTCGAACTGATTGACGAGGAGCGCTTCCGCTACATCAGCCTGCAGTTCAAGGACGATGTGCTGGTCGGCGCGACCTCGATCGGTCTGACCGATCACGTCGGCGTTCTGCGCGGTTTGATCCAGACCAGAACGCCTCTGGGTAGCTGGAAGCAGCGCCTCATGCATGACCCCCTTCGCGTGATGGAAGCGTATCTGTCGATGGCACAGGCGCAGAGTGCGCCACCGCTGGCCGAAGCGCTGCACTGAAGATGCGGGTGACGCTGAAGCTCTACGCCTCGCTCTCGGATTTCCTTCCGGACGAGGCAAAGCGCACCAACGAGTGGCCGATGGACGTGCCAGACGGGACGACGGTTGGCGATATGATCAAGCGCCATCAGCTTCCTGCCCGACTTGTCCATCTGGTTCTCGTGAACGGTCACTTCATCCCCCCCGCCGGCAGAGATGGGCGCGCTCTGGTCGACGACGATGTACTCGCCATCTGGCCACCTGTGGCAGGCGGATGAGTGTCGCCTTTCCGCTGAAGCCGGAAGAGATCGCGGCCGGTCAGGTCGTGCGCGTGATGAGCATAAAGCGCGACGAATTCTTCCAGATGCTGCCCGGTGCGGTCGATCTGCCTCTCGTCCATCGCGGCGACAGCGTGAGCGGCCGCGGCTGGGCGATGCGCACCGAAGTGCTGCCGGCACTTCACATCGGCTTGTTGAGCCTGCCGCGCTTGCGGGTCCAGATCGATTTCAGCCCGCGAGATGTGGATTTCATGTTGGCATTCATGGCGCGCTTCGACCGGCATTTTCAGCGCGGCGGCGGCTGAGTCGATCCAAAATTTCACTCGAGGCTGTCCGAGTGATGCGCTACCGGGTTATCATTCGATGTGGCGGGTCTCCCCGCATCGTGGCGCGGTGAACCTGGTCAGATCCGGAAGGAAGCAGCCACAGCTGCTCACCACGAGTGCCGGGGGTCAGGCTCGCCACCCCTCCCTTTCGTGCAGTTGGTACAGCCGTCCTCTTACGCCAGCGTCCAGATGACTTATCAGGTTCTTGCGCGCAAGTGGCGTCCCCGCAGCTTTGAAACCCTGGTTGGTCAGGAACACGTCGTGCGTGCGCTGACGCACGCGCTCGAGCAGAAGCGTCTGCATCACGCTTATTTGTTCACCGGTACGCGCGGTGTCGGCAAGACAACCATTTCCCGCATCCTGGCGAAGAGTCTGAATTGCGAGACGGGGATTACCGCCAAGCCCTGCGGTACGTGCGCTGCCTGCACGGAAATCGATGCCGGGCGTTTCGTCGACTACGTCGAAATGGACGCCGCGTCGAACAGGAGTGTGGACGACATGGCCGCACTGCTCGAAAAGGCGGCCTACGCACCGGCGCGGGGGCGTTACAAGGTCTACATGATCGACGAAGTTCACATGCTGACCGGACACGCCTTCAATGCGATGCTGAAGACGCTGGAAGAACCGCCGGAACATGTCAAGTTCATTCTGGCGACGACTGATCCACAGAAAATTCCGGTTACCGTGCTCAGTCGCTGCCTTCAGTTCAACCTGAAGCAGATGTCGCCTGATTCCATCGTTCGCCACCTGTCCGGTGTGCTCGATGCCGAGCAGGTCGAGTACGAGCCTGCTGCGTTGCGTCCGATCGCCAAAGGGGCCGCCGGTTCGATGCGCGACGCGCTGTCACTGCTTGATCAGGCCATTGCACATGGTGCTGGCCGGCTGGTCGAGAAGGATGTGCTCGACATGCTCGGAACCGTGGGTGACGAGCATCTATACCTGATTCTCGACGCAGTGCATGCCGGCGATGGCGCGGCACTGATGGCGCTTGTCGAGCAGATGCGCGCGCGCAGCGTTGATTTCGATCAGGCGCTGCGCGAACTCGCAGTGGTGCTGCACCGTGTCGCTGTGGCACAGAAGGTTCCTGACGCGATCACAGATCAAGCCGAACAGGACAGGCTTGAGCCCTATGCGGAAGGCATGGGTGCCGAGGATGTCCAGCTTGCCTATCAGATCGTTGTTCAGGGCTGCAACGACTTGCCGTTGGCGCCTGACGAAGTGACGGGTTTTTCGATGACCTTGTTGCGTTTGCTGGCTTTCCGTCCCGATACGCCGCCACCTCTGGCGGCGGCGCCGCGAGCGACCAGCGCGGCGCTGCAGGCACCACCTCGCGTAGCCCGCACGAGTGCTCCCGCGCCTCAACCCAAGATAGAGGTGCGACCGGAGGTGGTGGCGGATGCCGGGCTTCGGTCAAGAGCGGGGTCCGGTGAAGGTGCGTTCAGCGCGCTGGACGAGCCGCCACCCTGTTTGCCTCCGGGGCCGGCGCTTGCGAGTGATTCGGATGGGCCAAGACCTGAGTTGCCACGGACCAACGACGAATGGCACGCCCTGGTTGATCGTCTGGAACTGGCCGCACTGGGCAAACAGCTCGCCCATCAGTGCGAGTGGCTTGCCAGCGAGGCCAACAGCATTCGTCTCCGGCTGTCCCGCGACATGACTCACCTGATCTCATCGGGTCGGGAGAAGCTTCACGCGGCACTTCAGGCGAATCTGGGCAGGCCGGTACGACTTGATTTCGAACAGGGCGAACCCGTCGGTCGGACAGTTGCCCAGCGTCTCGGCGCGGAACAGCGTGCGCGTTACGAGCAGGCGTGCGTGTCGATGAAGAACGACCCCTTCGTGCAGCAGGTGATCGAACAGTTCGGCGCCCGGCTGATCGAAGATTCGATCAAACCCCTCTGAGGATTGCACCATGATGAAAGGTGGCATCGGTGGCCTGATGAAGCAGGCCCAGCAGATGCAGGAAAACATGAAGAAGATGCAGGAGCAGCTGGCCAGCGTCGAAGTGGAGGGACAGGCCGGAGCCGGCATGGTCAAGGTGGTCATGACCTGCAAGCATGACGTGCGCCGCGTGTCCATAGATCCGTCCGTGATGGACGACCGGGAAATGCTCGAGGACCTGCTGGCGGCTGCGGTCAACGATGCGGTGCGTCGCGTCGAAAGTACGACCCAGGAAAAGATGGCCGGCTTCACTTCAGGGCTGAACCTGCCGCCGGGCTTCAAGCTTCCCTTCTGATCTCCGACTGTCCGCATCGATGAGTACCGGCGCATGAATTCCGGCGTACTGGACCAACTGGTCAGCGCCTTGCGCTGTTTGCCCTCGGTCGGTCCAAGAAGCGCGCAGCGCATGGCTTTTCATCTGCTGCAACGTGATCGGGGCGGCGCCGAGGAATTGGCGCGTGCGCTGGGCAATGCGCTCGTGCGACTGCGCAACTGTACGCGCTGCAACACCTTCACCGAGCTCGAAGTGTGCGAACGCTGCGCCTCGCCGCGGCGAGACGCCGGCCTGCTGTGCGTCGTTGAAACGCCGGCCGACATGCTCATGATGGAACAGACGCACAGCTATTCCGGCCTGTATTTCTGCCTGATGGGTCGCATTGCGCCGCTTGAGGGCGTGGGGCCCAAGGAGCTGCGGCTCGACCGGTTGCTGGAACGCGCGGCCGATCCTGCCGTGCGTGAGGTCATCCTGGCCACGAATTTCACCAACGAGGGCGAGGCGACGGCCCACTACCTTGGCGAAATGCTGCGGGCAAGGGGACTGGCGGTGACGCGCATCGCCCGCGGCCTGCCGGTCGGCGGCGAGCTCGAGCACACGGACATCGGCACGATCGCGCAGGCGCTGTCGGAAAGGCGGCCGGCGTGAGTGCCTCGGCGCGCCCGCTCGACGGCCTGAAGGTGGTCGAACTGGGTACCTTGATCGCCGGTCCCTTCGCATCGCGCATCCTGGGTGAATTCGGTGCCGAGGTGATCAAGATCGAGTCGCCCGATGGCGGCGATCCGCTGCGCAAATGGCGTCTGCTGTATGAAGGTACTTCTCTGTGGTGGTTCCTTCAGGCGCGCAACAAGAAGTCGGTCACGCTGAACCTGAAGCATCCCGATGCGATCACTGTTCTCAAGACCTTGCTTCGAGAGGCGGACGTGCTGGTCGAGAACTTTCGTCCGGGTGTGCTCGACAAGCTCGGGTTGAGTTCCTCGACACTGAGCGACATCAACCCGTCACTGGTCATCGTGCGTCTGTCCGGGTTCGGCCAGACCGGACCGATGGCACAGCAACCCGGCTTCGGGGCCATTGGCGAATCGATGGGCGGGCTGCGCTACATCACCGGCTTTCCGGACCGGCCGCCCGTCAAGGTGGGCATTTCCATCGGAGATTCCATTGCCGCCTTGTGGGGCGTCATCGGGGCACTCATGGCCTTGCGTTACCGGGATGCCACCGGCGGGCGCGGGGCGGGACAGGGGCAGACAGTCGATGTGGCGCTGTACGAGGCCGTTTTCGCAATGATGGAAAGCATGTTGCCGGAATTCGATGTGTTCGGTTTCATCCGGGGGCGCACCGGCAATATCATGCCCGGCATCACGCCGTCGAATACCCATACCTCGCGAGATGGAAGGCATATCCTCATCGGCGGTAACGGTGACGCAATATTCCGTCGTCTGATGACCGCGATCGGGCGCGCTGATCTGGCTGATGACCCTTCATTGGCCGACAACGCGGGTCGGGACGCTCGTCGCGACGAGATTTATGGTTTTATCGACGCCTGGGTCGCGGCACGGGACGGTGACGAGGTGTTGCGCATACTGGGTGAAGCGGATGTGCCGGTAAGTCGTGTCTATTCGATCGAGGACATCGCGTCCGATCCGCAGTATCTGGCGCGCGCGGTGTTTGAAACCGCTCGCCTTCCCGACGGGCGTCAATTCAGGACACCGGCGCCGATGCCGCGCCTGTCCGAAACGCCGGGCAGAACCGACTGGATCGGGCCGGCGCTGGGCGAGCACACGGAACAGGTACTTTCGAGTCTGGGCTATGACCGGGAGGGGATTGCGGCGTTGCGCCGCAAGGGCGCCATCTGAGCGCACCGGTCGCAACCCGCTGTTCCGGCCACCACTGGGTTTGCAGTGCAGCAGGGCTTTAAACGGGGCACCGCTTGAGGGTATAATCGCAGGTTGTGCAGAATCAATTGTCTAGACGGGATAAAGCATGAGTGGCAATGAACGGAAGGCGGATTGCGGCCGGCGCAATCTGCTCGTGGCAACAGCCTGTGCTGGCGGTGTGGCCGGGCTCGCGGTGGCAGTGCCTTTTCTCACCAGTCTTTCCCCTTCGGAGCGCGCGAAAGCGGCCGGTGCTCCGGTTGAGGTCGACATCTCCAAGCTCGGCCCCGGTGAAATGACCACCGTCGAGTGGCAGGGCAAGCCGGTGTGGATCATGCGTCGCACGCCGACCCAGCTCGAAGCGCTGGCCAAGATCGAGGACAAGCTCGCCGATCCGAAGTCGGAGCGCAATCCGTCCGAATTCACGCCTGAATACGCCCGCAATGTGCAACGTTCGCGTGAAGACCATGCCGATGTGCTCGTTGTCGTGGCAATCTGTACCCACCTTGGATGCTCGCCGTCGGGTCCCTTCGAGTCGGGCTCCAATGCACAGCTCGGCGACGTCGCCGGTTTCGTGTGTCCGTGCCATGGTTCGACCTTCGATCTGTCCGGTCGCGTGTTCAAGGCCATGCCCGCCCCGGATAATCTGAAGGTTCCGCCGTACATGTTCCTGTCTGACTCGCGCATCCTGGTCGGCCAGGATTCCAAGGAGGGTTGATCG
Organism: uncultured Methyloversatilis sp.; assembly: GCA_964555165.1. GTDB lineage: Bacteria > Pseudomonadota > Gammaproteobacteria > Burkholderiales > Rhodocyclaceae > Methyloversatilis. Next base: position 23,903 of record CAZKRN010000006.1, on the reverse strand, counting down.
AATGGCTGGCGAAAAGGTAGTCACCACCACCGGCCTGCTTGGCTGGATAGACGAGCGTTTCCCGCTCACTTCGCTCTGGAAGGAACATCTTGCAGAGTACTACGCACCGAAGAATTTCAACTTCTGGTACTTCTTTGGCTCACTGGCGCTGCTCGTGCTGGTGATACAGATCGTGACCGGCATCTTCCTGGTCATGCATTTCAAGCCGGATGCGTCGCTGAATGCCTCGGGAGTACCCGTGGCCTTCGCCAGCGTCGAGTACATCATGCGCGACGTGCCCTGGGGCTGGCTCATCCGCTACATGCACTCGACTGGCGCCTCGGCGTTCTTCGTCGTCGTGTACCTGCACATGTTCCGCGGACTGCTCTACGGTTCCTACCGCAAGCCGCGCGAGCTGGTGTGGATCTTCGGCTGCCTGATCTTCCTGTGCCTGATGGCGGAGGCCTTCATGGGCTATCTGTTGCCGTGGGGACAGATGTCGTACTGGGGCGCACAGGTCATCATCAACCTGTTCTCGGCCATCCCGCTCGTCGGCAACGACCTGTCGACCTGGCTGCGTGGCGACTTCGTGATCGGTGACGCGACGTTGAACCGCTTCTTCTCCTTTCACGTCATCGCCGTGCCGCTGGTGCTGATCGGGCTGGTCGCTGCCCACATCATCGCGTTGCACGAAGTCGGGTCGAACAACCCCGACGGCGTCGAAATCAAGAAGCACAAGGACCCGAAGACCGGTATCCCGCTGGACGGCATTCCCTTCCACCCCTACTACACGGTGAAGGACATCGTCGGTGTGGTGGTTTTCCTGATCTGTTTCTCGGCCGTGGTGTTCTTCGGTCCGGAGTTCGGCGGCTACTTCCTGGAGTACAACAACTTCATTCCGGCTGACCCGATGAAGACGCCGCCGCACATCGCGCCGGTCTGGTACTTCACGCCGTTCTACTCGATCCTGCGTGCCAACACGATCAACTTCTTCTGGATTGACGCCAAGCTGTGGGGCGTGATCTTCATGGGTCTGTCCGTGATGATCTTCTTCGCCTTGCCCTGGCTGGACCGTTCTCCGGTCAAGTCGATCCGCTACAAGGGGCCGATTTTCAAGGTTGCGCTGACCATTTTCATCATTGCCTTCCTGATTCTGGGCTACCTGGGCATGCAGGCTCCGACGCCGATGGGCACGCTCGTGTCGCAGATCTGCACGGTCATCTACTTCCTGTTCTTCGTGCTGATGCCCTGGTACACGGCCATCGACAAGTACAAGCCCGAACCGGCGCGTGTGACCGGACATTGAGAGCCAGAGAACCATGAAACAACTCAAAAAACTGTTTCTCGGCGCGCTGTGCGCGCCCCTGCTGGCTTTTGCCAGTGCCGAATCGGTGCATCTTGATCGGGCGCCGACGGAAAAATTCCGCGATGCGCTGGCCATCCAGCGGGGTGCGCAGGTGTTCGTCAACTACTGTCTGAACTGCCACTCGGCGTCCTACATGCGCTACAACCGCATGAAGGATGTCGGCCTGACGGACGAGCAGATCAAGGACAATCTGCTGTTTGCGGCGGACAAGGTCGGCGAGACGATGAAAGTGTCCATGACCCGCGACGACGGCAAGGCATGGTTTGGCGCGGCCCCGCCCGATCTGTCGGTGATCGCGCGTTCTCGCGCCTCCGCCGATGGTAGCGGGGCCGATTGGCTCTACACCTATCTGCGCTCTTTCTATCGCGACGAAAACCGCCCGACGGGCTGGAACAACACGACCTTTGCCAATGTCGGCATGCCCCATGTCCTGTACGAACTGCAGGGCGAGCAGACGGCCAGACACGTCAAGGTCTCCGACGGGCATGGCGGAGAGAAAGAGGTCGTTGAACTCGAACTGAGCAAGCCGGGCAAAATGAGCAAGACCGAGTACGACTCGATGGTTGGCGATCTCGTCGCCTATCTGGTCTACATGGGCGAGCCGGGTGCAGAAAAGCGCCGTCAGACCGGTCTGCTGGTCATCCTTGGTCTTTCCGTTCTTCTCGTTCTGAGCTATCTGCTCAAGCGTGAATTCTGGAAAGACGTCCACTAATCAAACGCCCGAAAGTCATGCAAGCTCTCGGTCATCGCGAAGCGACCCCATCACGCGTCAGACGCGTTGTGAGGGATGCCGAGTACTCCTGGGGTGTGAACACCATGATGAATCTGTACTCGGGGACAACCGATCCCTTTTCCCATCGTTGCCGGATCGTGCTCTATGAAAAGGGCATGGATTTCCAGGTCATCGATGTCGATCTCTACAACAAGCCGGAAGACATCGCGGTCATCAACCCCTACAACCGCGTGCCGGTGCTCGTGGATCGCGACCTCATCCTTTACGACTCGAACATCATCAACGAGTATATCGACGAGCGCTTCCCCCATCCGCAACTGATGCCGCCGGACCCGATCATGCGTGCGCGTGCCCGGCAGTTGCTCCACACGGTGGAGAACGAACTGTTCTCCCACATCGAAGCACTGGAGAAGAACGCACGTACCGCGGACAAGTCGCGCAGTCATCTGCGTGACAGGCTGACCGAGCTCACGGCAATCTTCGCCAAGCAGAAGTACATGCTTGGCGAGGAATTTTCCATGCTCGATGTAGCCATTGCTCCGCTACTATGGCGACTCGACCACTACGGTATCGAGTTGCCGAAATCGGCCGCACCGCTTATGAAGTACGCTGAGCGTATCTTTTCCCGTCAGGGATTCATCGATGCGCTCACCCCGTCCGAAAAGGTGATGCGTCGCTGATCTGCGGCGGCTCTTGCGAAAGTCTTCATGGACGTCATGAGTTCTGTTTCCACCAAGCCCTATCTGTTGCGCGCGCTATTCGACTGGTGTGCAGACCAGGGGCTTACGCCTTATATCGCGGTTGTCGTCGATGACCGCGCGGGTGTTCCGCGTCAGTACGTGAAAGATGGTCAGATCATTCTGAACATCGGACGCGAGGCGGTGCACCAGCTGGTGATGGGTAACGAACTGATCACCTGTTCCGCCCGCTTCGGTGGTGTGGCGCAGGAACTGACGATTCCGGTCGAGTGCGTCGCCGCCATTTACGCTCGTGAGAACGGGCACGGCATGGCGTTCGAAGTGACGCCGGGCAAGTCGGCGAGGTCGGACGCTCCGGCTTCGCCGGATGCGACACGTACGGAGCAGCCGGTGCTCACGACCCCAGAGAAGCCAGTGACGAGGCCGCACCTGCGGCGCGTCAAGTAGTGTCGGGGCGGATCGCTCCGGTTTTCCTCGTACCCCTGCGCGGGCAGTCGTTCGCCGTGTCGATCCGGCAGCGGTCGATGGTCGCCGGCCTAGGCCCGGCCGGTGCCGCGCTACAATGGCTGTTCCTTGTTTCCGGTCCGCCCGATGAAAACCACTTTTCTCGATTTCGAACAGCCCATTGCCGAGCTCGAAGCCAAGATTGAAGAGCTCAGGTTCGTCCAGGACGATTCCGCTGTCGACATTTCCGAGGAGATCACGCGACTGGACGCCAAGAGCCAGTCGCTGACCAAGGATATATACGCCAAGCTCACGCCCTGGCAGATCGCTCAGGTGGCGCGCCATCCGCAACGCCCGTATACGCTGGACTATCTGCGCCTGATGTTTTCCGACTTCCAGGAGCTGCATGGAGACCGTGCCTTTGCCGACGATCACGCCATCGTTGGCGGCATCGCCCGGTTCAATGGTCAGCCTTGCATGGTGATCGGTCACCAGAAGGGCCGTGACACGAAAGAGAAGATCCATCGCAATTTCGGCATGCCGCGTCCGGAGGGCTATCGCAAGGCACTTCGCCTGATGAAGCTGGCGGAAAAATTCGGAATGCCGGTCCTGACCTTCGTCGATACGCCCGGTGCCTATCCGGGCATTGACGCGGAGGAAAGAGGTCAGTCCGAAGCCATCGGCCACAATCTTTACGCGATGTCCGAACTGCGGGTACCCATCGTATCCACCATCATTGGCGAAGGGGGCTCAGGCGGCGCGCTCGCCATAGCGGTCGCCGATACGCTGCTGATGCTTCAATACTCCACCTACTCGGTCATCTCCCCCGAAGGTTGCGCGTCGATACTCTGGAAGAGTGCCGACAAGGCGGCCGACGCGGCCGAGATCATGGGCATCACGGCATCCCGCCTGAAGACCTTGGGTCTGATAGACAAGGTCGTGAGCGAGCCGACGGGCGGGGCGCATCGCGATCATGCCGCCGTGGCCGCTTCGCTCAAACGCGCGCTGGCCGAGTCGCTGCGGCAGTTGGCGGACCTTACTCCCACCCAGCTGGTCGAGCGTCGCTTCGAGCGTGTCATGTCCTATGGAAAGTTCAAGGAGCAGGCGGTCGCCTGATCTGTTCGCCCGGATCGAGGAGCAGGTCGCGGCAAGGGTTCCCGACGGCGCCTGCCTGCTGGTGGGTTTCAGCGGCGGGCTCGATTCCACTGTTCTGTTGCACGCACTCGCGGCCGCTCGTTCCAGGCGTGGCTGGCGACTCAGTTGTGCGCACGTCCACCACGGACTGAGCATGCACGCAGATTCATGGGCGACTGCCTGCGCAAGGCAGGCTGCAGCACTCGACGTTCCGTTCACATTGCATCGCGTCGATGTCGACACCGGCAGTCCGGACGGACTCGAGTGTGCCGCCCGGGAAGCGCGCTACCGGGTATTGGCAGCGCAGGCCCGGCATGAAGACGCGGATGTGCTGCTGACGGGTCACCATGCGGACGACCAGGCGGAAACCTTGCTGCACAATCTGGTTCGCGGCGCCGGTCTGCTCGGACTCGCCGGCATGCCGCTGTGGCGTCCGTCAGGCAGTGCACGCCCGGCGCAGCTGCGTCCGTTGCTCGGTATCGCACGCAGCGCGCTCGAAGCCTGCGCGCGAGAACGCGGGTTGTGCTGGATCGAGGACGAATCCAATTCGGATGTCCGCTATGCCCGCAACTATCTTCGCCGCGACGTGTTGCCGGTTCTCAAGTCGCGCTGGCCGCGCGCGGCGGAAGCGCTGTCCGGTGCCGCACGCCGGCTTGCCGAGGCTCAGGCGCTGCTCGATGAGTTGGCGGATCGCGATGCGGCTGCGATATCCGAAAGCACGGAATGGGGCATCGCCTGGCGGATCGATGGCATGCATTCCTTGGCCGAGCCCCGTCGTCGCAATCTGCTTCGCTGGCTCCTGCGTGCAGCCGGGGCGCGTACCGCGCCGACGGAAGCCTGGCTGGACGAGTGGTTGCGGCAGATTCTTTCCTGCGGTCCTGAATCCGGATGTCCGGTGTCCCATGCCGGTGTGGCAGGTTACTGTCACCGCGGGCTGTTCTGGTTGCTGCCCGATCTGTCGCCTCCGGCGACCTTGATCTGGCAAGGGGAACAGGAACTTGCCTGGGGGGCCGGTCGGCTCACTTTCGTCGTCGCAGCGGGTGCCGGGATAGGGCAGGCCGCACTGCGGCCGGGCCGCCTGATGCTGCGTACGCGCCTGGCGAAGGATCGATTGCGCAGAGGTCCCGGCCGACATCGCGCAAGCGTCAAACAGATCGCACAGGAGTGCGGACTGTCCCCCTGGCTGCGCGACCGTGCGCCGATTCTGGTGGTCGATGGCGAGCCGATCTGGATGCCGGGCTGCGAGCTGTCGCCGCCATGGCTCGCCGGACCGGAGGAGCGCGGGTGGATGCCCGTGTGGACGCCGTGTGTGGCGAAAGCCGACCGCTCCGTCCTCGACTGACATCTGCCCGCCTTGGGCGCACCGTATCATGTGCGCCGTTTCCGACCTCTTTCCACTGCCCAGATGAGTCCGCCCGAAAACGCGCGCCGGCGCGCGGTGATTGCCCGCGCCCTGCCTTTTGCCCTCTACATCCTTTTTCTTGTCGTCGCCGAACCGCTGGCCGGACTGCTCGGTGCCGACCTGCGCTGGATGTACGTGCTGCAGATCGGCTGCGTGATGTTCGCGCTGGCTTTCTTCTGGCGCGACTACGGCGAACTGCGCGAACCTGCGCCGGCTGGACCACTGGCTTCCGGCGCTGGCTGGGCAGTCGCGCCGGTGCTGGGCGTTGCGGTATGGGTGCTCTGGATCTGGCTCGATTTCTCGCCCTTCGCCTTTGCGCCGGCCGAGGGCTATCGCCCGCTGGACGAGGCCGGTGACCTGATTGTTCCCATGGTCGTCGTCCGCATCTTCGGCGCGGCAGCGGTCGTACCCGTCATGGAAGAGCTCTTCTGGCGTTCCTTCGTCATGCGATGGATAGACAACCCGAACTTCCTGACCGTGGCTGCGCGCGCGGTGACGCTGCGCGCACTGCTGTTCAGTTCCATCGCATTCGGATTCGAGCACGGGCAGTGGGCGGCCGGCATCGTTGCCGGTCTCGTGTATGGCTGGCTCTACCGGGCCAGCGGGCGCCTCTGGCTGCCCACGCTCTCGCACGCAGTGACCAATCTGCTGCTCGGCCTGTGGGTGGTGCTGACGGCACAATGGCAGTTCTGGTAAGCGATGCGCCATCAAGCCGGCGTGCCCGAAAACCGTTAACGGAGAATCCTTCCTTGTCCGGCCGCCATGCCCCACCCGCGACTTCCCTTGCCGCTGCCCAGGCGGCGCACCTTTGCGTGCGTGCTTCTGCTGTTGGCGGCGGCACAGGCGACGGCGTTTTCCTATCAGGCCTATCTGCTCACCGTGCGTACTGAATTGCAGCAGCGCATGAGTGCGCGTTTTGGCGAAAAGGCGGGTCCGCGGATGGCCGAACTGGCCGATGCATTGCTGGCCGCCGGTCGCATTGCCGACGAAGCGCTTCGGGTTGAACGCATCAACCAGATATTGAACCGGCCCCGTTACGTGACCGACCCGCAGCTCTGGCAGTCGGAGGACTACTGGGCGACACCGGTGGAGTTCACGGCAATCGCCGCAGGCGATTGCGAGGACTATTCGCTGGCCAAGTATTTCGCGCTGCGCGAGCTCGGCATGCCCGCCGACAAGCTGCGCATCACTTATGTAAGGCTGCTGCGCGAGGGGCGGCTGGAGAACCACATGGTGCTTGCCTACTATCCGGAACCCGGCGCCGAACCCTGGGTACTGGACAATCTCGAAAAGCGCTTCATGCCGGCGCGTGAGCGGCCGGATCTCACGCCGGTCTACAGCTTCAACGACGACCGGGTATGGAAGGTACAAAGTGGCGGCGACCGGGAACTGGGCTCGCCGCAGCAACTGCGCAAGTGGCGTGAATTGCTCGACCGCGTGTCTGCCGAGGTCCGCGGATGAACAGTCTGCGCGTACGCCTGCTCGCCGCGCTGCTCGGTGTCGGCCTGATCGCATTCGTCGCCGCGCTGGCCACCGCGCTGTGGGTATCGCGCGACCGGATCGAGGCGCAGATGGCGAGCCAGGCGCAGTCGATCGCGCTGTCGCTCACCGTAGCCTTGACCGCCGGCGGGGAACCGGCGCTGCAGAACGCGGAAAGTCTGGTCGAACCGGTGTTCGATCAGAGCTACCTGCGCCGTATCGAAGTTCGCGATGCCGGGGGCAAGGTCATTGCCTCCCGCCACGCACCTTCACGGCTTCCGGGGGGGGCGCCCGGATGGTTCGTCGACCTGCTGCCGCTGGCCGCCGGCCCGCAGTCGGCCGACGTGATGCACGGTTGGCGCATCGCCGGCAGCGTGCTGGTCGAACCGCACCCGCACTGGGCGCAGTTGCAGTTGTGGGCCGTGGCGGAGACGCTGTTGCTCTGGATGGGGGGAGGTCTTGCGGCTGCGGGCATGCTTGGCTTGATGGCTTTGCGTTGGGGGCTGCGTCCGCTGCGTCGCGTGCAGCGTTCGGCCGTTGCCGCCGCTTCGCGCAGATTCGTTCCGATAGACGAAGCACGCATGCCTGCCGAACTGCAGCCGCTGGTGTCGGCCTTCAACCGCATGCTTACTGCGATGTCCGGCGCGCTGGAAAGCGAGTCCGGTCGTGCAGCGCAGTTCCGCGACCAGGCGCTGATCGACGAGCTGACCGGTCTGCCGAACCGGCGCGGTTTCCGTGCCGCGCTGGAGGCGCGCATCGAGAACGGGCAGCGCGGCGGCTGGCTGGCGCTGCTGCGGGTCGAGGGGCTGGAAGAGCTCAACCATCTTTACGGCCGCGGGGCGGTGGACGATCTGCTGGTCGAATCGACCGGTTTCATGAAGGCGATCGATACGGTCAGTCTGGGCGGACGTCTCGAGGGCGCCTGTTTCGCGCTGCTGTTCGATGGCGAAGAAGATGAAATCCGCGAAGTCCTGACGTCCCTGCTCGCCCGACTGGACAGTCTGGCACGTGCGGCGGGTGCCGGTCAGGCCCATGCCTGGCGGGCGGGTGCGGCCGATTGTGACGGAGCGGGCGAGGGCGGACACAGCGCCGATGCCGGCCGCTGGCTGGCGGCCGCCGACCGCGCTTTGCACCAGTGGAGCGCGGAGCGCGGCGCGCTGCCCGTGCTGGCGCACGCGCGCGCTGCCGAGGCGGGCGCCGGCGATCTGCGCCTGCAGGTACGCGAACTGGTCAGCAAGGGTCGCATCGCTTTCGCCAGCCAGGCCACCTGCACGCTCGGGGCGGATGGCCTCGGGGCGCCGCTGCACGTCGAACTGCGTGCCGCGCTCGATGCCGGCGTCCGGCTCATCCGCGCCGCCGAGTACATCGCATATGCCAGCGAAGCGCGCGTATCGGCCGCACTCGACAGCGCCTGTCTGATGCGTGCGCTGGAGTACGCGAAGACGAGACGCGACGGCATGGCCATCGTCGTGAACGTGAGCGCGGCAACGCTGAGCGATCCGGACATCCTGCGCTGGGTGCGTGCTTACCGGCAGGACGCGCGCAGCGGCCGGCTCATCCTTGAATTTCAGGAGGCGGCCCTGCTTGGCGCCCCCGATGCAGCCGAAGCCTTCGCCCAGCTGGCACAGTCGAGCGGACTGGCGCTGGGCATCAAGCATTTCGGTCTGCATGCCAACGCACTCGCGCTGCTGCGCCGATTGCGGCCTGAGCATGTGAAGCTGTCGGTGACACTGACCCGCGAGGCGCTGCAGAATCCGGAGTCCGGGGCTTACGTCCGGTCGCTCGCGGGCATTGCATCCGCGCTGTCGATCACGCCGGTGGCGGTGGCTGTCGAGCGTCCGGAGGCGCTGACCGCCTTGTACGCTCTGGGCATCCGCGCAGCGCAGGGCGAGGCGGTTGTTGCCGAGCAATTGCCCGGGGCGGCCACCGCGCCGCGTTGATCAATGCATGCGAGCGGGCATGTCGAGCGCGATACAGGCGGGCGGGATCGCCATGTCCAGATGCAACAGGCGGGCCGGAGCGCCGACCCGCTCGCAGGTGCGCTCGGGGCCGCACTCCTGGAAGCCGAATTCGCGGCGGTAGTAGCGTGCATGCCGCGGATTCACTTCGATCACGCAATCGGTCGCACCGAGCGCCACACGACCGAGCAACAGGGCGCGGCGAATCATTTCAGGTGCAAGATCGTCAGGCAGTTCGCGTTCCCGGTCGATCGCGAAGCGCGTGTACTCGACGAGGCGGCGACCTTGACGACGCAGTTCGCCGACGTGCTCGCCATAGCCGGTTTCGGCTTGCAGACGGACACGGGTGCCGCAGCGCACGGTCAGCGTGCCGACAACGATGCCGTCGATACGTGCGAGCAGCGTCGTTTCGCCCGTTTGCCTGTCCTGGCTGGCGACGTCGTAGCCGCGCCAGCCGTAACACCGGATCACCAGACTTTCGGCCGCTGCAAGATCGGCCGCTTCGGTCGCGATCACGAACTCGACCGTCGGCACCGCACGCGACAGCGCTTCCGGAGGAGGCACCGCTTTCAGGTGAGGACGGGGACGAGACAGCGGGAAGGGGCGGAACTGGGTGTCGTTTGCGGCGTGATGCTGGATACGGGGTGACATGGAAAGCCTCGCAGGGTGACAGATTGCAACATTCGGCAAAGTCTGCGTCTTTCGTGACGCGTTTCCTTGGTGCCCGCGAAGGTTGAGGTCGGCCCGTTTCAGCCAGTTGATGGACAGTTGACCGTTATGTTGCAGCGCGAAATGATCCGCTCGTGATCCATGCGCTCTGTGCCCTGGAAACCCCGGTTGCCTTGCCGTCAGAGAGGCCCGTGCCGTCTGCATCGCTCCAGGGTCCGGATGAGCCCGCTTCGACGTCGTGTCGAGGGGCCGCGGAGCGCCGTGTTGCGCGGCGCCCCCTTGCCCGGCGCACCGTCAGTCTTCCCCCTCGTGTTCTCCTGTGCACTGCTCAATCGGGGGTTTCAGGTTCGTGCTGAGATACCCGGTGGGTGCGCCCCGTGAGCACACACGCGGGGCAGGGCATGCCGTCAGGACTGCGCCGGCGAGCTTTCGGTCGCTTCCGAGCCCCATGGGGTCGTTCCGCGTGTCGCCTTGCCGATGGTTGCAAGCGGTCGGGCCCGCGTCGGCAGTTCAGGCACTCGATCATGACCTTCGGGCAAGTACTCAGCACCTGGCCGGCAGCGCGGACGGGGCCACCATGGTTGGCTGGCGATGAGCACGAAGGCGTCATGCGAGGTCTCGTCGGTCATGGCGGGGCACCGGGAGCGTCAGTGCGGCTTTTTCCTGTCAGCGTCAGCGGCGACCGGCCAGTCTGCCGAGACGTCCAGCCGGAGGTGTCCGCTTTCGTCCACCCCTACCGGCACGCCCATATTGCTCAGTACGGCCATCACCCGCGTGCGCAGCATGTCGAGTTGCAGCAAGCGCGCGTCGCCCGCGCTGTCCGCGGCGCCGGCGAGCAGCGCGGCGAAGCGTGGCCATTCGCGACCGAGCAGTGAAGCATCGATGGCAGCCTTCATCTCTGGTGCGATGTCGGCCACGCTGCGACCGAGGCCGGCCAGATAGCCGAGGCTGAAGGCGGTGGTCTGCATCAACAGCGCCAGCCTCGCCATCGACAGGCCGGCCAGCGCGTGGTCATCGCCATCGATCCGGTAGGCGGACAGCGCGCGTTCGCAGGCGGCCGGCAGTTCTTCCAGCAGGCCGAGCAGATGCGGCAGCAGCAGGTCGGCCCTGGCCGGCAGCGACCAGGCGCTCGCGCGGTTGGCGCGGTACTCGTCGAACATGCGGGTGACGATGGGCCAGAACTGCGCTGCCACCGAATCGGCGGGAGGCGCGGTCGTCGCATCCCGGGCAAGTTCGCTGCGCCAGAGTTCTCGATGCAGCAGATGCACCAGTTGCATCAGTTCGTCGGCATCGCCCGCCAGCGCCTGTTCGACATAGGCGGCACACAGCGTGATCGTGCAGCCATCGGAATGGTCCTCACGCAGCAGCGGCGGCGCGGCCCCCTCACCGTGCTCCGGCGGGACGATCGCGTCACTCACCACCCGCAGCTTGAGACGTGTCGCATCGAGCGCACCGTCGCGCGCGTACAGGCGATCAAGCAAGTCGGCGAGTGCGCTGCGCAGCGCGACCGCGCCGTCCGGGCGGTGGCTGCGGAGTTCTATCGTATACATGGTGGTCGGGCGTCGATTCGTCGGGCCGCGCAGCATAGCGACGCGCATCGCGTGCGTCCATGCTGGACGCTGGCTGTCGGGCGACGGTCTGCCGCCGCCATTCGGGAAGGGGGCATGCATTGCGACCGGAGGCGGGATGCCCAGCAGAGCGCCCGACGCACGCATTCTTCGGCCATTCCGCCCCGGCTGCGTGGATAATCGGCCCCGTCATGACATACGGGCGGCAGGCGATGGCGAGCAAGGCGGTGGTCGGATCGGTGGTGGCGGCGGTTTTGGCTCTGGCTGCGGCCGGAATCTGGTGGCAGTCCCGGGACGACGCCGGTGGGCCGGCGATCGGTGTACTCGGTGACGATCCGGCGACGCCATTCGCCGTCATGAACTGCGGCGCCCGCAGTCGCGACGAAGGGCCGGTGCTGGCTGTCACCTTCAGCCGGCCGCTGGCGCCTGGGCAGACGCTGACCGACCTGATGAAGGTGACCGATCTGGGCGAAGCCGAAGGCGGGCGAGACGAGGCGGACAAAGTGGCTGGCCACTGGTCTGTCGGCGACAACCCGCGCGTGGCCTTTTTTTCCGGTGTACTGCCCAAGCGTCGCTACCGCATCGACATCGCCACCGGCGTGGCGGCGCGTTCCGGCGATCACCTCGCCAGCGCCCACCAGTGCGAAACCCTGGTCGAGGACATGCCGCCGGCGCACTTCTTCGCCAGTCGCGGTACCGTGCTGCCGGCCGGCCAGAACGGCGGCCTGCCGGTGGTTACCGTCAACACACCCGAGGTCGACGTGCAGTTCCTGCGCGTCGAACCGGCGCAGTTGCCGGCCTTTCTCGACAAGGTGTATGGCATCCGCCGCAGCCCGCCCGGAGAAAGCGCGGACGGCGAAGGCGAGGTGTATGAAGAGGACTATTACGACGGCGGAGGTGTCGATCTGCGCGGCCGCACCTCGGGCTGGTATCTGGACCGGCTGAAGGATCTGTCGAAAAGCGTCTATCTCGGCCGCTTCCTGACCGACGACCGGAAGGATCGCCGGCACGTGAGCTTCCTGCCGGTCGAGCACATCAAGGAATTGCGCGAACCCGGCGTCTATGTCGCCGTGATGAGCGCGCCCGGCAGTTTCGCCGGCGACTACCAGACCACCTATTTCTACGTCAGCGACATCGGTCTGCACTTGCACCGCAACGGCGGCCGTATCGACGCCTTCGCCACGTCGCTGAAGTCGGGTACGGCGCTCGATGGCGTCGAATTCGAACTGCTCGACGGTGACGGCAAGCGCGTCGCCACGGTGAAGGGCGACGGCGACGGTCGCGCCAGCTTCGAGGCGGCGCCGGCCGATGCGCGGCTGGTGATCGCGCGGCGCGGGCGTGAGTTGTCGGTCGTGTCGCTGGCCGAGGCGGCGCTGGACCTGTCGGAATTCGATACCGCGGGTCTGCTGCCGACCAGTACCAGGCTGTTCGCGTACAGCGGTCGCGACCTCTACCGGCCGGGCGAAACCTTCGACGTGTCGGTGCTGGCGCGCGACGCCGACGGCCGTGCGATCGAGCCGCAGCCGCTCACCGCGGTGCTGAAGCGGCCGGATGGTCGCACGGTGAGCCAGCGCGTCTGGAAAAGTTCGGGCGAGCAGCCGGGTTACTACCGGCAGCCGCTGGCACTGCCGGCCGACGCGCAGACCGGCGCCTGGACGCTCGAATTGCGCGCCGACCCGGCGGCGAAGCGGCCGGACGCGGTCATGCGTTTCAAGGTCGAGGAATTCCTGCCCGAGCGCATGAAGCTCGCGCTGAAGAGCGACGAGCGCGTGCTGACCGAAGGTGCGCCCTTCGACATCGGTGTGCAGGGCGACTACCTCTTTGGTGCGCCGGCTTCCGGCAACCGTCTTCTCGGCGCGCTCGCCACCGAGCGCCAGCGCTTCGCACTGGCGCAGAAGAAGCCGGGATTCGTTTTCGGCGACTTCGCCGACGACGCGCTGAAAGGGCGTCGTGAGCTGGAGGAAACGGCGCTCGACGACCGCGGTACCGCGACCGTGGCAGTGCCTTACGACCCGGGCACCGCGCGCTCGCCGCTGCAGATGCGCGTCAGCCTGAGCCTGCTTGAATCGGGCGGCCGTCCGGTCGTGCGCTCGCTCGAACGCGCGTGGTGGCCGGCGCCGGCGCTGATCGCCCTGCGTCCGTTGTTCGACGGCGACGTCGCGCGCGAATCGGCGATCGCCGAATTCGAAATCGGCCGCTTCCTGCCCGACGCCGCCTTTGCGCCGATCGACAAGGCCAATGTGCGCCTGTTCAGGGAAGAGCGTCAGTATTACTGGCGCTTCGACGACCAGCGCGGCTGGCATTCGGGTTTCAGCGAGAACGACGAACTGGTCGATAGTCGCAGCGTCGCGCTGAAGGCGCAGACCAAGTTGGGCTTTCCGGTCACCTGGGGCCGCTACCGGCTGGAAATCGACGACCCGCAGACCAGGCTCACGATGCGCTACCGCTTCTACGCCGGCTGGGGCGCGCAGGACAACGAGGCGCTCGGCAACCGGCCGGACCGCGTGCAGGTACGGCTCGAAGGCGCGCCCTACAGGGCGGGCGACACGGTGAAGGCGCATCTGACACCGCCGCACGACGGCGAGGCGCTGGTGCTGATCGAAGGCGATCGCGTGCTGTGGGCGAAACGGGTCAAGGTGAGCGCGTCCGGCACCGCCATCGACCTGCCGCTGGACAAGAGCTGGAACCGGCACGATCTTTACGTGTCGGTGCTGGCCTTCCGGCCGGGCAGCGAGGGCAGCCGCGTCACCCCGGCGCGCGCGCTCGGACTGGCGCACATCCCGCTCGCGCGCGAGGACCGCCGGCTCAAGGTGGCGCTGGACGCGCCAGCCAAGGTCGAGCCGGAAACGAAAACCACGGTGAAGGTGAAGGTCGACGGCGCGACCGGGCAGGCTGCGTGGGTGACGCTGTCGGCGGTGGACCAGGGCATCCTGAACATCACGAAGTTCGCTACGCCCGACCCGCACGGCTATTTCTTCGGCAAGCAGCGTTACGCGCCCGACCTGCTCGACATCTACGGCCGGCTGATCGAGAAGATGGACGGCTCGCGCGGCAAGCTCAAGTGGGGCGGCGACGCCGGCATGCGCGACTCGCAGAGCATGCCGAAGAAGGTGAAGCTGGTCGATCTGTTCTCCGGCCCGGTGAAGCTCGACGACAAGGGCGAGGCGGCGATCACGCTGACGCTGCCCGACTTCAACGGCAGCCTGCGCCTGATGGCGGTCGCGTCGACGCCCGAGCGTTACGGCCAGGGCGAGCGCGAACTGACGGTGGCGGCACCCATCGTCGCCGAGCTCTCGACGCCGCGCTTCATCGCGCCGGGCGACAGCGCGAAGGTGGCGCTGGAGGTGACCAATCTGACCGAGTCACCGCAGCAGATACGGCTCACGCTGTCGGCCGGGTCGCCGGCGCGCATCGCCGACGGCGCGCGCACGCTGACGCTGGCGCCGAAACAGCGCGAAACGCTGCGTTTCGACGCCGAGGCGGTCGAGGCGGAAGGGCTCGCGCGGCTGAAGCTGGTACTCGATGCCAGTGGCGGCGCGAAGCCCATCCACATCGAGCGCGAAGCCGCGCTGCAGGTGACGCCGCCGGTCGCGCTCGAACGCACGGTGCTGCGCCTCAAGGTGGAGCCGGGCGCGCGCCAGGCCATCGACGCCGCGCTGCTGGAGAAATTCTGGCCTGCCTCGGCCACGCTGAACGTCAGCGCTTCGTCCAGCCCGCCGCTGAACATCCGCGAGAGCGTGCGTGGCCTGCTGCGCTATCCCTACGGCTGCGCCGAACAGACGGTCAGCTCCGCCTGGCCGCACGTCATCATCGACGAGGCCTACGCGAAGGAACTGGGCCTGAAGCAGTACTCGCGCGCCGAACGCGCAACCATGGTCGAGGCGGCGATCGGCCGGCTGGCTGGCATGCAGGGCGCCTCCGGCGGCATGACGATGTGGGGCGGCGGCGAGTACGAGCACTGGATCAGTGCCTATGTCGCCGGCTTTCTGATCGACGCCAGGGCGGGCGGTTTCACCGTTCCCGAAGCCTTCCAGAAAAAGCTGGGCGACTGGATGCTGAAGGAATTCCAGCTAGCGCCGTCCCAGATGCCGCGGCTGCCGGCGCAAGCGGGCAACCCGCCCGGCCAGATGGACCTCTTGCGCGGTGCCCATCTGCGCTTCGCCAACGCTGCCCATCTCGGCTATGTGCTGGCGCGCGAACAGCGTGCGCCGCTGGCCACGCTGCGCCTGCTGCACGATGAGCACCGGGAACTGGCGAAGTCGCCGCTGGCGCTGGCCCACCTCGGCCTGGCGCTGAAGCTGATGGGCGACGAGGCGCGTTCGCGCATCGCGCTCGACGAGGCGCTGGTCAAGCCCTATGGACTTCGCGGCAACGACAGCGAGTACGAACGGCTGGGCGAATGGCTGGGCGATTACGGCAGTCCGCTGCGCGACCGCGCCACGCTGTACGCGCTGCTTGCCCGTCACGAGGTGAAGCTGGATCGCGCCGCCAACCTGCTGTTCGAACTGTCGAATGACACGGCAAAGCGGCGCTGGCTGTCGACGCAGGAACAGATCTCGCTGGTCATGGCCGGCCGCGCCGCCGGTCTGGGCGCCGGCAAACCGTGGTCTGCCGCGCTGGAGGGCGGTGGTGACTTCAAGGGCGACAAGCCTGCGCTGCTGCCGGTGGATGCCGCTGCGGCGCGCAAGGGCGCAGCGATCAGCAATACCGGCGACGCGCCACTCTATGTCGAGATCGAGGGCGCCGGTTATCCGAAGGTCGCGCCGCCGGTTGAAAGCAGTCTGGGCACGGCGCAGCGCACGCTGTTCGAAGCCGACGGGCGTCCGTGGGGCGGTCGCGCGCTGAAAGTGGGCGAACTGATGCTGGTGCGGGTCGAGGTCAGGCCGACCCGGCGCGCCGACGACGCGCTGGTCGTCGACCGCCTGCCGGCGGGTCTGGAAATCGAGAACCAGAACCTGTCGCAGGGGCCGCAGGCATCCGAATTCGCGCTGCAGTTGCCGACCGGCGCGCTGCGCGTGCTGGACACTTTGAGCGACAACCGCGTCAAGCACCGCGAGTACCGTGACGACCGCTTCGTCGCCGCAGTGAAGCTCGATTCGGCGCCGTTGAACCTTGTCTATATGGTGAGGGTCGTGACGCCCGGTCGTTATACGGTGCCCGGCACCTTCGTCGAGGACATGTACCGGCCGGAACTGCGTGCGGTCGGTGATCGCGGCGCGCCGCTCGAGGTTGTCGATCGCGGCCCAGTGCGTCCGTGAGCCGGGCGGACCGGGGTCAGGATGGCGAGGCGCTGGCGCGCGGCAAGCGCAGCGCGAACACGCTGCCCTGCCCCGGACGCGATCGCACGGACAGCGTGTGACCGAGCACTCCGGCCTGTCGGCGCACCAGCGCCAGTCCCAGGCCCTGGCCACCGTCGCGCAGCTTGGAGCGGTCGTCGAAACGACGGTAGGGCTCGAAAATCTGCGGCAGATGCTCTTCGGCAATGCCCGGACCGCTGTCCCGGACCTGAAGTTCGATCTGCGGGCCACGCGGCCGGGCGGCGACCAGCACCCGGCCGGCATCGGTGTAGCGCACCGCGTTGGAGACCAGATTGTCCAGCATGGACTGCAGCATCATGGCGTCGCTGTCGACCGTGGCATCGGTCGGCCGGAATATCAGTTCCAGTCCCTTGTCCGCAGCCAGCGGTCCGAACTGGGCTGCACAGGCTGACCAGAGGCCGGCCAGCGGCAGGGCGCGCCGCAGTATGCGAGCCTCTCCAGCCTCCAGCCGCGACAGTTCGAGCAGTCGGGTGAGCTGGTTGCTCATGGTCTTCACCGCCGCATCCATGCCCGAGCACGCTTCGTCCAGCGTCGTCCGGTCCAGTGTCGCGGGCGCGCGCGAGCGCAGGTAGCGGACGTGCAGACCGAGCGCGTGCACCGGCTGCCGGAGGTCGTGCGTGACACCCGCAAGGAACAGATTCTTCGCGCGCACGGCTGCGTGCGCCGCGTCGCGTTCGCGCCTCAGACCATCGGCCAGTTGCGCGTTCTGGCGTGTGAGCTGGAGTGTCTTGCGCAGGGTGTCGTGCGCGTTGCGGCCAAAGGACAGCAGCAGGACAAGATAGAAGAGGAAGGTGAGTCCGCCGCCGATGTTGACCGGCCCACCCATGAACCAGGATTTGACGATGAATGGCAGCAGCGCGCACACCAGATACAGGAAGAATGCGCGCGGCAGCGCCGTCGTTGCCGCCACCGCCCCGCCCGACATGCCGGCCAGCATGGCGACGCTGAAGAAGTCGATGAACGGATCGCGGCCCTGATAGCTGATCCACGGAAGCACGCCCCAGACCAGCCCGGTCAGGCCGGTAAGCGCGGCGTATTGCCACTCGACACGGTCCAGTTCGGCGCAGGAAAGGGTGTCGATCTCGGGACGGATCTTGCGCACCAGGGCAACGCGCAACGCCACCAGAACACTCAGTGCGGCCAGCCATGGCCACACCCGGGTCTGCCCGTCGGCTGCCGCCAGCACCAGCGAGGCGGTCAGCGACACCGCCACATTGCCGGCCACGATGGTTCCGGTATGACCGAAAAGCACACCGAGCAGATCACGGCGCACATCGGTGTCGTCGTCGGTCAGTGTGCAGTCGAGCGCGGTTTCAGGTCCGCTCATGGTAGTTTCGCGCGTCATGAACGCCCGCGAGATTAGCATTGTCGTTGCCGAAGACCACGCACTGGTGCGCCAGGGTTTGCGTCTCATGCTGTCGGTGGAGCCGCGTGTGCGCTGGCTGGGCGACTGTGGCGACGGTCACGCCGCGCTCCGCCTGGTGCGCGATCTCAAACCCGATGTGCTGCTGCTCGATCTGGGGTTGCCCGGGCTGGAGGGTCTGGGTGTGATGCAGTCGATTGCGGCAGCCGGTCTCGAAACCCGGGTGCTGGTGGTGACCGCCCGACAGGATGCCGCTTCCTTTCATGCCGCGCTGGCCTTCGGTGCAAACGGTTACGTGCTCAAGACGGACGATGCGGACGCACTGGTGAGCGCGATCATGACAGTGGTCGACGGTGGGCACTACGTCAGTCCGGAGCTGGCCACCCTGTTCGGTCATGGCATGACCGGCCCGGCGGAAGGGCTCACCGCCCGCGAGTCGGATATTGCGGCGCGTGTCGCGTGCGGCTTGTCGAGCAAGCAGATCGGCGCCGAACTCGGCATTTCCGAGCACACGGTGCGCAAGCATCGCGAGAACATCGCCCGCAAACTCGGCTTGCGCAACGCAGCCGAACTGGTGGCCTGGGCGGTCAGGCAGCGGCTGCCGGAAACGTGAGGCAGTTCCTGCCTGGCGGCAGATACGCCGGCGGCTACGCGCTTCTTCGTATTTACCCACGAAGCCTCCGCGCGCTTCAATGAAGGCAAGCGGCTACAGCCTGACCGCGTTCCCGGCGATGACCGGTTCTTGCCGATCGCACGGGATCGTCCCGGTGCCGGCAGAAACGGCTACCTGCGCTGTCCTTCACGCAGCAGATCGGCCATGGGCACCGGATACCCGCTGTTCCCGCCTGAGCGACGAATGTGCCTCGGTACGTGGATGCCGCTTCCCGCCGCGGGATCGGCTGAATCCATTGCACCCGGCGCCGATGCATCGCCCTACAATGATGTAAGAAGTATTCCTACACGCGGGTCCGCCCGCGCCGCAGTCGTACCCGGGAGCAACGCCATGAAAACCACACCACGCGGACGCCGCAAGCCCCGTCTGAAAACGCTTGTTTCCTTGATCGGCAGGCCCGACGGATGGTTCTTCGGCGTTGCCGGTCTGCCCTTGCTCATGTCGCCGTCGGCCTGGGCGCAGGCGATACAGCCGGACGGCCGTACTTTGACGACGGTCAGTACGGCCGGTGCCGTGACCGACATCCGGACCGGTACCGTGGCCGGACAGACGGGTTTCAACTCGTTCAACACCTTCAGCGTCAATGCTGCGCATACGGCGAATCTGCACGTGCCGGCCGGTGCGGTGAATCTGGTGAATATCGTGCGCGACGCACGCACCGACATCCACGGCACGCTGAACGCGATCCGCGACGGACGCATCGGCGGAAACGTGTTCTTCGCCAATCCGCACGGTTTCGTGGTCGGCGCTGGCGGTGTGGTGAATGCTGGTTCGCTGTCGGTGAGCACGCCGACCCAGGGCTTTGTCGACCGCTTCTTCGTCAACGGTCAGCCGGATGCCGGCTCGGTCTCCCAGTTGCTCAACGGTACGGCGCCGCTGTCGAGCGCGGCAATCCGCATCGACGGCCGCATCAACGCCATCGACGGCGTGACACTGGCGGCCGGCACGGTGAGCGTCGCCGGATCGGTGCTGACCGGTGCCCGCTTCGAAGGACGCGCGCCCGATTTCTCCGACATCGTGAATACGCAGGGGGTGGCCGCCGGAAGCCGGGTGGTCGAGCGGGCCGGTCGCATATACATCTCCGCCGACGAGGACATCGAGATCGCCGGCACGCTCGATGCGCGCGGCGGAGCCGCCCGCAGCGGCGGCGACATCGAGCTGAAGGCCGGCCGCGACATCATGCTCGACATCGACGCAATGGTGACGGCGGCGGGCGACGGCGAGGCTTCGGACGGCGGCCGCGCGGTCTCGATGGCCGGGCGCAATGCATTGATCCGCCGCGGTGCGGTGATGGATGCCAGCGCCGGGGCGAGTGGCGACGGCGGCTTCGTCGAGTTTTCGGCGAGGGATACGGTGGAACTTGCCGGTGGCCACTTTCTGGCCGATGGCCGCAAGGGCGGTGCCGCGGGCCTGGTGCTGATCGATCCTCTGAACATCGTGCTCAGCGCAAACCTGCTGCGCGGAGCCGGTGGCTACACCGGCGTACCGGCGGGCGCGAACAGCGGCGTCACCGTGTCCGGGGCCAACCTGCTGCTGCAGGCGACCGAGAAGATCACGGTCAATGAGAACATCATCGTATCCAGCCGGCTGGTCGACAGCGATCACGTGAATGGCGCGTCGACGGGCGATTCCGGCAGCATCAGATTCGAGGCGCGCGAGATCGAACTGAAGCCGGGCAGCCAGGTGCTGGCGCACTCGACCGGCGGCTTCGCCGCCGGCGACGTCAGTCTGCTGGCGAGCGATATCAACGCGCTCGGCGCGGTGCGCTCGGCAGCCGCAAGCATCAAGGTCGAAGGGGCGACGATACGCGGCGACGACATCACGCTGTCGGCACTGGCGGATACATCGCAGATCGTCAATCTGCTCGACAGCTCGCCCAACATCACGAGTTCGCAGGCGCAGACCTTCCTCGATTCGGAAATGGACGACCTTTCCGACGGACCCGGCGGCGAATATCTCGCCATCACGACCGAGGCGACCGCGCGGACCGAAGTCAAGGGCTCGCACATCCAGGGCAGCGGCGACGTGACGATCAAGGCCTACGCCGGTGCGCGCGCCGGCTTCGAGAAGATCGCGACGGCCGATGTGGTCATCGGCGATCACAACGGCGTCGCCAGCGTAATCGACGGCCGCAATGTCGGCGTCAGCGCGACTTCAAGCACTTCGCTCACCTTCAACGTGCTCGGCAACGCGCTCCGGCTGGCCGATCAGAGCTGGCTGCCGGACGAAGACAGCAACAACATGAAGTTGCTGAACGACCAGCTCTTCGACTATTCCGGCATTCCGCTGGTGGCGCTGTCCGAATCCACGGCCCGCGTGACGGTGAGCGGAGCAACGGAACTGAAGGCCACGGACAAGCTCTCGCTGTCCTCCTCGGCGACCTCTGCGGCCAAACCGACGTTTGCCGGGCTGGTCGTCTTCTCGGTTGCATGGGGCGAGTCGACCGCCATTTCGGAAACCAAGGTACAGGGCAGCACCAAGCTGGACAGTGGCGGCGCCACCGAAGTGCTTGCCGAGACCGACACCGAGCTCAACGTGACCGCGACGGTCAATTCGAAGAACAAGCCCATCGATGCGACCTTCGTGCGGGCATCGAACAGCGCGACCACGACGGCCCTGGTGGGCGACGACACCACGACCACGGCCGGTTCGGTCACCGTCGAAGCGACCACCAAGGCCGATATCTCGGCCGGTGCGGTGGCATCCAACGCCGGCGGCAGCGGACTTGGCATATCGGTCGCGGTGACCACCTCGACCACGGATACCACCGCGACCCTGGGCGGCGATGTCACCACCACCCAGGGCGACGTGAAGGTCAAGGCGACGACCGATATCGCCAAGAATTCCAGTTCGGCCGAGGCGGCAACGCTGGGCGATCCGAACACGCTGTCGGCCAAGATGACGAATTTCACCGCCGGCATCCAGCGCAATGTCGGCAATTCGGTGCTCTCGGCAACCGGCAAGGTCAGTCCGGGCACCGCGAGCACGATTACCGAATTCATGTTCCCCGGCTTCAAGGAGGGCAAATTCAATGCCGCCGGCGCCGTGGCCTACACCGATTCCGAGAACAACGCGAATGCCAGCATTGCGGCCGGCACGAAGGTGAAGTCAGAGGGCAAGGTCGAGGTGGCGTCGAAGATCAAGGACCGCCCGAACGGAAGCGCGGACGCCAAGACCACATCGAACGGCACGGCCATCGGCGGTTCGGTGGTGATCGCCGACTTCGAGAACAACAGCAATGCCTGGATCGGCGATCTCGCCGAGGTCGATGCGAAGGGCGCCCTCCGCGTGGACGCGCAGACCGACATCCCCTATCCGTGGCAGATAGACTGGAGTTCGCCGGACGTCATCCTGAACCATCTGCAGGGCAATCTGCTCGACCTCGTGCTGACCACGTCCGGATTGAACTCGGCCAAGGGCAAGAGCGGACTGGGTCTCGCGGCGGCGGTCACGGTATTCACGCTGGAGAACAATTCCAACGCCTGGATCGGCGAGGGCGCGAAGCTCAACACGATCTACGACCATGCGGTCGATCCGGCTCTGGACCTGAGCGGGCAGTCGGTCACCGTTTTCGCGAAGAACGATGTCAACACCGTGAATGCGGTGGGCATCCTGTCCAAGAAGTTCCTCGGCAACGGCGGCAAGTCAGCCATCGGCGGTTCGGCCAACGTGCTGGACATCAGCGGCGAGGCGGTCGCGGGCATCCGCGATGGCGCCGAGGTGCGGGCCGAACAGGACGTCGAAGTCAAGGCCGAGAGCAACAGCCAGCTGGTCTCGGTGACCGAGGCGGGCGGCAGTTCGGAACAGGTGGGCATCGAAGGCGCGCTGTCGATGAATACGGTGAGTACCGACACCATCGCCTACATCGACGACAAGGCAAAGGTAGACGCGGGCAAGAACCTGAAGCTCGATGCGGACAGCGAGATCCGTACCATTTCGGTGGCGGGCGGCATCGTCGTCACCAAGGGGCCGGTCGGCATCGGCCTGTCGGTTTCCCTGAACACGCTGGACGCCGACGTGCGCGCCTTCATCGGCAATCGCAACCCTGTCCTCGATCTGGCACCGGCGACCGGCATCATCAAGGTGGGCGACAACCTGACGCTGAAGGCCACGGCCGACACCGAGATCGGCGCCTATTCGCTGGCCGGTGCCGTGGCCACCAACAGCAAGGCGCAGACCGATGTCCCCGCCGGAGCGAGCGAAACCCAGGACGGCAGCGGCAGCGCGGCGGTGGCCGGGTCGGGTTCGTCGAGCGGCGGTTCGGCCGGATCCGGATCGTCGGGTTCGGGTTCGGGCACGGGCAAGGGCAAGTTCGGTATCGCGGTATCGGGCGACGCGTCGGTCAATGACATCGAAGCCGACACGCTGGCCTACATTTCGAGCGGCGTGCATGTCCAGCAGGCGGACAACGTGTCGGTCACGGCCGACAACACCCTGGACATCAACGCGCTGTCCGGCGCGGTGACCATTTCGACCCAGCAGGACGGCAACAGCATCGCCGGCTCGTACGCGCAGAACACGCTTGCCGGCACCACCGGCGCCTACATCGCCGATGCGATCGTCACCCAGAACGGCACGCTGACGCTGGACGCCGACGTCGATGGGAATATCAAGACCCTGTCGGCCAGTCTGGCCGGTGCCAAGGGCAAGGCGGGCGTCGCCGGTTCGGTGTCGATCAACGAAATCAGCAACACGACGCATGCCTATGTCGCGCGCTCGTCGCTGAGCGGCGTGAGCACCGCGTTCATCGGCGCGAGCGACTTTTCCGGCATCCAGTCTGTTGCGGGTGCCATCGCCTTTGGCGGAAAGGCCGGCATCGGTCTGTCCTTCGCATGGAACAAGCTCGACAACGACACCCTCGTGTATGTCGACGATTCGGACCTGCAGGCGGGCGGCAGCATCACACTGGACGCGCAGACCGACAACGATATCGACACCATTTCGGCCTCGCTCGGCCTCAGCAAGGGGCCTCTGGCCGGTTCCGGCGCGGTGGCGGTCAACACCATCACCAACACCACCGAAGCACGCATCCGAGGGAAGAAGACGGCGCTCGGCATGGACGCGGCGAGCGGCATCGCCGTGCTGGCGAAGGACGACTCGGAAATCTTCGCGCTGGCCG
>CAZKRN010000005.1:0-137218 GCA_964555165.1 uncultured Methyloversatilis sp. | reverse complement strand
CGCCGTGGGCGTCGATGCAGCCGTGGTACAGCGGCTTGTGGATCATCGCCGCGTGTGTCGGCGCCACGCCGGCGGTGACGTAGCGAAATGGAGGCCGCGGGTCTTCGTCGAAGCTGGTCAGGTTGATCGTGCTCTCGACGGTGTTCGTCTTCGGATCGATGACGACCAGCGTGTTGGAGTCTTCATTGGTGATGAAGACGCGGTCGCGCGGGTCGATGCCGGTGGCTGCGGCTCCCGCTGAAGCGCCGGACGGGGCCTGGGCATGTGCTGCGGGCAGCGCGCTGGCTGCCGCGGCGGCCAGGGTGTACTTGAGAATGTCGCGGCGTTGGGTGGTCATGTGTGCTTTCTGAGTTGGTGTGGAGAGTGATCGCTTGGGTCGTTAGCCGGCAGCCGCCGATGAACCACTGCCCAGCGCTTGCTTCAGGTCAAGAGCGCGGCTCAGGCCGTTTCATTCCCTGGCGCGAGCCGACAGCGCGTCGCGCCGACGCCGCCCTGGCCTTCAGCGCGGGGTGCCAAGTTGCCGATAGACCTCGGCCGACACCTGCGCCAGCACGCTGCGGTCGGCGTCGGACGACAGGGCGTAGCCGAAGGGACCGTCGACCCAGTAGAAGACATTGACCGCACCTTCGCGTGCGAAGCGGAAGGCCGTGTCTGTGTTCTTCACGCCGGCCTGCAGTGCCTTGTCCGGCCCCGCGGCACTGCCCACGTCGGCGACATCGTTGGACACGTACAGCGTCAGTTTGCTGCCGAGCTCGTTGCGGTACATGAACTGCGCAACCGGCCCCTGGCCACCCGGCAACAGGCGCCCGCCTTCCAGCGTGTAGCCCTGGGCCTGCAGGTGCGGCGGCTTCATCGGCGCGCCCATGCGCTTGGACAGCCATGCCACCAACTGGTCCTCGTGCGCCGCGTCCACCTCGACCGGGCGGCGCGCGTCGGGACTGTATACCGCGTGAGCCACCGCCGCGCGCTGCGCGAAGCCGCCCGCTGACGCCAGCGTCAGGCCGCGCTCGGCGGGTGCCGCGGCGGCCATGCGGCCGGCATCGTCGCCCCCCGCGGGCAGGCCGCCCCGCAAGCCCCAGCCAGTCGCGCCGCTGATGACGGCGATGGCGATCCCAGCGGCCAGGCGCTGGAGGTACCAAGGCGTCTGCGGCACGGCGCGCGGGCGCGCCGACTTCAGCAGGCGTTGCGGCGGCTGCTCGTCCAGCACGGGGTCGAACAGGGCGTGCAGCTCGCGCTTCTGCGCACGGTAGGCCTCGACGCGCTGCGCATCGTCGGGGCGCGCGGCCAGGTAGGCGGCGATCTCGGCCTCACGCTCTGCGGGCAGGCGGCCATCAACGAACGCATGCAGGTCGGCCTCGGTGACCGGGGGAATGGACGGTGGCGGACGGTCGGTATTCATGGGTTGCTTCGCAATATATTCATTTGACGACTTTCAGCCGCACCGGTTCTGCGCGGCCTTCCATCAGGCCGCGCAGGCGCTCACGGCCTCGCGACAGGCGCGACATCACGGTGCCGATGGGGATACCCAGGGCCTGCGCCACATCGGCATAGGCCATGTCTTCCAGCGTCACCAGAAGAAGCACTTCCTTCTGCTCGACGGGCAGCAGGTCCAGTGCAGCCTGCAGATCCAGTACAGCCAGCCTGTCGGTTTGTGTCGGCGCCACCGGCACTTCGGGCGTGTCGTCGTCCATGGTCACGGTGTGCAGCCTGGGACGGCGCACGCCATCGACGTGCAGGTTGTGCATGATGCTGAAGAGCCAGGCGCGCATGTCGGCCACGCCGCCCCACAGGTTCGACTTGGCCCAGGCCCGCTCCAGCGTGTCCTGCACCAGATCGTCGGCGTCGTCACGGTTGTTCACCAGCGCGCGCGAATAGCGGCGCAGGCGCGGCACCCAGCTCAGCAGGCTTGCGTCGTCTTGCATCGGGGGGTCGTGGCCTGAGGGACTGGACGGAAGTCGACAGCAAATGTCATTCCTTGATGATGTGCCAGACGTCTTTGAAGTTGTCGCCGGCGCGGTCGCCGGGCTTCTGGTCGGCCTGGTAGGTGTAGACCGGCTTGCCCTTGTAGGCCCACTGGCGCGCACCGTCGTCGCGCATGACGATCGTGTATGCACCGGCGGGTTGGTCGCTGGCGGCGGCCATCGCGGGCGGCCACAGCGCGGCGCAGCCGCCGTTGCAGGTGCTCTTGCCGCTGCCTGCCACGTCCTGGTCGAAGGTGTAGAGGGTCATGCCAGCGGGTGTGACGAGCGCGCCGCCAGACAACATGGCGGGCGCCTTGGCAGGCGGCTCGACCATGTTGGCACAGCCGGCAGTGACCAAAAAAGTTGCCGCAGATGCGGCGATGGCGAGGGTTTTGAACATGGGAAGCTCCGTGGAGGTGGTGGCGGATCGGGCAGCGTGGGTGAGATGTTGCTCACATCGGGGCAGACGGCACGCTCAGGCCTTTTATTCCGCAGGCGTGAAAAAAGATGGGGTGTTGGTTGTGCAGGGTGGCAGGCTGCCGCTGCCCTGTGCGTCCAGCGCGGCTCCATGGTCGGAGCCGCGCGGCCTCGTTCTCAGGGTGCGGGCGTCAGGTTTTGGCCGTTCTCGACCGGGCTGATGCCCACGACGTGGCTGACGCTGCGGGTGCGGTTGGCGTTGTCGGTGACCCGGGCGGTGATCGTGACCGAACGCTTGCCCGCAGGCATCAGGAGCGATCCCCCCACCACCCAATCGGCCGTCGTCACGACATAGCCGTCAGCGTCCAGCTCGCTGCCGGCAACGTTGAAGATCGGCGCCAGGTTCGAGCCCGCCGGCACCACGTTGCCGTTGGGCTGACGCAAGGGCACGTCGAAGGTCACGTTCAGACCCGGGAAATTGCGGTTCGTGCCGTTGCTGGGATGCGTGATCGGGTTCTGGATCTGGCTGCCATCCAGGATGGTTCCCAACACCGAGCGGGCCGCCGTGCCTTGGCCGTTTTCGCTGACGCCGATGCCGTGACGCGAGCGGTCCAGCGCCGCCACTTGAATGAAGAACAGCGATGCATTCGCAGGCGGCGTCGGATTGCCGGTTTGCGGCCCAGGTGACACACGCGACGGCACGCGGGGCGCAATCATCGTCACCTCCGGTCCGTCCGCGTCGTCGATGCCGTCATCGAACACATCGATCGGAAGGGGCGTCAGTGCCTGCCCCGATGTGATACCGCCGCGCAGCACCGCCATCGAGACCCGGTCGAATCCGATCCGACCGGCGGTGTCGACCACGGCGGTGGTGATGTTGAAGCGGTTCGTGTCGAGCGGCAGCGATTCAAGCACGTGCCAGCCCAGCCACAGCGTCACGCCCGCGCCCGGCGTGTCGTCGGTGCCCAGGATGTTGAAGAGGTTCGCCAGGTTGGTGTTCTACGGGATCACGCCACCGTCGGGCTTGACGAGGTCGGTGTCGAGGAAGACATAGAGGCCCGGAATGTTCGGGTTGACCTGGCCGAGCAGCGCGGTGTTTCTGCTGTTGAGCGATTCTTTCGCGGCGATCGGTGTCGCGTCGCGCGTGACGACCTCGATGTTCAACACGAAGCCGGTGCCATTCACGCTGCCTGCGCCAATGCGGCCTTCGCCCGGCACGATCTGCGAATCCGCCAGCGGCGAGACGATGCGTGCGATCGGTGCGAGGTCGCCGCGTGCGCCCATGCCGTCCCGTATCTTGATGATGTTCGGATACGTCAGGGATTCAGCGCCGTCTGCAGCGTGGCCGGGCAGTGAAGCAAGGCCTGCCACGGCCGCGAGGGCAGCATGCATCAGCACGGCCGAAAATTTGGAAAGCGGGTGTCGCATGGGGAACTCCTGGGGGGATGGGTGAGCAGTGGCTCGACCACTGCAAACGGGTAGACGCACGGGCGCTTGCGGGTATTCCGTTGTCGATACGCCGTGTGAACCGAGCCGGCATGCGCCTGCAGGCAGCGCCGTGCCAGCGTGCACTGGCATGAACAAGGCCGCCTTCGGCGCGGCGCTGGTGGATCAGTAGGTCGCGGTCTTGCCGGCGGTTTCGGCCGTGGCTGCCAGGGCGACGTTCAACTTGGGGTCGATCTGCCACGTTTCGCTGACGATCTTGCCTTCGCGGTAGGTCAGCACGTAGCGCACCTTGATGGGCATCTTGCCTTCGAAGACGACGTTGGCGGAGACCGTCGAGCCCTTGGGGTTGGCCGATTCTTCGATGGAGCCGATGGTGAGCTTCAGCGGGCCGACGGCCTTGCCGAACTTTTCCCAGGTGCCGCGGATGGCGTCGGTGGTGGCGTAGGTGCCGTCCAGCGGGCCGCCGACCCAGTTCAGCTGGGCCTGGTCGGCGTAGGCGCGCATCACGATCTGGGTGTCGCCCGAAGCGATGGCCTGGAAGTGCGTGCGGGCGTCGTCGGAAGGGGCGGCGAAGGCGCTGCCAGCGGCAAGCGTCAGGGCGGTGGCGGCAAAGGCGAATGTCTTGAACATGGAGGGCTCCGTTGAAGGCTTGATGTGAAGTGAGGGTGGTCGGTGGTGGATGAAGGGTCCATGAGGTCCCGACACAAGGGCAGACGGCGCCGGCAGGCGGTCTATTCCGGCCCACGCAAAAACTTTTTCTGTCACGCCATCGGCAGTTGACCCGCCCGACACGCTCCACCAATTGCTCCGATGAAGCGAACCCTGACCTTCCTGCTGCTGGCCAGCTTGTTCACCGCCGCGACCGGTGCGCTGGCGCAAGGCATCACCGACCCCATTGGCAACCTACTGCCCACGTACATCGGTCCGCAGAACGGCGACGTGGATGTGGCGAGCGCGTTCGCCGGCTACGACCCGGCCAGCGACACCTTCAGCTTCTCGGGCACCTTTGCCGACGCCCTCGGCACCACGGAGGGCGCCTTCTACTTGCGGGGCCTGGACCGCGGTGTCGGCACCGAAGGTTTCGTGAGCGGCAGCCCATCGGTCGGCCAGCGCATGAAGTTCGACGCCGCCGTGTTCCTGCGGCCCGACGGCATGGCTCGCGTGATCACCTTCGTGGGGTCGGTGGGCACGGGCGTCGAACTGGGGGCCGGTACCGGCACTATCGCCGGCGGCTGCGCGCCTCAGGGCGCCAGCCGCTGACCGTCTTGCGCAAACACCACCCCGCCGGCGTAGTGCGCGGCAATCGACGCCTTGACGGCATCACGCTGCGCGTCGAGCGCAGGTGACAGGTGGCTCAGCAGCAGCTGGCCGGCGCGCACCGCATCGGCCACTTCGCCGATGGCCTTGGGTGGCGTGTGCAAGGTGTACAGCACGTCGGGCGAGCCGGGTGGGTCGAGCACCACGCTGTTGAAGACCAGCAGGCTGGTGCCTTGGGCGATTCGCCGCAGACCCGCCAGCCAGCTGGCGTCGATGTCGCCGCTGAAGGTGATGCTCTTGCCGGCGTGGTCGATGCGGTAGACCACCGCCGGTGCGTCGCGGTGGTGGCCGGCCACGGAGCTGATGCGCAGGCCGCCCTCATCGAACACCGTGCGCACTTCGGGCAGGGCTGACGCCGTGGCGGGTGCGTCGATGTCGTTCACTTGAAAGCGCAGCGGCGCCGAGAAGTCCTTCAGGTAGCCGAAGGCGCCCTGCTTGCCGAACAAGAGGTCGATGAAGCGGCTGGTGGCCGGGAAGTCGGCATCGTCGGCATCGAGCGCACGCCGCCCTGCCGGCCCGAAGATCTTGAAATCGACCGGCCCGCGGTTGGACACCGCACGGGCCTTGAAGAGGCCTGGCAGTCCACCGGCATGGTCCACATGAAGGTGCGTCAGCAGCACGATGTCGGCCCGACCCAGCGCCAGCTTGGCTTCACCCAGGCGCACGAAAGATCCCGGGCCGGCGTCGACGAAAACACGCGCCACGCCATCCACCAACACCACGAAGGCCGAGCCCGCGCGGCCGGTGGCACCCGGGCCGCCCGAGCCCAGCACCACGAGTTCCAGCGCCGGCGGGGCGGCCGTCTGGGCCTGAGCTGCGAACGCGGCGGGCAGCGTGCACATGGCCAGACAAAGTGCCGCCAAGCGGCGCCGGCAGGGGTTGGCCAGAGTTTTCATTCGATCCTTTGTGCGGGCGGGGCGACAACGGGGCGAACCGGAAGCGGCAAGCCCCCGGCTCGGTCGTGCGGTGCGCCGGTTCTCTGACAGTTCCCGGTTTTCAGTACGCCGCCACCGCCTGCGCAGCGGCCACCGTGGCGACGATTCGCTGCCCGGCACGCTCGACCTTGGAGATGCTCAGGTCCTCGTTCAGCACGTAGGCCGTCTTGCCGTCGCGCGTGAACACGATGGCCTGGCGCGGCTGCTTGAAGCCGGCGATGGTGGCGACCACCTTCAACGTGGCCACGTCGATCACCGACACCGTGTTGTCGGCCAAGTTGCCCGAGTAGACGAAGCGGCCGTCGGGCGTGAGCGCGGCGCCGTAGGGGTCGCGGCCCACCGGCACGGTGCCGGTGACGCGGCGCGCGGCGATGTCCACCACCGCGATGTCGTTGCTGCCGCTGTTGGCCGCAAACAGGGTCTTGCCGTCGGCGGTGACGGAGATGGCGCGGATCTTGTTGAAGCCGGTGATCTCGCCCTCGATCTTGTCGGTCTGCGTGTCGACGATGGTCACCTTGTCGCCCAGGAAGTTGGTGACGTAGAGCTTCGCGCCGTCCGGGCTCAGGCGCACGCCCTGGCGCGGCTGCGCAAAGCCGGTGATCACCGCCTTGGCCTGCCCGCTGGCGGTGTCCAGTCGCGTCACCGTGCTGCTGGCCTGGTTGTTGACATACAGCGCGCTGCCGTCCTTGCTGAGCGCGGTGCCGAAGGCGCCGGGGCCGGCCGCCAGCGTCGACGCGGTGGCCAGCGGCTTGAGCGTGGTGGTGTCCAGGCGCGTCACCGTGCCCAGGCTGCTGTCGGAGACATAGAAGCTCTTGCCGTCGGGCGCGAACACGATGTTGCGCGGCGTGACGTAGCCGCGCAGCACACCGCGCACGGCACCGGTGGCCAGGTCGTAGACGATGACGTCCGGGCGCTCGCTGTAAGACACCACGGCGGTGGCCTCGTCGGGGCTCAGCGCCAGCGAGTTGTTGCGGATCTGGCCGTCGAAGGTGACGCGGGCCGGGGTGGCTTCGGCGCCGTTGGCGGCGTTGGCGGGCACGCTGGCGGCGACGAGGACGAAGGTGCTGCACCAGGCCAGCGCGGTGGTGCGGAAGAAGGTATTCATGGGATGTCTTTCGGAGAGTGTTGAGAAAAGAGGGAAAGGCTTGCTGTGGTGGACGAGGAGAGCCCGTGGTTTATTCCGTCGGGCCGTGAATTCGAGGCTT
The DNA here is from genome assembly GCA_964555165.1 of uncultured Methyloversatilis sp. Lineage (GTDB taxonomy): Bacteria > Pseudomonadota > Gammaproteobacteria > Burkholderiales > Rhodocyclaceae > Methyloversatilis. Next base: position 129,937 of record CAZKRN010000005.1, on the reverse strand, counting down.
CAGCCGAGCAGGGCCGGTACCCAGCGGTTGATCAAGGCACCGCCGACGATGAGCCAGCCGAACAGGATCAGCGCCAGCAACAGCGGCTTGGCACCGGCCTTGCGGATGGCGCCGATGTGCGTGGACAGGCCGAGTGCGGCCATGGCCATGGCCAGCAGCGCGGTGTCGATCTCGGTGGTCACCGCCACCACCGAGGCCGGCAGCCACTGCAGCGAGTTGAACAACACCACCGCGACGAAGCCGAAGGCGAACCAGGGCACGGCGAGCTTGCCTGGGGCCTGGCCCGTGGCGGCGGAAGTGTGGGCGTGGCGTTTGTCGTCACGTGCCAGCCAGGCCGACAACATCACCAGGAACGGCGCCAGCATCATCACCCGCACCATCTTCGCGATGACGGCCGAGTTGGCCGCGTCCGGGCCCACCGAACGCGCCGCGGCCACCACCTGGGCTACCTCGTGGATGGTCGAGCCGGCGTAGATGCCGAAGCCGTTGGCGCCACCCGGAATCAGCGCCCAGTGCTGGTTCAGCTCGAACAGCGCCGGGTACAGAAAGATCGCCAGAGTGCCGAACACCACCACCGTGGCCACCGCCACCGTTACCTGCTCGGCGCGCGCCTTGACCACCGGTTCGGCAGCCATCACCGCGGCGGCGCCGCAGATGGAACTGCCGGCGCCGATCAGCATCGCCGTCTTGCGGTCCAGGCCCAACCAGCGCGTGCCGATGAAGCAGGCCAGCGCGAAGGTCGAGCCCAGCACCAGCGCGTCGATGGCGACGCCGGCGATGCCGACGTGGCCGATGTCCTGCACCGTCAGCCGCAGGCCGTACAGCACGACCCCCAGGCGCAGCAGGTTCTGCTTGGACACGTTGACGCCGGCACCGCTGGCCGCGGCCAGGCGCGGCACCAGCGGATAGACCGTGTTGCCCACCAGCATGCCCAACACGATGGCCAGCGTCAGCGCACTGAAGCCGTGGTCCTGCAGCCAGCCGATGTGGCCCAGCGCGATGCCGGTCGCGGCCAGGGCGCCGCTCAAGGCCAGGCCGGGCAGCAGGGCTGCCAACTGCAAGCGCAACCGCGCTGCCCGGTGGCCGGCTGACGGGCCAGGGCTGGCTTGTGAGGTCGACAGCGCGTGCATCACGCCAGCACCCAGATCAAGGCGATGCCGGCGCACAGCAGCACGGCCGCCATCGGCACTGCGACCGGCATCCAGCGCAGCACCTGCGGGTCGATGCTGCTGTCGGCGGCCAAGGTGGTCGAGACGGCATGGGCCACGTCGCGGGTCGGCCCCATGAAGCCCGCCACTGGCCGCCGGGCAGCAACCCATTGAAGGGCATGCAGCGCCTGTGGGGCCAGCGGGCCGGGTGCTGCGGGGCGTGGGGTTGTTCGTTCAAGGGTCAGCATGTCGGGCTCCAGATGCCGGTGGTGGCGCGGCGGGCCGCCGCCCCGTGATCGAGCGGCCAGGCAAATTTAGAGCTTGGCAATCAACCCGTCCAACGGGTTGTATGACTAAGATGTACCTGCGAAATCGATAACAAAGGCAATCACCGTGGACGTGCTTCGACTCACCCTGCGTCAGCTGCAGATTTTTGTCGCCGTGGCGCGCAGCGGCAGCACCACGGCGGCCAGCGCTGAGATAGCGCTGTCGCAATCGGCCACCAGTTCGGCCGTCAACGAGCTGGAACGCCTGCTGTCGCTGCGCCTGTTCGACCGCGCCGGCAAACGCCTGCTGTTGAACGACAACGGCCGCGCGCTGTTGCCGCGGGCTTTGGCTTTGCTCGACGGCGCCGCAGGCATCGAGCAGATGTCGCGCGACGGCAGCGCGCAGGCGCAGTCGCTGCGCATCGGCGCCAGCACGACGATTGGCAACTACGTGTTGCCCAAGCTGCTCGCTGGCTTCATGGGGGCACAGCAGCCCGGCAGCGCCGCCGCCTGGCGGTCGAAGGTCGTTATCGGGAACACCGCCGCCATCTGCGATGCCGTGACCGCTTTCGAACTCGACGTGGGGCTGATCGAGGGGCCCAGCCACCAGCCGGAGCTGGTGATCACCCCCTGGCTGCAAGACGAGATGGTGGTCGTGGCTGCGCCCGACAGTGCGCTGGCCCAGTCAAGCCGGGCGGGCGATCGCATTCCCCTGCGCACGCTGCGTGAGGCGGTCTGGCTGGTTCGCGAAACGGGCTCTGGCACGCGCGAGGCCACCGACCAGAGCTTGCTGCCCCACCTGCGTTCTTACCGGCGCAGCATCGAGCTAGGCAGTTCGGAGGCCATCCAGCGTGCCGCTCAGGAAGGGTTGGGGGTGGCTTGCCTGTCCGCCTGGGTAGTGAACGATGCGCTGGAGGCTGGACGTCTGTGCCGCGTCTCCACGACATTGCCGCGGCAGCTTCGGCAATGTCATCTGGTTGTGCATCGTGAGAAGCAGTCGACGCCCGCGTTGCTGGCGTTCATCGCCCAGGCAGATGCGACTGCTGGGGCTGCCCGCTAACGTCCCGGCCCCGCTTCGCATGTCGAAGGTTCAGCCCTCGGCGACACGCGATTACCCTTCAGCTAGGCGCCGACGCCCGCTCCGCCCACCTGCCCATTGATCGAAGCTTTGATGCAATGAGCTGGTCTGGGTAATCGACGTCCGCTTCCGGACGCACCACCCAACGGCTGCTTGTGGCCGCCTGCCGCCGACCGCGGTCTGGCTCGAAAGCAGTCAGTCAACGCGCCGTTTCATCGTTGCCATGATTGTTTCTTAATCGCGCACAGGCGGCCACAGGCGGGCCGTGTGAACCAGCGTCAGTATCCACGCCGTTTCGCCGTCGATCTGGTACACCAGGCGATAGCTTTCATGCGGGATCAACTCGCGGGTGCCAGGAACGATTCCCGGCTTGCCCAACATGGGGTGCTGGGTCAACCGGGCGGCCGCATCGCTGAAAATCTCATCCATCCGGGCCGCCGCGCGCGGATTGTCGGCTGCGATGTAGTCCCACACATCGGCACGGTCTTGCTGCGCTTCGGGCGTCCAAACAACTCTCACGACTGCCTCGCCACACTGGCACGCCGTGCGGCGAATTCGGCCTCAACTTCATCGTTCGATCGCCCCAATCCAGCGCGCATTGAAGCCCGGCCGGCCTCGACCTTGCGGCGCAGGAACTCGTCGTACTCGCGCGACTTGCGCTGGCTCTGAATGAACTCGCGCATCAACTCGCGCAGGACTTGCGACGCCGGGCGATGGGCCGCTTCGGCTTCGGCCATGAACTCGGCGCGCAACTCGGGCTCCAGCTTCATCGTGAAAACGGCTTGTTTTGACATGATCGGGGCCTCCTGCCACTTAATACTAACAAAGTATATACGTCGTCTTTACTAAGCGCTACTCACAGAACACTGCAAGGCGGGCCTGCGCTATGCCAAGACCTGTCGGAAAACATTTGATTGTCGACAGATCTTCAACAGCCCTCTGCACCAAGCTCCGAGTGGCCGCAAAATTGTGCGCAAAACTGTGTCGCCAGACGCTACCATGCGGAAACCGCGTCTTGATGGTTTTCCGCTTATGTTAGTAGGTTACATGCGCGTGTCGTCAGATTCCGACCGGCAGAGCACGGACTTGCAGCGCGACGCGCTGCTCGCCGCCGGCGTCGATCCGCGTCACCTGTTCGAGGATTACGCCTCCGGCGCGAAGGACGACCGCGCCGGCTTGGTGCAGGCGCTCGAATTCGTCAGGCCCGGCGACGTACTGGTCGTGTGGAAGCTCGACCGGCTCGGCCGATCGCTGTCGCACCTACTCACCATCGTGACCTCGCTCAAGGACAAGCGGGTGGCGTTCCGCTCGCTGACGGAGAATCTGGACACCACCACGCCATCGGGCGAGTTTCTATTCCAGGTGTTCGGCGCGCTCGCGCAGTACGAGCGCGCCTTGATCCAGGAGCGTGTCGTTGCCGGCCTGGCTGCTGCCCGCAAACGTGGCCGGATCGGTGGGCGGCCGCAGGCAATCACCGGCGAGAAGCTGGATGCCATTATCGCCGCGCTCGAAGGTGGCATGTCCAAGGCAGCCGTGTGCCGCAACTTCGGCGTGAAGCGGACCACCTTGATCGAAACTCTGACGCGGGCCGGCTGGCCCGCGTCAGTGCCCCCAGGAGCGTAGCGGTATGGCGGACGGCGGCGGCAGTAAGGAAGATCAGTGGGTATTGGCGCCAGCCGAACGCGAACTGGTGATGACCAAAAACCGGGCGAACCGGTTGGGCTTTGCCATCCTGCTGACCTTCTTCCGTGATCGCGGCCGTTTTCCGCGCGACGAAACCGAAGTCGAGGTACAGGGCATAGCCGCGCTCGCCAAACAACTCGACGCACCCGCGCCCATCGATGGCGAAGCCTTCCTCACGGGCCGCACTGCCGAGCGGCTGCGCGGCGAAATCCGCGTGCGTTTCGGCTTCCGCGAAGCGACGGTAGCCGATGCCGAGATGCTGACGGAGTGGCTGCGTGATCATGTTGCCGGAGAAGTTGGCGGTGACATTGAGCCGATGATCGAGCGGCTGGAAGGACGTTGCCGCGAACTCGCCATCGAGCCGCCGAAACCAGACCGGATGGAGCGCATCGCGCGCAGTGCGTTGCGCTCCCACGAAGACCGCTTCCATAGCTGCGTGTATGGGCGGCTGCCGCCCGCGACTCGCGAACGCCTGGATGCCTTGCTGCGCCCAGAAGAATCGGGCCACGGGGAGAGCGCCGTTGAAGATGCTCAAGGCGAAGCCGCAGGCAACGCGCCGGCCGTCTTGCTGAAACTGCGCGGCAGTCCCGGCCGCCCAAGCCTTGCCAGCATGCAGGATGAGTTGGCGAAGCTCGAACTGATCCGGGGGATCGAGCTGTCTGCCGATCTGTTCGACCGGACTTCGCCGCGTGACCTGGAGCGCTGCCGCCAGCGTGTGTCGGTCGAGGTTCCCCGCGACCTGCGCCGACATCCCGATGCAGCGCGCCTCACCTGGCTGGCCGCTTTCGTCCACCTGCGCGCCCGCAGCCTGACCGACGACCTGGTGGACTTGCTGATCGAGACCATCCACCAGATCGGCGCGCGTGCCGAACGCAAGGTCGAACGCGAACTGCTGGAGGATCTCAAGCGCGTGTCCGGCAAGCAGAACCTGCTGTTCAATCTGGCCGACGCCACCTTGGCCCAGCCGGACGGCGTGGTGCGCGACGTGGTGTTTCCAGTGGTCGGCGAGCAGACGCTGCGCGATCTGGTCAAGGAGTGGAAGGCCACCGGCCCGACCTACCGCATCACGCTGCGCACTGTGATCCGCAATTCGTACCAGGGCCACTACCGGCGCATAGTACCGACCTTGCTGGCCGCGCTGGTATTCCGCTCCAACAACGACCGCCACCGCCCGGTGATGGACGCGCTCGACCTGGTGAAGCGCTTTGCCGACACCAAGGTGCATACCTTCCCAGCCGACATCGAGGTGCCGCTCGATGGCGTGGTACGTGGCCTGTGGCGAGAAGCCGTCATGGAGACGGACGCCGCCGGCCGGGATCGGGTCAACCGCGTCACCTATGAAATCGCCGTGCTGGAAGCCCTGCGCGAGCGGCTGCGCTGCAAGGAAATCTGGGTGGTCGGCGCGAACCGCTACCGCAACCCCGACGACGATCTGCCGGCTGACTTCGAGCAAAACCGCGAGGACTACTACCGGGCGCTGAACCTGCCTCTCGATGTGGAGCGCTTCATCGCCGACTTGCAGGCCGAAATGCGCGCGGCGCTGTCCACCTTCGACGCTGGCTTGAAGAAGAATCCATCCGTCCGGCTGAGCAGCAAGGGCGGTGGCTGGATCACGCTGACGCCGCTCGATGCGCAACCCGATCCCCCCAATCTGACCGCGCTAAAGGCCGAACTCAATGTCCTCTGGCCGATGACCAGCCTGCTCGATATGGTCAAGGAAACCGATCTGCGGTTGAGCTTTACCGATGCCCTGAAAAGCCCGACCTCCTACGAGTCGATGGATCGCTCGGTGTTGCAGCCGCGCCTGCTCCTGTGTCTGCACGGCCTGGGCACCAATGCTGGCTTGCAGCGCATGGCCGGGCTGGATTCCGGCACCACGGCGCGCGACCTGGCCTATGTGCGCCGCCGTTACATCAGCGTGGACGCGATGCGCCGCGCGATTGCCATCGTCGCAGACGGCACGCTGCAAGCCCGCAACCCGGCGATCTGGGGTAGCGGCACCACCGCTTGCGCGTCGGACTCGAAACACTTCGGCGCGTGGGATCAGAACCTCACCACGCAATGGCACGTCCGCTACGGCGGGCGCGGCGTGATGATCTACTGGCATGTCGAGCGCAGCTCGCTGTGCATCCATTCGCAGCTCAAGTCGCCGTCGTCGTCGGAGGTGGCGTCGATGATCGAGGGCGTGATCCACCATTGCACCGAGATGGAGGTGGATCGGCAGTATGTCGATTCGCACGGCCAGAGCACGGTGGCGTTCGCCTTCTGCCGCCTGCTGGGCTTCCAGTTGCTGCCACGGCTGAAGGCCATCCACTCACAGAAGCTGTACCGGCCAGAGACCGGCAAGGCCGACGCCTACGCGAACCTGCAACAGATTCTGACCAAGCCCATCGACTGGGACTCGGTGCGGCAACAGTACGACCAGATGGTCAAGTACGCTACCGCGCTGCGCCTGGGGACAGCGGACACCGAAGCCATCCTGCGCCGCTTCACCAAGAAGAACGTGCAGCACCCGACCTATAAGGCATTCGCTGAGTTGGGCAAGGCGATCAAGACTATCTTCCTGTGCCGCTACCTGCACGACGAGGCGTTGCGCCGGGAAATCAACGAGGGGCTGAACGTAGTCGAGCAGTGGAACGGCGCGACCGACTTCGTGTTCTTCGCCCGCCGGGGCGAGATGGCGAGCAACCGCCGCGAGGATCACGAGGTCAGCATGCTCGCGCTGCACTTGATCCAGAACTGTATGGTCTACATCAACACGCTGATGATCCAGAAGGTCTTGGCCCTGCCGCATTGGCAGGGCAGGTTCACACCACGCGACTACGCCGCCCTGACGCCGCTGATCTGGGAACACGTCAACCCGTATGGTCGGTTCGATCTCGATATGAACACCCGGCTCGACCTACCGTGATCGAAATGGCGGCTGGTGACACGACTGCTTGCTCTACCCCTAGTAGAGCGGAAGAGACGTCCGGCGAGATTCCAATGTACAAGCCAGGCGGTCGATGGGTTCTCCGCATAGGGATCAAGGCCGCCGTCGCGCAAGATTTCGCTGGCGAGAGAGCCGACCCTGTATTCCTCGACGTTGTCATACATGACTCCAGTTGCCAAGGCCCAATGCCGAATTGAGGCAACCATGTTTTTTCCTACACCAAAGGCCGCTATAGCGGCTGCATCGGTGAAGGTCGATTTGCGGATCAGGTTGCCATCGACGACTTGATCGAAGGCTTTCTTGAGCCACATTTGCCGAAGTGGGAAGGTTTCGTGCCCGGAGAAGTGGGCAGGCAAGTCGGTGTGTTTTGTCGATGATGTGCCCATGACTAAACATTGTACTGGTGATATTCACCAGGCCGGAATGGCTTGCTTTTAACTGTATAAAAATACAGTAAAAAGTAAAGCCATGATTTTGAGTTCGGTTCGACGCCGAGGAAGGGCAGAAAGCCAAGCCGGATGCACCCAAGCCCCCGGTGAAACGTCGGCCGAAGATGCTCATCAGCGCGGTTGCGCTGCTGGCCGCGGATACTCCCGAAGGCAAGGTCGGTCTCGGCGCGCTCGGCCAGTACCTGAAGCGTACCGACCCGGGCTTCTCACCGAAGACCTATGGCCATGGATCGCTTTCGGAGATGGTGTCCACATATCCGGATCTGCTCATGGTCCATGAAAACGGCGGGCACTGGGTGTCGGTGCGGACCAAGCCTGAACCGCCGCGGGCGAACTAAGCTTCGACAGGTCCGCGCCGCACCCGATGAACACGACCCTCCGAGCCCCGCTCACCCCTCCCGCCGCGCAGTCTCCATCAGACCGCGGATGGCCTGCATCCCCTGCGCATAGTCGCCAGACCCGCTGGCGGCGCAGTTGAGGTCGCGCAGCCGTGCGGTCAGTTGCAGGAACCATGCGCGCACGGTTTCGCGGTCTTCGCTGGCGGGCTGCAGTTCGACCAGTTCCGACAGCAGCGCCAGCATGTCGCGCTGGCGGGGCAGGGGCGTGCTGACGTCGACCGGGTCGAAGGCGTCCTGCTGCAGGTAGATGCTGTCTATCAGTTCCGCGCGCTGCCACAGCAGGTAGTCGTCGGGCGTGATGCCTTCTTCTCCGGTCACCTGCACCATCTGCGCCACGCGCTGCGCGTCGCGCAGCAGACGGCTCAGTGTGTCGACGCGCCGCGGCCAGTCCGCGCCGAGTTCGGCCGCCTGCCAGGCGCACAGTTGCTGCGGATAGCGAGACCAGCTCAGCAGCGGGTCGATCGCCGGGTAGCAGCGACGGTAGGCGCGTTCGGCGGTCAGGCCGAGAAAGGTCTTGACCGAGGCCAGCGTGGCCTGGGTGACCGGCTCTTCCAGATTGCCGCCGGCTGGCGACACGGTGCCGATCAGCGTCATGCTTCCGGTCGTGCCGTCGCGCCGCCGGACCACGCCGGCGCGTTCGTACAGCGCGCGGATGGATGAGTCGAGGTAGCCCGGATAGGCCTCCTCGCCCGGGATTTCCTCCATGCGCCCCGATGTTTCGCGCATCGCCTGTGCCCAGCGCGAGGTCGAGTCGGCGATCACCAGCACGTCGTGGCCCATGTGCCGGTAGTACTCGCCCATGGTGACGCCGGTGTAGATCGACGATTCGCGCGCGGCCACCGGCATGGCCGATGTGTTGCAGACGATGACGGTGCGGTCCATCAGCGATCCGCCGGTATGCGGGTCCTGCAGTTGCGGGAACTCGGTCAGCGTTTCGACCACTTCGCCCGCCCGTTCGCCGCAGGCGACGATGATGACCACATCGACCGCCGCATAGCGCGCGATCAGGTTCTGCAACACCGTCTTGCCGGCGCCGAACGGACCGGGGATGCAGGCGGTGCCGCCCAGCGCGATCGGGAAGAAGCTGTCGATGAGCCGTATCGTGGTGAGCAGCGGTCGGTGCGGGTAGAGCCGTTCGGCCCAGCGCCGGCGCAGCAGTCGCTGCGGCAGCGGGCGCCTGACCGGCCAGCGCTGCGACAGGTGCAGCGCGCGCGTGCTGCCGTCGTCGCGCCGGATGGCGCCGATCTTTGCCTGCACGTCGCAGCGGCCACCTTCCACCCATTCGAGCCGGACCGGGCCGGCTTCGTCGAACGGGACGCAGATGTCGTGCTGCAGCCGTCCCTCCATGACGCGGCCTATCGGGTCGCCGGGCAGCAGCCGGGCGCCTTCGCGCACCGTCGGTTCGAACGACCACAGCCGGTCGGGCAGCGGTGCCGCCACGTGACCGCGCGGCAGGAACACGCCGTGTTCGGCGGCCAGCGCGTCGAGCGGGCTCTGCAGGCCGTCGAACACCTGGCTGAGCAGACCGGGCCCCAGCGTGACCGACAGCAGTTCGCCGCTCAGTTCGACCGGGTCGCCCACGCGCACGCCGCGCGTGTCCTCGAATACCTGCAGATCGGCCAGCCGCCCGCGCACGCGCAGCACCTCGGATTTCAGCCGCGCGTGGCCAGAGCACACGTGGGCGACCTCGTTCTTCGCGACCGGTCCGTCGTCGAGCTGGACGGTGACCAGATTCGGCCTGACCGCGATCACGGTGGCCCGGGCGCGTTGCCCGCGTGCGGTGTGCGGCGCGTTCATGAGCATGCACCCGCCAGCGGGTGCGCCGGGCAGGCGGCCTGGACCAGCGCCTGCAAGCGCGCGCGCGCGGCCGTGTCGTTCTGGCGCAGGCGGTCGTGCAGTATTTTCCAGCGCAGGCGGTACGCCAGCACCGCGGCATAGCCGGCGGGCCGGCGCTGCCGCAGGCGCCCGGCGTCGTCCCAGTCGAGCCGGGCGCACAGGCGATCAAGGTCGATGGCTGCTCCGCGCTCCAGCAGATCGCGGGCGGTCACCAGCCAGGGAAGCCGGAAGGCGAGACCGAAGTGCGCTTCGTTCCAGCTGCGCGCCACCTTGGACATCCACTCGCCGTGACCCCAGTGCTCGTGCGGTCCGGGCGCGGGCAGACCGGCATGACGGCGACGCAGGGCGGCCAGCAGGCTGCGGCGCGACAAGGCCGCGCACACCCGTTCGCGTACATCGGCGTCGCCTTCCGTCGCCAGCCAGCTTTCGATGGCGGCACGCCAGCGCTGCATGGCGCTCGACGCATCGTGCGCGTGGATGCGCCAGGCCAGCAGTTCGCACACGGCGTGCAGGCGCGCCTGGTCTTCGGGGTCGAGCAGGCGCAGGCGCTGTGCCAGGCGTTCCGGACCGATGGGCAGGCGCTTCGTGCGCTCGAAATCGGGCAGGTGCGGCAGGCTGGCGAGCAGCATCGTGTAGGACGGGGCGGGGGGCTTCACGATGGACGACCGTCCCCGGTCTCGTCCGCGCCGCCGGCCGGCGCGACATGGCCGGTGGGCGACGGCATGCCCTGTGCCGGCGGGTGGGCGACCGGTCCGCCGTCCAGATGGCGGCGCACGCGCGGCAACAGGTGTTCGAGCATCAGTGCGGTCAGTGCTTCGTCGGTCACGTGCAGCTCGATCGCGCTCGCTTCCAGCACGATGCGCAGTCCGCTGCCGCTTTCGCCCGGCAGCAGCAGCAGCCCTTCTGCCAGCATGCGCGCTTCGCCGTCGCAGGCCAGCGCTTCGAGATCGGCATCGCCCGGCGGGCTGTCAGCGGTCAGTGGCTGCACCACGGCGACCAGCAGGCGCCGCAGCAGGTCGGGATCGGCCAGTTCGCCCTGGATGCGACGATGCAGGCGCTCGCCGAACTGCTGCAGGAAGTCCTCCTTCAGCCTGAGCACGCTGTCGCGGAAGGCGAGCCGTATCGCGCCCAGCGCTGCGTCCTGTTCGATGCGGATGCGTTCGCGCGCCTGCGCCAGCAGGTCATCGGCCTCGCGGCGTGCATCCGCGCGCAGCGCCTCGATCTCCTGCTGTGCCTGCGCCACGAACTGCTCCGCCTGCTGGCGGCCGGCGTCGATGCCTTCGCTGCGCAGGCGCTCGATCAGCGACTCGATGCCGTGTCCGGTGGGCGGCAGTCCGCCGGCGCCCTGTTGCGATGTGTCGTTCATGGCGTCTTTCCGCTCAGTTCGGTATGCCGGCGCCCAGCAGCAGCGCGAAGGCGAAGCCGAATACCGCGAAGCCCTCGACAATGGCGGCCGGCGCCACGGCGAGGCCGAGGATGTCCGGCTTGTTCTTCGCCGCGTCGATCGCGGACGCCGCGCACGCGCCCTGGAACATCGCCGAGGCGAGCTGTATCGCACCGGCCAGCACGCCCAGCGCGAACAGCGCCCCGGCGTTGGCCGCACTCACCTCGCGATTGAGGGCCAGCATGATGACGATGCCGTAGATGGTCTGCGATGCCGGCATGGCTGCCACGCCCACGAAGCGGCCGTGTCCGGATTCGGTTTCGAGCATGGCGCCACAGGCCGCCTGTCCGGCCCGCGTGCAGCCAAGGATGCTGCCCAGCGCGCCGAGCGCGAGCGGTGCGTAGATGCCGGCCATGCCGAGCAGTTGCGTGAGGGTGTCGTTCATTGCGGTCGCTGCGTCCATGGCGGTGCATCCTTGAGTTTGAAGGGCTTGAACGGCCGGCCTTCCTCGATGCCGCTCCAGTTCAGGAATTCGATGAAATTCAGCCGCAGCCCGTGCACGAAGCCGCCGGCGATGCCCAGCAGCAGGTTCAGCGTGTGGCCGAGCAGCAGGAGCAGGCCTGCCAGCAGTACGCCAAAGCCGGGCACGCCGTGCAGGGTCTGCCGGGCCAGGTCGTTGAAGGCGGCGGCCAGCGAGGCGCCGGCAAAGCCGAGCGCGAACAGCCGCAGATAGCTCAGGGTGTCGCCCAGTGCCGAGGGCAGGCGCATCACACCGGCCAGCAGCGCCGCGGCCCGACCGGCCAGGCCCCGCCCCTGGACGACGGCAGCGCCGAGGGCGGCGAAGGCGCCGCCGGCGAGCAGGCCCAGGCCGCCGAGGCGCACCGCGTCGTGCCAGCCCAGATCGATGGCCAGCGCCGTCAGGCCACCGCCCGCCAGCAGCGCACTCCAGCCGGCGGCCGCGACCCGCGCCCATCCGGTCGCCCGCCGCGCCTGCGCGAGGCTCGCCAGGGCGAGATGCACCACGCCGATGAGCAGCGCCAGCCGCATCATCCGTTCGAAATCGCTGCCGTCGAGCAGCACCAGTGCCGACAGGGCATGCCCGGCGGGCAGGGTGGTACCGAACCAGGTGCCGGTGAGCAGGCCCCAGAGGCCGGTGGACGCAACCAGCAGCCAGGCCAGCGGCCAGCCGCTCGTTCCGTCGGCGGCCGGCCGTCGGCGCTTCAGCCGCAGCGCCAGCAGCACCAGCAGCATGACCATCGCGTAGCCGGCATCGGCCATCACCATGCCGAAGAAAAGCACGAAGGCGGCGAGCACCCAGAGGGAGGGGTCCCAGCTCCGGTAGGCCGGCGTCAGGAAGATGCCGAGCAGTCGTTGGCCGCTGGCCGCGATGCCGCGGTTGTCCAGCAGTGTGGGCGGCTGTTCGTCCGCGCCCGCTTCGTGCACCAGCAGGGCCAGCCCGACGCGTTCGCTCATGGCCCGCAGCTCGGGCAGCGCCGCGGCCGGTGCCCAGGCGCTCAGGGCGAACAGTCCGTCGCCCTCCCAGGTGAGGCCGGCGGCGCGCCGGCGTTCTCCTTCGTCTTCCAGCCGGGTGAGGCTGCGCGCAAGCGCGTCGCACCAGCGTGTGAGCGCCATGCGCTGAGCGAGCAGGTCATCGTGCTCGGCGTCGAGGTCGTCAAGTTGCCGTTGCAGCGCATGCAGCGCCGTGCTGCCGGTGTGCTCGCGCGCCACCGGCATGCCGATGGGTTCGTCCGGATGCACGACCGCCACCCAGCAGTTGCGCTGATCGCGCGCCACCACCTGCCAGGCGGTCAGCCCTTCGGGCATCTGCGCCAGGCGCCAGTGCGGCAGCACATAGAACCAGAGGCGCAGTCCGCGCGCGAGCAGTTCGGGGTCGAGCCGGTAGTCGCCCCACGGGGCGAGCACGCGCAGGCGGCGCAGCAGCGCGCGTTTCTCCTCGTCCAGCGCGCGCAGGCGCGCCTCGATGCGCAGCGCTTCCGCTTCCACCGCTTCGGCATCGAAGTGTTCGGCACTGTGCGCCGGATGACGACGCAGCGGCGAAGCCATCAGGAAGGCCAGCGCACGCCGCGCCTGCGGCCGGTCGACCGCGCCGTCGTCCCGCCGGTCGAGCGGCTCGATGTGCAGGCAGCCCAGCGTCTGCGCCTGCTGCAGCGCCGCTTCTTTCGCATGCGCCGGCCCGATCAGGGTCAGCCGCTCCATCGCTGCGATGCTCATGGCCTGGCCGCCTGCCTGCCGGCCTGCGTCTGCGTGCGCCGATGCAGCAGCGCGCGCGCCTGCTTGGCCTGCACGATGGCCGTGCGTTCGCCGTCGGCCAGGAATACGCGGATGGCGCGGATGCGGTCGCGCGCCTGCGGTATGAGCACCCGCTCGAACAGGTTCACCTTCTGCAGGGCGTGCCGCAGGCCGATTTCCAGCGCCCGCACGCGCGCTTGCCTCTGCCCGTGTTCCACCTGCAGCTCGACCAGTTCGCGCACCGCGGCGGCGACTTCGCCACTCCACGCGGGCAGTCCGATCTGGTCGGCGTGCCAGGGCCCCCAGCGCGGCGGTACGCGCTGCGGCAGCCTGAGGCCGAGCAGGCGTTCTTCGGCGACGACCGGGGTGGCCTGCCACAAACCTTCGAAAGGCAGTTCGTCCTGCGCCAGCATGGGAAGCCGCGCCGCATGGTGCGCCAGCCTCTGCTGGAAGCGCGCCGCGTTCGCTTCCAGCAGGCGGCGTTCGCCGCTCAGCAGGGTGGCAAGCTGGCGGCGCTTCAGATCGAGCGACGGCAGCACGCGCGCAAAGGTATCCAGATCGCGCCGGCAGCGGGCGAGGGCGCTCTTGTTCATTGCCGTCATGCGCGTCGCTCCGGGTGCGGAAAGTAGCGCTGCACCAGCGAGGGCCGGATCGGCAGTTCGTCCGGCCGGAAGCACTCGGCCATGCTCTGCCAGCAGGCGTCGAGTGCCGCTTCCAGCGGCATCGACACATCGACCGCCATGAAGCGGCTGCGGAACAGCGCGCCGAAGCGCAGCAGCCGGTGATCCCAGTCGGACAGGTCGAAGGCCATGGCCTGCTTGCGGGCCGCTTCTTCGGCCTGCGCGAACAGGCGGATCATGGCGTTCATGACCTGTCCGTGGTCCTCGCGCGTGCCGCTTCCGATCACGCGCTGCTTGAGCCGCGACAGCGAGCCGAACGGGTCGATCACGCCGTCATGCAGATAGAACTGGCCTTCGGTGATGTAGCCGGTGTTGTCCGGCACCGGATGCGTGATGTCGTTGCCGGGCACGGTGGTGACAGTGAGCACGGTGACCGAGCCGCCTTCGAGGAACTGGCAGGCACGCTCGTAACGCTGCGCAAGCTGGGTGTAGAGGTCGCCCATGTAACCGCGATTGGCCGGAATGCGTTCCAGCGTGATGCCTTCTTCCTTCAGCGCGTCCGCCCAGGCGGTCATGTCGGTCAGCAGCACCAGCACGCGCTGGCCTTCCTCGACCGCGAAACGCTCCGCCACGGCAAGTGCCAGATCGGGTACCGGCAGTCTTTCGGTCACCGGGTCGCCGGCCAGTGAAACGAACATGACGGTGCGGTGGAATACGCCGCGTTCCTCGAAGCTGTGGCGGAAGAAGTGGTAGTCGTCGAACACCAGGCCCATGCCGCCGAACACCACCACGTCGGCGTCGGCCTGGAAGCCGATGCGCGCCAGCAGCGCGTTGTAGGGCTCGCCGGCGACCGAGAAGACGGGAATCTTCTGGCTTTCGACCAGGGTGTTGAACACGTCGATCATCGGAATGTCGGTGCGTATCATGTTCTGCGGCAGGCGCCGCCGCACCGGATTGACCTGTGCGCCGTCGACCGGTACGCGACGTTCGCCGACCAGTTCAGGGCCGCCGTCGCGCGGCGTGCCGGTGCCGTCGAACACGCGGCCGAGCAGGCTGGCGGAACAGACGGTTTCGAGCGGACGCCCGAGGAAGCGCACGTCGGCATGCGACGACAGCCCCTTGCCGCCTCCGAGCACCTGCAAGGTCACCAGATCGCCGTCCAGCTCGATCGCGCGCGCGAGCAGGCGCTCGCCGTCCTCGTTGTCGATGCGCGCCAGTTCGCCCAGCGCGACGCCCCGCGCGCGCACCCGGGCGGTGTCGCCGACGATGTCCAGCAGCCGCGTGTGACGGGCCAGCGGATGGGAAGATGGAATGGCGCCCGGGCGCCGCGGTTCATCGGCGCGCATTGAGATCCCTCGACGAAATCCGGTAACTGAGTGGCTGCGGCAGACCGGCCGGCGGTTCGGGCAGCTGGGGCATTTCGGCGAAGGCCTGCCTGAGGGCGGAATCCACCTCCGCATGGCCGCTGCCGGGCTGCAGTTCAACGCGGCTGATGTAACCCCGCGCGTCGATCCACAGCATGGCCACGCTCACGTAGTCGCGCGTGCGCAGAACGGCGCGACCGGCCAGTTCGCCCTGCAGACGCTGCGCAACCAGACCGCCATAGGTGCGGTAGCCGAAGCGCTGGGCCGGCGTGACGCGCCGGTCGACGCCGACGCTGCTTTCGCCGGTACCGGCCTTGCCCAGGGTCGTGATGTCCTGTCCGCCGCGCTTGCCCAGCAGACCGAAGCCATCGCCGGCGCCCTCGCCGTCGGCATCGACACCCAGCTGGTTGTCCGGCTGCCGGTTGTCCGGGGTCGCCTCCGGCTGTGTCTGGACTTCCACGTCCTTCTTCTGGAGTTCGACTTCCGGTGGCTTCTCCACCGGTTTGGGCGGCGGCGGACGGGTCGGCTCGAACAGCGTCACGCGCTGCACGCGGCTGCGCGGGTGAGCACCGTTGTCGAACAGATGGGTGCGCACCCCCCAGGCGCCGCCGAGCGCGACGAGTACCGCGACCAGTCGCCACAGCAGCCGGTGACGCCGGGCCCGTGCCTCGACCTCGCGCCGGCTGCGTCCTGGCACCAGCAGGGCGGCCGATATGCTGGCCTGGGCGCTCATCACTTCACCAGCCGGTCGGTGACCAGCCCGAGCTGCGTGATCTGCAGCCGCTTCATCACGTCGAGCACTTCGATCACCTTGTAGTACTGGATGCTGGCATCGCCTTTCACCACCACCGGCAGGTCGGGGTCGGCCGCCTTGTACTGGCGCAGCCGCATTTCGAGCTCGCCGATGCTCACCAGTGCGGTGTCGAGATAGATGCGGCCGTCGGCCGTGACAGTGACCGCCTTGGTCTTGGGCTTGCTCATGCTCGGCGCGGCGCTGGCGCGGGGCAGATCCACCGTGATGCCCTGCACCGTGGCCGTGGCCATGATGATGAACACGATCAGCAGGTTCCACGCCAGATCCATCAGCGGCGTCAGGTTGACGTCGTCGTACAGCTTGTGTTCGGACCGCATTCTCATGGCTGCATCGCCTCCTTGACGGGTTGCCGGCGGCCTCAGGCCGCGGCTTGCAGGGTGCGCGGATCGCCGCCGGCGCCGTGTGCCGGCGGCGCAGGCAGGGTCGATTGCAGCGCGATCTTGCCGGTCAGTTCGTTGGCGAACACTTCCATCGACGCGGTCAGTTCCTTGATGCGCGTGGCGAGCTGGTTGTAGCCGAACATGACCGGAATCGCGATCAGCAGGCCGGCCACCGTGGTGGCGAGCGCAGCCGCCACGCCGGGCGCGATGGTGTTCACGTTCACGTCGCCGGCCATGGCGATGGTGCCGAAGGTGATCATGATGCCGACCACCGTGCCGAGCAGGCCGAGGAAGGGCGCGCCCGACACCGACAGCGTGAGCATGACCATGCGGTCGTTCATCCGGTGCGCTTCGCCGACCATGCCGGCGTCGATGCCGGAGCGGATCACCTCCAGGGCCTGCGGACTGAGCGCTCCGGCGAATCCGGCGGCACGCAGACCGTGCAGTTCGTTCGACGCCGCCATGTAGAGGTGCAGCAACGGAGAGTCGCGCCAGGTCTCGCCCGCTTCGGCCACCGCCCGCGGGTCCATCCGGGCAAGTGGCGTATCGGATTGACGGTAGGTGTCGAGGAAGGCTTCGTTCTCGCGGCGCATGCGGTTCAGCAGCCTGGACTTCACGATCATCACTTCACCGCTGATCAGGCCCATCACGCCGATCAGCGCGATGATCACCCAGCCGTCGTTGCTCACCGCCCCGGCCAGCGTGCGGACCACGGCGAGGTAGTCGCTGCCGCCGCCGCTCTCGTCGCCGCCGTATTCGGCCAGCCGGCTCTGCGGGTCCTGCGCGATGGCGGAAGCCCTGATCCATTCCGGCGCGCGCATGCGGTTCGATATCTGCAGTTCGTCGATCTCGCCGGCGAAGCCGGTGGCCCCCCCGGCCGAACCGACGATCAGGTCGCCGCTGAATTCAGGCAGGCGCAGCGTGCCGTGGGCCACCTGGGTGCCATCGACGAAGAGGGCGGCGGAATCGCCCAGCACGAAGGCGAGGTGATGCCAGGACGCGCCGTCGATGGGTGCCGGCGCGTCGATGCGACTGCTGCCGCCGCGCGCCGCGTCCTCGACCGTCAGATAGGGCCGGCCGCCTTCCAGTCCGAACACCAGCCTGCGGCCGTTCTCCTGCCGCACCAGCAGGGTGCCGGTCGCTTCAGCCTGCGCCGCCTTCACCCACAGCGACACCGTCCACCCGGTTCCGGCCGGCGTGCCGAGCGACGGCGTGGCGGCGATCTGCATCGACTGATCGGCCGCCAGTGCCATGCCGAAGCCGATCGCGCCATTGGCGCCGAGCTTGCCCGTGGTCTTCAGCACGCTGTTGCCGTAGCCGGTGGCATCGCGGGGCAGGCCGTCGAGCTCCGCAAAGTGCAGGGCGAGCACGGTCAGCGGATCGAAACTCGCCTTGCTGCTGCCGGCCGCCGGCGCATCGATGTTGCCGTAGTACATCAGGATGGCCGAGTCCTTGCCGCCCACCGAAGGCGCCTGCACCCAGACGATGGCCACTTCGTTGACCGCATCGAACTGTTCGAGGTGGAAGTTCAGCGGCGTCTTGTCGTCGGCCGCAACGAAACGCAGATCGCTGCCTGCCTCCTGCGTATCGACGAAAGGAAAGTTGCCGGCATGCAGACGGACCGGGACCGGCACCTGCTGTACCTGTCCCCCCAGGGCAGGCGTCTCCGCGCCGCTCAGACCGATCTGCTTGCGGTAGGCCCATTCCGCGTTCCACCAGGCCGATGCGGCCAGCGGACTCAGCATCAGCCAAAGCCCCAGCAGGCAGCTCAGAGCGCCGCGGACACGGCGCCCGTACGTCGTCCATCGAAGATTCATCATGTCATCCTTCCGCGGCCGCACGCCGCCTGCCTGCATGTAGATGGGTACCAGCTTCGCGGCAGGCGGGGGCGCACCGATTGATGCATATCAACGCACCCGCGCTCAGGAAGGGGGGTTCAAGAAATCTTCAAATTCAATGATCTGATCGGATCATGCATTTGCGGGAAGAAGCGCACCGGGCGGGTATCTGCGGTGCGACGGACAGACCGCCGGCCGCTCGGGCGAACACCTCGGCCGACCGCTTGTCATGGGGCCGGACGCTCATCGCACGGGGAAGACGGACATCCGCGGCGTTCACCTTCCAGGCGCGAACGCGCCTCTGCCGCGCATGCGGCAGCCGTATAGTCCTTCCCGGAAGGAAACCGCAGCGTCGTCCGCGCGCTCCCGCGCGTCGCGACACCATCCGGGTGACGCCCTGTCATCCCGGGCATCGTTTCGTCATCGTGCGACCCGCTCGCGCCTCGGCGTACATCGTGCCCCTCAGGCCGGATCGTCAAGGCTCCGGAACGGATGACCGCGGGGCGCTGGGTTCATCGTGAATTCATGCAGGCCGGATGCGGCGAGTGTGCGTGGCGAAGCGGCATTCTTGCGGGGCGAGCATCGTCCTTGTCCCGGCGTCGGGGCAGCGTTCGGAAACGACTTCTCCTTGTCATGAGCCTGAAGCGCGGCTGATTTATTAATTTTTGTGAAGCCGCCCCCAACACTGTCCCAAGGAGCTTTACATGGTCCGTCTGCTCGCACTCGCCACTCTGCTCTCCGCGTCCGGCTTTGCCGGCGCTGCCACGCAGTTCACCGCCACCCTGGACGCCGCGCAGATCGTCGGCAACACGCCGACCGCCACCGGCACCGCAACCGTCACCGCCACGCTGTCGGGCGGCCCGGGTACCTGGGTGCTGTCCTATGTCGGTGATTTCTACAACTACGATTTCGGCGCTTACATGCTTCCGTTCGTGACCACCGGCACGAGCCCGGTCGATGGCTCGCCGTCGGCCTCCGCCACGACGGAAACGCTGGCCGACGACGTGCGCAATTTCCACATCCATACCGGCGCCCGCGGTCTGACCGGCCCGGTCGCCTACTCGGTCCGCTCACCCGACCGTGAGAACGGCATCGAGCCGAACGTGCAGATCGCCGTGCTCAGTTCCACCCACGCGCGCATTACCGGCACCTGGGACCTGACCGATGGCCAGATCGGTGGCGCCAACGAGCAGACAAAGCAGGGCAATCTCGCCTACTGGGCACCCTTGATGGCCGCCGCCCAGCCGGGCGAGGAAATCGGGCTGTACTTCGACATCCACACCAACGCCGTGCCGACGAGCGAAATCCGCGGTCAGATCACCGCCGTACCCGAGCCGGAAAGTGCCGCGATGATGCTGGCCGGTCTCGCCGTGCTGGCTGCGGTCGCACGCCGCCGCTGAGCTTGAGCCGACCGATGCGCGGGCATCCGGGCATCGGTCGGCCGGTCAGGTTTCCTGACTTGCCGGTGCGCGCACGGACGGCGCGCTGCCGGAGGGCAGGGCCGAGAGACCTTCATGCGCCAGGAAGGCCGCCCGCCGGGCGCCGAGGCCGGCCCACGTTCCGGAAGTCCCGCCCCGAACATTGCCGCGGAGTATCCGGGCCGCGCGTACGAGGCGGTCGGCGCCGCCGTGCGCGGTTCAGCGCTTGCCGCTGCCGCCAAGCAATGCGGCGACCTGTCGCTTGCCGTTGCGCTTGACGGGTGCGGTGCCGGCGTCGCCTGCGACGCTGTCGGGCGTCGTCGCTTCGTAGGGCTTGCTGAAGTCGAAGCCGTCCGCCGCCACCATGGGCAGGGTATTGCGGGGTGTGCGGGGAGTGCGCGGTGCGCGCCCGGTATCGCCGCTCGATGAACGGCCGCGGCGTTCGTTCCGGTCCGCGCGTTCCGGGTGTTCCGGTCGCGTTTCGCGCGCACGGGCGGAGGTCGGGTCGAAACCTTCCGGCGCGACGATCTCTATCGGCTTGCGGATGAGCTTCTCGATGTCGGCGACGCGGCCCTTCTCTTCCGGCGCCGCCAGCGAAATCGCCTCGCCGCTGCGCCCGGCACGGCCGGTACGGCCAATGCGGTGCACGTAATCTTCGGCGTTGTGCGGCAGTTCGAAGTTGATCACGAAAGGCAGATCTTCGATGTCGAGACCGCGTGCGGCAACATCGGTCGCTACCAGCACGCGCACGCTTCCGCTCTTGAACGCTTCCAGTGCTTCGGTGCGCTGCTGCTGGCTCTTGTCGCCGTGGATGGCGTCGGCGGCCACACCCTGACGCACCAGATGGTGGGCCAGCCGGCTGGCGCCGAATTTGGTATTCACGAACACCAGCGCCTGACGGTCGGCGTAACTGTCCTGGGTGAGCAGATGGGTGAGCAGGGCACGCTTGTCGTCGGTGCCGCAGGCGTGCACGCGGTGGGTGATGGTTTCGGCGGTGGCATTGCGGCGCGCCACCTCGATCAGTTGCGGATCGCGCAACATGGCCTGGGCCAGCTTCTTGATCTCTTCCGAGAAGGTGGCGGAGAACAGCAGGCTCTGGCGCTGTGCCGGCAGCAGGGCGAGGATGCGCTTGATGTCCGGTATGAAGCCCATGTCCAGCATGCGGTCGGCTTCGTCCAGCACCAGCATCTGCACCTGGTTCAGGCTGATGCTTTTGCCTTCGACGTGGTCGAGCAGGCGTCCCGGCGTCGCGACGACGATTTCGCGGCCCAGCCGCAGTTCGGCAACCTGTGCCTTCATGTCCACGCCGCCGTAGATGCATACCGAGCGCAGCGGCAGGTGTTTCGAATAGGTCTTGACGCTTTCATGCACCTGCATGGCCAGTTCGCGCGTCGGGCAGACGATGAGCGCGCGTACAGGATGCTTGGCCGGCGAGGGCGAACTGCTGGCGTGCGGTGCGAGACGTTGCAGCAAAGGCAGCGTAAAACTGGCGGTCTTGCCGGTACCGGTCTGGGCTCCGCCCATCACGTCCCGACCGGCCAGCACGATGGGAATGGCTTGCGCCTGTATCGGGGTGGGCGATGTGTAACCGGTATCGGCCACTGCGCGCAGCAGTTCGGGAATGAGCCCGAGTTCGTCAAACGACATGGGTGCGAAGCTCTCTTGTGCAGGGACGTGCACCGGGGCGTTTGCCGCAGCGCATGCGATCCCTGTGGACTTCCGCCTGGCATGCCGGTTCAGGCTGGGGAAATCGGTTCCGGAAAACCCGGCGCGAGGCGCGCGGCAAGGAAAGCCGGCGCGGATGTCGTGCCCGGGGGCGCAGGCGCCAGGGCGGGGGAAGTGGGGATCGGCCCGCGGAACAGGGCCGGATCGGAAACTCCGGGCCGCGCCATAACCGGCGAGGCGACTGCACACGCATTATTGCACAGTAAGCCTTGCAGCCCTGTGTTGGCCGCAACGGCGACGACGGCAAGCGCGGCACCGCCGGCCGGACTCCGCGGCGGGGTGTGCCCATGGGCCCGGGCCCGGACCGCACCGGCGAACCGGGCAAGAGCGCCGGCCGGGGTTACACCGGCGACGCGCGATGCGATCGAGGCATGGCGGCGCCGATAACGTGCGCCTTTGCGCACCGCTTCGTCAGGCGGCCGGGTCGCCCATCTCGGCGGCGGCGGTCTGCGCCGCTGCTTCGCTGGCAAGCATCTGCGCACGGGTTTCCGGCGTTTCCAGGCTGACGCGGCCGATCAGACCGTCGCGGTAGTCCTGCAGCAGGGTGAAGGCGGCCTTCTCCAGGTCGGGGGCGCCACCCTTGATGCGGTAACCGCGGCGGGCGGCAATGTGTTCGATCACGGCCACACCATCCATGGCCGGGGTGCAGCCGTAGCGGGCGGTCAACATCTGCGGGTAGCGGGCCTGCAGCAGATTGCCGAGAAAGGTGGCCACCTCTTCGTCGATGATGGCGTTGCGGCCGATCGCGTGACTGGCGGCCAGCATGAGGCCGTCGCTTTCGTGTTCGATCTTCGGCCACATCAGGCCCGGCGTGTCGTACAGCGTCAGTCGCGGATTCAGATGTATGCGCTGGATGCTCTTGGTGATCGCCGGTTCGTCGCCGGTGGCGGCCACCTTTTTCTTGACCAGTGCGTTCATCAACGTCGATTTGCCGACGTTCGGTATGCCCATGATGATGAGGCGCAAGGGCTTCAGGTTGTCGTCGCGATGCGGCGCCAGAGATTGCGCCAGCGCTTGTATGCGTCCGGCGTCGCCCGGTTTGCGCGCCGAAATGGCGACCGCCTTCACATTGGGCAGATCGTTGAAATGCTTGAGCCAGGCGGCCGTCACGTCGGGATCGGCCAGATCCGCCTTGTTCAGCAGTTTGAGGCAGGGCCGGTTCCGGTGCGTGCGTATGGCACGGATCATCGGGTTGCTGCTCGCCTCCGGAAGCCGCGCATCGAGCACTTCGACCACGACGTCAACCGACTTCATCGCGTCGGTCGCGTGCTTGCGCGCGGCGGTCATGTGACCGGGAAACCACTGTATGGACATAGGAGGCGGGCAGAGCTGCAGGTCGGCGCGACATTGTACCGGTGTGGCGAACCGGCCGCCGCTGGCGGCCGAAGCGGGCGATCTCGCCGGAGGCCTCCCGCGCCCGCCTGTCCGGTACGCGCCCGCCGCGTCCCCCGGACACCTTGCCCACCGACGTCGACCGCCTTCTCGCCTGCGCGCACCGGAACGCCGCCCGGTCTGCCGTACGCTACGGCGGCAAACGAGCTGCATCAAAGCATCCAGGCTGACCCGCGCCATCGCGAGCTGTCCGCCGGTGGTTGCGCGAGATCGTCACCCGCGCTCGGCGGGGCGGGACGCGAAGCGATGTCCCGCATGCGCCGCACGGTCGCGCGGCCGGCCGTATGCATGGTCGGTACGCGGGGCCTCTTGCTGCACGATCCGCCCGGCGTGACACGCTGGCGCACGGCACGCCGGGCGGCCGGACTTTCAGCCGTCACATGATGCGGGCAGCGCAACGCCGAGCCTGGCGGCACCGGAGTCCGCGTCCGCCTGTATCAGGGCGACGCCGAGCTGTTCGCGCTTCCAGCTGGCGTCCGGGGTGAACACGTGACGCACGGCCAGGCGACCGTCGCGGCCGACGGCAAACGGGCCGGCATATGCCCGGACCACGAAATCATGTTCAAGGCGGCGGCCGGCGTTTTCGCCCCGGGTGACGCTGGAAGCGAGTCGTCGTTCGTAAAGTGCGACGTAGGCGACGGTGTCGGCGGGCAGCGTGGCACGGGCATCGACGCTGAGTTCGCGCGTACCGAGATCCAGCAGCAGATCGATCGGCTCGCTCGCGCGCGGCGTGCCGCGAGCGATGCGTTCGTTTACGCGATCGGCGGAACTCCAGCCGCGGAAATCTTCGCCCGCCAGCCTGACCTGCGGCGTGTAGACCACGGTGCCGCCCTCGGCACGAGCGAGGCGACGCTGCCGCGCCGAATAGTCTGCGCTGGCATAGGGATCCTTCCAGCCTATGTAGTTCCAGTAATCGACATGAAAGGCCAGCGGCACCACGCGATGCGCGGCCGCGGCTGCGGCCAGCGAGCCCAGCCAGGCGTCGGCCGGCGGACAACTGCTGCAGCCCTCCGAGGTGTAGAGCTCGACCACGGGAGCCCAGTGTCGCTGCGCGGAACAGGATGCCGCGCTGACCGGCGCGGGCAACAATGCGGTGCAGAACAGGGGAAACAGGGGAAGCAGGCGTTTCATGGTCGTCTCCGGGCGGTCGTTGCAGCAGAAGACCGCCCGCGGTGTCCAGGCCTTACAAAGCGGACGGCATCGAGCCGTCCCCACAGTCGACCGCGCTGTTCCAGGTACGGCGGGGACGAGCCGAATGCTTCGGTCGTCCGTTCGTCCGCTTGTGTCCGGACTCCGGATCGGGGCGCGGAAGCCGCGCCACAGCCGGCACGACTCTGGCAGAGCCCGGTTGCGCAGGGTCGAGGGGAGAGCACAGGACAGAGGGCCGTCCGGACGCTCGCCGGGCCATGTGCCCGCCGAACGTGATGGCGGCGAGGTCAGCCACGGTTTCCGTGTTCAGGATTCCGTGCGGGTGCAAGGCGCCCCCGCGCGGCGAGGCAACCGGCACAGATGCGCGAGCGCCGACCTGGACGAGCCGGGCACGCTCAGCGCCGGCGGCGAAGGCCGAGTGATCCGAGCACTGCCAGTCCGCCCAGCATGGACAGCCAGGTCGCCGGCTCGGGTACCGGTGCTGCCATCAAGTTCGCGGCCGCCATCTGCGCCCCGATGTATCGACCGACTTCGCCGGCCCCCACCGGATCTTCTTCGTCCAGCGGCTGGGCCTCATGGTCTTCCGGATCGTAGGCGCCGAGATATTCGTAGAACTCGTAACGACGGATGATCGACTTCCTGTCGCCGACATCGGCGGCAAGCGGCTTGTCGAGCATGAGTTCGTCGCCTTCGCCGTTGTTCTTGTCTTCCGGACTCGCCTGGAAGAGCACCCACTCGATCTCGGTTTCCGACTGTTCGCGCGGCACGACTGCGTTATCGCTCAGCAATTCGTCAAGTTCGACCTCGCGCTCGATTTCCGTGGTGTAGACCTTCACCCATTGCGCTTCGCCGTATTGCCCTCGATCTTCCGCCGCTTCGGGCGCAATCACTGCCTGCACGACCGGAGCGGCCTGCGGCTGGCCGGGGTCGGCAGGTGCCGGATCGATGACCTGCCACACAGGGGCGGCGATCAGTACGTTGCCACCTGCCGGGCTGATCTGCCCGGTTGTGGCGTCGCCCGTCAGCCAGCGGTAAAGGGTGCTGCTTGCATTCTTGCTCAGGCCAAGGCCGAAGTGCTCGCAACCGCTGCCGGCATAGCCAGCACCGCCGCCCGACCAGCAACTGTGTCCGTCGGTTGGCGAAAAACTGACCGGCACCGGTGTTGCCGACAGGAACGTGCCTTTGGCCGCGTCATAGGTACTGAGGTAGCGGACAAAGATGCCGCCTTCAAAACTGTCGATGCGCGGACTGCCGTAGCGGTTGTAGTCGCCACCGAAGGTGTAGCTGACATCCGAAGCGGAAACGCCGTGCAGCTCGATCTCGAAACCGTGCGTCTCCGCTCCGGTGTCGTTGTAGACGTCGAAATTGCTCAGGCTGCCGTACAGGGTCGGGCTGGCGAATGCCGCACCCGCGCAGCCGGCGAACAAGGTCATGGCGATGCGGCGCGCGGTGCTCACGAGTCGTGGATACATGATTTCTCTCCTCAAGTCTGTCTGTCATGCCTTCGGTACAGGCTCCCGGCTGAAACATGCCGGTCCTGCCGCGGAGGAAAGGTGTAGCCGCCCGGCACGCGGAAGCGGAGGAGGCCCTCACGACAGGGAGCCATCTTTCGCAGCGTCGAGCCCGGGCAGCACCATCCTGTCCTGCGTTCATAGTCCATCGCGGGCGATGACCCCGCATTAAGCAGGGTTAATGCGGCGCAGGCGTCCGCCCGACCATTGCGGCCGGGAGCGCCGAGGGACGAGAAGCGGATGCGGAAAGGCAGCGGGGCGGGTCGCCTAACAGCGCTCCACGGCGCCATCGGAACGCGGGTCGGCGGCGCCTTCCAGGCGCCCGTCCGGGTGGCGTACGACCAGCCCGGCGTGGCCCGCGCTGTCGTCGAAGTCCTTCAGCGATTCGACGATGTGACCACGCGCGGTCAGTTGCGCGAACACTTCGGGCGGAAAGCGCGACTCGAGCTTCAGGGTATCGCTGGCCGAGCCCCAGGTGCGGCCGAGCAGCCAGCGCGGAGCGGTCACCGCGTCCTGCACGCTTTCGCCGAAAATCAGGTGCCGGAGGAATATGGCGGCCTGGAACTGTGGCTGACCGTCGCCCCCCATGCTTCCATAAACGACGGTGCGGCCGTCCTTCAGTTGTGCCATCGGCGGGTTGAGCGTGTGGAATGGCTTGCGGCAGGGATCGAGCGCGTTCAGCGCACCCGCCTGCAGTGAAAAGCTGACGCCGCGGTTCTGCCAGAGCACCCCGGTGTCGCCCGCCACCACGCCACTGCCGAACTCGTGGTAGAGGCTCTGGATGAAGCTCACGGCCCGACCCTGCCCATCGACCACGCCTATCCATACGGTGTCGCCGGTCGCGGTGTTGACGCGTCCCCCCGCGCGTTCCGGATCTATGCTGTCGGCCAGCGTTTCCAGACAGTCCGGCGACAGCAGCGATTGTGCATCGACCCGCATGCGCGCCGGATCGGTCAGGTAACGGTCGCGGATGCGGAACGCCTGCCGCGTGGCTTCGACCGCATCGTGAATGAAATCGACCGACAGTCCGTGCAGACCCCGCAGGTCAAGTCGATCAAGCTGGCCGAGTATGAGCAGCGAAAGAAGGCCCTGGGTCGGCGGGGGCGTGTTGTAGATGCGTCCCAGGCTGTGTTCCAGCACCAGCGGCGCTCTCCACTGTGCGCGGTGGGCCGCGAAATCGGGCAGTCGGAGCGGGCTGCCGGCACGTTCCAGTTCCGACGCCATGCGCCGCGCCAGTTCGCCGGTGTAGAAATCGCCAAGTCCCTCGCGTGCAAGCTGCGCGAGTGTGTCGGCCAGACGCAACTGGTAAAGCGTGCTGCCGGCTGCCGGCAGTTCGCCATCGGGCATGAAATTCAGCGAGAAACCCGGTTGCGGACCGACTTCGGGTTCCTTCACGCGCAGACTGCGCGCGAGGTTATCGGTCACCGTAATGCCGTGCCGGGCGTGGTGTTCGGCGTCCCGCAGCAGACGCGACAAGGGCAGGCGGCCACCCGCTTCGGAGGCGGCCTGCAGCGCAAGTTGCCAGCCGGACACGGTTCCGGCCACAGTGAGCGCGGCCAGCGGACCGCGGTTGGGAATGCGGTCGCGTATATCCTGGTCTGCGTACCAGACACGGCTGGCCAAGGCGGCAGCGGCGCCACACGCGTCGATGGCGCGCGGTGCTTCGCCGGGCTCCGCGATCAGCCAGAAGCCGTCTCCGCCGAGTGCGTTCATGTGCGGGTAGACCACCGCGATTGTCGCGGCAGCGGCAATCGTGGCTTCGATCGCATTGCCGCCCTCACGCATCACTTCGCAGGCGGATTCGGCTGCGAGACGGTGCGGTGCGACGGCAATGCCGCCCTTGCATGAAGTCATTGGAGGCTCCTGTTTCGGGTAGTCGTGAGCAAAGACCGTGCTCCGCAATGGTGCATGGGCTGCGCCTGCCGTGCATGGATGGATCGACGCCCATCGATGCCTGTCCTGTTCGCTCCGCGACCGGGGCCGGCGGGCCACCGCGGCCGGGGACCGGGCTGCACCCGCCCGCCGCGGCATGCGGAAGGTCGGTACAGTGCGTGATCTGCGGGACGAATGGCGACAGAACGCAGAGGGTATAACGCCTGCTGCGGACCGGTAAATGCGCGGCACGCATCTTGCAATGCGAGTCTTCGAATCTGCCGCCCCCCTCCGACAACGACGTCCGACATGGCTGAACCGAGTGAACTGAGCGCAAGGCTGAAGGCCGCATGGCTGCGCATCAAGAATCCCATCCTGCGCCGGCGTCATTACGCCTATCTGAAAGTCTGGCTCGGTCGGCTGCTGCTTTGGGGCGGGGCGGTCGGTGTCGGTCTGCTGGCGGTCGGCTTTGCGCGGCTGTCCGATCATGCCGTGCATCTTTTCCGGGAGACGGCGGCCAGTCATCCATGGTGGCCTTTCGTCTTGACGCCTCTTGGCGGAGCGCTCTGCGTATGGCTGACCCGACGCTGGTTCGCGGGCGCCGAAGGCAGCGGCATTCCGCAGACGATAGCGGAAATGTCACGGCCCGAAACGCCCGGATGGCGGCCGTTGCTTACGCTGCGCATCGTTGCGGGCAAGATATTCGTTGGCGTTGCGGCGGTCGGCAGCGGCTTTTCGCTGGGCCGTGAAGGACCGACCGTACAGGTCGGTGCATCGCTGATGAATGTGCTGCACCGCTGGCTGCCCGGTGCGCTGCACATTCCGCGCACCCACATGCTGGTGGCCGGCGGTGCGGCCGGCATCGCCGCCGCCTTCAACACGCCACTGGCCGGCATTGCCTTCGCGATCGAGGAACTGACGCGCAGCGTCGAAGCGCGCATGAGTGGTCTGATCATCACGGCCATCGTGCTGGCAGGCATCGTGTCGCAGACCTTTCTCGGCAAGGCGAGCTATTTCGGGCAGATCGCCATCGCCGGCAGCGACCGCGACATGGCACTCGCCGTGGCGGTGACCGCGCTGGCGTGCGGTGTCGCCGGCGGGCTGTTCTCGCGCATGCTCATCATCGGTTCGACGTCGTGGCACGGGCCGCTGGCCGATCTGCGCGCGCGCAGGCCGGTGCTGTTCGCCGGGCTCTGCGGTCTGCTGGTTGCGGCGTTGGGCCTGGTCAGCGGCGGCGTCAGTTTCGGCAGCGGATACGCGGAGACGCGCGCGTTGCTCGAAGGCAACACCGAACTTGCCTGGTACTACGGACCGGTCAAGTTCGTCGCCACGCTGGTCGCCTACCTGAGCGGTCTGCCGGGCGGCATCTTCGCCCCCAGCCTGGCCATCGGCGCCGGCATCGGCCACGACCTGGCGCCGCTGCTCGGGCAGCAGGATGCACAGGGGCTGGTGCTGGTGCTGTGCATGGCCGGCTTTCTTGCCGCGGTGACGCAGGCGCCGATCACCTCCTTCATCATCGTGATGGAAATGGTCGACGGCTATTCGGTCATCATCGGCCTGATGGCCGTGTCGCTGCTGTCGGCAGGGGTGTCTCGCTTCTTCAGTCAGCCGCTCTACCATACGGTTGCCAGGCACATGATTGCGCGGAATACGCCGCCGCCCTGATCAGCCGCGCGGAAACGGCAGCCAGACGTGCCGTCGGTAGTCGTACATCTGGCAGTCGTTGAGCACGGTCAGGAATTCTTTCAGTGTCAGTTTCACCGTCTTCACGTGGCCGTTGAAGGTCTGTTCCAGCGACGCCTGGGTTTTCACGAGACGGTAGAGCGGAATCTTCTTGTCGACGTGGTGGGCGGTGTGCTGGAACACTCGTGCAAAGGAGAAGTCCAGCCAGGCAGGCACCTCGGTGTGGATGGAGCCTTCGACCTGGGCACGGAAGTAGTTCCACTCGTCCCGGTTGTCGTACCAGCGTATGGTCGGGTAGGTGTGGTTCTGGATGGTGACGAAGGTCATCACATAGTTCCACACAAGGAAGGGCAGGCCCACACACAGCACGAGGTTCCACACGAATCCGGTCATGTCGGCGGCGAAGAGGTGGGCCATGAAGACCTCGAAGGCGAGGAAGCCGGACACGGCGAGGAAATCCGCTACCGCGACCGACAGCGGAATCTCCTTGCTGTGCGGCGAGCGACGCAGGATGAGTACCTTCCACCAGATGTCGAACAGGTAGTAGCAGCCGAAGCCCCAGATGCTGCGGTAGAAGCGATGCACGCGCTTCTGCCAGGGCGACAGCGCGGCGAACTCGTCCGGCGACATCGGCGGATAGACCGGATCCATGCCTTTCAGATTGGTCCAGCCGTGGTGCAGCTTGTTGTGCTCGATCTTCCATGTGCACACCGGATGCAGCGAGGGCATGAAGGCGAGCGTGGCGAACAGGCGATCGAAGAAGGGACGGTTGGTCAGCGAACCATGTGCGGCGTCGTGGCCGATCACGAACATGATGCCGATGGCCTGGCCGCTCATGACGCCGAACAGCGCCTTGAGCAGCAGGTTGTCCATCGACAGCGACAAGGTCCACAGCAGTGCGAACAGGCTGGCCACGGTCGCGAAGAGCAGGCTGCCCAGAGGCAGACTGTAGGCGTAGGCGCTATCAGGCAGCGTGGATCGGACATCGAGCGGGGTCGGGCAACGTTCGGTCACGGGAGTACTCCTGAAGTGAGGGGAAGGCGTCAGGCAGCGACCGGGCGCGTGCCGGCCGAATGGGTCTGTACGTCGAGGCGCAGCGTGCGCAGGCCGCGGAAGCCGAAATTGGTCAGCCACTCGGGCTGCGTGTCGACAGCGGCGATGTGCGGACAGCGCGCCAGCAGCGCGTCAAAGGCGATTTCCGCTTCGAGCAGGGCCAGCCGCGTGCCGATGCACACGTGCGGACCGTGGCCGAAGGCAAAGTGCGCGGTGTCGGCGCGTCCGATATCGAAGCGGTCGGCGTCCGCATGGCGCGCTTCGTCGCGGTTGCCGGAGGCGATCAGCGGCACCACCATCTGCCCGCGACGGATCTGTGCGCCGGCATATTCGAAGTCCTCGACGGCAATGCGTGTGAGGTACTGTACCGGGCTGTCGTAGCGCAGCATTTCGCGTACGGCATTCGGTATCAGCGAAGGATCGTCGCGCAGCGCCTGCATCTGCTCCGGGTGACGCAGCAGCGCGAGCATGCCGTTGCCCAGCAGGTTTCGTGTCGTTTCGTGGCCTCCGAACATGAGCATCGAACATTGCGACGCCACCTGTTCCCCGTTCAGTGCTTCCTCGTCCTCTTCGATGCGGATCAACAGACTGATCAGGTCCTCGCCCGGCGCTTTCCGGCGCAGTTCGACGACAGCCTCGAAGTAGCGCGTCATCGCCAGCAGGCTGTCGCGTCCGCGGCAGGCGACTTCCAGCGAACTGGCGGGGTTGCCGAAGAAGCGGGCGATGGCGTCCGACCACTCGATGAATTCGGCCTGGTCGCGCGCGTCAACGCCCATCAGTTCGCAGATCACCAGCGCCGGAAAGGGGTGGGCAAAGCTGCCCATGTAGTCGACGGTGCCGCCCGCGGGCAGCCGATCGATCAGCGTGCTCGCGGTACGCGTGATCGCATCGCGCCACAGATCGATCACCTGCGGCGCGAAGCCCTTGTTCATCAGCTTGCGCAGCAATGTGTGCTCGGGTGCATCCTGGAAGAGCAGCCACATGCCGAAAATGCGGTTGAATTCGGCGAACGCCGGTCTGTCCGCCTCCGGCAGCAGCATGCTGTAGCAATGGCTGCGTCGTGCGCTGAGCCGGCCGTCGCGCAGCGCCGGCGCAATATCGGTGTGCCGGGGCAAAAGCCATGCGCCGCCGAGAAAGTCGCCATGCCAGTGCGCAGCGCCGGTTTCGCGCAGCGCACGGTAGGTCGGATAAGGGTTCTCGATGAAGTTCTGGTCGAACATGGTCGGCGTCCTCCGACTGGACGATCACGGTCCGCGGAAACGGATCCGATATCGCAGTGCATGCATGTGAAAGACTGCCCGGGAGGGCCTTCGAAGCGATCAAGGCCCGTCCCGGTGACAGCGTGTAGAAACCGGAGCGGCTGCCTCAGACGCCCTGTGCTGCAGGCATGCGCCGCCGGCGCAGGAAGAGCAGCACGCCTCCGGCGGTCATCAGTGCAGCGGCCGACGGTTCGGGTACCGGCGCCGCAGCGATGCCGGCAAGTTCGCCCGCCAGCATCGAATAGGCCTTCGTCGTGAGGTGGATGGAGTCCCAGAAGAAGTACTCGTCCGGCACGCCGCACGCCGCAAACGCCGCTCCATTGAAATCGAAGCAGGCCGACGTCGCATTGCTCAGGCCGCCCGGTGCGTGTCCGGCCAGCACGGCGGAGATGGTGTCTTCATACCAGTCCTGGGCGTCGAAGCGCATCAGGTTCAACGCAGGCTGTGCGCCATCGAGCGAATCGAGCAGCATGTCCAGCTCGTTGTTCATGGTGTCGACGCCCTCATGGAGCAGCGTGCGCAACTGCGGGTCCGCCGAGAAGCTGCTTGCCCAGAACGGCTCGTACTCGAGTGCGATGCTGTTGAGCACGAGGACGTTGCGCGCGCCGGCATCGATCAGCGCATCGACGTTGCTGGCAATGTCCTGGGCGGCCTGTACGCCCGCCTGCTGCAGCGCCGCGCGGCGGGCGTCGTCACCGAGAGAGGCTGGCAACGCCTGGCCCAGACCCCAGAAATCGTTGTGGCCGCCCCAAACGAAGTACAGCGCATCCGGGTCGGCGTTGCCGGTGAGCGACAGATGGGTATCGATCTGGTCGCGCAGGCCGGTGGCACCGAACTCGGTATTCACGAAGGGGAGTACGTTGCCGTGCCCGCTCAGTGCGCCGGTCCAGGCGTAGTTCGTCAGCCCGACGCCGAGCGCGCCTGCGAGATGCTCTACCGCCGACAGGCCGTTGGTCGGCCGCCCCTGGTAGAAGCCGTCGGAATAGCCGGGGATGGCAAAGGGTGGCCACCAGGCGAGCACCTTCTCTATCGGCTGCGTCGCCATGGCGCCGACCAGGTTTCCGGTATCGGAAAAGCTGTCGCCGAACGAGTACATCGCAGAGTAGCTGGCCGCCGAGGCCGGCTGTGCGGTGATCGTGATGGCCGCGACCGTGGCCAGCCTGCATATGAACGCTCTCATCAGGAACTTCCCTCCCGGAATATGTGGATTGGATTTGTTGTTCGACATCACGAGTCTTGATGTGCAGTGCAGTGCACAAGATGACAGCGGTTTGATCTCGCGGTCGCACCTTCAGCAATACCCGTGCCCGGTTCGTGAACAGGCGACCTCGACGTGCATCGGGTCGCGGGTAGGCGAGGCCGTCCTGGAAGAAGGTTCGATCGCGGTTACGGCGTCCGCAGCGGAGATGCGCGGTGCCGTCATGCTTTCGGGAGGTCGATGCGCCGCACATGCTCCCGACCCTGATTTGTGATCGCGCTCGCGCTAATCAAATGAGGTTGAATGTCAATGCTATATCCGGCCAATATGTAATGAACATTTGATGTAGGTGGAAAGTGATACATGTGTCGCAAGGCTGGACACATTGTGTCCAATCGTTAAATCGTCCGAAGCTGTCCTTCCCGCATCCGGATCGAGCCGCGGCCATGACTGTGAATGCCGGTGTTCAGCCCCTCGACCGCGGGCATTTCCCGTTCCGCATCAACGATTGACCCCGACAAACTGCCACGCCCCCGGTCACGACCGAGGGCGTGCCGGATCGGATGCTGCAGTGAAGCAAAAATCGCTGGCACGGTTATGGCTAACGAGCGCCACGGCGCCGTGCATCCAGCACGGATTGAAGTCATGAACCGGGGCGGTCATCGACATGGATCTGCATAGCGAATGTCTTTTGGCATGGGTTGTCGCACGGCTCGCCGAGGCACTCGGGCACGATGCTTCCCGCATCCACGCACAAAGCACGCTGGAGGAACTCGGACTCGAATCGATGTCCGTGGTGGCCATGGGCCGGATGCTCGAAGTTCATTTTCCGCTGCTGCCCAGAACCTTTCTTTACGACTGCAGGACTGTGGCCGACGTCCACGGCTATCTGCTGTCGTACTTCCCCGACGAAGCCGGGCGGCTGGCCGCATCGCTGGTGCCGGCAACGCGTCACGCACGGCCTGCACCGCACTTCAGCGACGAGTGGGTGACACTCGACGATGAGCGGCTTCCGGCTTCGGCGCCGGACGATCAGGCGATCGCCATCATCGGCGTGGCGGGTCGCTACCCGGGCGCGGCCGATCTGGAATCGTTCGCGGCAGCGCTCGAGTCGGGGACCGACGCCATCAGCGAGGTGCCGGCGGAGCGCTGGTCGGCCGACGGCCTGTTCAGCGGCACCCCGGTGGCCCGCACACAGTGGGCCAGCGCGTCGAAGTGGGGTGGCTTCCTGAACGACGTCGACGCCTTCGATTCGGCATTCTTCGGCATATCCGCAGTCGATGCCGACGTGATGGACCCGCAGGAACGGCTGTTCCTGGAATGCGCATGGCATGCGCTTGAACACGCCGCTGTCGGCCCGGAGCGTCTGCCGCGCTCCGCGCCCGGCGCCGCTGCGCGGGTCGGTGTGTTTGCCGGCGTCACGACCTTGTCCTATCCGTTGCTCGGTGAGGCCTTGTGGCGGAATGGCGGTGGCCAGGTGCCGACGGCCATGCCGTGGTCGATCGCCAATCGCCTGTCCTGGCTGCTGGATTTCGACGGTCCCAGCATCGCACTCGATACCGCCTGCTCGTCTTCCTTGACCGCGCTGCATCTGGCGTGCGAAAGCCTGCGGCGCGACGAGTGCGCGCTGGCGCTGGCGGGTGGCGCGAATCTCTATCTGCATCCATCAAAGTACGTGCAGCTGAGCCAGCAGCGCATGCTGTCGCCGACCGGGCGCTGCCATGCCTTCGGCGATGCCGCGGACGGCTTCGTTCCCGGCGAGGGCGTCGGCGTTGTCGTGCTCCGCCGGCTCGCCGATGCGCGCGCGGCCGGTGATCGCATTCTCGGCGTGATCCGCGCCACCGGCATCGCGCATGGCGGCCGCACCACCGGCTACACGGTGCCCAGTTCCCGAAGCCAGGGCGTGCTGATCCGCGACACGCTCGCGCGTGCCGGTCTGAGCGCGAAGCGCATCGCTTATGTCGAAGCGCACGGCACCGGCACCGGTCTGGGCGATCCGGTCGAGGTCGAAGGACTGCTGGCCGGTTGGGCCGGAGACCGGCCGCAACGCTGTGCGCTCGGTTCGGTCAAGGCGAATATCGGCCATCTCGAAGCGGCGGCCGGCGTAGCGGGGCTGACCAAACTGCTGCTGCAGTTCCGCGCGCGCAAGGTGTTCGCGTCCCTGCATTCGGCGCGCATCAATCCGGGCATCGACCTGGACCGCACGCCGTTCCGTATTCCGCAGCACACCGAATCCTGGCCGGACGAAGCGGCTCCACGCTGTGCAGCACTCAGTTCCTTCGGTGCGGGAGGCGCCAATGCACACGTGATCGTCGAGGAGTGGATCGGCGCGCCGCCGGACTTCGCCGGCGGCGCCATCGCTACTGTATTTCCGTTCTCGGCCAGCGACGACGAACAGCTCGACGCAGTGCTCTCGCGCTTTCGCGAATGGCTCACGCCGCGCCTGGCGGAACTCGATACGCCGACCGGACGCGCGCGCGTCGCGGCAACGCTTCAGCTCGGCCGTACGCCGCTGCGTGCCAGGGCACTCGTTGTGGCCGCCTCGCTGACCGGACTGCTGCAGGCACTGTCGGCCGATCGGGTGCAACGCGGTCATGCCGTGGGCACATCCGCGCCGGACGGTGCCGGCGCTGGCGACCCGCTCGCGCTGGCGGAGCGCTGGCTGTCCGGCGCGCAGGTGCAGTGGTCGGCACAGTGGTCGACGCCAGGGCAGATCATGCCGCAACCTCTGGATCTGCCTGGCTATCCGTTCCGCCGCACCCGGCACTGGATCGGCAGTGGGCAGACGCCATCCGCCGCGCGTTTCGACAGCGCGACAGCCGGCACTGCGCCAGCGGGTGCGCTGCGTATCGGGCCGGACGACTGGCGTGCACGCAATCACGTGGTTGACGGACATGCGGTCTTTCCCGCGGCCGGCTTCCTGCAGATGCTGGCGGCGCGTCTGCCCGGCAACGGTGCGATCGAGTTCCGCGATCTCATGTGGGGACGCGCGCTGGTGCTCGATGAGCCGGCAGTCCTGACGGTGGCGCTGGACACGGACGGTCGCTGCTCGGTGCTGAGCGGGAACGCGGACAGCGGTCCGGCTCATCTGCGCGGATCGCTGCGCGCCGGTGTGGTGGATGCACCTTCGCCGGTCATCGTCGGGCGCGCCGCCGGAGCGTTCGACCGCGATGCTTTCTACGCGCGTTTCGAGCGCATGGGGTTGCGCTACGGGCGAGAATTCCAGCCGGTTCAAGCGCTGGTGCGCGAGTCCGGGTACGCCGTCGCCGAACTGTCCGTCACTCCGCGCGACGATGTCGGGCGCATCGATCCGGCACTGCTTGACGGCGTATTCCAGTGTGCGGTGGCGCTGGCGCCTGAGGCCGTGCTGACCGCCGGTCGCGCCTTTGTGCCGTTCTCGATGCGCCGCTTCGTACTGCATGCGCCACTGCGCGGGAGCGCGCGCGTGCGCATCGAATATCGTGGCAGCCCGGCCCCCGGCCTGCATGCCTTCGACTTCCGTGTGTGCGGCGACGACGGGACGCCACTGGCCGATATCCAGGGCTTCTGCTTCCGGGCGTGGGACGGCGCGCGCAGTGCCCCGCTGCATCTGCTGCAGCGCCGGTGGTCCGTTGCCGACAGCGGTACACACGCGACGGCGGCCGTGTCGTCCCTGCTGCTCGCAGGTGCTGCCGGTGTCGGTCTCGAAGGGCTTGCATCGAGGCTGCGCCGCCTGCACCCGGCGCAGCCGCTGTGGCGCGTCGAGACGTCGCCACGCTTCCGCTTCCATGACGGTCATTGCATCGACATGGATGCGGCCGAAGTCGCGCACCGTCGCACGCTGCTCGAACTGCTGCAGCACGGCGGCGGCTTTCCGGCGACCGTTGTGTGGATGGCGGGCCAATCGCATGACAGCGTCGAGGCCGACGTGCGGAGATTCGTTGCGCTGGCGCAGTTGCTGGTGGGCGCACTCGGCGCACGTGCGCTGCGCCTGGTCTATGTGGGCACACCGTCTGCCGACGACGGGAGCTGCTTCCATGCGGCGATGGGCGGGCTGCTGAGGAGCCTGCATCTGGAAGCGCCTCGCGTGTCGGCCGCCTTGCTGGAACTGGATGCCGCGACGCGCGACGATCCGGTCCGTCGCGCCGATGCGATAGCGGCCGTGCTGTCGCGCCCGTTATCGCCGGGCCGTGTCCCGCGTCTGCGCGTCCGTGACGGGCGCATCGAGGAAGAGCGCTTCGCGTGGCTCGACACGCCGCCCGAAGGCTGGTTGCCGACGCGCGGTGCAACCTATGTGATCACCGGCGGAATGGGGGCGCTCGGACGCATCTTCGCGCGCTGGCTGGCCGGCTGCGGTGTGCATGTCGCGCTGATGGGGCGCAGTCCGCTGGACGACGAAGGCGCCCGCGCGGTTGCCTCGCTCGGAGGCGAGGGCGCCTCGGTCATCTACGTTCAGGCCGACGTGACCGACGCAGGCTCGCTTGCCGGCGCGCTGCAACAGGTGCGGGCAATGCTGGGTCCGGTGCGCGGCGTCATCCATGCGGCCGGCGTTTTGCGCGACGCCTTCTTCGTCAAGCACGGCGACGATGACTGGCAGGCGGTGCTCGCACCCAAGATCACCGCCACACGCCTGCTCGACGAGGCGACGCGCGACGACCTGCTCGAAGCCTTCGTACTCTTCTCGTCGCTGGCCGGCGCGCATGGCAATGTCGGCCAGAGCGTCTATGCCTACGCCAACGCCTGGCTGGACGACTACGCTGGACGGCGTGCGCAGGCCGTGGCCGAAGGCCGGCGGCAGGGCCGCACACTGGCGCTGGCATGGCCGCTGTGGCGCAGCGAAAGCGGCATGCAGGCGCCACCGCCGGTCATGCAGTGGATGGCCGAGTGCGGTCTCGAACTGCTGGACGCAGAGCAGGGCGTGCAGGCGTTGCGCTGGGCGATGGCGAGCACGGTCGCTGGCGTCGTCGTCTGCAGCGGCCGACGCGAAGGCGTGGCCCGACTGCTGGAAGTCGAACCGGCCATGGTCGCGCCGCAGTCGGCAGCCCCGTCACCGGCGCCGTCGCCTGCACCGGCAGGCGTCGCTGCGGCCGACACGACGGCAGCGCTGTGCAACAGGCTTGGCGACATGCTGGCCCGCAGCTGCGGCATCGCCCGCGTCCGTGTCACGCCGGCCACGCCACTGCAGTCGCTGGGGCTGGATTCCATCATGGTGATGGACCTGAATGGCGAGCTGGACAAGCACTTCTCGTCCTTGCCGAAAACGCTGCTTTACGAAGCCGACACCGTGCAGGCGCTCGCCGCACGCATCGCCTCGGCGGAGCCTGAGGCCGCGGCACGCTTCGTCGGCGTCGCCGCCACCGGGCAGGCGGAGGAAGCGCCACGGGCTGTCGCTGCGGTGCCCGCCGTGCCGGCGCCGTACGTTCCGCCGGAAACCACCGCGCAGGGCGGGGGAGACAGCCACGGTCTGGCCATCGCCATCGTCGGCATTGCCGGCCGTTATCCGCGCGCCGCCGACCTCGATACCTTCTGGGACAATCTCTTGCAGGGCATGGACTGCGTCGGCGAACTGTCGCAGCGCTGGCCGGATGACCCGTCCTTTGCCGGGGCAACGCAGCGACAGACGGGCGAGGGCGCCAAGAGCGGCGCCTACGCACGCTGGGCTGCGCTGATCGACCAGCACGATTGTTTCGATCCGCTGTTCTTCGGCATCGCGCCGCGCGACGCCGAGCGCATGGACCCGCAGGAGCGCCTGTTCCTCGAAGCGTCCTGGCTGGCCATCGAGGACGCCGGCTACACGCCACAGACACTGCAGTCGCCGCCATCGCGCGACGGCGCACGGGCGAGCGTCGGCGTGCTGGCCGGGGTCATGTATGGCGAGTACCAGTACTACGGCGCCGGCGGTTCGGCCACGCTCACCAATTCGTCCTACGCCTCGATCGCCAACCGCGTGTCCTACACGCTGGGTTTCAACGGTGCGTCGTTCGCGCTCGACAGCATGTGCTCGTCCTCGCTGACCGCAGTGCATACCGCCTGCCTGCTGCTGCGCGCGGGCGAATGCGACGCGGTGCTGGCCGGCGGCGTCAATGTGTCGGCCCATCCTTATCGCTACCGCATGCTGAGCGAGCTGCAGTTCGCCGCCAGCGACGGCCGGTGCCGGAGTTTCGGCGCCGGGGGCGACGGTTACGTGCCGGGCGAGGGTGTCGGGGTGGTGGTACTCAAGCGTCTGGCCGATGCCTTGCGCGACGGCGACCACATCCATGGCGTCATTCGCGGTTCGGCCATCGGCCACGGCGGACGCACTTCCGGCTTCACGGTGCCGACGCCGGTCGGGCAGAGCGAGGTGATCGTGGATGCGTTCTCCGCCGCTGGCGTGCCGGCTTCTCGCCTGGGTTATATCGAGGCGCACGGTACCGGCACCGGTCTGGGCGACCCGATCGAACTGCGTGGTCTGGCGATGGCGCTCGAAGGCGGGCTGGACGATGCGGTGGTGCCGATCGGCTCGGTGAAGTCGCAGATCGGTCATCTCGAATCCGCGGCCGGCGTCGCTGCCCTGAGCAAGGTGCTGCTGCAGATGCGACACGGCCGGCTGGCGCCGTCGATACACAGCGAGCCGGCAAACCCGAACATCGACTTCTCGAAGCTGCCCTTCCGCGTGCAGGCGACCGCCGCCGACTGGCCGGCGCCGCGTGACGCGGCAGGTCGTCCGCTGCCGCGGCTGGCGGCCATCAGTTCCTTCGGCGCCGGCGGTTCCAACGCTCACCTGGTCGTCGAAGAATGGCCGGGCACGCCGTCCGGCGAACTGTCCGGTCCGCACATCGTCGTGCTGTCGGCACGCACGCCGGACACGCTGCGCACGATGGCGCAGTCGTTGGCACGCCATGTCGAACGTGCGCTGGAACGCGGCGAGGCGCTGTCGCTGGCCGATCTGGCGGCGACGCTGCGCGTGGCGCGCATCGTCCAGCCCAATCGGCTTGCCGTGATCGCCGATGACCTGAGGACGCTCGCGGCACAGCTGCGCGCCACTCTGGAAGGCGAGTTCTGGCAGCTCGACGCCTCG
Source organism: uncultured Methyloversatilis sp. (assembly GCA_964555165.1). Classification (GTDB taxonomy): domain Bacteria; phylum Pseudomonadota; class Gammaproteobacteria; order Burkholderiales; family Rhodocyclaceae; genus Methyloversatilis. Next base: position 90,201 of record CAZKRN010000005.1, on the reverse strand, counting down.
GCGCTTCCGGCCGGCGTGTTCAAGGGTGTGGCCGACGCCGAGGGCGCGGCCGCAGATGCGGGCAGCGAGCCCGCGGCGCTGGCGCGTGCCTGGGTCAGCGGCGCCTTCGACGACTGGAGCGCTCAGCCGGTACCGCCGTTGCGTCGACGTGTGCCTTTGCCCGGCACGGCCTTCCAGCGCCGGCGCTTCTGGGCGCAGCCCGTGACGCCCGCTTCAGCGCCACATGTCGCCGAGCCGGTGGCGTCCTATGTCGCCCGAGCGGCGGCACCGTCCGCGCCCGACATCGCGCCGGCGCTGACGCCGCGCGACATCCTCGAACGCGTGAAGACCGGCCGCATGACGCCGGACGAAGCGAAGCGCCTGCTCGCCGGCATGCGGGCCACAGCAGACCAGTAAGCGCAGACCAACAGGAACGGACATGACGGATTTCGATCGTACGGTGGGCATCATAGGCGGCGGCGCCTCGGGCATCGGTGTCGCCAAGGCGCTGACCGAGGCCGGCCTCGACTACGAAGTGCTGGAAGCCAGTGGCGGCCTTGGCGGCAACTGGCAGCCGGAGGGGCCGGCGTCGAAGATGTACGCGTCGGTGCATCTGATCAGCTCGCGCCGCAACACGCAGTTCTCCGATCTGCCGATGCCCGACAGCTACCCGCATTACCCGCGGCACAGCCAGATGTACGCTTATCTGATGTCGGTGGCTGCGCGCTACTCGGTCGAGGCGCACACGCGCTTTCACACCCGCGTCGTCCGCGCGCGGCCGGACGGCGGCGGCTGGCGCTGCGAACTGGCCGACGGCAGCGCACGCCGCTACGCCCATCTGGTGGTCGCCAACGGCCTGCTGCGCATTCCGCTGGTGCCGAAATTCGAAGGCCGTTTCGACGGCGAAAGCGTGCACTCGGGCGACTACCGATCGGCCGACCAGTTCCGCGGCAAGCGCGTTCTGGTGGTCGGTGGCGGCAATTCGGGCTGCGACATCGCGGTCGATGCGGCGCTCAATGCCGATGCGGCTTTCCACTCGACCCGGCGCGGCTATCACTACATGCCCAAGTTCGTCGATGGCAAACCCACCCAGGAATGGCTGATGGACATCGCGCCGAAGTTCGTCGATGCGCAGGCCTACTGGGATCACGTTGGCGCGGTGTTCAAGCTGGCCGGTTTCGACGGCACCGACTTCGGTCTGCCAGCGCCGGATCACCGCATCGATGCGGCACACCCGATCATGAATTCCCAGGTGCTCTACCACATCGGTCACGGCGACCTTGCGCCCAAACCGGACATCCGGCGCATCGACGGCCGCACCGTCGAGTTCGCCGACGGCAGTCGCGAACAGATCGACCTCATCCTGTGGGCAACCGGCTTCCGCACCGACCTGTCCTTTTTCGATCCGGCCGATTTCGATCCACGGGCCGATCTGGACCGACTGTTCCTGCGCATGGTGCCGCAGCGCCACGACAACCTGCTCTTCGTGGGCTATCTCAATACGCCGTCCGGCCTCGGCAACGTACTGAACATCACCGCGCGCTTCGTTGCCGCCTGCCTGCGCGCGCGCATCGCCGGGAGCGAAAACTTCCGCCGGCTGCAGCAGATGAAGCAGCAGCCGGAGCGGCTCGACCTCGGTCAGGGCCGCTTCATGGACACCGACCGCCACCGCTACGAGGTTGACCTCTGGAAGTACATCCGCGCGGTCAATTTCGTCACCGGAAAGCTGCTCGACGGCGCCGCGCAGACCGCGCCGGCCGAGGCGCTGCCGGCATGAGCACCGACTACACCACGCATACCGGGGATTCCGCATGGACATGAGCATCGCCGACGAACTGTCGCCGGAAGAGGCGCTGGCACTGATCGAAGGGCTCGAGATGGACGCGGCGCCGCCCGTCGCGCCGACTGTGGCGCCATCGTCGCCGGCTGCGCCGGCGCGCCGCGTACCGGCTGCGCGGCCGGCACTGGAGGTCGCGCTGGAACAGGATCTGGGCGTGCTGGTCATGGACGTGCTGAAACTCGACGCCGTCGACTTCTCGCCGACGCGCTCGCTGATGGACTACGGCATGGATTCGATCTCGTCGACCGAGATCGGCAATCGCTTCACGGCGCGCTTCGGCATCGTCATTCCGCCCACCGTGTTCTTCGAGTTCCAGGATCTGCGTGGCCTCACCCGCTACCTGCTGAAGAATCACGACGCCGAAGTACGGCGCGTGCTCGGCGATATCGGTGGCACGGTGGTCGAAGCGGCAGGTGCGCCGGCCGCAGTCGTACGGCGGGAAATCGCGACCGTGGTCGAGCCGGCTGCGTCGGTGACCATCACCCCGCTGGCCAATGCCACAGCGGCTGTCGCGGTCGACGCGGGGCCGCTGTCGATCGAGGCGCTCTGGGCGGAGCAGGGCAGGGCCGTATCCGCCACACGCAGCGTCGCTCCGGTGGCACCCGCCACCGTGCCTGCCGGTGCACCGGCCGCTCCGGTGACCGGCCCGGCTGCGTCCGGCATACGCCAACCATCGCGCGAACATCTCGCCGCGCAGCAGACCGTCGTCGACCAGGCGCGCTCGGTCAGCGTGCAGGGGCGTTCGGGCCGCACCATCGAGGCAGCCGTTTACGGACGGGGCCGGCCGGTGCTGCTGCTCGGCGGCCTGGTGATGCACACCTCGGTCATGTGGCGGCTGCAGCTGCGCGAACTGGGCGAGCACTACCGGCTGATCGCCTATCACATGCCGGGCTGCGGCCGCACCGACTTCTACGACCCGCTGACGCTGTCGTCGATGGCGGCCGACGTGGCCGAACTGCTGGATGGCCTGGGCATTGTCGAACCGCTGCCCGTGATCGGGTATTCCTTCGGTGGCGTGCTGGCGCAGCGCTTCTGCCTCGACCATCCGCAGCGGGCCTCGGCGCTGGTGGCCACCGTCACCTCGCCGTTCGCCCGGGGCGCCAGCGATTTCACGACCCTGATGCGCGAGTTGCAGACGAGCGAGCGCTTCATGGAGCTGAACCGCGGCTGGAACATTCCGTCGCTGCCGGCCTATCAGGCCGTCGTCGGCGACTTCGACCACCGCGAGGCGCTGTCCGCGCTGCGCTGCCCGGCGCTGGTGATCAGCGGCCGCGATGACCGCTACATGCAGCCAGCCTATGGCCGCGCGCTGGCCGATGCGCTGCCCGGTGCGCGCTACGTCTGCTTTCCGGGCGCCGGCCATCTGCTGGGATTCACCCATTTCGAGGCCTACAACCGGCTGCTGCTGCGCTTCCTCGACGAGGTGGCGCCGGCGCACGGCGAGACGGCCGGTGCGCCCGTACTGCCGCCTGCCAGCGCCTTCGCCCCGGCCGACGCCGACGCGCTGCAGGTGCTGGAGGACTACGTGCGCCGGGGCGACCAGGGTCACTGCGCCATCCTGTCGCCGCAATCGGCCCAGGTCGCGCTGCTGCTCAATCGCATCCAGACCCGGAACAAGACCGGCGAGGAGGACTACCGCTGCCTGTTCCTGACCTCGCAGCACGAGGCCCTCGACGCCGCGCTGCGCCTGGCGCGCCACCGCGCGCGCAACCGCGACGCAGACAGCAACGGCGAGCTGCTGCTGATCGACGCGGGAGAATCCTGGCACCGCTACTTCGATCCGCTGGACGCGGGTCCGGACGACGCACTGGTCCCGGGTGTGGTGTTCGTGTCCACCGTGCTCGAAGCGATCGAGCGACTGGAAGGCGGCGCCTCAGCGGTGGCGGCCGTGCTGGTATGCGACGCCTTCACGCCGGCCGAGGACGCCGACCGCCTGATCGCCGCCTGCGCCGCGCGCGAGGTGATCAGCGTGCTGGTCGACAACAACGATCCGGACGCGACGGCTGCAGAGTGGATCGCGCCGTCCTGCCGCGAGCGCGCCGACATGATCGTGCTGGGCGAATCGATGGCCGCGAGCCGGGTGCCGGTGGCCGCCTGCATGGTGCGCGCGCCGGTACATCAGACCTGGAGCATGACGCCCAGCGAAAGCTATGTGCGCAACGTGATGACCAGCTTCGGCTTCCCGCTGGCGGTGGCGCGCGAGACGCTGCTGAAGCGCTTCGCCGACCTGATCGACGGCGACACGCACAGGTTGATGCGGCGCATCGACGCCGACGTCGATGCCTGCTTCGACGCCCACCTGCGCTGGGGCAATTCGGGCTATGCCCGGGTGGCGCGCCTGCACGGCTTCGACGCCCGCTTCGAGGCGGCCCGCGGCATGAAGTCGCTGCTGCGCGACCGCGACGGCACCGCGCGCACGGTGCTCGACTGCTTCGTGAACGTGGGCACCAGCCCGCGCGGACTCAATCCGCTGGACGTGATCGACGGCGTGGTGCGTACGCACGATGCCGGCGTCGACTACTGGGGCGAACTCGCGGCGCTGCTCGGTGACCGTACCGGTCTGCCGCATGCCTTCCCGGCGTCGAGCAATGTGACCGCGGTGGAAGTGGCACTGACGCTGGGCGCGCTTGCCAGTCCGCAGAAGCGCCGCATGCTCTTCTTCTCCGGCGGTCTCGGCTTTTCGATGCTGAGCGCGGTCGCTTCGCACGACGCTGTGTTCGACATCTTCCGCAAGCCCTTCGAGCCGCTCTACCGGCACAGCGTGTTCATCGACGCACACGCGCCGGACGCGGCGCAGAAGCTGGAGGCCGAACTGCTGTCCGGCGACATCGGTCTGGTGTGGTTCGAAACCATACAGGTGGACGCGAACGCCACCCGACCGCTGCCGCCTCACCTGGTCGAATCGATCGTGCGTCACCGCGATGCCGGTGGCTACCTGGTCGGTGTGGACGAAACCCAGACCAATCTGATGACCGGCCGCCTGCTGCACAGCGCGGCCCAGGTGCCGTCGCCCGACCTGGTCGCGCTCGGCACCGCGCTGTGCGATTCGCTGGTGCCGACCGGCGTCGTGCTGTGCAGCGACGCGGTACGGCAGCGCGCGCTGGCGCGTTCGCCCGCGCGCCTGCAGGAACTGGCCGGCCGCCAGCGCTGCCCTCTGTCGGCGCACATTTCGCTGCACGCGCTGCGCCGGGTTTTCGAGCAGGGGCTGGACCTCCGCGCACAGGCTGCCGGTGCGTCCTTCCGCGCGAAGCTGACCGCACTGCAGCGCGACCTGCCGATGATCTCCGCCGTGCGTGGCGAGGGCCTGCTGCTCACCATCGATCTGGACCTCTCGGGCGCCGATCCTTTCCTGCAGCGCAGCTTCGGCTACCTGCTGTGGGGCGCCATGCTGCGCGACCCGGTGCAGGGAGTCGCGGTCGCGGTCTGCCCCATCCACAACAACAGCCTGCGCTTCCTGCCGCCGCTGGACATTTCCGACGCCGAGGTCGACCTCATCGTCGACAGCCTGCGCCGCCATCTGTCCGGCGGCATCGCGCCGGTGGTGCTCGACTGCGCGGCGCATTCGGCGCGCATCGGCGAAGCGCGCACCGCCGCATTCCTGAAGTCCCTCGTTCCCACCGAAAACAAGGAGGTCCGTCGCATGAGTGCTCCCCGTTCACTGTCCGCGCCGCCGGTCGCACGCGAATTCACCCGCGCTTTCGTCGAACGCATTCCGGGCGGCGCACGCATGCTCGAACGCCTGCGCGGCAAGGGCCGCTCGCCGCGTCAGCTGCCGCGCGTGTGCGTGGTCGGTGCCGGCGTCGGCGGCATTTCCATCGGCAAGGCGCTGACCGAATACGGCATTCCCTTCGACTGCTTCGACGGCCGCGACCGCATCGGCGGCATCTGGGCCTTCGATCCCGACCGGAAGTTCACCTCGGTGTGGCACGCGATGAACCAGAACACGCCGCGCGGCCTGTACCAATACTCCGATTTTCCGATGCCGGACGACTATCCGGATTTCCCGTCTCACCAGCAGGTGCATGCCTATCTTGAGCGCTACGTCGAGCACTTCGGCTTCCGTGACCGCATACAGCTGAACACCCAGGTCAAGCGTGCCGAGCGCATCGGCGACACGGGCTGGCGGGTCACGCTGGACAGCGGCGAGGTGCGCCTTTACGACGCGCTGGTCGTGGCCAACGGCCACCACAACGAACCGAATTTCCCGGACTACTACTACCGCGACACGTTCGACGGCAAGGCCATCCACTCGCAGCACTACCGCTACCGCGAGGATTACCGCGACAAGGACGTGCTGGTGGTCGGTGTCGGCAACAGCGGTTCGCAGGTGGCGGTGGACATCAGCCACGCGGCGCGATCGACCTGCATATCGCTGCGTCGCGGTGTCTATGTGCTGCCGCACTATCTGCTGGGCCTGCGCATGGACCGGGCAATGGCCTTCCTGAACGACTGGTGGTTCAAGAAGATCCTGCCCTATCCGCTGTTCAATCTGGTGCACACCGGGCTGTACAAGGCGCTCATCCAGCGGCACAGCAGCATGGGCATGCCGAAGCCGGACCACCTGATGATGTCCAGCCTGCCCACGCTGTCGGAGAACTTCGCCAACCGCATCGGCGACGGCAAGCTGAAGATCGTGCCCGAGGTCAAGCACATCAACGGCCGCAAGGTCTTCTTCGCCGACGGCAGCGTGCGCGAGTTCGACGCCATCGTGTATTCGACCGGCTTCAAGACCACCTTCCCCTTCCTCGACAAGCAGTTCCTGAACGCGGACGACAACAAGGTGCCGATGTTCAAGCGCATCTTCGTGCCGGGAGTGGACAACCTCGCCTTCATCGGACTGTTCCAGGCGGTGACCTGGGGTTTCCTCGACATGATGGAAGCACAGTCGAAACTGGTGGCCGACTACTTCGCCGGCTTCTACAGCCAGCCCGACATCGCGGCGCAGAAGCGCGATATCGAGCGCGAACAGAAAGTGATCCGCCGCGAGTATCTGGCGACGCTGCGCAACAACTACGAAATGCACGGTCCGACCTATATGCACGAACTGGCGAAGGAGCACGCCCGCGGTCGCAGCCGGGCGCTCAAGGCCGGTCTGCCGATGCCGTGCCCGGCCAGCGGCGCGCCGGTGACCGACGACAGCGCATCGCGGGAGGTGCCCGCGCTGGCCGGAGCGACGATGTGATGCAGCCGTCCGCGGCCATCGCCATCGTCGGCATCGCGGCGCGTCTGCCTGGTGCGCCGGATGTCGCCGCCTTCTGGCAGGCGCTGCTCGGGGACTCGCCGGCCATCACCGAGGTGCCGCCGGCACGCTGGGACTGGCGCGCGCATTACGCACCGCCGGGCGGTGCGGCGAATACCGCCTACTCGACGGTGGGCGGCTTCATCGACGACGTGGACACCTTCGACCTGCGCCACTTCGGCATCGCGCCGCGCGAAGCCGAGGCGATGGACCCGATGCAGCGGCTCTTCCTGCAGTCCGCATGGACCGCACTGGAGGACGCCGGCATCGCACCGCGCAGCCTGTCCGGCCGGCGCGTGGGCGTGTTCGCCGGCGTCGGCAACGCCGAATACACCTCGTTGATGCGTGCCGCGCGCTGCGACAACGACGCCTACCGGGCAACCGGCATGGCACTGACCCTGGTCGCCAACAGGCTGTCGTATGTACTGAACCTGCGCGGGCCGAGCCAGGTCGTGGATACCGCATGTTCAGGTTCGCTGGTCGCCGTGCATCGCGCGATCGAGCAGTTGCGCCTCGGTCAGTGCGAACTGGCGCTGGCTGGCGGCGTCAGCCTGATGCTGAGCCCGGAACTGCACGTCGCGTTCAGCCAGGCGGGCATGCTCAGCACGTCGGGTCGCTGCCGTCCTTTCGACGCTGAAGCCGACGGTTATGTGCGCGGCGAGGGTGTGGGTGTCGTGGTGCTCAAGCGGCTGGACGACGCGCTGCGCGACGGCGATTTCATCCATGCCTGCATTCTCGCCTCGGCCGAGAACCATGGCGGCCGTGCGCACAGCCTGACCGCGCCCAGCTTCAAGGGTCAGGCCGAAGTCGTCGCTGCGGCCTGGCAGGCGGCCGGTCCGGCTGTGCGCCATCTTTCGCACATCGAGACACATGGCACCGGCACACCGCTCGGTGACCCGATCGAGATCGCCGGGCTGAACGAGGCGCTGCGCCAGTGCCGCAGCGTCGATCCCGAACGCGCACCGGCCGGCGACATCCGGCTCGGTGCGCTGAAGGCACGCATCGGCCACCTGGAGGCGGCGGCCGGCATAGCCGGTCTGATCAAGACCGTGCTCGCACTGCGTCACGGACTGATTCCGGGACATCCGGCTTACGTCCGCCCGAATCCGCAGCTCGAACTGAGCGGTTCGCCGTTGCGCATCGTCGACCGTCCGCAAGCCTGGGGCGAGGGGCCGCGGGTGGCCGGGGTCAGTTCGTTCGGCTTCGGCGGCGTCAATGCGCACGTCGTGCTGCAGGCGCATGTGGCAGCCAGGTGGCCCGCCGACGACGGCGAAGCCGACGTCGTGCTGCTGTCGGCGCGCGACGCGGACACGCTGCGTGCCCGCGCCGCGCAATTGTTCGACTACCTGTATCCGTCGGTGCAGCCGCGTGCGCTGCGTGCGCTGCACAGTGCCGCCGGTGCACTCGACTTCGACACACACTGGCCCACGCTCGGCGTCGACGCCGGAACCATGGTGCGCGCCGCCCGCGCGGCCGCGCAGGGACTGGGCATCGACGCCGCCCGGCTCGATCTGCGCGACTGCCTGAACTGGGGCGAGGTCGCGGCTGCACTGAGCCAGGCCTTGCCGGCAACGGACAAATCGGAAAGGCTGTCCGGCCGCGCCAGCCTGCCGCGGCAGGCGCTGGCACCGACGCTGCATGCGCTGGCGAGGTCGCTGTTCGTCGGTCGCGACCTGCAGGCCTACCGGCTTGCGATTGCCGCAAAGGATTTCGGAGAACTGGCGCTGCAGCTGGCTGCCTGGCTGTGCAACGCGCCGGCGCCGCAGGCCGTTGCCGCGCAGAGCGCCCGGCAAGGTGGGCCGGAAGACAGCGAGGCTGCGCAGCCCGATTGGCGGAGCTCCGCCGCGCTGGCCGACTGGCTGCGCGTCCGGCTGCCCTTTCCCGTGTTGAGCGAAGTACTGTCGGCGCGGCATGCCGCCGGCAGCGCAACGCGCGTACCGCTCCCCGCACTGCCGTTCCGCCGCGAATACGTATGGTTCCGCACGGCCGAGCCGGTGGCGCCGCAAGCGGGCGTCGGCGTGTCTCGCGACGTCGCGGCACTGCGCGCGCACTGGCGTGCATTCCCGGGGGTTTCCATGGGCAAGCCGCCGGCATGCCTGCCTTCGCTGCTGCCGTGGCCGGAGCATGCCGCGACCATCGGCGCCGTCAGCTTCGTCGATGTCGCCTGGGCGGCCGCGTCGCCGCACCATCGGCAACTGGCGGCAACCCGCGCCGGCACCGGGCTGAGCTATCGCGCGCAGACGGACGAAACCGCGCAGACACTGCTGCGCGTCGAGCGCATCGACACCGGGCGCGGTCCTGACGCCGCGGCAGACTTTGCGAACGACATCGTCGTGCTCGCCGATCCATTCGCTTCGCAAGACCCTTGCGCGCTCTGGATGCACTGGACAATGACCGTCGTGCACGCGCTGCAGCAGCTCTTTCCGGGTGCCACAAGCGCGCCGCTGCTGCCTTACCGCGCCGCCCGGGTGAGTTGGGCTGAATTGCCGGCGACCGGACCGCAGCACCTGCGGCTGGGTGTGGACGCCGACAGCGGACGGGTGCGCGTGCGAGTCGAAACGGACGGCCGCACGGTGTTGCAGATCGACGACCTGGAACTGCGTGAGGCGCGCTGGCTGACCTCATCGCCGGTCGGTGCAGAGGTGCTGTCGTGAAGGCGGTCGTCTTTCCCGGTCAGGGCGCGCAACGCAAGGGCATGGGCGTCGAACTGTTCGAGCGCTACCCGCGCCTGGTCGAGCATGCGGATGCGGTGCTCGGCTACAGCCTGCACGCGCTGTGCACCGACGGTGCCGACCGGCTGATCGATACCCGCTACACGCAGCCTGCGCTGTTCGTCACCGGCTATCTCGGCTATCTCGACCATACACACCGGCACGGCGCGCCCGACATGCTGGCCGGGCACAGCGTCGGCGAGTTCGTCGCGCTGGCGGCGGCCGGCGCACTCGACTTCATCGACGCACTGCGTCTGGTCGACCGCCGCGCGCGCATCATGGCCGCCATCCGCGACGGGGCGATGGCCGCGGTCATCGGTCCCGGGCGCGACGAGGTGGAAGGACTGATCGCGCGTCTGGGCCTAGACGGACTGGACATCGCCAACGAGAACAGCCCCACGCAGACCATTGTCGCCGGGCTGTCTGGCGAGATCGATGCCTTCGTCGAGCGCTGCCGCGAGGCCGGTACGCGCGCGGTTCGGCTGCGTGTCAGCGGCGCCTTCCATTCTCGCCACATGCGCCCCGCAGCTGCCGAGTTCGCACAGGCGCTGCGCGAAACGCCGTTCCAGTCTCCACGCATTCCGGTCGTTGCCAACGTGACCGCGCAGCCGCACGACGCGCAGATCGCCGCCACGATGGCGGCCCATCTGTGCAGCCCTGTGCGCTGGACGCAATCTGTGCACACCATGCTTGAGGCCGGTGTGAGCGAATTCGTCGAGATCGGCCCGGCGCCGGTGCTTGGCCCGATGATCGACGAAATCCGCGCCGGCTGGCGCCCGCAGCGCCGCGCGTCCGCGGCCGAGGCGCACTGGCCCGAGTTCGCACCCCCGCCGCTTGCCGGCACCCACGCCGCGCTCGCTGCGGCGCTGCACCGGCTCTACGCCGACTCCGCTCCGTGCGCGGCAGACTGGGCCACGTTGTGGCCGCGCGGACTGGGTGTTGCCGGCTGGCCGCCACTCGAACTGGCCGCCACGGCGCGCGGTGTGCGCCGGCAGATCCGCCGCGCGCTCGAAATCCTGATTCCGGCGGCCGCGTCCGCGCAGCCCGCCGCCCCGTCTTCATACCTGCACGGACGACATCCATGAGTACCGAACACGATATCGCGGACTTCATCACCACCTTCATCGCGGACCGTACCGGCCAGCCGGCGCACGACATCGAACCGGACGAGAACTTCGGCAGCTACGGACTGGGGTCGATGCAGGCCGTCGACCTCGTCGGCTCGCTGGAGGACCGCTATCGCCTGGTCCTGCCACAGGCGCTGGTGTTCCAGTACCCGACCGTGCGCGAACTGTCGGTCGCCGTTGCGCAGCGCGCCGCCGTGACAGCGGGAGCCTGAGCATGCACGCACGCATCGAAACCGACGATCTCGCCGCCAGCCTGCATGACGAGGTATCGACGCTGTCGGTCACCGACATCCTCCGGCGCCGCGCAGTACGCCATCCGCAGCGCGTGCTGTTCCGCTTCCTCGACGAGCATGGCCACGAAGAGGACGTGCTCACCTACGGCGACGCCTGGCGGCGCAGCACGGCGATCGCCGCCGTGCTGGCGGCGCACGGCGGTCCGGGCGACCGTATCGCGCTGTTCTACCCGGCCGGTCTGGACTTCATCGTCGCCTTCTTTGCCTGCCTGCTGGCCGGGCGCGTGGCAGTGCCGCTCAATCTGCCGAGCAGGCGACGCGTCGACCGCTGCCTGCGCATCCTGCGCGACTGCGGCTGCCGGCGGGCACTGACCGTGTCATCGCTGGAGACGGGACTGCGCGACATCCTGTCGGTCGACGCGGACCTGCCGCTGGCCTGGCTCGCTACCGATACGCTGCGCGACGAAGCGACCGCATCCGGTCTGGTGCCTGCGCCGGCCGACGACCGCATCGCCTTCCTGCAGTACACATCGGGTTCGACCTCGCACCCCAAGGGCGTCATGGTGAGCCAGTGCAACATCACTACCAACCTGCGCATGATGCGCACGGCCTGGGAGCTGGACCACACGTCGAACACCGTGTTCTGGCAGCCGCACCACCACGATATGGGCCTCATCCTCGGCCAGTTGCTGCCGGTCATGCTGGGCAACGAAACCGTGCTGATGGGTCCGAATACCTTCGTCCGCCAGCCGCTGATCTGGCTTGATGCGATTTCCCGGTACCGCGCCGTGCTGGCCGGTGGCCCGAATTTCGCCTACGAGCTGGCCGCCCAGCGCTGGCAGCCGGGCCGGCTCGAAGGCTGCGAGCTGTCGAGCTGGCGCATCGCATTGAACGGTGCCGACGTGGTGCGCGCCGCGACGCTGGAACGCTTCGCCGCCACCTTCGGCCCGCTCGGCTACCGTCCTGTCACCATGTTGCCGTGCTATGGCCTGGCCGAAGCCACGCTCTTCGTGTCCGGAGGTCCGGTCCGCGAAATGCCGCGCGTACGCAGCATCGACGCGCACGCAGCCGAGACCGAAGGGCGTGTGCGAGAGGATATGGGGGCGGGCGGACGCACCGTGGTCGGCTGCGGTCTGCCGTCGGACGAGATCGAGGTCGCCATTGTCGATCCGGCGAATGGCGAGCGGCTCGGATGCGATCGTCTGGGCGAGGTGTGGGTATCGGGCGCCACCAATGCGCTGGGCTACTGGCAGCTGCCGGAACAGACAGCGGCCACCTTTGGCGCCGAGATCGCCGGGGAGCCGGGCCGCCGCTACATGCGCACCGGCGACATCGGCTTCATCGGTGCTGACGACGGTCAGATCTATCTGTGCGGACGGATGAAAGACCTGCTCATCGTCGATGGCCGCAATCTCCATCCGGAAGACGTCGAATACACCATCGTCGAGTCGCATCCGCTGATCAAGCCGCAGAGCTGCGCGGTGTTCGAGGACGATCGCGGCGAGCAGCGCCGGCTGGTAGCGGTGATCGAAGCCGATCGCGAACTGAAGCGTGCCCTGCCGGAGATCGCCAAGGCACTGCGCATGCAGGTGCGGCGCGCGGTATCGGAAGAGCATGGCGTAGCCATCGCCGACATCGTCTTCATCGCGCCGGCGACCCTGCGCAAGACCACCAGCGGCAAGGTACAGCGCAGCCTCATGAAGCAGTTGCATCAGCAGTCCGCGCTCGAGGTGATCGACGCGGCGGTGGCGCTCGATGCTGCCTGAGGCCGCTGCCGGACAGCTGGTGCGCATCTGCGAGGCCGGTGCCGGCGCACCGGTCGTGCTGGCCGTGCCCTATGCCGGTGGCAGCGCGCAGTCCTTCTTCGCCTGGAAGCCGCTGCTTGAAGGCCGCCTGAGGCTGCTGGCGCTCGAACTGCCGGGGCGTGGCCGCTGCTACGGCCAGCCGGTGCCGGCGTCGCTGCACGCGCTGGCCGACGGGCTGGCGCAGACGCTGGCCAGCGAAAGCGTACAGCCGGACGCGGTGTTCGGCCACAGCCTGGGGGCGCTGATCGCCTTCGAACTGTTGCGCGCGCTGCGCAGGCGTGGCCGGGCTCTGCCTGCGGCCGCACTGATGTCGGGCCGCATCGCGCCCTCGCATCCGCGCACCTTCGGGCTGCCGCGTTTCGGGCGCGAGGATCTGGTCGAGTACCTGCGCGACCTGGGTGGCACGCCGGACAGCGTACTGAACAACGACGCGGTGATCGACATGATGCTGCCGGTGCTGCAGCAGGATCTCGAACTGATCGCCGGCTACGACTACGCGAGCGCGCCGCCGCTCGACATCGACCTCACCGTTGCCGGTGGTTTCGACGACGGTCGCGTGCCGCTGTCCGGCCTGCTGGGCTGGCGGGAGGAGTGCACCGGGCGCTTTGCGCTGCACATGCATCCGGGCGGCCACTTCTTCGTCGAAACCGAGCGTGCCGCGATGGCCGAATTGCTGTGCGAACTGGTTGCACGCGGTCCGCGTGCGGAAGCGGCCTGACGGTGAGCCGCCTGTCCGCAGGCGCTTTGCGGGTGTTCGTTTCTCCGATGTCGGCTTACGATGCGTTTCGCCTGCGCCAGCTTGAACGCGCTGTGCTGGTACCCGAGGAACAACGCCGGGCGCGCGCCATCGTGCGCGCGCCCAGCCGGGACGCCTTCATCGCGGCCCATGCGCTGAAGCGCCTTGCACTGCGCCTGCTGCTCGGACATGCGCCGCATTTTGCGTGCCGAGCGGGGGGGAAACCGGTGGTCGAGGGCGATGCGCTGCATTTCAACATCAGCCACTGCGACAGCCATGTTGCACTGGCACTGTGTGGCAGCTCGCCCGTGGGCGTCGACGTCGAGTCGATGCCGATGCGCGTATCCATGCCGCAGGTCATGCAAGCGGCGCTGACCGCGACCGAACGAGCGCGCGTGCTCGCCGAGCGCGATCCGGAGCGTTCCTTCCTGATTCACTGGACCGCCAAGGAGGCATACGTGAAGGCTACCGGCGAAGGGATAGGGCGCGGTTTCGACACGCTCGCGCTCGGTTCCGATGACGGGCCGCTGCATCTGAACGGCGAAGGCGTCGCGCCGCACCGGCTGCACTGCCGCTCCGGCCGGGGGCATGTACTTTCGGTGTGTGCGCTCGGAGAAGCCGTGTCTGACTGCCGGGTCGAATGGGTCGTCTGTTCGCTGGACGGCATTCGGTCGATACACGCCGAATCCTGACGGCCGCCCCCGGCACGGTCGCGGTCGCCGCACTGTTCATCGGGTCACGCAGACCGGTCTTTCGGCGTTGCCATCGGGCAACCGGCGTGCCGGCGATACCGTACGCGGTTCAATACGCCTCTGCCGACAGGATGAAGGCCCGGGGTTCCGGAATCGCGAGCGGAAGTGGGGCAGGCCTTGCTGCGCTGCAGAGCGGTCTGATCGCGACTGCGTGGCATGCTGCGGGCTTGGCGAGAACGCAGCGGAATGCCTCGCCCCCTTCGAGGAGACTTGTGTGAGCAGACTGTACGATCCCCGGCATCGCGCCTTGCAGGACGAGTTCGGTACCCGCGCCATGGCCGACCGCATCGAGGAACTGGCTTGCCGTACCGAATTCGATGACGACGCGAAAGGCTTCATCGAAGCGGTCGACATGTTTTTCCTGTCCACGGTTGACGCCCGCGGCCGGCCCACCGTGTCGTACAAGGGTGGAGACCCCGGCTTTGTCCGTGTACTTGATGGCACGACGCTTGTGTTCCCGAGCTACGACGGCAACGGCATGTTCTATTCGGCCGGCAACATCGTGCAGAACGCCGAGGTCGGTCTGCTCTTCATCTCGTTCGAGAAGCCGCATCGCATCCGGGTGCAGGGCAGGGCGACCATTTCGCGTGACGACCCGATGATGTCTTCGTACGTCGAGGCGGACTTCATCGTCCGTGTCCGGTTGTCGGAACTCTGGCAGAACTGCCCGCGCTACATTCACCGCTACCAGCGGGTCGATCGATCGCGCTACGTGCCTCGCGCCGACTGCGAGACGCCGCTGGCCGAATGGAAGCGCATCGACCTCGTGCAGGATGTCCTGCGTCCGGACGACGTGGCGCGGGCTCAGGCGGCGGGTACGGTGGCAATCGAGGAATGGATGGAAAAGGTGAAGGGCGGTCATCCGGAAGCCTGAACCCCGGGCGGCCGGTTTCCTCCGGTTCCCGGGCGTCACGCCTCCGCAGATGCCTGCGGCGTGGGCGCCGCAGCGCCCTCATCCGGAGCCATGCGTTCGTTCGAGCGCCGCATCGGGGACTGAGCCCCTGCTCACTGCAACTTGAATTCCACCGGCAAGGTGAAACTGAATCTGCGTTGCGCCAGCGTGCCGCTCAGATCCGGAAGCTTCATCTTGCGGGCGGCTTCGAGCGCGGCTTCATCAAGCACGTTGTGACCGCTGGACTGTTTGATGGACACCTTCACCATCCGTCCTTCGTCAAAATCGAACAACAGTTCCAGGCGCCCCTGCTGTCCGCGCGTTTGTGCGACCCGCGGGTAGCGCTTGTTCGCTTCGAAACCACGCGACACCTCCCGGCCAAAGCCGCTGATCAGTGCCTCGATGTTCTCGACGGGCGGCGATGGCGCCGGCGCGGAGGGCGCCTGAACGGCGGCAGGAGGCAGGGATGGAGGCGGTACTGCGTCGATCGGCGGAAGAGGTGCCGGCGCGGGCTGTACCGGCACTACCCGCTCTTCCGCGACCGGTGCGGCGGGAGCAGGCGGCGCGGCAAGCACCGGAAGCGGAGCGGGGCGGGGGACCGTCTTGGGCGGCTTGGTGGGCGCTTTCGGTTGCGGCGGAGGCGGGGGAGGCGGCGGAGGCAGTTCGATCACCGGCGGCGGCTCGGGCTTGATCATCCGGACCTCGAAACGGCGATCCGGCTCCCGTACGTCCGGTGTATACCGGGCAGCGGATATCCCGAGCAGGATGTTCGCGGTCACGGACAGCAAGAAGGCGACAGGCCAGACCCAGCCGGGAATTTTCGAGTAGTCCTGCTCGCAACGCATGTGCGCAGGCTGTATGGCGAGTGTCGAGGTCATGAGAGTGAGGGCGTGCCAGGACGGCCATACATGCCGTTCCGGGCGGGCGAAGGTCGGACTTTACTGCAATTCCCGCGATGCTCGCACGCTCCGCCCGCTGTCTTCGAGCGCGATGCACTCCTCACCCTCCACCTCATGGTGCCGCCACGCTCTTGCGACGCAGTACGCGATGAAGCAGCGCGCCGATGGCGATACCGGCCAGAGCGGTCGATAGCAGCGTGGCGAACCAGAACCCTGATGCGCCCATAGGCTGTGGAGTTGTCTGCCAGGGCAGCCCGTGAAAGGCGAGCTGCCGGCCCAGCCCGAGACCTATCCCCCAGAAGCAGACCGCGTGTACGACCATGGGAAGGAGCGTCACCTTGTAGCCGCGCAGCGCGAACGAGGCCAGGGTATGCACGGCATCGATCCAGACGAACAGCACGACGTAGGGGATCAAGGTGAGGGCGACCGCAATGACCGCCGGGTCCGGGCTGAAGAGGGCAAGCAGCGTTCCGTGGAACGACCAAAGCGCGAAACCGACCACGCTGGCGAGGGTGCCGGCCAGCAGCAGGCCGGTCAGCGCGGTGCTGCGCGCCCGGCCCCAGTCGTGCCCGCCGGCCGCCTGGCCGACCCGCACCAGGGTACCGCTGCCCAGCGCGAGCGGCAGCATGAAACATACCCCGTTCAGGTTGGCGATCACGCGGTGACCGGCGACCACGTCGGCACCCAGCCGGGCAACGAACAAGGCAATCAAGGCGAAGCTGGTGATCTCGACGAAGTTGGATACCCCCATCGGGCCGCCCAGATGCAGCATTTCGCGTTGCGCGCGCGCGCGCGGCGCCTGCCAGCCGGCAAAGGGACGCAGCGCGCAGAAGCGCGGTGAGCGTCGGAGGTAGGCCAGCGCGCAGACGACGGACAGCCAGTTCACGGCAAAGGTAGACAGACCGCAGCCGAGTGCGCCGAAGGCGGTGCCGAAGACGCCGGTAGTCAGCGCCCACGCGAGCGGCACATGCAGCGCGAGACAGCCGAGCATGATGAGCATGACCGGCCGTGGCTGGCCGATACCGTTCATCAGTGCCTGGAAGGCGCGAAACAGCAGGGCGCCGGGAAGGGCGAATGCCAGAGCAAGCAGGTAGGCGCGCGCTTTGGCTTCGACCGCCGAATCCAGCTTGGCCAGCGCCAGCAGCGGATCGGGAAAGGCGAGCAGCAGGGCGCCCGGCAGGGCGAGGAACAGGGCCAGCCACACGGATTGCTGGAAGGCCGGCACGATGTCGGATGTCCGACCGGCGCCGACGTGGTGGGCGATGATGGGCGAGGCCGACTGCAGTATGCCGACCAGCGCGAAGGCGACCGACAGGAACAGGCCACCGCCGACCGCGACCGCAGCCAGATCAGCGGTCGCGTGATGCCCCGCGATCAGGGTGTCCGCCACATTGGTGCCGATGCTGGCCAGTTGCGACACCAGCATCGGTCCAGCGAGCGCGACGATGTCTGCGGCGATGCCGCGCGCGCCCGGCGGTGTCATCCGCCCTCGGCTCAGCACCGTGCGAGCGCGCGCGCCGCTTCGCTCACCAGTGCGGGGCCTCGGTAGATCAGGCCGCTGTAGAGCTGGATCAACCCGGCTCCTGCGTCGATCTTCGCCTTCGCGTGGCGGCCCCCGGTGATCCCGCCGACGCCGATCAGTGCCACCTTGCCCTCAAGTTTCAGTGCGAGCGAGCGAAGCACGGCGGTCGACCTCTCAAAGACCGGTGCACCGGAAAGGCCGCCGGCTTCGCCGCCATGCGGCAGATCCTCGACGCCGGTACGCGACAGCGTCGTATTGGTCGCGATCAGTGCGTCGATGCGATGGCGCACGGCAGCGTCGGCGATCGCTTCGATCTGCGCTTCATCCAGATCGGGCGCAATTTTCAGCGCGAGCGGTACGGTGCGGGCGGAAGCCGCATCCAGCCGCTGCCGCTCCGCGTCGAGTGCGCCAAGCAAGCGGTTCAGTTCATCGGCGCCTTGCAGCTGGCGCAGGTTCCGTGTATTCGGGCTCGATATGTTGACCGCGATGTAGCGCGCGTAGGGATGGGCGCCGCGCAGGCCTGTGAGGTAGTCGTCCGTGGCGCGTTCGATCGGCGTGTCGGCGTTCTTCCCGATATTGATGCCGAGAATGCCGCCCTCGCTCACCCAGCGCGAGCGCTTCACGTTCTCGATCAGCGCGTCCAGGCCAAGATTGTTGAAACCCATGCGGTTGATGATGGCGCTGGCTGCCGGCAGACGGAACATGCGTGGCCTGGGGTTTCCCGGCTGCGGACGCGGCGTGATCGTGCCGACCTCGATGAAGCCGAAGCCGAGCCGGGCCAGGCCGTCGATCGCCGCGCCGTTCTTGTCCAGCCCCGCTGCAAGACCGACACGGTTCGGGAAGTCGATACCCATGACCCGTACCGGATCCGGGACAAGCGTCTGTTCCGGTACCAGCCGCGGATGGCTGGCGAGCATGCCCAGTGTCAGATCATGGGCGCGCTCGGCATCGAGCGAGAAGAGCAGGGGGCGCAGCAGCGGGTAGAGCATGGAATCATCCGTTCCGTGCGCCTCGATGACGCGGCGCAAAGCGCGCGATTATCTGCCCCAGGGCGCGGGCAGGCAACATGGACAGACCCCGGCCACATCTTCCGTCTGGCCGTTCGGCGATCATGAACGGGGCGAGGACAAGGAACATCGGACGCAAGCGATGCGGGGACAGACAGGCGTCTGTCGCTGCCATCCTGGTCACGATCGCGAAAGGAAGCGCGCGGCGATCAGCCCAGATCGGTATCGTCCAGTACCCGCCAGAGGCCGTTCATGCGACCTTCCAGAGGACGGAAGCGCGCCTTGTAGGCCATCTTTCCACTGTCTCGTATCCAGTAGCCGAGATAGACGTAGGGCAGGGCAAGCAGGCTGGCCAGGCTGATCTGCCAAAGAATGTTGAAGGTGCCATAGCTGGCCCCTTCGACGTCGGGATCGTAATACGTGTACACCGACGAAAGGCCGTCATCGAGAATGTCGATGATGCTCACGATGCGCAGGGGCGCATTCGGTTCGCTGCCTTCCCGGAATTCGATCAGCCGTGTATCGACGTGACTTTGCAGCAGGAAGTGCGAGTACTGTTCGCGCGAGTCCTGATCCATTCCACCGCCGCTGTGGCGGCTGGATTGATAGCGCTGGTACAGCGCGTAATGCTCTTCCCGGAAGGACAGCGGTGCCTCGCGAGCGACCAGATCCTGGTGCGTCTTTTCGGCGCGGCGCTGGGAGCGCGAGGGCTTGAAGCGCTCGACCGGCAGGCGGACCGGAGTACACGCTCGGCAGGCGTCGCAGTAAGGGCGATAGGTGAAGACGCCGCTGCGACGGAAACCGGCACGCACGAGGTCTCCGTAAAGCCGTGCGTCGATCAGGTTCGAAGGCGTCGCGACCTGGGAACGCGCGGTGCGACCCGGAAGGTAGGAACAGGCATACGGCGCCGTCGCGTAGAACTGCAGCGTGGTGAATGGCAGGTCCTTGAGCAGCGCCATGGCGTCAACGTTCGTGGATAAAGGTGTCGGAGCGTGTCAGGGCCGGAAAAAAGCGGGGATCTCGTCCGGACGCCAAAGACGCGCTCGGGCTGTCCGGACCGACTGTGCCAGCACGTGGCAGAACTGGCTGCGCGCAATTTCACGCCCTCCCATGGATGAAAGGTGCGCGGTGTTCATCTGGCAGTCGATCAGTGCAAAACCCTGAGCATCAAGATAGCGTGCGAGATGGACCAGCGCAATCTTCGAGGCGTCGCGCACCCGGGTGAACATCGACTCTCCGTAGAACATGCGACCGATCGCCATCCCGTAGAGCCCGCCCGCGAGTCGGCCGTCAATCCAGGTCTCCACACTGTGCGCCCATCCTTGCCGGTGCAGCCGGCAATAAGCTTCGATCATCGGCTCGCCGATCCAGGTGCCGCCCTGGCCGTCGCGCGGTTCGGCGCAATGCCGCATGACCTGTTCAAAGGCCGTGTCGCAACGCACTTCGTACGGGCGGTTGCGCAACACTTTGCCCATGGAGGATGTGACCCGTACTTCCGCCGGAACCAGAACCATGCGCGGGTCCGGGCTCCACCACAGCACCGGCTGGCCTTCGGAAAACCACGGAAAAATGCCTTGGGTGTAGGCCTCCAGGATGCGCTCCGGCGTCAGATCGAGCCCGGCCGCAAGCAGGCCGTCCGGCTCGCGCAGTGCGCTGTCGACCGGAGGGAAGGGGTCGCCCGGTTCCAGCCAGGGAATCACGCGTGCGCGGCAACCACGTCGCTACGGGCTTCCGGATGACGGAAGGCGACCACGTGGTCGGCATCGAGCCGGATGCCGATGAACTCACCGATGGCGTGGTTGTGGTGCGACGGTACCAGCGACATCACGCGAAGACCGGATGCGAGCCGCAGCGTGTAAAGGAACTCCGCACCGCGGAAGGACTTGCACATCACCTCGGCGCGCAAGGGCGCGGCGTCGTCGTGCACGATGTCGTCCGGGCGCAGCAGCACGTCAACATGTTGGTCACGCGCACAATGCGGGCAATCGTCCTCGCACTCGAAGGGGAACTCGCTGCGCAGCACGCCCAGTTCCAGCTCGACCTCGTGGTCGCCACGCAGCGTACCGGGAAGGAACACCCCCTGACCGACGAAATCGGCGACAAAACGGGTGGCGGGCTTGTGATAGAGGTTGTAGGCACTGTCCCACTGCAAGAGCTGGCCGCCCTTCATGACGCCGATTTCGTCCGCAGTCGCAAAGGCTTCCTGCTGGTCGTGCGTGACCAGAATGGCCGTGATGCCACGCGCCTTCAGGATATCGCGCAGTTCGGCCGCGAGCCGGGTACGCAGTTCGACGTCCAGACTGGAGAAGGGCTCGTCGAGCAGGAGCAGTTCCGGATCCGGGGCCAGTGCGCGGGCGAGCGCGACGCGCTGCTGCTGACCACCCGACAACTGGTGCGGATACTTGCCCGCGTGCTCGCTCAGACCGACCACCGACAGCATGTCGGCCGCGCGCGCGCGTCTGGCCTCGGGCGAGTGCGAACGCAGGCCAAAGGCGACGTTGTCGGCAACACTCAGATGCGGGAACAAGGCGAAATCCTGGAACACCATGCCGACCTTGCGCTGCTCCGGCGCAAGGTGATGAGCGGCGCTCGACACGGTCACACCGTGGATGTCGATCCGTCCTTCCCGTACCCGCTCGAAACCGGCGATCGCACGCAGTACCGTGGTCTTGCCGCAGCCCGACGGACCGAGCAGGCAGCCGATCTGGCCTTTTTCCAGCTGCAGGTCGAGGCTGCGGACGATTTCGGTTGTGCCGTACGCGATGCGTACGGATTCAAGCAGCAACTGAGGCATGGACCGAAGTCTGAGTGGGTGGACGCGAAAGAAGCCGGGGCGAATCGGAAACAGTAATTGCAATTAATTATAATGCGCGCTTAGTCGGCTGCGTGCCGGCACCCATCACACCGAACTGCGTCGTCCTCCTTCTTGTCTGCCCGTCCTCTCAATCCCCTCTCGCTGATTGCCCTGTCGCTCGCACTGATGGTGGCTGCGCCGGTGCTGTCGGTACTGGTGAATCTGGTGTCCGGCGGCACCGGCGGAACCTGGGCCCATCTGGCGGCGACCGTCCTGCCCGAATACATCGCCAGTACGCTGTGGCTGTGCCTCTGGGTCGGACTGGGCAGCGCAGTGATCGGTGTTTCGACAGCCTGGGCCACCGTGATGTGGGAGTTCCCGGGTCGCCGTGTGCTGGAGTGGGCTCTGGTACTTCCGCTTGCCACTCCGGCCTATGTGATGGCCTATACGTATACCGATCTGCTGCAGTTCGTCGGTCCGGTGCAGAGCGCGCTGCGCGAAACCTTCGGCTGGGAACGCGGCGACTACTGGTTTCCGGACGTGCGCACGGTGGGCGGGGCCGCCTGCATGTTCGTCGCGGTGCTTTATCCCTATGTCTATCTGCTGACGCGGCAGTCACTGATCGAGAGGGCGGCAGGTCTGAACGAAGCGGCGCGCATGCTGGGTCATGGTGCCTGGGAGGCTTTTTTCCGCGTTTCGTTACCGCTGGCTCGACCGGCCATTGTCGCCGGCGTTTCTCTGGCGCTGATGGAGACGCTCGCCGACTACGGTGCGGTCAGCTATTTTGGCGTGCAGACCTTCACCACCGGGATCTACCGCGCCTGGTTCGCGCTCGGCGACCGGGTTGCTGCCGCACAGCTGGCGGCCGTACTGCTGGGTTTCGTCGCGACCTTGTTGCTGCTGGAGCGCCTGAGTCGCGGTGCTGCGCGCTTTCACGACAGCGGCCGGGCAGGAGGCAGCGCGCGTCGCTACACGCTGCCCTCGGTGGCCGGCTGGGGCGTGACCCTGATCTGTGCACTGCCACTGGCCGCCGGCTTCATCATTCCCGGAGCCGTGCTGCTGACCTGGGCGCTGTCGGAAGGCGATGCACAGTTCGGCGCCCGCTTCATCGGACTGGCGGTGAACAGTTTCACGCTGGCCGCCGTGGCCAGTGCCTGTGCCGTGTTGCTCGCGCTGCTGCTGGCCTACGCAGTGCGAAGCAGCCGCTCGCGGATGGTGGCGCTGGCACGTTCGGCGGTCGGCATGGGTTACGCCGTTCCGGGTGCCGTGATCGCAGTCGGCATCCTGATTCCAGTGACCCGGCTTGACCACCTGCTGTCCGGCTTTTGGCAGCAATGGACCGGCGTGAATCCGGGCTTGCTGCTGACCGGCGGCATTGCGGCACTGATCTATGCCTATCTGGCGCGATTCCTGACCGTGTCGCTGCAGGCAGTGGAATCGGGCCTTGCGCGCATCACGCCGAGCATGGACGAAGCGGCGCGCAGCCTGGGCCTGGGCGCCGGCGCGACCCTGCAGCGGGTACATTGGCCGATGTTGCGGGGCAGCTTGCTGACTGCGGCCTTGCTGGTGTTTGTCGATGTGATGAAGGAACTGCCCGCCACACTCGTGATGCGGCCATTCAATTTCGACACGCTGGCCACCCAGGCCTACACCCTTGCCAGCGACGAACGACTGCAGGAAGCGTCAACCGCGGCATTGGCCATCGTCGCTGTCGGATTGATGCCGCTGATTGCGCTGTCGCGCCAGATCGCACGTTCCCGACGCAACTGAGAACACCGGATCTTCCGCGTGTCACGACCGGCGAGCGCGGAGTCGATCACGCGCGCTGGGCGCACTCAGGTCTGAAGGCGTGCCGGGTCGTCGGGTGGAGAACCGCGAAGCCGCTATCGGGGCGCGAGGACATCTCGGGATGCTTCAACCGTCACCTTCGCTCCCACGACGACCGGGGCAAAGGCACCCATGGCGAGGTTCAGGCCAGGGGCGGGTCTACAGGTTCGTTCAGCACCAGCCAGTAGAGGCCGAGCTGGCCCACTGCATAGATGAACTTCTCGAAATCGACCGGCTTGCGGATATAGCTGTTGGCACCAAGCTGGTAGGCTTCGTAGATGTCCTGCTGTTCGCGCGAGGTGGTGAGAATGACCACCGGCAACAGATTGGTACGCGCGTCCGCCCGCACGCGGCGCAAGACTTCAAGGCCGTCGACACGAGGAAGCTTCAGATCGAGCAGGATGACAGCGGGGGCCACCGACAGGTCGCGTCCTGCGTGCTGTCCGGTGCCGAAAAGGTAGTCAAGCGCTTCGACGCCGTCCCGTGCGACGACGACTTCGTTGGCGATGCGGTTCTTGTGAAAGGCCCTGAGCGTGAGCGCCTCGTCGTCGGGATTGTCTTCAACCAGCAATATCGGGCGTTCGCTTGCCATAAAAAAAACTGCCTGTCCAGGTCGCCTGCATCACTGCGGAGCAGCTTTCAACGTAAAGAAGAAACATGCTCCGCGTTCCACTTCGGCTTCTGCCCATATCCTGCCGCCGTGCCGTTGCACGACGCGGTGAACAATGGCCAGACCGATGCCGCTTCCCGAAAATTCGCCCGCCGAATGCAGCCGCTGGAAGGGGCCGAAGAGCTTTGTCGCGTATCGCATGTCAAAGCCCGCGCCATCGTCCTTCACAAAATACACGAGCTCCGGAGCGCGCTGCAAGCAACCGACCTCGATGCGGGCCGTTTCGTGACGACTGGTGAATTTCCAGGCGTTGCGCAGCAGATTGTCGACCGCTATGCGCAACAGATTCGCGTCAGCATACACTCGCATTGAGGGATGAACGAGGAATTCTGTCCTTCGCTCCGGCTCGCTGCGCGCCAGTTCCGCGCCCAGTTCTTCGGCCATGGCGGTCAGATCCACGTGTTGACGGTTCATCTCGTTCCGGGTGATGCGAGCCAGACCGAGCAGGTCGTCGATCAGGCGGTGCATGCGCTGGGTACCGGCGCGGATGCGCTGCAGATAGCCCAGCCCGCGTTCGTCGAGACTGTGTCCGTAGTCCTCCTCGATCATGCGCGAGAAGCCGTCGATCCCGCGCAGTGGTGCGGCCAGATCGTGCGATACGGAATAGCTGAAGCTTTCCAGTTCGCGCATTGCCGTGAGCAGCTCGGCCGTACGTTCGCTTACCCGTGTTTCAAGCTGCTGGTTCAGGGCGAGCACGCTGCGCTCGGCTTCCTTCTGGGCACGGATGTCCAGGCCGGTGCCCAGAATGTGGGGCAAGCCGTCGAGATCGATACGGTAGAGACTGAAGGCGTGAGCTCTTCGCTCACCGGCAGACGACAGCAGGTCGGCTTCGAAAGTGGCGTCGCGATGGGTCAGCGCTCGCCGGGCCTGGCGGCGCAGCAAGGGATGGAAGGATGACGGGAAAAGGTCGAGCGAGGTCTTGCCCATCAGGTCCAGAGCCGGTTTTCCCGTGATGGACTGCAGGTTCTCGTTCCAACGCCTCAAGGTGCCGCGGGCATCGAGCAGAAAGAAGGCGCCGGGCATGCTGCGGACCAGGGCAGCCGAGAAGTTCTCTTCCCGGCGCGCCGTGTCGAGCGCGCGCCGACGCGCGGTGTCGTCGGAGAATATCCAGATCGTTTCCCCGGCATCGTCCGTTTCCGGTTCGAGCTGGCGGACCGACAGGTAGGCGTGCAGCGGGCTGCCGTCACGACGTTTGAGCGTGATCTCCTGGGCCTGCGGTTGAGGTGCGGTACGCGCGGCACCATCGAGCAGGGCCTTCAGATCGTCCGAGTGGCGGAAGAACACGCTCATCGTCCGGCCGAGCAGGCTCTGGCGCGTGTGGCCGAAGATTTCCTCGCAGCGACGGTTGCAGTCGGCAATGCGATCGCCGCGCACGTAGACAATGGCGACCGGCACGTCGTCGAACAGCGCCTGACGTTCGGCTACCAGCGCCCGTATGGCGTGCTCGGCATGCTTGCGCTCGGTGATGTCGGTAATTGACCCCGAGAAGCGCAGAACCTTTCCCGCTGTATTGCGCGTGGCCAGACCGCGATCGTGAACCCAGAGATAGTGCCCTTCCTGGTGCCGCATCCGGTATTCGATGTCGAAAGACTCGCGACGCAGGAAATGCTCGTCAATGGCGTGCTGCAGGCGCGAAAGATCATCCGGATGCACGCGTTCGAGCAGTTGCTCATGGGTTTGCGGTTGCAGGGACTGCGGCAGACCGAGGATTTCGCTCAGGCGAGGCGACAGGAAGTAACGTCCGGCACCGATGTCCCAGTCCCACGCCCCGTCAAAGGATCCGCGTACCGCGTGGAACAGTCTCGCCTCGCTTTCGCGCAGCGCGTCCAGCGTCATCCGCTCGCGCGTGACGTCTTCGATGGTGCCGGAAGCGAGTACGGGGTTCCCCGCCGCATCGTGCTCGACAGCGGCACGCAGACGGAACCAGCGATAGGTGCCGTCGCGCACGCGCAGACGGATCTGATCGTCGCTGCAGGCGATCTCGCGGCGGAACAGCCGTTCGCGCGCGCGCCGGACTGTGCTGGCATCGTCGGGATGGATGGCCGCGCTCCAGCGGAAATGAAGTGCAAAGCCGGCCTCCCGGTCATAGCCGAGCAGGGTGGGGAAGCGCGCGCAGTGCCATGTCTCGCCCGTTTCGATCGTCCACTCCCAATGCGCTTCGTCGTGTGCGCGAGCGATACGTTCGATCCGTCGCGCCTGGGCCAGGTCCTGCTCCTGCCTGCGCACCAGCGTCGCGTGTGCGCGTTCGAGCGCAAGCGCGATTGCCGGAAAAGGGTGATCGGCTTTCAGGGCGACGGCAGGCGACAATCCGTCCGCCAGTCGGTCGGCGGCGTGCGCCAGACTGTTTTCGGCCGCAGCGATACGGCGCCTTTCGCGGGTCCGTGCGCCCCAGGCCACCAGCAGGCAGAAGCCTCCGAGAGCGAGCGCCGGCAGCAGAGTGGCCAGCAGCAGGGATCCGCTTCCTTCGTCGGGGCGCGCAATGCTGAGTTTTCCCCATGGCGTACCGTCCGGCGGTATCGGCCCATCGACGCGCAGCATCCGCTCATGCCTGGCGTCGGAGGGAGCAGGAAGGTCGATGACGACGCGACCCGCTGCATCATGAAGCGTGGCTTCGGTAATGAAGCCCGAACGCCGCGCGTCGGCAAGGATGTGCTGCAGTTCGCCGGTGCGCTGTCCATCCAGCGAAGCGGCCAGTGTCCGTGCCAGCCGTGCGTGTGTCGCGGACAGGTCGTCGCGCGACGAGAGGCTGGCCAGCCCGAGCGAAAGCAGCAGCACGAACAGCACGAGCGCGACGCTCCGCCAGACCAGCGGCGACAGAAGGCCGGAACGGCGGCGTGCGGGCATCTGGTCGGTGTGCCCGGAAGTCCCCCTCATCGCGCCGGGCTCATCCAGTCAGGTCTTCTGCCCGCAGCAGGAATACCGGCGCGGCGGCCGAGTCGGTGTCCAGCCAGACCAGCGGAAGGCCGGGCAGCGCGGCTTCGGCCTCGGCCTGGTTGCGGCCAACCTCGACCAGCAGCAGACCGCCCGGATTCAGATGGCGGCCGGCGTCAGCGACGAGACGGCGAACGATGTCCATGCCGTCGGCACCGGCGCCGAGCGCCATCGCCGGTTCCTTGCGGAATTCGTCCGGCAGCGCGTCCATTGCCGCATCGGTGACATACGGCGGATTGCACAGGATGAGGTCGTAGCGGCGGCCTTCCAGCGCGTCGAACAGGTCGCCATGCAACACTTCGACGCGATCGCGCAGGCCGTGGTCGTGGATGTTGAGCTGGGCCACCTTGAGCGCGTCGGCCGACAGGTCAACCGCGTCCACCCGTGCTTCCGGAAAGACATGCGCGGCCGCAACGGCCAGACAGCCGGAGCCTGTGCACAGGTCGAGGATGCGCGCCGGTGCGCCGGCCTCGTCCAGCCAGGGCGAGAAGCCCTCCTGCATCAGTTCGAACAGGTGCGAGCGCGGAATGATGACGCGCGGATCGACGCGGAAGCGCAACCCGCCCAGCCAGGCTTCGCCGGTGATGTAGGCGGCCGGCTCGCGTTCTTCGCAACGGCGCTCGACCACGCGCATCAGGCGTTCGCATTCGTCTGCCGTCAGTGCGGCATCGAGAAAGGGCTCCAGCCGGTCGAGCGGCAGATGCAGCGTGTGCAGCACGAGATAGACGGCTTCGTCCCAGGCGTCGATGAAACCCTGGCCGAAAGCCACTTCGGCCGCACCCATGCGGCTCATCAGGAAGCGCAGCCAGTCGCGGACCGAAAGCAGTTCGTCCGGCGGCAGCGTTTTTTTCGGGGGTGCCTTTTCGGCGGTCTTGAGTTTCATGCGGACTGTCCATGACCGAGCAGCCGGTCGAGCAGGTTTTCGTAGATGCGCGACAGCGGTTCGATGTCCGCTACCGCCACGCATTCGTTCAGTTTGTGGATGGTGGCGTTGCTCGGGCCGATCTCGACCACCTGGGCGCAGAGGTCGGCAATGAAGCGACCGTCCGAGGTGCCGCCCGTGGTCGACAGCTCGGTGGTCAGACCGGTCACATCGCGGATGGCGGCTTCGGCCGCATCGACCAGCGTGCCGCGCGGCGTCAGATAGGGCTTGCCGCCCAGCGTCCACGCGAGGTCGTACTCGAGGCCGTGGCGGTCGAGCACGGCAGTCAAGCGCGCCTTCAGCGACTCCGGCGTACTGGCCGTCGAGAAGCGGAAGTTGAACAGCACCTCCAGCGTGCCCGGAATGACATTGCTCGCGCCGGTGCCGCCCTTGATATTGGAAATCTGCCAGCTGGTGGGCGGAAAGTAGTCATTGCCCTCGTCCCAGCGGAGGGCGGCGAGTTCGGCCAGCGCCGGGCCGAACTGGTGGATCGGGTTCTTCGCCAGATGCGGATAGGCGATATGACCCTGGACACCCTTGACCGTCAGCCTTCCCGACAGCGAGCCGCGGCGGCCGTTCTTGATCATGTCGCCCAGCTTCGTCACCGAAGTCGGCTCGCCCACCACACAGTAGTCGAGCTTCTCGCCGCGCGCGGCAAGCCGCTCGACCACACGGACGGTGCCCTCCACCGCGTCGCCTTCTTCGTCCGAGGTGAGCAGGAAGGCAATCGAGCCTGCGTGGTCGGGCACACGGGCGACGAAGCGCTCGCTCGCGGTAACGAAGGCGGCGAGCGATGCTTTCATGTCGGCCGCACCGCGGCCGTAAAGCATGCCGTCGCGGATGACCGGCACGAAGGGGTCGCTGTGCCACTGATCGAGCGGACCGGTCGGCACCACATCGGTATGTCCTGCGAAACAGAACAGCGGCCCCGCACTGCCGCGGCGCGCCCACAGATTGGACACGCCCCTCGAATCGATGCGTTCAAGCGTGAATCCGATCGCCGCCAGACGTGCCCCCAGGGTTTCCAGGCAGCCGCCGTCAAGCGGCGTGACGGAACGGGTGGCAATGAGCTGGCGGGTCAGATCGAGCGTTGCTTCAGACATGTCGAGAATTCGGGAAAGCAGGGGTGTCCTGGCTCAACGCTTGCCGTCGTCGAGGTTGAGCGAGAAATCCGAGAACGAGGCGCCACTGGGTTCGGTGGACTCGAAATCCGGCACAGTCATGTTGTGCGCGTCCGGCTTCTGCGTTTCCGTCGCGCCGAACTGCGAATTGTTGATGAGCCAGGACAGATTGGTCGGCGAGTCAGAGTTGGTGAGCGCTTCGTCCAGCGTGATCTCGCCTTCCCGGTAGAGCCGGAAAAGATCCTGTTCGAAGGTCTGCGAGCCCGGCGCCATGCTGCGCTCCATTGCCTCCTTCACGCTATTGACCTCTCCGCGCTCGATCAGCTCTGAAATGTGTCGCGTGTTCAGCAGCACTTCCACCGCCGGCATGCGACGACCGTCCGGCTTGCGCACCAGACGTTGAGAAATGACGCCCTTGAGCGTCACCGACAGATCGAGGAAAAGCAGCGGCCGGCTGTCGATCGGGAAGAAATTGACAATGCGGTTCAGTGCATGGTGGGCGTTGTTGGCGTGCAGCGTGGCCATGCAAAGATGACCTGTCTGGGCATAGGCAAGGGCTGCCTGCATGGTTTCGATGTCGCGGATCTCACCGATCAGGATGCAGTCGGGTGCCTGGCGCATGGCGTTCTTCAGCGCCGGCGCCCAGCCTTCGGTGTCCATGCCGATCTCGCGCTGATTGACGATCGATTTCTTGTGCTTGAACAGATACTCGATCGGATCTTCCACCGTCAGGATATGGCCGGACTTGTTGGCGTTGCGATAGTCGATCATCGCCGCCATCGTGGTCGACTTGCCCGAACCGGTGGAACCGACGACCAGGATGAGGCCGCGTTTCTCCATGATGAGATCCGCCAGCACCGGTGGCAGGCCCAGCGTGTCCAGCGGCGGGATGTCGCCCAGTATGTAGCGCACGACCATGGCGATGCTGCCGCGCTGCCAGAACATGTTGACGCGGAAGTTGCCGAGATCGCGCCGGCCGAAGGAAAGATTCAGTTCGCGCGTCTTCTCGAACTTCTGCTGCTGCTCTTCCGTGAGCATTTCGTACGCCATGCGCTGGATGGTTTCCGGGTCCATCACGCGCTGGTTGATCGGCACTGTCGTGCCCTGGATCTTGATCGCGATCGGCGCGCCCGCAGAAATGAAGATGTCGGAGGCATTCTTGTCCGCCATCACCTGGAACAGCTTGTCGAGGATCATGTTGCCTCCGTCTGCGATCGATGGCGCATATTGTCGCAGCACAGCCATGTTCTGGCGCGCTTCGCTTTGTCATGCATGTTCCGCGGCCTCGTGCGCGCTCATCCTCGATCCCGCCGCAAGTCCACCGATGCCGCCCTCACCCCTGGCCCCTCTCCCGCTTGTGCGCGGGAGACGGGATCGGTGCAGCGGGCTGTTCCCCGCGTCCGCATCAGCGGGAGAGGGTGGCGCACAGCGCCGGGTGAGGGCCTCGGCGGCGGAAAAGAGCGGCGAACAGGCGCACTCAGGCGCGCAGCAGTTCGTTGATGCTGGTCTTGGCACGGGTCTGCGCGTCGACGCGCTTGACGATGACCGCGCAGTACAGGCTGTATTTGCCGTCGGACGACGGCAGGTTGCCTGACACGACGACCGAACCCTCCGGCACGCGGCCATACATCACCTCGCCGGTGGCACGGTCGTAGATCTTGGTGCTCTGGCCGATGTACACGCCCATCGAGATCACGCAGTTGTCCTCGACAATGACGCCTTCGACCACTTCCGAGCGGGCGCCGATGAAGCAGTTGTCGCCGATGATGGTCGGATTGGCCTGCACCGGCTCCAGCACGCCGCCGATGCCCACACCGCCCGACAGATGTACGTTCTTGCCGATCTGGGCGCAGGAACCGACGGTAGCCCAGGTGTCGACCATGGTGCCTTCGCCGACGTAGGCGCCGATGTTCACGTAGGAGGGCATCAGCACCGCATTCGGCGCGATGAAAGCGCCGCGGCGAACGGTGGCCGGCGGTACGACGCGGAAGCCGCCAGCGCGGAACGCCGCTTCGTCGTAGCCGGCGAACTTCATCGGCACCTTGTCGTAGTAGCGCGTTTCGGCGCCGTCCATGACGACGTTGTCCTGCATGCGGAAGGACAGCAGCACCGTCTTCTTGATCCACTGATGTGTGATCCACTCGCCGTCGATGCGCTCGGCGACGCGCAGTGCGCCGCTGTCCAGCTGCGAAAGGACGAAGTCGATGGCTTCGCGCACATCGGCCGGCGCATTGGTCGGCGAGTACTGAGTGCGGTTTTCGAAGGCGGTTTCGATGATCTGCTGTGCGGCCTGCATGGAAGGAGTCCCGTAGTTTTCTGGTGTGGAAGGTGTTTGTCGCGGCTCAGAGCGCGCGGCAGAAGCGAACGATGCGTTCGGCGGCTTCGATGCATTCGTCGGCGGGTGCCACCAGCGCGATGCGTACGAAGCCAGCCCCCGGATTGATGCCGTGGGCGTTGCGGGCGAGGTAGCTGCCCGGCAAGACCGCGACATTATATTCGGCGAGCAGGCGACGGGCGAATTCGGCGTCGTCGATCGGCGTGCGCGCCCACAGGTAGAAGCTGGCGTCCGGCAGCGGCGATTCCATGACCGAGGCGATCAGCGGCTGCACGGCGGCAAACTTGGCGCGGTACTGGACGCGGTTGTCGTTCACGTGGGCCTCGTCCGACCAGGCTGCGATGCTCGCGCGCTGCACCGCCAGGCCCATCGCGCTGCCGTGATAGGTGCGGTAGAGCAGGAAGCGCCTGAGCAGAAGGGCATCGCCGGCGACGAAGCCGGAACGCAGGCCGGGTACGTTGGAGCGCTTTGACAGGCTGGAAAACACCACCAGCCGCTCGAAACCGCTGCGGCCCAGCACCTGCGCCGCCTGCAGGCCGCCGAGCGGCGGTGCCGCCTCGTCGAAATAGATCTCCGAGTAGCATTCGTCGGAGGCGATCACGAAACCGTGGCGGTCGGCCAGGTCGAACAGCGTGCGCCATTCGTCCAGCGTCATCACCTTGCCGCAGGGGTTGGCGGGTGAGCACACGTAGACGAGCTGCACGCCGGCCCAGTCGGCCTCCGGGATGCGGTCGAAGTTGCAGGCGAAGCGGTCGTCCGGCAGCTGGTTGTAGAAGGCGATCTGCGCGCCGGCCAGCAGGGCCGCGCCTTCGTAGATCTGATAGAAGGGATTGGGCGCCAGTACCTTGGCGCCTGGCCGGCTGGCGTCGATCACGCACTGCGCGAACGAGAACAGCGCCTCACGCGAGCCATTCACCGGCAGCACCTGGGTCGCCGCGCTGACCACCGGAAGACCGTAGCGGCGCTGCAGCCATGCCGCGATACACTCGCGCAGCGCGTCGATGCCGGCAGTCGTCGGATAGACCGCCAGACCGTCGAGCGCATCGGTCAGCGCGTCCTTGATCAGTTGAGGCGTGGCATGCTGCGGCTCGCCGATCGACAGGCGCACCAGCGGCAGATCGGCCGGGCCGGTCACGCCGGCCGTCAGTTCCTTCAGTCTTTCAAAGGGGTAGGGTTGAAGCAGCGACAGATGGGGCGTAACGGGCAGGGTGTCGTTCGGCATGAAAGTCAGCAGTTTCTGTCCTTGAAACCCGTGACGCCGACAGCGGCGCCCGGAAACGCATAAGTATACGTCCCGATGCTCACATCCCGCCGGCCGTCTTCACGGCGGCTGCCCTCCGTCGCGCTGCTCTCCGGCGCCGTCATCTGGGGCCTCATCTGGTACCCCTACCGCGTCATCGAGGCGGCCGGCATGGGCGGCGTCACAGCCACCTTCGTCACCTATGGCCTCGCCTTCCTGTTCGGACTGATCCCGCTGTGGCCGATACTGCGCCGCACCCGGCCGGGTTTCTGGCTGGTCATACTGGCGCTTGCCGCGGCCGTCACCAATCTGGGTTATGTACTGGGCACGCTGGACGGCGTGGTGATGCGCGTGCTGCTGCTGTTCTACCTGTCGCCCCTATGGACCGTGCTGCTGTCGCGCCTGCTGCTGGGCGAACGGCTGAGCCGGGCGGGCGCCGGCGTGATCGCGCTGTCGCTCGCCGGCGCCTTCGTCATGCTGTGGCGGCCGGAACTGGGCCTGCCCTGGCCGCAGGGCTCGGCCGAGTGGATGGGCCTGGGCGCCGGCGTCTGCTTCGCGCTGGCCAACGTGCTCATCCGCCGCACCGCCCACATCGAGATCGAACAGAAGGTGATGGCCGTCTTCCTCGGCGTCATTGCCGTAGCACCCTTTGCCGCCTGGCTGCGCGGCGAAGCGCCGCTGCAGCAGTTCGCCGCCATCGGTGCCGACACCTGGCTGCTGCTGGCGCTGATCGGCGGCGTGCTGCTGCTGGTCAATCTGGTGGTGCAGTACGGCATCACCTTCCTCAGCGCCAACGCCGCGATCGCGCTCTTCCTGTTCGAACTGGTAGTCGCCGCGATTTCGTCCTGGTGGCTGGCAGGCGAGGTGATGGGCGTGAAGGAGTGGACGGGCGGCGCGATGATCATCGCGGCCAGTCTGTTTTCGGGGCATCTGGAGCCGGAGCGGACAGATCAGGACGCAGGAGGCGAAGTCTGATCCTCGGCGCAATTCGATGCGCTACTGGACAGCTCCGGTCGGTAAGTCACGGGTCAAGGCGCGATGACTGAGAGCCGAGCGAAGTAATTCCGGTACGGCTTCGGATCGCGGGTCAGTACGCTCAAATTGGCGACGGCCGCGTGAGCACCGATGAAGAAATCGGGAAGCGGCTTGTCCCGGCCACCGCCGCGGCGTCGGTACAGTGCAAAGGCAGCCGCTGCCAGGGAGGACGCTGCCCATGGCAAGGGCGTCCGCGAGGTTTCATAGATATCCAGCATCGCATCCAGGGCGCCGATGTCCGGGTCGGGAATCAGCAGCTCGGTGAAAATGACGATGTTCACATGCAGGGGGTATCGCTCGCTGCAGCGCTGCAATTGCTCCACGGCCCAGTCATGCCAGGGGCTGGCATCGTCGATGCAGTCCACCCAGACATTCGTATCGACCAGCACGCCGGCCGAGCCGTCATAGCTGGAAAGACTGGCGAGCACCGCTACGCGGCGCCGTCGGCGGAGTCATCGCCGCGGATGAAATGCATGATTTCGTCCGCCCCCATCTGCCTGAATTCGGCACCCAGACTGCCGCGTACCCGTGCAGCGGCGGCCTTGAGCCGAGCCCGACGGTCTTCCTTGACGCCTGTGCCGACAGGGGTGATGACAATCTTGCTGCCTTCAAGGCTGAACGTCACCTCGCTGCCCGGCGCAACGCCTGCAGCGTCGCGTATGTGCTTGGGGATGGTGACCTGTCCTTTTTCGGTGACGAGCATCGCACACTCCCGAGTAAGAATTTGAAGTAAGAATCCTACCTGAGGGCGGCGACAAAGAACAATCGAGGCAGTTTCGCGTTTGAACACATGACCTCGCTGAAGGGCTACGCGCAGGCACCTTTTGGCGATGCCCTCGTATGGGGCGTGTCCATGCTCCACTTCGAAGCACCGCTCGTTCCAGCAGAGGAAGCGGGGCGACGGCCCTGCTTCCTCCGCTGTGTGGCTACACCTTATTGCCAGCTGCTTGCCAACACCGGTTGAAGCGCACTGGCCTGAGACGCCGACAAGGCGGTCTGACCGAGCGGGGGAGGCGTCATCGATGCCATGGCATCGACCAGCGCCTGCACCTGCGTATCGACCAGGATCTTGTCGCTGGCGGCGACCTGTTCGACGTGCCACTGGCTACTCACATACCAGTTGGAGACCGTGAGCTTGTCAGTGGTGCCGATGACACTGATTTCGAGATTGTTACCTACCGTCTTGAACCACAGTTGATCGTAGGCGACGGTCGAATCGAAGCTGAGGACTTCCTGGTTGCCGACCGTGGTGTCGGATTCCCAGATCGAATCCTGGCCGTCGCCTCGGGAGAAGCGATAGGTGTCGTTGCCCGCACCACCATCCAGAAGGTCGTTGCCCAAGCAGGGCCGTCGCACTCGGAAGTCATAGCGGTTTGATCCCGAGCATGGCCATGCGAATGTCGTCGTCCCACGCCGCACGCTTGCGCTTTCGTCGCAGGCTGGCCTTGGCGGTGTCGGAGGTGTCGGCACGAATCAGGTTGAGCACCATCTTTTTGAGCAGCGAGAGGTTCTGCGGCGCATGATCTTTTCGCACGGTGCAGGCGTCTTCGCCGAACTGCACATCCAGCTTCCAGTGCAGTTGGTTCTCGATGCCCCAGTGCGCACGGGCGGCGCTTGCGAGCGCGTCCGCATTGAGTTCCCGCGAGCTGATGTAGTAGCGCAACTCGGGTTCGGCGAACTGCCCGCCCTCGACGCGCTGTGTGAGGATGCGACCGATCATGCGGCAACCGGGCCATTGCGCCGGATCGACGATGTCTTCTGCCGACGCCACCCAGGCGAACTGCCCCACGGTGCGCCCGTGACTCTTCTCGACGTCTTCATGCCGGGGCTGCGCTGCGGCGCGGTCGACGAAGGCATCCTCGATCATGCGCAGCAAGCTCGGCTGGTTGCCCTTGACTGCCAGCAGATAGTCGCCGCCCTGCGCGACGATGCGCTCGGCGATCGCCTTCTGGCAGCCCATGGCGTCGATACTCACCAGATAGCCACCGAGATCCAGCGCCGCCAGCAATTCCGGGATCGCGGTGATCTCGTTGCTCTTGCCGGCGACCTTCTCCTGACCGAGCACCAGCGACAGATCGGTGTGAAAGGCGCTGACCATGTGTACCGGAGCCTGCGCCGAATCGGCCGAGCCGCGCAGGCTCTTGCCGTCGATGGCGATCTGCCCGCTCAGCGCGGTGACGATGCCGCCAACCCAGCGGCGAAACGCGGCTTCGAACTGCCTGGGATCGATCAAGCGGAAGATGCGCAGAAATGTGTCCTGCGAGGGAACGCCGTTGGGCAGCATGAGAAAGCGGCGCAGCCACGGCTCCTTGACCGCGGCCCATTCGGCGATGTCTTCGACCGTGTCGCAGTCGGACAGCACGGCACACACCGCCATCACCAGAATCTCCTGAAAGTCATGCCGCGTGCCGTTGCTGGGTCGGCGCGGGTCGGCCACCTGTTGCAACGCGCTCATCAGATCGAGTCCATTCGCTGTGCCCATTTCGTGCGCCCAAAGGGCGAGAGTGGACGCGATTCTGGCAGGGTGCACAAGAGGCACGTGCAAGTTCATGAATGTGAACGACAATCCCGTCGTCAGGCATCAATTGGCATATCGAGGGCCGTCGATGACGTTCGAGTGCGACGGCCCCGGGTGATTTCCGGGCACAGAGAAATGAAAGGCTTGCTCATTTTCACCCCATTCGATTTCAAGGATGAAAGCCTTCCATGGTCAGTGCCATGACGGTTCTTTCGACGTACGCGCCACTTTAAGTCAGTGGGCACGAGCGGGCCAGTTCGCGCGCTGCGGCAAGCGCAGCTAGGTTGAGGCAGAGGGACCGCTGCCCGTTCTTTCGCGTCACGTGCGGCGAGGGGGCCGTACGGTCGTTTTACATGCGTTCGCGGCAATGCGTGACTTGGTACGGATGTGACAGGTGTTGCACTGCACAAGATACGACTTTTGGCCTAGCATGAAACCATTGCCTTCGTGCGGATCGAGCAATGCAACGCGATACCGAAGAAATCTACCCACTCGGGTGCAAGCGCAAGGTGGCGGGCGAGTACCGTGTGCATTACTACGGCTACTGGATCAAGATCTATGAGCCGCCCGCTGACTCGCTGTCGGCGAAGAAGAAGCTGATCGAGGCCTTGACCCGGCGCCTGTTCAACCATGTCGAGCACGGCATCAACATTCCAGGCTCCCGGCTGACCGAAGCACGCGCCGCCTTCGATGCCGAGCAGGATCCCGCGCTCAAGCGGGTCAAGGGCGGCATGCTCGCGGGGGCGCTGTTCAACCGCGCGACCGATATTTTCACGAGGCTGGTCGAACTGCAGGCGGCGGGTGTCGAGATCGACAGTGACAACGGCCTGATGCGCGAGTGCGGCCGCTGTCTTCAGGAAGCGCTGGAGCTCGGGCGCTCGGTGCGGCACCGCAGCGGCGAAGAAGGCATCGACGAAATGTGGGGCGAGCCGTTCAAGGCGTTTTCGGTGCCGGTCGAGTCGTTCTACGAAAGCCGATACATCAAGATCGCGCTCACCATGCGCGATATCGACCTGATCGCCGGCGAGCTGTGCGACACCTTCGGCAATCGCCCGCGCTTCAAAGGGATTTCCGACCTTGTCGCGAGCTTCGCCGATGCAGCCAAGATCAAGACGGAAACCTTGCGCACGGACAAGTCCATCTTCGATGTCTGGGCCAGCTTCGCGGTGTCGGCTGAACAACTGCTCGCCTTCGTGCCGGACGATGCGGACTGCACGGATGCCGAACGGCGCGATCTCGATCTGGGCGTGCGCCTGATCCGTCAGGGCACGGAACTGCTGAGCGACATCACGCGGGCACGGGTGCCGATGCCCAAGAGCACGCGCGACTTCGTCGCGCGCTGCGCCGACTACCGCTTGCGCGCGCCGTCCTGTTGACCGGAACGCGTGCGGATTGGCCTCAGGGTTCTGTTCAGGCCGATCGACGCCGATTTCCTGCAAGCGCCGGGGGAGCGACGCACGGCCGAATGTCGCTCCTGACTGGATCGCCCGCCATATTCGGGTGGGGAGGCTTGCTTCACGCATATGTAATGCGGATGATGAAGACTTCAAGAAGGTGGAAATCGTCACCAATTGATCCTCGACCTTCAATCATCCGGACAGACCATTCCCATGAAAAATGCCGTTGCTGCCATTGCATTGCTGGCGCTGACTTTCAGTGCACAAGCCTATGAATTTGAATTCACCGGACGTGTCACTTACACCGACGGTACCTTGATCGACGTGACCAGCGGAACCTTGCTGCAGGGACACTTTTCAGCTGACGGCCTGAGGAACTACAGCATCCCTCTCGGCACGGGCGTCGCCACCTTCTACACCTTTGCCTCCGGTCAGGTCGTCGCGAACATCGCCGGCTACGTCATCAGTAGCGCCAATCCTTCGATCAACATTTATGACAACTTTGGCGGCAACGTGGAGGACGTCTTCAACGTGAGCAGTGGCTACCCGGCCATCGTGAATGGCGTCAGTCATCCGAATGGTGGTTTTGGCTTCAATCTCGCTACGAAGCCCGGCAACACGGAAGTCATTCGTGATCGCGGACTGCCAACCCACATCGATGTATCCGCATTCGACGGTCATTCGACGTTGAACTACGGGTATCTTCAGCGTGATGGCGGACAACGTGGCACGATCCTCGCGTTCGAAGTTCTGTCGGTCACTGTCGTTCCGGAGCCGGGCACCGCCGCGCTGTTCTCCGCTGGCCTGCTGGCCTTGGCGCCCATCGGCCGCAGGCGCTTGCAAGCCTGACGCGAAGGCGCGCTTGGTCGCTGTCAAAGGCAGCGGACAAGCCCCATGATATTCAAGTCCGGAAGGGCTGGCAGAACGGCGACGGATCCCAGAATCGCAAGGACGGCAGTTCGGGGCACGCTTGACGATGCCTTGCGCGGTTAAATCAACAGGCGAACGCAGCCCGGGTCAAAGCCGGACTGCGCGAGATCTGCGCCTACGAAACCGTGCCAGCCTCGTAGGAGCCTGCCCTGCAGGCGATTTCTGCATGTGCATCCCGCCACCGTCGATTCGCGGGCGGGGCCCGCTCCTGCGAAAACGCGCCGCCTCCTCGGAACCGGCGAGCTTTTCCCGCGAAGGCGGGTAACTGGCCCCGGTGCTATCATTCGCCCCGTTTTCTGCCCGAACTCATCCCTCCCGCCGCCGACCCGTGCGACTGTCCAAGCTCAAACTCGCCGGTTTCAAGACCTTCGTCGATCCGACCACCATACAGATGCCCGGCCAGCTGGTCGGGGTGGTGGGGCCGAACGGCTGCGGCAAGTCCAACATCATTGATGCGGTGCGCTGGGTGCTCGGCGAGTCGCGCGCGTCCGCCTTGCGCGGCGATGCGATGACCGACGTCATTTTCAACGGCTCGGGCACGCGCAAGCCGGTGGGGCGGGCCAGCGTCGAACTGGTGTTCGACAACGCACAGGGCAGGGCGGCCGGGCAGTGGTCGCAGTACGCCGAGATCGCGGTCAAGCGGGTGCTGGAGCGCGACGGCCAGTCGGATTACTTCATCAACAACGCCCGCGTGCGCCGGCGCGACGTGATCGACGTCTTCCTCGGCACCGGCCTGGGACCGCGCGCCTACGCCATCATCGAGCAGGGCATGATCACCCGCATCATCGAGGCGCGGCCGGAAGAGTTGCGTGCCTTCCTCGAAGAAGCGGCGGGCATCACCAAGTACCGCGAGCGGCGCAAGGAAACCCAGGGCCGGCTCGACGACGCGCGTGACAACCTGGTACGGCTGGACGACATCGTCGGCGAACTGGGCACGCGCATCGAGCGCTTGCAGAAGCAGGCCGAGATCGCAGCCCGCTACACCGACATGAACCGCCGCCTGTCCGAGAGGCAGGCGCTGCTGTGGGCGATGAAGCAGCGTTCGGCCGCGGCCGAGGCCGATGCGCTGATGCTGGAAGCCGGCCGCATCGAGAACGAGATCGAGCGCGAAACCGCGGCACTGCGCCACCACGAGGCGGCGCTCGAACGCGTACGCACGGACCATTTCGCCAGTTCCGAAGCAGTGCACGCGGCCCAGGCCGAACTGCTGACCGCCAATGCCGAAGCGAGCCGGCTGGAGGATGACCTGAAGCGCGCGGCCGAAAACCGCCACAAACTCGAGGCGCGCATCGTTCAGCTCGAAGTCGAGGTGGCGAACTGGCAGGGGCGCATCGACGGCATCGAAGCCGACATCGGCCG
The DNA here is from genome assembly GCA_964555165.1 of uncultured Methyloversatilis sp. Classification (GTDB taxonomy): domain Bacteria; phylum Pseudomonadota; class Gammaproteobacteria; order Burkholderiales; family Rhodocyclaceae; genus Methyloversatilis. The sequence continues at coordinate 50,380 of CAZKRN010000005.1, read as the reverse complement.
CTGGACAGAACTGTCCGACCACGCGGCTCACCGAATCGAACAGGCGGAGGCTCGCCACGAAACGACCCGCGCGCTGCTGCCGGAAGCCGAAGCCGCTTTCCGGGACGCCGAGCAGCAGGCCAACCTCGCGCGGCGCGACCTGTCGGCGGTCGAACAGCAACTCAAGGTCGAGGAAACCCACCGCGCCAACGCCAGCCGCACGCTCAGTTCGCTAGCCGGACGGCGCGAGCGTATCGCGCACGACGAGGCGCAGCTGATCGAGCCCGACCGCGAGGCACTGGCGCTGGCGCAGGACAAGCTCGAATCGCTGCAGATGGCGCAGGAGGCGGCGCAGCAGCGTCTGCAGGCCGCACAGAACACGGTGCCGCAACTGCAGGTGCAGGTGCGCAACGCCCAGGACACCGAACGCGCCGCCACACGGACGCTGACCGAAACCCGCGCCCGCCGCGACGCGCTGGTCGAGCTGCAGCGCAAGACGCAGACCGACGGCAAGCTCGCACCGTGGCTGGCCGCGCTCGGCCTGCAGGATGCGCAGCCGCTGTGGCAGTCGCTGCAAGTCGACGCTGGCTGGGAACGGGCGGTCGAAGCGGTGCTGCGCGAACGGCTGGGTGCGCTCGAAGCGGCGTCGACGGATACGCTGGCCGCCGCCTGCGCGGCCGGTGGGGCACCGCAGAACCTGACACTCGCGCTACCCGGCAGCGATGCGCGGGCGGAGGTCGGCGCCGACAGCCTGCGCCAGCGTGTGCGTGCGCACGATGCGCGCTGGGACGCGCTGCTCGATCTTTGGCTGGGCCCGGTCACCGCTGTCGAGTCGCTGGATTTCGCAGCCAGGGGGCTGCGCGTCGACCGGGAAGGCCGTGTCGCGCAGGGCGCGTCGCTGACGCTGTATGCGCCGGACGCCCGCACGCACGGCGTGCTCGAACGCGCGCGCGACATCGACCGTCTCGCCGAGGAGATCGACCTCGCCGACGCCCAGCTCGCCGAATCGCGCGAGGCGCTGCGCGAAGCCGAGGCAGCACTGGCCGGCGCGCACGAGGAGCAGGCGGCCGCGCGGCGCGAACAGCAGTCGCTGACCCAGGCTGCGCACAGTGCCCAGGTCGAGCAGATCAAGCTGGCGCAGGCGGTGTCGCGCTTCGACGAGCAGAAGGCGGCGCTGGCGCGCGATCGCGCCGAAGTCGATCAGGCCGAGCAGACCGAACGCGCCCACCTTGAACGCGCCGACGCCGAGATCGAACGCGCGCGCGAACTGATCGAGGTGCAGCGCATGCGGCTCGACGCCGCGACCGAGGCGCAGAAGAACGCCGACAGCCAGCTGCGCGAGGCGCGCTTCGCCGATCAGGCGGCGGCGCGCGAACTGCAGGAGGCGAACTTCTCGCAGCGCGAATGCACGAGCCGCCTGACCGATCTGGCGAACAATCTCTCGGTGGCCCGGACCCAGCTCGAGAACGCCGAACTGGAGCGCGCGCTGCGCAGCGACGAGTTCGCGCAGATCGACGAAGGCAGCATAGACAGCCGGCTGCAGCAGGTGCTGGACAACCGCCGGGCGCGCGAACAGGTGCTGGCCACCTGCCGCGACGCGCAGGAAGTGCTGGCCGCCCAGCTGCGCGAACTGGAATCGCAGCGCGCCAGTACCGAACACCTGCTGGCGCCGGCGCGCGAGCGGCTGGCCGAACTGAAGCTGAAGCAGCAGGCGGCCACGCTGAATGCCGAACAGTACGCGCAGCGCCTGGGCGAGATCGAACTGCCGGAGGGGCGGCTCGACGCCTTGCTGGCCGAAAGCGAAGCGGAAAACGTGCGCGATGCCGCGCTGAACGCCGAGATCGGCCGCCTCACGCGCGACATCGCCGCGCTCGGCGCGGTGAATCTGGCCGCACTCGAAGAACTGGCTCAGGCCAGCGAACGCAAGGGCTATCTGGACGCGCAATCGACCGATCTGCGCGACGCCATCGCCACGCTGGAAGACGCCATCCGCCGCATGGACCGCGATACGCGCGCCCTGCTCAAGGAGACGTATGATCGCGTCAATACCGAATTCGGCCGCATCTTTCCGGAGTTGTTCGGCGGCGGCGAGGCCCGGCTGGTCATGACCGGCGACGAGATCCTCGATGCCGGTCTGCAGGTGTTCGCGCAGCCGCCGGGCAAGCGCAATGCGTCGATCCAGCTGCTGTCGGGCGGAGAAAAGGCGCTCACCGCGACGGCGCTGGTGTTTGCGTTTTTCCAGCTCAATCCGGCACCGTTCTGCATGCTGGACGAGGTGGATGCACCGCTGGACGACACCAATACCGAACGCTTCTGCGAAATGGTCAAGCGCATGTCGGCGAACACGCAGTTCGTTTTCATCAGCCACAACAAGATCACGATGGAAATGGCACAACAACTGGTCGGCGTCACGATGCAGGAGCGGGGCTGCTCGCGCGTGGTCGAGGTCGACATGGAAGCGGCGCTCAAGCTGCGCGACGAAGCGCTCAGCGTCTGAAACGGACAAGGGACGGATTCATGCAACTGACAGAACTGCAAATGGGGCTGATCGCGCTCGGCGTACTCGGCGTCGGTGCCGTGATCGGCTACAACATGTGGCAGGAAAGACGCCACCGTCGCACCGCCGAACGCGCACTCGGCGACGCCCGGCCAGACGTGCTTATCGACCCGCTGGCGTCTGCTTCGCGCCGCATCGAACCGACGCTGGATTTTGATCTCGGCAGCGATCTCGGGGGTGATCCGCGCAGCGATGCGAAGGGCGAATCCAGCCACGATCCTGCGGCAAGGCGGGGCGACGATCCGGCCACGGACCGGGCGATCGACCTGCCGCTCGAACCGTCCATCGCCGCGAGCAGCCCCGCGCACGACGATACGGTGGCGTTCGAGCGCGAACCCTCTGCCGGCAGGACGGCCGCGGCCTCGCCGGACAAGTGGGCCGACAGCAAGGTCGAGGAAGTGATTGCGCTGGAGTTCGAAACACCGCTGGCGGCCACCGAGTTCCTGCGCGTCTGGAACGAACTGACGCGCGCGGTCGACGCTGCGCTGCGGCTGCGCGGTCTGGACGAACAGGCCGGCCGCTGGCTGGATCTCACACCGGACACCGCCGGCATGCTGTCGCGCGTCGAAATGGCGGTGCAGCTTGCCGACCGCCGCGGTCCGCTCAGCGACGCCTCTCTGTCCGCTCTGGCGCACGCTTTGCAAGGCATCGCAGACCGCTTCCTCGCGGTGGTGCATTTCCCCGATGCGCGCCAGATGCTGGGCCGCGCACGCGAACTGGACAGCTTCGCCGCTGGCGTGGACGTGCAGATCGGACTCAATCTGGTGGCCGGCGAACAGCCGATTTCCGGAACCAAGCTACGCGCTCTGGCCGAAGCGCAAGGCTTCGTGCTCGACGGCGGCCTCTTCCATGCGCGCGACGACGCCGGTGCCACGCTTTACACACTGGGCAATCTCGACGCGGCCCGGTTCGCGCCGGAGACGATGAAATCGCTGCACACCCAGGGCGTGACACTGCTGCTCGACGTACCGACCGTAGCCGACGGCGCCCGCCTTTTCGACCGCATGGTCATGCTGGCCGAACAGTTCGCGCACACCTTGGGTGCCAGGGTGGTCGATGACAACCGCCAGCCGCTTTCGCCGGCATCGCTCGGCCTCATCCGCGGCAAGATTGCCGAATTCCAGACGCGCATGAGCGGCTTCGGCATCGAAGCCGGCAGCGCGTCGGCACGTCGCCTGTTCCGCTGATGGACGCAGCCGCCGCACGGATCGCCGACCTGCGTGCGCAGATCGCGCATCACGACCGCCTTTACTACGAACTCGACCAACCGGAGATTCCGGACGCGGAATATGACCGCCTGTTCCGCGAGCTGCAGGCGCTTGAAGTCGAATACCCCGCGCTGCGTACCGCCGATTCGCCAACGCAACGGGTGGGTGGCAAGCCACTGGACGCCTTCGCACCGGTGCGTCACGCGGTGCCCATGCTGTCCATCCGCACCGAAACCGATACAGAGGCGAGCGGCGCGCTGAACTTCGACGCCCGCGTGCGGCGCGAGCTTGGACTGGTCGAGGATGCCCCGCCGGTCGAATACGCCGCCGAACTGAAGTTCGACGGTCTCGCCATCAATCTGCGCTACGAACACGGCGTGCTGGTGCAGGCCGCTACACGCGGCGACGGTGAAACCGGCGAGGACGTGACGCAGAACGTGCGCACCGTGCGCGACGTGCCGCTGCACCTGACGGCGCCGCCGGGAAACGAAACGCAACTGGGCCGGCCCTCGCTGTTCGATGCGGCCGTTCTGCCGGAAGTGCTGGAGGTGCGCGGCGAGGTGTTCATGCGGCGCGACGACTTCGACGCCTTCAATGCGCGCGCCATCGCGGCCGGCGAGAAGACGCTGGTCAACCCGCGCAATGGTGCGGCGGGCAGCATCCGCCAGCTCGATCCGGCCATCGCGGCGAAGCGGCCGCTGTCCTTTTTCGCTTACGGGCTGGGCGAGGTTCGCGGCTGGCCTCTGCCGGCCACCCATGCCGCTCTGCTCGATGCGCTCGCGGCCTTCGGTCTGCCGGTCAGCGAGCACCGGGCGCTGTGCACCGGTGGCGAAGCGCTGGCCGCCTTTCACGCGCGCATCGCAAGCGCGCGGCCGACACTGCCCTTCGACATCGACGGCGTGGTCTACAAGGTGAACAGCCTGATACTGCAGCAGCGCATGGGCTTCGTCAGCCGCGAACCGCGCTGGGCGGTGGCGCACAAATACCCGGCACAGGAAGCGCTCACCACCGTACAGGACATCGAGGTGCAGGTCGGCCGCACCGGCAAGCTCACGCCGGTGGCGCGGCTGGCGCCGGTGTTCGTCGGTGGCGTTACAGTGACCAATGCCACGCTGCACAACGAATCGGATATCCGCCGCAAGGACGTGCATGTCGGCGACACCGTCATCGTGCGCCGCGCCGGCGACGTGATTCCCGAGGTCGTGTCGGTGCTGTCGGACAGACGGCCGGCAGATGCGCGGGCATTCTCGATGCCCAGCCACTGTCCGGTCTGCGGTTCGGACGTGGTGCGTGAGGAAGGCGAGGTCGATCATCGCTGCACCGGCGGGCTTTACTGCTCGGCGCAGCGCAAGCAGGCGCTGCTGCATTTCGCTCAACGGCGTGCGATGGATGTGGAAGGTCTGGGCGACAAGCTGGTGGAACAACTCGTCGACAGCGGTCTGATCCACAGTCTTCCGGATCTGTACCGGCTGGGTGTGCTCAAACTGGCCGAACTGGATCGCATGGCCGAGAAGTCGGCGGAGAATCTGCTTGCCTCGCTGGAGAAGTCCAAGCGTACGACGCTGGGGCGCTTCGTGTTCGGGCTGGGCATACGCCACGTCGGCGAAGCGACGGCGAAGGATCTGGCGCGTCACCTCGGCAGCATGGACCGCATCATGAATGCCACGGTCGAGGAACTGGCCCAGGTGCCGGACGTCGGCCCGGTCGTTGCGGCCAGCATCCACACCTTTTTTGCGCAGCCGCACAACCGTGAGGTGGTCGAACAGCTGCGCGCCTGCGGCATCGGCTGGGAAGAGGGCGAAGCGCAGGTGGCCAGCGGTCCGCTGGTCGGCAAGACCGTCGTGCTGACCGGAACGCTGCCCACGCTTTCGCGTGACCAGGCGAAGGATCTGCTCGAGGCGGCCGGTGCGAAAGTGGCCGGTTCGGTCTCGAAAAAGACCGATTTCGTGGTGGCTGGCACGGATGCCGGTTCCAAGCTCACAAAAGCGCAAGAACTGGGTATTAATATCCTCGATGAGTCCGGGCTGCTGTCGCTGCTCGGCAACAGGGAGTCATAGATAGATGAAATCCGTACGTAAAGCCGTGTTTCCGGTCGCCGGTCTGGGCAGCCGGTTCCTGCCCGCTACCAAGGCCAATCCGAAGGAAATGCTGCCGGTGGTCGACAAACCGCTGATCCAGTACGCAGTCGAAGAATCGGTGGCCGCGGGCTGCACCGACCTCATCTTCATCACCGGTCGCACCAAGCGCTCGATCGCCGATCATTTCGACAAGGCCTACGAGCTGGAGCACGAGCTCGAAATGAAGCAGAAGCACGATCTGCTGGCACTGTGCAATACGGTACCCAAGCATGTGAACTGCATCTACATCCGCCAGTCGGAACCGCTGGGTCTGGGCCATGCCGTGCTGTGCGCCGCACCGGTGGTGGGTGACGAGCCCTTTGCCGTCGTGCTTGCCGATGACCTGATCGATGGCGAGCCGCCGATACTGAAGCAGATGACCGACATATTCGACCGCTTCGGCCGTTCCATCCTCGGTGTGCAGCAAGTACCGCGCAGCCAGACCGGAAGCTATGGCATCGTCAGTACCGATGCCGACGTCGGCGGCCTGTATGGCGTGACCGGCATCGTCGAAAAGCCCAAGCCCGAAGTGGCGCCGTCAACCCTTGCCGTGGTCGGTCGCTACGTTCTGACGCCGCGCATCTTCGATCACCTGCGCATGATCTCGCCGGGCGCCGGCGGCGAACTCCAACTGACCGATGCCATTGCCGCATTGCTCAAGGAAGAGGCCGTGCTCGCTTATCCGTTCAAGGGCACGCGTTACGACTGCGGTTCCAAGCTCGGCTATCTGCAGGCGACCGTGGCGCTGGCGCGCAAGCATCCGGAAGTCGGCGCTGCCTTCACCGCCTGGATGGACGCGCAGGAACAGTCGCGAGAAGCCGACGCAGCGTGAGCCGTCTCGCCGAGGCGCAGGCGCTGCTCGACGGCGCCGAACTGATCTGCACGGCGGCCGAGGTCGACGCGGCCGTTCAGCGTCTGGCGATGGAGATCACGGCTGCGGTCGGCGACAGCTATCCGCTGCTTCTGTCGGTGATGGGCGGTGCGGTGGTGTTTACCGGCAATCTGCTGCCGCGACTCGCCTTTCCGCTCGATTTCGACTACCTGCACGTCACCCGCTACGGTGACGAGACCTCCGGTGGAGAACTGCGCTGGATCAGCGAACCGCGAGCTCCGCTGGCCGGCCGCACCGTGCTGGTACTCGATGACATCCTGGACGAAGGCATCACGCTGGCTGCCATCCGCCAGCACATTCTTTCCAGGGGCGCCGGACGCTGCCTGACCGCGGTGTTCTCGGACAAGAGCACCGGGCGGAGCAAGCCCATCGCGCCCGACTTCACCGGGCTGGTGCTGCCGGACCGCTATGTATTCGGCTATGGCATGGATGTGCGCGGTGCATGGCGCAACCTGCCCGCCATCTATGCGCTGAAGGAGTAGCGCATGGCCGGCGCCGCCCCACTTGCCCTGCCGGTCTTTCTCGATGTGGAGGCGTCCGGCTTCGGCGGCGGCAGTTATCCGATCGAGGTCGGTTGCGTGCTCGATGACCTGAGCACGCACTGCTTCCTGATCCGGCCGATGCAGGGCTGGACGCACTGGGACCGCAGCGCCGAATCCGTGCATGGCATCAGTCGCGCGCTGCTGGAGGAGCGGGGTCGCGATGCGCGCGAAGTCGCCCATCAGCTCAACGATCTGCTTGCAGGCCGCACCGTCTATACCGATGCGTGGGGGCAGGACATGTCCTGGCTCGGCCTGCTCTACGAAGAAACCGGCGTGCTGCAACGCTTCCGGCTGAACAGCCTGCGCGAATTGCTGGACGAAGTGCAGGCCGCGCGCTGGCACGAGGCGAAGGCTTCCATCCAGGCATCGCTGCAACTGGTGCGCCACCGCGCAAGCACGGATGCCCGCCTTCTGCAGGCCACCTTCGCGCGCGTTACGGGGTTCGAACCGCTCGCCGCCTAGAAGACGGACTCTCGCGGAACACGACAGTCCGCGATCCGCATCCAGCTCTCCGCAGCGCGTTTGAACGATCGTTCAATTCGAGCAGCGCCAAGCGGAGGGCAACCCGATTCCGAGCCCAGCGGAAACACCGGAAGAAACGGAAGCGGACAAGCTGCACCACGATGTCGGCGCTCGCCCTGATCGCAGGTCAGGTACAGGCCGACCTGCTTCCCCGTGTCGACAACGACGAGCTCAAGAAGGCTGTGGGCAGCGGTCACCGTGCCCGGTGAGACGGCCGATCGGTCGCGATGGATGCCGGAAATGGAGGATTCGACGCCCACGATGTCAGGCGTAACGATGTTTCCGGCGCCCGCGGTCTGACCAGGAGCCGCGCCGGCGAACCCGGTCTGCGGGGAGCCAACAGTCAAGGTAGTGGTACCCAGATGCTCGGCGGCAGCCGTCCCGGCAACGTCGACGCGATCGAGGTGAACGGTCGGTCCAGCCCTTATCAGGTGAGTCATGGCGCCGACGGCTTCCGTATCGCCTCCGCACCCGAAGCCGGAACCCGGGTCATGCGGCTGGCCGGGCCAGGTCTGATCGGTTTCGCCAGTCGCCGCGCCCGAGCGATCGCGACGCCATGAAAAAAGCCGGCATCGTCTCCGGTGCCGGCTTGATTCCCGCGTGGGCGCGCAGTGCCCGCGTACGTACTCAGGCCTCTTCGCGCGACGCGCGCTTGCGCTCGTGCTCCTTCAGGTGACGCTTGCGCAGACGGATGTTCTTCGGCGTGATTTCCACCAGCTCGTCGTCGGCGATGAATTCGATCGCCGATTCCAGCGTCAGCGCGATCGGCGGAATCAGGCGCACGGCTTCGTCGGTGCCCGAGGCGCGCACGTTGGTGAGCTGCTTGCCCTTGATCGGGTTCACCACCAGATCGTTGTCGCGCGAGTGGATGCCGATGATCATGCCTTCGTACAGCACATCGCCCGGATTGACGAACATGCGGCCGCGGTCCTGCAGGTTCCACAGCGCGTAGGCCACCGCTTCGCCATCGTTCTGCGAAATGAGCACGCCGTTGCGGCGCTCCGACATGGCGCCGGCCATCGGGCCGTAGTCGTCGAACACATGGCTGGCCAGACCGGTGCCGCGGGTCAGCGTCAGGAATTCGCCCTGGAAGCCGATCAGGCCGCGCGCCGGGATGCGGTACTCGATACGCACGCGCCCCTTGCCGTCCGGCTGCATGTCCATCATTTCGCCGCGGCGGCGGCCCAGTTCCTCCATCACGCCGCCCTGATGGGTTTCCTCGACGTCGACGGTGAGCATTTCGTACGGCTCGCACTTCACGCCGTCGATTTCCTTGAACACCACGCGCGGGCGACCGACCGCCAGCTCGTAGCCTTCGCGGCGCATGTTTTCCAGCAGGATGGTCAGGTGCAGTTCGCCGCGACCCGACACCAGGAAGACGTCGGAGTCGTCGGTGTACTCGACGCGCAGCGCCACGTTCTTCAGCAGTTCTTTCTCCAGGCGCTCGCGGATCTGGCGGCTGGTGACGAACTTGCCTTCGCGACCCGCCAGAGGCGAGGCGTTCACCATGAAGTTCATGGTCAGCGTCGGTTCGTCGACCGCGATCGGCTTCATCGGCTCCGGCGATTCCGGGTCACAGATGGTGACGCCGATGCCGACCTGCTCGATACCGGACACCAGCACGATGTCGCCCGCGCTGGCCGTTTCCGCCTGCGTGCGGTCGAGACCCTTGAAGGTGAGCACCTGACCGACCTTGGCCTTGCCGCGGCTATCGTCTCCGTAATAGACGACCACTTCCTGGTTCGGCTTGATGCGGCCGCGCTTGATGCGGCCAATGCCGAGCTGGCCGATGTAGGTCGAGTAGTCGAGCGAACAGATCTGCAGTTGCAGCGGGGCGTCTTCGTCGACTTCCGGCTGCGGCACGTGCTTCAGGATGGTTTCGAACAGCGGGCGCATATCGGTGCCCGGCTTGTCGGATTCCAGCATGGCAAATCCGTTGAGCGCCGACGCGAACACGACCGGGAAGTCGAGCTGTTCTTCCGTCGCACCCAGTTTGTCAAACAGATCGAAGGTGTGGTTGATCACCCAGTCCGGACGCGCACCCGGGCGGTCGATCTTGTTCACCACGACGATGGGCTTCAGGCCCAGGGCGAGCGCCTTGCGGGTGACGAAGCGCGTCTGCGGCATCGGGCCTTCGACGGCGTCGACCAGCAGCAGCACGGAATCGACCATCGACAGCACGCGCTCGACCTCTCCGCCAAAGTCGGCGTGACCCGGTGTATCGACGATGTTGATGTGCGTGCCTTCGTATTCGATCGCGCAGTTCTTGGCAAGAATCGTGATGCCGCGTTCCTTTTCGATATCGCCGGAATCCATCACCCGCTCGGACACCTGCTGGTGCGAAGCGAAGGTGCCGGACTGGCGCAGCAGCTGGTCGACCAGCGTGGTCTTGCCATGATCGACGTGCGCGATGATGGCGATATTGCGTATGGAGCGGGACATTTGGGGAGAGGCCAAGAAGACAAACCCGGCATGGTAGCACGGCGCGGCTATCCCCTGATGTCGAATGCCCCGCGGTCATCCGGATGGATGGTCTTCCTGCTTGTCATCGTCCTGCAAGCCGGAAGCTGTCATCATTCCGCTGCCGCAATGCGTGCCTGCTTCACGCCGAGCGGCGTCGACGTGCCTTCACAGGTTGCCGCAGAGCAACCGGACTATTTCAATTCAGTGGTTTGCCCCAGCCCCAGCGAGTGTCCGGACGGACCGGTGGTCCCGCCTGGCCCACTTTGATCGGCGGCGAACCGAATTCAATGAATGTTCCAGGAGGACGAAATGAAGATCAAAGAGGTCAGGAAGGTATTGTTCGCAACGCTTGCCATCGGCGCCAGCGCCGCCGTGCATGCGGGTTGTTCGCCGGCCGAACTCGGGCTTGGCAATGGCGGTTCGGTCCATGCCCAGCTCAAGGCAGCCCTGGTGGCGGCCGTTGCCGCAGAAAACGAAGGGCTGGACTTCGACATGTGGGCAACCATTGTCGATCGCGACGGTGTCGTGTGCGCGGTGGCGTTCTCCGGCGGCGATCGCGGCGCCCAGTGGCCGGGCAGCCGGGTGATTTCGGCACAGAAGGCAAACACCGCCAATGCCTTCAGCCTCAATGGCCTGGCGCTGTCGACCGCCAACCTGTATGCGGCCGTACAACCGGGCGGCAGCCTGTACGGCCTGCAGCACAGCAATCCGGTGGATACGGAGACCGCCTACCGCGGAAATCCGATGAACTATGGGCAGATCCAGGATCCCATGGTCGGTCGTCGTATCGGCGGCGTCAACGTGTTCGGCGGGGGCCTCGGCCTCTACAAAGGCAATGTGCTCAAGGGCGCCGTCGGCGTCAGTGGCGACACCTCCTGCGCCGACCACAACATCGGCTGGCGGGTGCGCGCCTTGCTCGGACTGGATCAGATGGCGGCTGTCGGTGGCGTCTCGGGCGATGCGACGCGGCCGGACAACATCGTGTTCGATATCGATCCGGCAACCGGTATCAGCCTGGGTGGCTTCGGTCATCCGAAGTGCCTGAACACCGGTGAGAATCATTCCAGCCTGCCGGTCGTCAAGTAATCGGCCCTGAATCGTTGTTCCGCGCAGCGGCGGCTGTCGCCGCTGCTGCGCAACGGAAGGAGAACACGCACATGAACAGAACTTTTTTCGGTGCCAGCGCGATCGCACTGGCGCTGTTTGGGAGCGCGAACATGGCTCATGCGGCGACGGCATCGTCGACGCTGGACTGGTTTTCGATCGATTTCCGGCTGATCGCGCTTGATGAGAATGTCGAACCCGCCTATCTGGCAGGAAGCGATTTCAGCTCCCACGCCAGCACGTTCAACAGCATGGAGAGCGACTGGGCAGACGCGGAAGACTGGACCAGCGATCTGACAAGTTCGGTGGGAAGCGTCGCCGCTTCGTCGGTAAGCGGAGCCGCTTTCCCCGACAAGAACTTCAACGACGACGGCAGCAATCCGAACTGGCGCCTGCTGCCCAACCCGATGGAGTCGCTCGATGCCAGCGTGGATTCGGTCGAACTGGCAGGCGCGAACTACGCACGATCGTTCTCGCTGGAACTGGGCGCTCAGTCGCTGCTGATCATTTCATTCGACTACCTGCTCACCTACGATCTGGGCATGGTTCCGGCGGATGGACTGCTCGCGTTCAGTCATGTCGGCATGGAAAGCGTCGGCGGCGGCGTGCTCACCGTTTCCGAAGCGTGGCTGGACACCTACTCGGGCATGTCCTCAGCGGTGAAGCAGGGGCGCATCCTGTTCACGCTGGCCAATACGAGCGACGACGTCGTGAGCTATGACTTGACGGCTTACGGCGGCGCATCGGTCGTGGCGGTGCCGGAGCCCGCACACTGGGGCATGCTGCTGGCCGGTCTCGGCCTGATTGGCGCCATCGCGAGACGTACCCGCGGCTGACCCGGTCCAACCGGCCGGCACAGGACGCCCGCGTCCGGTGCCGGCCGCGTCGGGCTCGCAGTCGGCATGCCGGGCGTTGGCGCCCTATACTTGCGGGCTTTGATCCGGAGTTCGGAGAATGCTGGCCATCATCGGCGGGAGCGGGCTGACTCAGCTCGCGAATCTGGATGTCACGCGGCGAGAGCTGGTCAGAACCCCTTACGGCGAGCCTTCGGGACCCCTCACCTTCGGGCGCCTCGGCGGCATCGAGCTGGTGTTCATCGCACGACACGGCTATGGCCACACCATACCGCCACATCGCGTGAACTATCGAGCGAACGTGTCCGCGCTCGCAAGCGCGGGTACCCGCCAAATCGTTTCCGTTGCCTCGGTCGGCGGCATCCGGGCCGACCTCGGGCCCGGTACTCTGGTCGTTCCCGACCAGATCATCGACTACACATGGGGGCGAGCCTCCACCTTTTTCGATGGCCACGACGGTCAGGTCAGACACGTCGATTTCACCGAGCCCTATGATCGGGAACTCCGGTCACGCCTGCTTGCGGCGGCTGCCGCGGCCGGCGAGGCGGTCGTCGATGGCGCCGTCTATGCCGCTACCCAGGGGCCGCGACTTGAGACCGCGGCAGAAATCGACCGCATGGAGCGGGACGGGGCCGACGTGGTCGGCATGACAGGCATGCCGGAAGCCGTGCTTGCGCGCGAGGCCGGGCTGGCCTACGCCGCGCTCAACGTGGTGGTGAATCACGCGGCGGGCCGCGGCGATTCCGCTCACGGCATCGAGATGAGCGCGATCGAAGCGATGCTGCAGACGGCGATGCGACGGGTACGCCACCTTCTGGAAAGATTGTGCGACGAGCGGGGCTGCCCTTGATCCGCGACATCCTGCGCATGGGTGCCCCCCGTCTGCTGCGCGTCTCCCGTCCGGTCGAGCACTTCGGTTCGGCTGAACTGGATGCGCTGGTCAGCGACCTGATCGACACCATGCATGCGGCCCAAGGCGCCGGGCTTGCGGCGCCGCAGATCGGCATCGATCTGCGGGTAGTGGTTTTCGGCGGATCACCGTCGGCGCGTTACCCGGATGCGCCGGTCGTACCCTTCACCGTGCTGGTCAATCCGCTGCTCACGCCCTTGGGCCATGCACAGGAAGAGGGATGGGAAGGTTGCCTGTCGGTACCCGGCCTGCGCGGCGTGGTTCCGCGCTTCAGCCGCCTTCTTTATAGCGGCTTCGACCCTCAGGGCAAACCGGTTTCGCGAGAAGTCGACGGCTTCCATGCACGAGTGGTACAGCACGAGTGCGACCATCTCGACGGCATTCTTTACCCGATGCGTGTACGCGACTTCACGCGCTTCGGTTTTACGGATGTGCTCTTTCCCGGCGACAACACCGGCGAGGACTGAAGGCACCGCGGGTATTCGTCGGGGTGCTTCACGTGCGGCGAGATGCCTCGAAGGCTTGCACCGTCCGCCCCAAGTCGGACGACAGCATGTCGTCAGTTCGCTGCGCCGATTCCGCGGCTGCGGGCGACACCGTGGTTCAGGATACGGCGAGTTCGCCCAGCAGTTCCTGCTCGAGCCGGATGAGCGTTGCGCTGTTTTCCAGCACCGCGCCGGAAATGAGAAAAACGTCCTCGGCCCGTTCGCCCAGCGTGGTGATCTTCGCGGTGTGCAGCTTGATGTCGTGCGCGGCAAGCACTCTCGCGACCGAATAGAGCAGTCCGGGACGGTCGGCGGCAGTGACATGCATGATGTGATGCTGGCGGCGTTCGTCCGGTTTGATCACGATGGAGGGCGAGATCGGAAAATGCCGTACTTCGCGCGAGAGACGACCCGCCAGCGGCTGTTCCGGCGCCATTCTTGCCTGCAGCCGTTCGACCAGCCCGGTTTCGATCAGCGCGATCATGTCGCGCGAATTGAGATGGCGATTGGGATCGAGCAGCACGAAGCTGTCAAGCGCATGGCCGTCGGTCGTGGTGTGGATCTTCGCGTCGGCGATGGTGTAACCCAGCCGCCCGAAGAATCCGCACAGACGCATGAACAGATCGAGCTGGTCGGGGGCGTACACCATCACCTGCAGACCGTCGCCCACCTGGTTCGGCCGCGCCTTCACCACAGGCGTTTCGGTATCCACCTGGAAATACAGCATGCGGGTGTGCCAGGCAATCTCGTCCGGCTCGTGACGCATGAAGTACACGGTGTCCAGGCGCGACCAGAATGCCTTCTCGACGCCATCTCGCAACCCGAAATAGCGCAGCAGGTGGCGGGCTTCTTCCTGACGGTCACCGCTGCCGGACGCGTGGGCACCGTCGCCGTGCAAGACGCGCAGGGTCGAGAAATAGAGGTCTTCCAGCAACTTGCCGCGCCAGGCGTTCCAGACCTTGGGACTGGTGCCGCGGATGTCGGCGTGGGTCAGGATGTACAGCGCGGTCAGGCGGCGCTCGCTGCGCACCACGCGGGCAAAATCGCGGATCACGTCCGGATCGGACAGATCCTGCTTCTGTGCTACCGATGACATCGAAAGGTGATGTTCGACGAGGAAGACCACCAGTTCCGCGTCGTCCGCCGTCAAGCCGTGCTGACGGCAGAACTGGCTCGCGTCCCGCATGCCGAGCTGGGAGTGGTCGCCACCGCGCCCCTTGGCGATGTCATGGAACAGTGCCGAAAGGTAAAGCAGCCAGCGCCGCTCGAAACCGGTGATCAGGCGTGACAGCAAGGGATACTCGTGCGCGTGCTCGGACATGGTGAAGCGGCGCACATTGCGCATCACCTGCAGGATGTGCTGATCTACCGTGTAGACGTGAAACAGATCGTGCTGCATCTGACCGACGATGCGCCCGAACGCCGGCAGATAGCGCCCCAGAATGCCGTACTGGTTCATGCGGCGGATTTCGTGCACCAGTCCGCGTGTCTGCTGGAACAGTGACAGGAAAAGCGCGCGGTTCTTCGGATCGCGGCGGTACTTCGCATCGATCAGGCGGCGAGCGCGCCACAGGGCGCGCAGCGTGCGGGCTGTCATCCCTTTCAGTTCGCTGTGTCGCTGGAGCAGCGTGAAACACTCGAGCAGGGCGCCCGGTTCGCGTTCGAACACTTGTTCATCGACCACGTCCAGCAGTTCCCTGCTGGACTGGAAACGCTCGTTGATGGGCATCAGGGCACCGTCGGCCGCCGGAAAGAGCGCAGCCGAGATGTTCTGCAGCAGTATCGTGTTCAGTTGGGTGATGGTCTTGGCGCTGCGGTAATAGCGCTGCATGAACACCTCGGAAGCTCTCCGGTTCGGCGTGGCGGCCAGACCGAAGGCAGCAGCCATCGCTTCCTGGTGATCGAAAATGAGCCGGTCCTCGCGCCTGCGCGAGATGAGGTGAAGGCGTACCCGTGTATCGCGCATGAAGCGCTCGACGCGGGAGAGCTGGCGCGCTTCTGCGGCCGTGATCAGTCCCCGCGCCGCCAGTTCGCTCCAGGTCGCTCCGAGCTTGCTGGCGCGGGCAATCCACTGGATCACTTGCAGGTCGCGCAGCCCGCCCGGGCTTTCCTTGCAGTTCGGTTCGAGGCTGTAGGGTGTTTCCTGGAAGCGCTGATGGCGCTCGTCCTGCTCCAGACGCTTGGCCTTGAAAAAAGCCCCCGGGTCGCGACGCGCTTCGAGCGTGCCGGTCAGTTCCCGAAAAAGCTTGCGCGAGCCCGCAAGCAGGCGCGCTTCGAGCAGCGTGGTTTCGACCGTGATGTCGCGTGCAGACTCCTCCACGCACTGGGTCACCGAACGCACGCTGTGTCCGATGTCCAGACCGATGTCCCAGAGCAGGCCGACGAGCTGCTCCAGTCGGGCTATGGTATCGGGCGTCACTTCGGCCGGAAGCAGGAACAGCACGTCGACGTCAGACGCCGGGTAGAGTTCGCCGCGGCCGTAGCCACCGACCGCCACCAGCGCGACCGAGCGCGGCAGACCGACCGCCACCCACAGACGGCGCAGGGCATCGTCGACGGCACGCGCTCTCGCTGCGAGCATGCGGCGGCTGTCTCCGACCCGCTCGAAGCGTGCCCGGAATGCGCTCTGACCGGCCGCCAGCTCGCTGCGCAGCGTGCCGACCAGAGCGCGGAGGGTGTCGGCTTCGCGCGGAACCGCAACCACTCAGGCCGCCCGGACTGTGTCGCCGACCATGGCCGGTGGAGGGCTGCCGGCCGACAGGGTCAACACCTCGACGCCCGAAGCGCTGACCAGCACCGTGTGTTCCCATTGCGCAGAAAGGCTGCGATCGCGAGTGACAATGGTCCAGCCGTCCGGCAACTCGGACACGGCGGCACGGCCGGCATTGATCATGGGCTCGATGGTGAAGATCATGCCCTCCTGCAGTTCCATGCCGGTGCCCGGCTTGCCGTAGTGCAGAACCTGCGGCTCCTCGTGGAACTTGCGACCGATGCCGTGCCCGCAGAACTCGCGAACGACGGAAAATCCATTGCTTTCGGCGTGACGCTGTATCGCATGACCGATGTCGCCCAGTCGGGCACCCGGCTTGACGCGGGAAATTCCCAGCCAGAGACACTCGTAGGTGATGGCACACAGGCGAGCAGCCTGTTTGGTCGTTTCGCCACCGACGATGAACATGCGGCTCGTATCGCCATGGAAGCCGTTCTTGATGACGGTAATGTCCAGATTGACGATATCGCCCTTCTTCAGCACGCGCTCCGCCGGCACGCCGTGACACACGACATGGTTGACGGAAGTGCAGATCGATTTCGGATAAGGGCTGTAGCCGGGCGGCGCGTAATTCAGCGGAGCAGGGATGGTCTGCTGCACGTTCACCATATAGTCGTGGCAGAGACGGTCGAGTTCGGCGGTCGTGACGCCCGGCTGGACATGGGACTCGATGTAGTCGAGCACCTCGGAAGCCAGTCTGCACGCGACGCGCATGCTCTCGATTTCTTCCGCAGTCTTGATGGTGACGCTCATGAAATGGTTCTGCAACGATGATCAGAGGGACAGCAGGTTAGCTGAAGCGGTTCCGGCGGGCAAACGCGCGGGGTTGCGTGACTTGAGTTTGTCGCATTGCGGCTGCTAGAATTGCTGGCTGTCTGATTTCAGTACCCGATGGCGGGTACGTCAGGCAAATCCACACGCCCGGTGTCCTTGCCGAATCCATGCAAGGGACTGAACCGATAGGGTGCGCCGCCGGAAGTTCCGGTTGCGAACGCGGCCGGGCGGAGGTCAAACCCTGTTCGGAGAACACGAATGTCCGTATCCATGCGCGAAATGCTGGAAGCGGGTGTCCATTTCGGGCACCAGACCCGCTTCTGGAACCCCAAGATGGCCCCCTTCATTTTCGGCCATCGCAACAAGATTCACATCATCAATCTGGAAAAGACCGTCGCCCGTTACAACGATGCGATGTCTTTCATTCGCCGCATGTCGGCCAACAAGGGCACGGTGCTGATGGTGGGTACCAAGCGCCAGGCTCGAGAAATCGTGGCCGAAGAAGCTCAGCGCGCGGGCGTTCCCTATGTCGACGAACGCTGGCTGGGCGGCATGCTCACCAATTTCAAGACACTGAAGCTTTCGGTCAAGCGCCTCAAGGACCTGGAAACCATGGTCGAGGATGGTTCGATGGAGCGCATGCCCAAGAAGGAAGCGCTCGTGCTGCAGCGCGAACTGGTCAAGCTGCAGAAGAGCATCGGCGGCATCAAGGACATGGGCGGTCTGCCGGACGCGCTGTTCGTGATCGATGTCGGCTACCACAAGATCGCGATCACCGAAGCGAACAAGCTGGGCATACCGGTCGTGGCGGTGGTCGATACCAACCATTCGCCGCTGGGCGTCGATTATGTCATTCCGGGCAACGATGACTCCAGCCGTGCGATCCGTCTGTACGCTTCGGGGGTGGCCGATGCCATTCTCGAAGGCCGCAACAGCGCCGCTGCAGACCTGGTTGCCCAGTTGAAGTCCGAGGACGAGTTCGTCGAGGTCGAGGGCGAAGGCGAAAGCGAGCAGCAGGCCTGATCGAACGATGCGGGCGCCTCGGCGCCCGCAGTTGTATCAACCGATCGTTTCCACGATACGCACTGATAGGCAGGAATGAGCATGGCGGAAATCACCGCAGGTATGGTCAAGGAGCTGCGCGAAAAAACCGACGCTCCGATGATGGAATGCAAGAAGGCGCTGACCGAAGCGGAAGGCGATCTGGCGAAGGCGGAAGAGATTCTCCGCGTGAAGCTGGGCAACAAGGCAAGCAAGGCCGCTGCCCGCGTGACCGCTGAGGGTGTGGTGGGTCTGTTCCTGGCGGCGGACGGCAAGACTGCCGCCATGGTCGAAGTGAACTGCGAAACCGACTTCGTGGCCAAGAACGACGATTTCCTCGCACTGGTCAATGGTTGCGCCAGGCTGGTTGCCGAGAACAACCCGGCTGACGTCGATGCGCTGTCGGCGCTGCCGTTCGGCGAAGGTTCGGTCGAGACCACCCGCGCTGCCCTGGTCGGCAAGATCGGCGAGAACATGTCCATCCGTCGCTTTGTGCGCGTTCAGGCCGAAGGCAAGGTCGCAAGCTACGTGCACGGCGGTTCGAAGATCGGCGTGCTGGTCGACGTGGTCGGTGGCGACGATACGATGGCCAAGGATCTGGCCATGCACATCGCCGCATCGAAGCCGAAGTCGCTCGACTCCACCGGCGTATCGGCCGACCTGATCGACGCCGAACGTCGCGTTGCGGTAGAGAAGGCGCGCGAGGCAGGCAAGCCGGAAGAGATGATCGCCAAGATCGCCGAAGGCTCGGTGCAGAAGTATCTGAAGGAAGTCACCCTGCTGGGCCAGGTATTCGTCAAGGCCGAGGATGGCAAGCAGACCATCGAGCAACTGCTGAAGGCCAGGTCGGCGAAGATCGCCTCCTTCACGCTGTACGTGGTCGGCGAAGGTATCGAGAAGAAGACCACTGACTTCGCAGCCGAAGTCGCCGCCCAGGCTGCCGCCGCAGCGGCCGCCAAGGCCTGAGCCCGGGAGCCTGCATGACTGTTGCCTATCGCCGCATCCTTCTGAAGCTGTCGGGCGAAGCCCTCATGGGCGACGACGACTACGGCATCAGCCGCGACATGCTTGCACGCATCGTCGCTGAAGTGGCCGAAATCCGCTCCCTGGGCGTGGAAGTAGGCGTCGTGATCGGCGGAGGCAACATCTTCCGTGGCGTGGCGGGTGGCGCGGCCGGCATGGATCGCGCCACCGCCGACTACATGGGCATGCTGGCGACCGTGATGAATGCGCTGGCGCTGGGCGACGCGATGCGTCAGGCCGGCGTCGCCGCGCGCGTGCAATCGGCGCTCAGCATCGAGCCCGTGGTCGAGTTCTATATCCGCGGCAAGTCGATCCGCTACCTCGAAGAGGGCAAGGTCGTCATCTTCGCCGCAGGTACCGGCAATCCTTTCTTCACCACCGACACCGCTGCCGCGCTGCGCGGTCGCGAGATCGAAGCCGAAATCGTGCTGAAGGCAACCAAGGTCGATGGCGTCTACAGCGCCGATCCGATGAAAGACAAGAGCGCCACGCGCTACGACCGGATCAGCTTCGACGAAGCCATCAGCCGCGACCTGAAGGTGATGGACGCCACTGCACTGGCGCTGTGTCGCGACCAGCAGTTGCCGATCAAGGTGTTCAGCATCTTCAAGGCTGGCGCGTTGAAGCGGGTCGTAATGGGCGAAGACGAAGGTACGCTGGTCCATATATAGTGCGGCGGGAGCCTGGCGCTCCCGTGCCCGGCGGCCGTCTCGATACGGCTGTTCCTTCCAACAAGAGGCGACGTCATGATCCCCGAGTTGAAGAAAACCACCGAACAGAAGATGCAGAAGACCCTGGAGTCGCTCAAGACCGACTTCGGGAAGGTGCGCACCGGGCGGGCGCATACCGGCATCCTCGATCACATCCAGGTCGACTACTACGGCTCCATGGTGCCTTTGTCGCAGGTCGCCAACGTGACGCTGATCGATGCCCGCGCCATCGGCGTGCAACCCTGGGAAAAGAAGATGTTGCCGGTCGTCGAGAAAGCCATCCGCGACTCCGATCTCGGGCTGAACCCTTCGGCCATGGGCGACATCGTACGCGTGCCGATGCCGCCGCTCACGGAAGAGCGCCGCAAGGAACTGATCAAGGTGGTCCGCGGCGAGGCGGAAAATGCGCGTGTCGCCGTGCGCAATCTGCGTCGCGATGCCAACAATGCGCTCAAGGAAGCGGTCAAGGAAAAGGAGATTTCCGAGGACGACGAACGTCGTGCGCAGGACGACGTGCAAAAGCTGACCGACCGCTACATCGCCGAGGTCGACAAGCAGCTGGCGCAAAAGGAACAGGACCTGATGGCCGTTTGAGGCCGGAGGTTCCGATCTTGTCCTCGAACAACGGTTCGACCGCCATTCCGCGTCACATCGCCATCATCATGGATGGCAATGGCCGCTGGGCGCGTCGTCGCTTCATGCCGCGTGTCGCCGGTCACCGCAAGGGCGTGGAGGCGGTCCGCGCCGTGGTGAAGCGCTGCGCCGAGCGCGGCGTGGGTTACCTGACGCTGTTCGCCTTCAGTTCCGAGAACTGGCGCCGACCGGCCGAAGAGGTGAATTTCCTGATGCAACTGTTCGTCCGGGCGCTCGAAGACGAAGTTGTCAGGCTCCACGAGAACGGCATCCGGCTGCGCGTCGTCGGCGATTTGAGCCGTTTCGAACCACGTCTGGTCGAGCTGATCCGCAGTGCCGAGGCGATGACGGAAGGCAATGCCGGCCTGAATCTGACCATCGCCGCCAACTACGGCGGCCGATGGGACATCCTGCAGGCAGTCGAACGCATGCTGCAGGCGCATCCTGAACGCCGCGACGGCTTTACGGAGCAGGAACTGGCTCCCCATCTGTCAATGGCCTATGCGCCGGAGCCCGATCTGTTCATCCGCACCGGCGGTGAGCAACGCATCAGCAATTTCCTTTTGTGGCAATTGGCGTATACCGAACTGTATTTCACCGAAAGCCTGTGGCCGGAGTTCAACGGTGCCGCCATCGACCAGGCAATCGAGTCCTATCAGCAGCGCGAGCGGCGTTTCGGGCGCACCAGCGAACAGGTTCAGGCCGCCGCGGCGTCCGGCGGGCATGCTTAGACAGCGGGTCCTGACCGCCATCGCCCTGTTGGCGGGGCTTTCCGCCGCGCTGTGGGGGATGGACCTGCCGGCATTTTCCTGGCTGGTAGCGGTCATACTCGGTCTGGCTGGCTGGGAGTGGGCGCGTTTGGCCGGTTTCGGCACCTGGACGGCGCGAGCGTCCGGCGTCCTGACCTTTCTTCTCGTTGCCGGTTGTGCGCGCTTCGCGTTCGATGCCTACGGGCTGCGTCAGGAAGCCGGCACGGCGATCACCGTGCTGCACTCGGTCGCCGCATTGTGCTGGCTGCTCGCGGTTCCGTTCTGGATGTGGCGCACGCTCAGGCCATCGCAGGCGGTGCTCGTGGTCACCGGCGTTGTCGTACTGTTGCCACCCTCCCTGGCCCTGATCCAGTTGCGCGCGGTCGGAGTGCTGCCGCTGCTGCTGTTGATGGCCGTGGTATGGATCGCCGATATTGCGGCCTATTTCGCCGGCAGATCCTTCGGCCGCCACAAGCTTGCTCCGACCATCAGTCCGGGCAAGACATGGGAAGGTGCGGCCGGTGCGGTTCTCGCGGTACAGATCTACGGGGCCGCAATTGCGCCGCTGCTCGACGATGCCGGTCTGGCGGTCCCTTCAGCGCCGGTCTGGTCCGTGCTGCTTCTGCTGCTGACCGCCGTGAGCATAGTCGGCGACCTGTTCGAATCGATGATGAAACGGCGAGCGGGCATGAAGGACAGCAGCCAGCTGTTGCCCGGTCATGGCGGCATACTTGATCGCGTCGATAGCCTGACCGCCACGCTCCCGCTGATCGGGCTCTATCTGCTGAACACATCCAACGGACTATCGAACTGATGCGCAGACTGACCGTACTGGGGGCGACCGGATCGATAGGCGTGAGCACACTGGACGTGGTCGCCCGTCATCCGGATCGCTTCGAGGTGATCGCATTGTCCGGTCATCGCCAGATCGACCGGCTGGCAGAGCAGTGCATCGCCTTTGCGCCACGGTTTGCCGTGGTGGCCGACACCGCCTCGGCCACCCGTCTGCAGGCTTTGCTTGCCGGCAAGGTGGGCACCGAAGTGATGCATGGCGCCGATGCGCTCGAACGGATCGCCTCGCTGCCCGAAGTAGACACGGTGATGGCAGCCATTGTCGGTGCTGCGGGCCTGAGACCGACTCTGGCTGCGGCGCGCGGCGGCAAGCGCATCCTGCTCGCCAACAAGGAAAGCCTGGTCATGGCGGGCGGACTGTTCATGCGCGAAGTGGCCGACCACCGGGCCTCGCTGCTGCCGATAGACAGCGAGCACAACGCCGTCTTCCAGTGCATGCCGGCCGCCGGACGCGCGGGCGTACGCCGGATCTTGCTGACCGCGTCCGGCGGCCCGTTTCGCCGCACGCCCATCGCCGATCTGGCCGACGTGACGCCGGAGCAGGCCTGCGCACACCCGAACTGGGAAATGGGGCGCAAGATATCGGTGGACTCGGCCACCATGATGAACAAGGGGCTGGAGGTGATCGAGGCGCACTGGCTCTTCGATACCCCGGCGGAGCACATCGATGTGGTGATCCACCCGCAGAGCATCGTGCATTCCATGGTCGAGTATGTCGATGGTTCGGTGCTCGCGCAGATGGGCAATCCGGACATGCGCACGCCGATCGCTCACGCACTGGCCTGGCCGGAACGGGTCGAATCGGGCGTCAGCCCGCTGGATCTTGCCGCAGCATCCGATCTGGTGTTCGAACGTCCGGATCTGGACCGCTTCCCCTGCCTGAAGCTTGCCTTCGAGGCGCTGCGTGCCGGCCGCGGTACCCCGGCCGTGCTGAACGCGGCCAACGAGGTCGCCGTTGCAGCCTTCCTGGAACATCGGCTCGGTTTCCGTGCCATAGCGGATGTGATTGCCGCCACCCTCGAATCGCTGCCCGATCAGCCCGCCGACACGCTGGAACAGGTGTTCGCTGCCGATGCCGCCGCGCGCGTGCGCGCCCGCGAAATCATCGGGGCAATCACGTGACCGTTCTTTTCTACATCGGCGCTTTTGCGCTCGCCCTTGGCATCCTGATCACGGTACACGAACTGGGCCACTACAGCGTCGCGCGATTGTGCGGTGTCAAGGTGCTGCGGTTTTCCATCGGCTTTGGCCGGCCGCTCTGGATGCGACGCTACGGCGCCGACCGGACAGAGTGGGCGCTGTCGGTGTTTCCGCTTGGCGGCTATGTGAAGATGCTCGACGAGCGCGAGGGCGAAGTCGCGGCGGAGGAACTTCATCGCGCCTTCAACCGCCAGAGCGTGGGACGGCGCTTTGCCATCGTATCGGCCGGACCGATCGCCAATTTCCTGCTGGCCATTCTCGTCTACTGGGGCCTGTTCATCCACGGCATGGAAGAACCCAGACCGCTTCTTGCCGGACCTGCTGCAGGAACGCCGGCTGCGGTTGCCGGCATAGCAGACGGAGATCTGGTGCGCTCGATCGACGGGAAGGCGATTTCCTCGTCACAGGACCTGCGCTGGCATGTCGCCAAAGCTGCCATCGAGAAGCGCATGCTGTTGCTTGAAACGATCAACGAGCGAAACGAGATTTCCACACGCAGGCTCGACCTTTCGTCCATCGGTGGCGACGTCGACGCGCAGCTCATGGAGCGCGCCGGTCTGATGCCTTACCGGCCGCGCATCGCGACGGTGATCGGTTCCATCGCCGAAGGCAGCGCTGCAGCGCGAGCCGGTCTTCAGATGGGCGACCGCATCCTGTCGATCGACCGCCATCCGCTTGCCGACTGGACTGAACTGGTCGGGCTGGTACGCGAGCGCGGCGGACGCACGGTGGATCTGGAGGTTGAACGCGCAGGAACAAGGATTGCGCTTCCGGCAACGGTTGCAACGGTGGAAGAGGGCGGCGAGCGCTTCGGACGCCTCGGCATCGGCCCGCAGCCCGATCCGGGGCTGCGCGAACGTCTGTTCGTCGAGGTCAAGCATGGCGTGGTCGAATCGCTGGGGCTGGCGGTCGGCCAGACCTGGGACACCGCCCTGTTCAGTCTCAGGGCTTTCGGTCGCATGATCACTGGCGAACTGTCCTGGAGGAACCTCAGCGGTCCGGTCACGATCGCCGATTACGCCGGTCAGTCGGCAGCCATGGGTGTCGACCATTACATCAAGTTCATTGCCCTCATCAGCATCAGCCTGGGCGTGCTCAACCTGCTGCCCATCCCGCTGCTGGACGGCGGACACTTGATGTACTATATGATCGAGTTTTTAAAGGGTGGGCCGGTTTCCGCGCGCTTCATGGAAATCGGTCAGCAACTGGGTCTCGCCCTCCTGCTGATGCTCATGGCGTTCGCCTTCTACAACGATATCAATCGCCTTTTCGGTTGACAGCCGACTGACTCCCCCGATGCGCAAGTTCCTCCTGCCCGTACTCGCCGCGGGCCTGCTGTCCGCTCATGCCCACGCCTTCGAACCCTTCGTCGTGCGCGACATCCGGGTGGAAGGCATACAGCGCACCGAAGCCGGCACGGTTTTCAACTACCTGCCGGTCCGGGTGGGTGAGAGCTTCAACGAAGACAAGGCTGCAGCGGCGATCAAGGCGCTGTTCGCCACCGGCTTCTTCAAGGACGTCCGGATCGAGGTCGAGGGCGATGTACTGGTCGTCGTTGTCGAGGAAAGGCCGGCAATCGCCTCGCTCGACTTCACCGGCATGAAGGAATTCGACAAGGAAGCGATCAAGAAGGGGCTGCGCGACGTCGGTCTGGCCGAATCGCGGATTTTCGACCGTGCGGTGCTTGATCGTGCCGAGCAGGAACTGAAGCGTCAGTATCTTTCCCGCGGGCGTTACTCGGTCGAGGTCAAGACGATCGTCACACCGCTTGAGCGCAACCGGGTGGCGATCAACTTCCAGATCGACGAGGGCGAAGTCGCGAAGATCCGGCAGATCAACATCGTTGGCGCGAGTGCATTCACGGAAAAGGAACTGCTCAAGCTTCTCACCCTGACAACGCCGAACTGGCTGTCCTGGTACACCAAGAACGATCAGTACTCGAAGCAGAAACTGGGGGCCGATGTAGAAACGCTGCGCAGCTGGTATCTGGATCGGGGTTATCTCGAATTCAATGTCGATTCGACCCAGGTGTCGATCACGCCGGACAAGCAGGACATCTACATCACGATATCGATCACCGAAGGCGAGAAGTTCACGGTTTCGAACGTCAAGCTGTCGGGCGATCTGCTGCTGCCCGAAGACGAACTGCGCAAGCTGGTGAAGCTCAAGAGCGGCGAGGATTTTTCACGCAAGAACCTGACCGATACGACCAAGGCGATCAACGACCGGCTGGGCAATGAAGGCTACGCCTTTGCCAACGTGAACGCCGTACCTGAACCGGACAAGGCCAACCGTACCGTTTCGTTCACGGTATTCGTCGATCCAGGCCGCCGCGTATACGTCCGCCGCATGAATGTGCTGGGCAACAGCAAGACGGCCGACCAGGTGATCCGCCGAGAATTCCGGCAGATGGAAGGCGCATGGTACGACGGCGAAAAGATCAACCGTTCGCGCACGCGGGTCGACCGTCTGGGCTATTTCGACGCCGCCACGGTGGAGACGCCGGCGGTGCCCGGCACCACCGACCAGGTCGACGTCAACGTCACGGTGAAGGAAAAGCCGACCGGCAACCTGATGTTCGGTGCCGGTTTCTCCAGTTCCGAAAGTCTCATCCTGTCGACCTCGGTATCGCAGCAGAACCTGTTCGGCAGCGGCAAGTCGCTGTCCCTGAGCCTGAACAGCGGCAGCATCAACAAGACCTATGCGCTTTCGTTCACCGATCCGTACTACACCCCGGATGGCATTTCGCGCGGCTTCGACGTCTACATGCGCAATGTGGATCCGCGCAGGCTGAACATCGGTACCTACCGTACCCAGTCGATCGGAGCGGGCCTGCGCTGGGGTTTTCCGATCCGTGAAGACGACCGCATCAATTTCGGTCTGGCGGTCGACCAGACCTCGATCGACACCTACGAAGACAGCCCGCAGCGCTACAAGCGCTTCGTCGAGGAGTTCGGCGACACCAACAATTCGCTGGTGACCACCATAGGCTGGGCACGTGACAACCGCGACAGTTTCATCTATCCGACGCGCGGTTCCGTGCAGCGGGTCAACGGCGAACTTGCCGTGCCGCCCGGCGGCCTGCGTTACATGAAGGCCTCGTACCAGCATCAGCAATACTTCCCGCTTTGGGGCGATTTCGTACTGATGCTCAATGGTGAAGTCGGCTATGGCCGCGGCTATGGCGACAAGCCGCTTCCCTTCTACAAGAATTTCTACGTTGGCGGCATCGGATCGGTGCGCGGCTTCGAGACGGCTTCGATCGGCGAGCGCGATCGCGACTCCGATGGCAATATCCTGCGCACGACCATCGGTGGCGACCGCCGGCTCGTCATGAACGCCGAAGTGCTGTTCCCCTTCCCCGGAGCGGGCTTCGACAAGACCCTCCGGCTCGGTACCTTTTTCGACGCCGGCAATGTCTGGGCCGATGGTCAGAGCCTGAATCTGGGAGATTTGCGTTATAGTGCCGGCCTTTCCGTGGCGTGGAGTTCGCCCATGGGGCCGCTGAAGTTCAGCATCGCGCAGCCGCTCAACAAGGATCCGCTGGACAGGCTTCAGCGCTTCCAGTTCCAGATGGGCAACGTGTTCTGATCCAGACGAGTTAGACGAATTCCGAATGAACAGGTCGAGTATGTCCGCACGTTCCGCACTCATCGCCTTGCTGTCCGCCCTGGCCATGCTTTCCGTCATGCCGGCCCGTGCCGAGACCGACGTGAAGATCGGCTTCGTCGACACCGAACGCATTCTGCGAGAGGCTGCGCCGGCCGTGCGCGCCCAGAAGAAGCTGGAAAAGGAATTCGAGAAGCGCAGCCAGGAACTGGAAAAGCTGGCCAAACAGCTCCAGGGCATGCAGCAGAACATGGAAAAGAATGCCGTGACACTGTCCGACAGTGACCGACGGGCCAAGGAACGCGAGTTCAGCGAACTCACGCGCGACATGCAGAGGCGGGAACGCGAGTACCGCGAGGACTTGAACCAGCGCCGCAACGAAGAGTTGTCGGGTGTGCTGGACAAAGCCAACAAGGCGATCAAGGTGATCGCCGAGGCCGAGAAGTACGACATCATCTTCCAGGAAGTGGTCTACCGCAGCCAGCGCATCGACATCACCGAAAAGGTGCTCAAGGCGCTGGCCGATCCTCCCGCAACCAAGTAAGGCGATCATGGCAGCCAGACTTGGCGACATCGTCGCCCGTCTGGGCGGAGAACTGCATGGCGACGCCGATCTGCTGGTCGAGCAGGTCGCCCCGCTCGACAGTGCCGGCCCGGCCCACATTTCCTTCCTGGCGAGTCCAAGATACCGCGGCGCACTGAGCAGCAGCGGCGCCGGGGTGATCATCGTTCCGCCGGCCGACGGCGAGGCGCTGACCCGTGCTCACATCAGGACGCGCAATCCCTACCTGTATTTTGCACGTGTAGCCCAGATGCTGAATCCGGAACCCGCGACGACCGGTGGCGTCGATGCCGGAGCCAGCGTGCATCCGTCGGCGGCGCTCGAACCGACCGCTCACGTCGCCGTTGGCGCCGTGATCGGTGCCGGTGCGGTCGTCGGAGCCGGGGCGCGCATAGGCGCGGGCTCCGTGGTCGGCGAGGGCGCGCGCATCGGCGCATTCTCGCGCCTGCATCCGCGCGTCGTGATCTATCCGCATTGCGTCGTGGGAGAACGCTGCATCCTGCACTCCGGAGCGGTCATCGGTGCGGACGGTTTCGGCTTCGCGCGTGAATCCGACGGCAGCTGGGTCAAGATTCCCCAGATCGGGCGGGTGCTCATCGGCAACGACGTCGAGATCGGCGCAAATACCACTGTTGACCGCGGAGCACTGGGCGATACCGTCATCGGCGACGGCGTGAAGCTCGATAACCTGATCCAGATCGCCCACAACGTGCGGATCGGCGACCATACTGCGATGGCGGCATGTTCAGGTGTGGCCGGGAGCGCCGTCATCGGCAGACGTTGCATGATAGGCGGCTCGGCCAACATCATGGGGCACATCGATATCGCCGACGACGTCGTGGTGTCGGCCGTGTCGTTCGCGACCCGTTCGATACGGGCCAAGGGCGTCTACACAGGTTCGGTGCCGTCAATGGAACATCGGGAATGGACACGCAACTTCTCGCGTCTGCGCCAGCTCGATGCAATGGCAGAACGAATTCGAGCACTCGAACAACAACTTGCAACGATGCAAGGCAATAAGGACAACTGAATTGAAATCGATGGATATCCACGCAGTGCTCAAGGCACTGCCACACCGTTTCCCCTTCCTGCTCGTGGACAGGGTTCTCGAAGTCGAGGCGGGCAAGTACATCCGCGCGCTCAAGAACGTCACCATCAACGAACCCTTCTTTCCCGGTCATTTCCCGAATCATCCGGTCATGCCCGGGGTAATGATCATCGAGGCACTCGCCCAGGCAGGCGCCATTCTCACCGGGGAGACGCTCGGGGCGGAGCCCGATGTCAATTCGGTCTATTACCTTTGCGGCGTTGACAACACCCGGTTCAAGAAGCCGGTCATGGCGGGCGATCAGCTCATTCTCGAAGTGGATCTGCTCAAGCAGATGCGTGGCATCTGGAAATACCAGGCACGGGCCCGCGTTGACGACGCCGTGGTGGCCGAATCGGAACTGATGTGTGCGGTGCGGATGACCTGATGGCGACGCTCATACATCCGACCGCGCTCGTCGATCCGGCGGCGAGCATTGCCGAGGGTGTGGAGATCGGCGCCTACAGCATCGTCGGTCCGCACGTCCATATCGGCGAAGGCACCCGCTTGCATGCGCACGTCGTCATCCAGGGGCGTACGCGCATCGGTCGCGACAACGTGTTCCACCCTTTCTGCTCCATCGGTGGCGACCCGCAGGACAAGAAGTACGCCGGCGAGCCGACCGAGCTCGTCATCGGCGATCGCAATACGGTGCGCGAGTACGCGACGATGAATTGCGGCACCGTACAGGACGGTGGCGTCACCCGGCTGGGTAACGACAACTGGATCATGGCGTATGTCCACGTGGCGCACGACTGCCAGGTCGGCAACCACACCATCATGGCCAACAACACGGCGCTGGCCGGGCACGTCCACATCGGCGACTGGGCCATTCTCGGCGGCTTCACCGGCGTGCACCAGTTCGTTCGCGTAGGGGCCCATAGCTTCTGCGGTGTGCATTCCAGCGTGCTGCAGGACGTACCGCCCTTCGTGCTCGCCAACGGCGTACCGGCCAGTCCGCACGGAATCAACAGTGAAGGGCTGCGTCGGCGCGGCTACAGCAGCGAGGCCATCATGGCCATCAAGCGTGCCTACAAGACGCTGTACCGCGAAGGGCTGACACTGGAAGAGGCGAGAACGAGCATCTCGGCAGCGGCGAACGAAGTGCCCGAGCTCGCACTGCTGTCGGATTTTCTCGAAGCCGGCGGGCGCGGCATCATTCGCTGACATGATCGGCACCGGGCGTTCATGCCATTCGCTGCCGGTCGTTCAGGCGCCGATATTCCCGAGACGACCCGGCGAGTCCTGACATGGCCGACCGTATCAAGGTGGCCATGGTCGCGGGCGAAGCGTCCGGCGACCAGTTGGCCGCGCATCTGATCAAGGCGCTGCGCGTGTCGCGGCCCGACATCGATTTTGTCGGGATCGGCGGACCGCGCATGCAGTCGGCCGGATTCGACGCGTGGTGGCCGGCCGAAAAGCTGGCGGTGCGTGGCTACTTCGAGGTGATCAGGCATTACCGGGAGATTGCCGGCATCCGCCGCGAGCTGCTCTCGCGTCTGCGCCAGTCGCCACCGGCAGCCTTCATCGGCGTCGATGCACCCGACTTCAACCTGTGGCTCGAACGGCGGATGAAGAAGGCCGGCGTGCCGGCCATCCATTACGTGAGCCCGTCCATCTGGGCCTGGCGCGGCGGTCGGCTCAAAGGCATCGCACGCAGCGTGTCGCGCGTACTCTGCCTGTTCCCTTTCGAGCCGGCGATCTACGAAAAGGCGGGCGTGCCCGTCAGCTACGTCGGCCACCCTTTCGCCGACGAGATTTCGCCTGAACCACAGCGCTTTGCGGCCCGGGAGAGGCTTGCGCTGCCGGCCAGCATGCGCGTTGCGGCGCTGCTGCCGGGCAGCCGCCAGTCGGAGCTGCAATACAACGCCCACGCCTGGATCGGTGCGGCGCAGATCCTGCACGAGCGCCATCCGGACCTGCGTTTCCTTGTACCGCTGACCACACGCGAAACCCGTCTGCAGTTCGAGCAGGCGCTTTGGGACTGCAAGGCAGCCGACCTGCCCGTGTCCATCCTGTTCGGTCACGCGCGTGACGCGCTGCTGGCTTGCGACGTGGCCCTGGTGGCCAGCGGTACGGCGACGCTTGAAGCCGCCCTGTGCCGGGCGCCTCACGTCATCGCCTATCGCATTCACCCGCTCAGCTACCGGCTGATGAAGCATATGGCCTATCTGCCCTGGGTCGGACTGCCGAACATTCTCGCCGGCCGCTCCATCGTCCCGGAACTGCTGCAGCAGGAGGCTGTACCGGAGAAGCTGGCCGATGCACTGGACGCATTGCTCGGTGATCCGGTGGCCTGTGCGGCACAGATCGAGCAGTTCGAACGCATCCATTTCACGTTGCGCCAGGGCACTGCCGAACGCGCAGCCGCCGCCATCCTTCCGCATCTTCCCCGCACATGATGATCGCGGGCGTCGACGAGGCGGGTCGGGGGCCTTTGTGCGGGCCGGTCCACGCTGCCGCGGTCATCCTGGATCCGGCGCGGCCGATCGAAGGGCTCGACGACTCGAAGAAACTGTCCGAGAAGACGCGCGATTCACTGGCGATCCTGATCCGTGAGCGCGCCCTGGCCTGGTCGATCGGCATTGCGACGGTGGAAGAGATTGACCGTCTCAATATCCTGCATGCGACCATGCTGGCCATGCGCCGGGCGGTAGAGGGACTTTGCCTGTTGCCCGACGAAGTGCTGATCGACGGCAATCGGGTGCCGCCCGGACTCGCCGTGCCGGCCCGCGCCCTGATCGGAGGAGACGCTTCCGAGGCCGCGATCTCGGCGGCGTCCATCCTCGCCAAGACCGTCCGCGATCGCGAAATGAGGATTCTCGCGGAGCTCTACCCCCAGTACGGCATTGAGCGGCACAAGGGCTATCCGACACGGGAACATCTCGCGGCTTTGCGCATGCACGGACCGTCACCCATCCATCGGCGCAGCTTCGCGCCGGTCGCACAGTGCGCGCTGGACTTCGGGGCACGCGATTGAACCTGGAATTCCCGGCCGCCGGTCTCCGCTGATGCTGGACGCTCCGCCCGTCACGGCTGTCGGCCCTTTGTGTCCCGCATCCTGCGGGTGAGACGGCTTCTGCGTCGCGTGCGCGGCCGACGGGGCCCCGGCAGCGCTGCGCGTCACTGCGGGATCGAGCCGGCTGCCGTTCCTGAGCCTCCGTCGGCGTCGCTCTGAACGCCGAACACGCGATGCTATCGGAGGGGAGGATCCAGCAGCGGCACGATGTCGGCGGTGCGCAGGCAGACGACGATGCCATGCCCCGGTTCGACCCCGTAACGGCGGACCGCGCGTGCCGGCAGCCGCAACTGGACCGCGACGTCGTCCAGGCCGGCCGGCGTCACGCGCACAACCGCTTCTCCGCCCAGTTCGATCACTTCGCGTACCTGTGCCGGCACCGGGTTTTCCAGATGGCTGTTCCAGGGCTTGTCCGGTCGCGCCAGAAGGACATTGGACGGAAGCACCGCCCAGCGCAGCGCTCCGTCGGCAACGGTATCGGGGAGACCGCTCACGCGCAGCGTGTGCGGCCCCCACTGAAGCTGGTGTCGCCCGTCGGCGGCACGGATCAGCTGGCCGGAAAACACGTTCGGAATGTCGAGCAGACGCGCGGACTGCTCGCAACGGGGACGGGTAAGGACTTCCGACGTCGGTCCGGACTGCAGAAGGCGACCGTGCCGCACCAGACAGAGGTGATGAGCCAACTGGGCGGCTTCGTCCAGATCATGGGTGACCAGTACGATGGTGTTCTGCAACTGTTCGTGGAGGCGCCGCAGCTCGACGTAAAGCCGTTTGCGCGTGCTGCGATCGACGGCGGAGAACGGCTCGTCCAGCAGCAGGACTTCCGGTTCGCGGGCAATCGCCCTTGCCAGCGCCACACGCTGCTTCTGCCCGCCGGACAGTTCGTGTGGCCGTCGCTCCTCCAGGCCGGCGACATGGGCCAGAGCGATTGCCCGTTCGGCGCGCGCCCGCCGGGCTTCCGGTGGAAGGTGAATGAGCGCGGTTTCAACGTTGCCGCGTGCACTCATGTGCGGGAACAGGCCGTAGTGCTGCGGCACCAGCCCTATGCTGCGTTCGCGCGTCGGCACATGCACTCCGGCAGTGTTCCAGACCGTCTCGCCAAGCCTGACTTCCGCGTGGCGCAGTCTGAGAAGGCCGGCGACCGCACGCAGGATCGATGTCTTTCCGCCACCGGAAGGGCCGAGCAGGGCGGTGATGCGCCCGGCCGGCAACTCGGCGCGAAAGTCGAGCAGCGGGCCGTCGTGCCGCAGATCGAGCGCAAGTGTCATGCAGCGCGACGTCTTCGCATGAGACGCTCGACAATGCCGTAACTGACGGCGATGGTCACCAGCGAAACGGCAAGCAGCAATGCCGCCATGGCGCCGGCGCTCGCATGGTCGAATGCCTGGGTCCGGTCATAGATCGAGATCGCCACCGTCTGGGTCTCTCCCGGTATGTTGCCGCCCACCATCAGTACGACGCCGAACTCGCCCAATGTGTGCGCGAACGTGAGTACGGCGGCCGACAGCAGTCCGGGCCAGGCCAGCGGCAGCTCGATCCGCCGCATCGCCTGCCAGAAGGTGAGTCCGCAGCATTGAGCCGCTTCGCGCACTTCGGGTGCGATCGCCTCGAAGGCGCGCTGTACGGGTTGTACGGCGAACGGAATGTTCGCAATCACCGATGCCACGACCAGCCCTCCGAAGCTGAAAGCCAGCGTATGACCGAGCAGAGCTTCGAATGCACGACCAAAGATGCTCTGGTTGCCCATGGCAAGCAGCAGGTAGTAGCCGACCACGGTCGGCGGCAACACCAAGGGCAGCGCAAGCAGGCCTTCAATCCAGGGTTTGGCGGACGTCTGCGTCACCGCCAGCCAGCGACCGACGATGACGGCAAGCGGCATCAGCACCAGCAGCGTCACGCCGGCCAGACGGGCCGACAGCAGGATCGCGGTCCAGTCCATCAGCGCGCGCCGCCCTCGGGCAGGTTGAAACCGTGCCGGCTCAGCAGCGCGCGCGCCACGGGCTGCTGCAGCCATGCGTAAAAGGCTTTTGCGGTCGCGCCGGCACCGCGCAGCAATACCATGCGCTGGCGCAACGGTTCATCGGCATGCCATTCGGACGGGATGATCGTGAAACGGCCCTGCCTGGCCACTTCAGGTGCCCTGGACAGCGACAGCGGCACAATGCCGCCCTGGCTGGAACCGGAGGCCGCGAACTGCATCGCCTGCGCCGCGTTTTCGCCGTACACGAGCTTTCCCTCTATCGCCTCCCACAGACCGGCATGCCTTAACGCCGAACGTGCCGCGCGGCCGTATGGGGCGTGTTCCGGATTGGCGATGGCAAAGCGGCGAAGCCGGCCGTCGGCGATCGCGGACCGGATCGCGCCCAGCGGCTCGGTCTGCGCCGCGTCCGGTTGCAGCGGGGAACCATGCGGCGCAAAGAGCACGATGCGACCTACCGCATACAGCGCGCCATTGTCGACGGTGAGCCGTTTGCCGGCCAGCCGGAAAACGAACTGTTCGTCGGCCGACAGGAACAGTTCGAACGGCGCGCCACTTTCGATCTGCTGCGTGAAGTTTCCGGACGAACCGAAGGCCAGTCGCAACCGTTGTCCGGTTTCCTTCTCGAACAGCGCCGCCGCCTCACTCAGAGCGAACTTCAGGTCCGCTGCGGCGGCCACGGCCGGCGACTCCGCTGCGTGGAGCGTCGTGACGAACAGCAAGTTCAGCAGCAGGGCCAGCAGACGGAACATGGAAACGGGTGTGCGATCACGTGCAAGTACAGGTGTGACAGGTTATCCGAATCCTGACCGGCTGCCGCAGCGCTTGCGCGCAGCAAACAATTCGATAATAATTGAACTATGGAAGAGAACAGTGTGATCCTCGCTCTTGCCGCACTGGCGCAGGAAGTCCGGCTCAGAGTATTCCGCGCGCTCGTAGTGGCCGGCCCTGAGGGCATGACGCCGGGCGCACTGGCCGATGCGCTGTCGGTGGCGCCGACCACGCTGTCCTTCCACCTGAAGGAACTGACCCGCGCCGGCCTGCTCGTGCAGTCCCGCGATGGCCGGCACCTGATCTACCGCGCCGACTATGTCCGCATGGGCGAACTGATGGCCTATCTGACGGAGAACTGCTGTCGTGGCATACCCTGCGCGGAGACCGCACCTTCCTGTACCCACTGTTGAACTTCCGACCGGAGAACCGAAATGAAGCGCTTTCATGTCCATCTGCATGTCGACGATCTGGCCAAGAGCATCGCGTTCTACAACAAGCTGTTCGATGCGCAACCCGCGCGCAGTGAAGCGGATTACGCCAAATGGATGCTCGAAGACCCGCCGGTCAACTTCGCCATCTCGACCCGCGGCAGTCAGCCGGGCATCGACCATCTGGGCATACAGACGGACGACCCGGCCGAACTCGCCGCCATGAAGTCGCGCGCCGAGTCGGCCGACATGGCACTGCTTGACGAAGGCGAAACCACCTGCTGTTACGCACGCAGCGAAAAGCACTGGGTGACCGACCCTCAAGGCATCGCGTGGGAACATTTCCACACCCTGGCGGACATCCCGGTATTCAACGAAATGGCCGCCGGTGGCGCGGCCTGCTGCGCACCGCAAGCGCCGGTCGTCCGCGGCAAGCCGCTGGACATCGGGGTCAAGGTGTCGGGCTCGGGGTGCTGCTGACATGGCCCGCCCGCTCAATGTGCTCTTCCTGTGTACGCACAACTCGGCACGCAGCGTGCTCGCCGAATGTCTGTTGAACCATCTCGGTGGCGGACGCTTCCACGCGTTTTCCGCAGGCAGCCAGCCGAGCGGCCGGGTGAATCCGTTCGCACTGCAGGCGCTGGAAGAGCAGGGGATGGACACGAGCGGCGTGCGCAGCAAAGCGTGGGACGAATTTGCCGCTGACGGAGCGCCGACCATGGATCTGATCATCACCGTCTGCGACAGTGCGGCCGGCGAGAACTGTCCGGTTTGGCCGGGCCATCCGGCGACCGCGCACTGGGGTTACGCCGATCCTTCCGCCGTGTCCGGCAGCGATGCGGCGAAGCTGACCGCCTTCCGCGACACGCTGGCGCTGATGCGCCGTCGTCTCGAGATTCTGGTCGCAATGCCCGACGAACGCCTGCACGCGCTGGCGCTTGAGCAGACCGCACGCGATCTGGCATCACACTGAGGTCTTTCCATGGGCATGTTCGAACGCTGGCTCACCCTCTGGGTGGGCCTGGCCATCGTTGCGGGTGTTTCGCTGGGCCTTGTCGCACCATCCGCCTTCGCTTCCGTTGCGGCGCTGGAACTGGCGCACGTGAATCTGGTGGTGGCCGTGCTCATCTGGGTGATGATCTACCCGATGATGATCCAGATCGACTTCGCCGCCGTGCGCGACGTCGGTCGCCGTCCGCAGGGGCTGGTGCTGACGCTGGTCGTGAACTGGCTGATCAAGCCCTTCACGATGGCCGCCCTCGGCGTGCTGTTTTTCAACCATCTGTTTGCGCCCTGGGTCGATCCGCAGTCGGCGTCGGAGTACATCGCCGGCATGATCCTGCTCGGCGTCGCACCCTGTACCGCCATGGTGTTCGTCTGGAGCCAGCTCACCCGGGGCGACCCGAACTACACGCTGGTGCAGGTCTCGGTCAACGATCTGGTCATGGTGTTCGCTTTCGCCCCGATCGCCGCCTTCCTGCTCGGGGTGACCGATGTCGCCGTACCCTGGGAAACGCTGCTGCTGTCCACCGCGCTCTACGTCGTGCTGCCGCTGCTGGCCGGCGTGCTGACCCGACGCGCACTCGGCAACGGCGCCGCACTGACCGGTTTCGTCGCGCGGCTCAAGCCCTGGTCCATCGTCGGCCTGCTGGCGACCGTCGTGCTGCTGTTCGGTTTCCAGGCCGAAACCATCGTTGAACAGCCTTTCGTGATCGCCCTGATCGCCGTACCGCTGGTGCTTCAGACTTACGGCATTTTCGCCATCGCCTTCATCGTGGCACGATGGATGCGGCTGTCGTACCCGGTGGCGGCACCGGCCTGTCTGATCGGCACGTCGAACTTCTTCGAACTGGCGGTTGCAGTCGCCATTTCGCTGTTCGGCCTGCATTCGGGGGCGGCACTCGCCACGGTGGTCGGCGTCCTTGTCGAAGTACCGGTTATGCTTTCGCTGGTCGCAGTCATGCGACGCACGGCTCACCTTTTTCCGGATTCCGGCGAACTTTTTTAGATCAAGTCTAAACAAAAGAGCTGTTTCGCAATATCATTGCGTCTCCCAACCCCACCACCAAGAGGACTCTGAGATGAGCATCATCAACAGCACCGTCCAGCCCTTCAAGGCAAACGCATTCCACAGCGGCAAGTTCATCACCGTCACCGACGAAGACCTCAAGGGCAAGTGGTCGGTGCTCGTGTTCATGCCGGCCGCCTTCACCTTCAACTGCCCGACCGAAGTCGAGGACGCAGCCAACAACTACGCCGAATTCCAGAAGGCCGGCGCCGAGATCTACATCGTCACCACCGACACCCACTTCTCGCACAAGGTGTGGCACGAAACCTCGCCGGCTGTCGGCAAGGCCCAGTTCCCGCTGGTCGGCGACCCGACCCATCAGCTGACCCGCGCATTCGACGTGCACATCGATGAAGAGGGCCTGGCGCTGCGCGGCACCTTCATCATCAACCCGGAAGGTCAGATCAAGACCGCCGAAATCCACGACAACGCGATCGCCCGCGACATGAACGAAACCCTGCGCAAGCTGAAGGCCGCGCAGTTCGTCGCCAGCCACCCCGGCCAGGTCTGCCCGGCCAAGTGGAAGGAAGGCGCCGAAACCCTGACCCCGTCGCTCGACCTGGTCGGCAAGATCTGATCGTAGAACGCTTCACAGCAACGCCCGGGTCAGGTGCCAACCGCGCCCGGCCCGGGCGTCTTGTTTTCCGCATCATCCGTTTCGAAAGCCGAGCACACCATGCTGGACGCCACTCTCAAGGGCCAGTTGAAGGCCTATCTCGAAAAGCTGCAGCAACCGATCGAACTGACGGCCGCGGTGGACGACAGCGCGGCTTCGCGCGAACTGCAGGGCCTGCTGTCCGACATCGCAGAGCTGTCGGACAAGATCACGGTGAGCGAGGAGCGGGGCAGTGCCGCGCGCACGCCGTCGTTCGCGATCAACCGCATGGGCGGCAACATGTCGCTGCGCTTCGCGGCCATTCCGCTCGGCCATGAATTCACCTCGCTGGTGCTCGCGCTGCTGCAGGCCGGCGGCCACCCGCCGCGCGTGCCGGACGAGATGATCGAACAGATCAAGTCGCTCGACGGCGACTACAGCTTCGAAGTATTCATGTCGCTGTCCTGCCACAACTGCCCGGACGTGGTGCAGGCGCTGAACCTGATGGCAGTGCTGAACCCGCGCGTCAAGGTGGTCACCATCGACGGCGCGCTGTTCCAGAAGGAGGTCGAAGAGCGCCAGGTGATGGCGGTGCCGATGGTGTTCCTGAACGGCGAGCTGTTCGGCGCCGGCCGCATGACGCTCGAAGAGATCGTCGGCAAGGTCGACACCTCTGCCGCCAGGCGCGACGCGGAGAAGATGAATGCCAGGGCGCCGTTCGATGTGCTGGTAGTCGGAGGCGGCCCGGCCGGCTCGGCGGCGGCGATCTACGCCGCGCGCAAGGGCATCCGCACCGGTGTCGTGGCGGAGCGCTTCGGCGGCCAGCTGATGGACACGCTGGGCATCGAGAATTTCATTTCGGTCAAGGAGACCGAAGGCCCCAAGCTCGCCGCCGCGCTCGAAGAGCATGTGAAGAGCTATGAGGTCGACGTGATGGCGCTGCAGCGCGTCGAGAAGCTGATTCCGGCCGCGGAATCGGGCGACGGCCTGATCACGCTGCAACTGGCCAACGGCGGCCAGCTGAAGTCACGTTCGGTCATCCTCGCCACCGGCGCGCGCTGGCGCGAAATGAACGTGCCGGGCGAACGCGAGTACCGCAACAAGGGCGTGGCCTACTGCCCGCACTGCGACGGCCCGCTGTTCAAGGGCAAGCGCGTGGCGGTGATCGGTGGCGGCAACTCGGGTGTCGAGGCGGCGATCGACCTGGCCGGCATCGTCGGTCATGTGACGCTGCTCGAATTCGACAAGCAGATGCGCGCCGACGCGGTTCTGCAGCGCAAGCTGCAGAGCCTGCCCAACGTGACGGTGATCCTGCAGGCGCAGACCACCGAAGTGACGGGTGGGGCCGACGGCAAGGTCAATGCGCTGAAGTACACCGACCGCGCCACCGGCGAGTCGCACACGGTCGAGCTCGAAGGCATCTTCGTGCAGATCGGTCTGGTTCCCAATACCGAGTGGCTGAAGGGTTCGATCGAGCTCACGAAATACGGCGAAATCCAGATCGATGCGCGCTGCGAAACCAGTACGCCGGGCGTGTTCGCCGCCGGCGACGTGACCACCGTGCCGTACAAGCAGATCATCATCGCGATGGGCGAGGGTTCGAAGGCGGCGATTTCGGCTTTCGATCATCTGATCCGCACGTCGGCACCGGCCTGACCTGCGCTCGGCGCTAACATCGAGGCCCGCGTGTCACCGGATGCGCGGGCTTTGTCCTTTCCGGGTGTTCCTGTCGCCATGAACCTGATTCCCGTCCTGCATTTCCTGCACGTCGCCGCCGTCGTCATCTGGGTCGGGGGCATGTTCTTCGCCTATGTCTGTCTGCGCCCGGTGGCTGCGACACAGCTCGAACCACCGGCGCGCCTGAGACTCTGGCGCGGTGTGTTCGGCCGCTTCTTCCCGTGGGTATGGGCGGCCGTCGTGGCCACCCTGGTCAGCGGACTGGCGATGATGCTGGCCGTCGGCATGAAGGCGGCGCCGCTGCACTGGCACCTGATGTTCGGCTTGGGTCTGGTGATGATGGCCGTCTTTCTGCACGTGTTCTTTGCGCCGTACAAGCGGCTGGTGCGCGCCGTCGATGCCGCCGACTGGCCGGCCGGCGCTGCGGCGCTGGCACAGATACGCAAGCTTGTCGGCCTGAACACCACGCTCGGTTTCGTCACCGTGCTGCTGGCGACGGCGGGCCGCCTGCTCGCCGGCTGAAAACCGCGCATGAAGCACATACAGTCGCGCGACAACCCGCGCTTCAAGCAGCTGCGCAGACTCGCCACTTCGCCGCGCGAACGACGCGAAACGGCGAGCACGCTGATCGACGGCCTGCACCTGTTCCGCAGTGCGCTCGATGCCGGCGTGCGACCGAAACTGGCCATCGTGGCCGAACGCGCCCGCCATCATGCCGAAGTGCTCGAACTGCTGGCAGGGCAGGGCGAAGCCGTGCTGCTGCTCGCCGACACGCTGTTCGACGAACTGAGCCCGAGCGAATCGCCGACCGGACTGCTCGGCCTGATCGACATTCCACCCGAGGCGGAGGGAAGGGTCAGTGGCGACTGTCTGGTACTCGATGCGGTGCAGGACGGCGGCAATCTGGGCACCCTGCTGCGCGCCGCCTGGGCCACCGGCGTGCGCGATGTACTGCTCACGCCGGGCTGCGCGCAGGCCTGGAGCCCCCGGGTGCTGCGTGCCGGGCAGGGCGCGCATTTTTCGCTGAACATCCGCGAACATTGCGAGCCGGCGCAGGCACTGAGCGGCTATCCGGGAAGCATCGTGGCCACCCGGCTGGATGCCGAACAGGCGCTCTATGCGCTCGACCTGAGTGGCCCGGTGGCCTGGCTGTTCGGCAATGAAGGGGCGGGCCTGTCGCCGGCCGTGTCCGCGCTCGCCAGCGCAGCGGTCGTCATTCCGATGCCCGGCGCTGCCGAATCGCTGAATGTGGCGATGGCGGCGACGGTATGCCTGTTCGAACAGATGCGGCAGCGCCGCTGATCACGATGCGGCAGGGACCTCGCCACCCGGTTCGGGGCGCGCGGCCCAGGGAACCAGCCCTGCCGCCGTCGCCAGCCGCACCAGTTCCACGTCGCTGCGCACGTCCAGTTTCTGCCGGATTTCGCTCATCCGGTTGGAAATGGTTTTCGGGCTGAGTTTGAGCGCATCCGCGATCTCTTCCACCGTCATGCCGGCCAGCAGCAAGCGGCAGATTTCGAATTCGCGCGGCGTCAGCACATCCAGGCGCTTTTCGTCCGGCATCACATTGTCCAGCGCCAGCTGTTCGGCCACCCGCGGACTGAGCGTGCGGCGTCCCTGCGCCGCGGCGAGTACCGCCTGCACCAGCGCGTCCGGCTCGGTGTCCTTGGTCAGGAAGCCGATGGCGCCCGCTTCCAGGGCCTGGCGGGCGAAGGCAGGCTGCGCGTGCATCGAGAACATGAGCACGCGCGCGCGGCCGTCGAGCGCGATCATCCGTCGCGCCGCCTCGATGCCGCTGGCCCCGGGCAGGGAAATGTCCATGACCACCACGTCCGGCTTCATCAGCCGGAACATCTGGTAGGCCTCGTCCGAGGTGCCGGCCTCGCCGATGACTTCCATCACGCGGCTGTGTTCCAGAAAACGGCGGTAACCGGCACGTACCACGGCGTGGTCGTCGACCAGCAGGACGCGTATCGGGGTGTTCGGTGTCATGTCAGGTTTCCTGTACCGATGTTTTCAGGGGCAGCCAGGCCTTCACCTCCCAGCCGCCCTGGGGGCGGGGTCCGGCTTTGCAGTCTCCACCCAGCGCAAGCGCACGTTCGCGCATGCCGACCAGGCCGAAGCCGCTTTCCGGCGCGTTGTAAGACATGGGTTCGCCGTCGTCGACAACGCGAAGCGAAACGCGCTCCTGCTTCCGGTCGATGTCGAGGTGAATGTCGATGCGGGTGCATCGGGCGTGCTTGGCCGTATTGGTCAGGCACTCCTGCACGACGCGGTAGAGCGTGATGTCGTGCATTGCCGACAGGCTGTGCAGATCGTCGTCCAGATGCAGTATCACCTGCGCGCCGTGAGCGCCCAGTCCGCGTTGCGTCGCCAGTTCGCGCAGCGCGTGCCGCAGTCCGAGTTCCTCGATGTCCGGAGGACGGAGGTGCTCCAGCAGATTGCGCACCAGACGCAACAGGTGACCCACCTGGTCGGCCATCCAGTGCGCTGCGTCGCGGTGTTCGGCCAGTTCCGGGCGCTCCGCGCAGGCGTCGGCCAGCAGGCGCGCATGCGGGTGGATGGCCACCAGATAGGGGCTCAGTTCGTCGTGCAGATCGCGCGCGAGCGAGCGACGGATCTCCTCTTCGTGCGTGATGAGCTTGCGCAGCAGGCGGGCCCTTTCGTTGACCGCGGCTTCCAGTTCGGACGCCATGCGGTTGAAAGACGCCGATAGCGGCGCAAGATCGCCCGGACCGACATTGTCCAGCCGCGCGTCGAGTCGCCCCTCGCCGATCGCCGACAGCGCGCGCATCACGCTGCCGAGCGGCTGCAACGCACGCCCCACGGCCCAATAGACCATGATGCAGGCAATCAGACCGATGGCCGCCACCATGGTGGTCTGCTTGATGTAGTCGTCCCAGATCTCCCGCAATTCGTCGTCGGCGTTCGGCACAAGCAGGTAGTGGCCGACCACTTGTTCGCCCACGCGAATGTCCTTGCGCAGCGGCGGCAGACTGCGCAGGCGCTCGCCCATCCAGCCCAGTGCAGCCGGCGCCTCGCGTGCCGGACCGGCCCGCGAACTGAGTATCAGCGCATCGTTGACCGAGCGGACCTCGACCGTCAGATGACGCAGCGTGCTCAACTCGCGCGTCAGCTCGATGCGGGCGAGCAGTGCTTCCATGGGCACGCCGGGCGGTGGCGGCGAAAGCTGGCTGGGCAGGAGCGCGTGCGCCAGACGGGCGACGGAATCGATCTCCGCCGCGGCGTCGTCATGCGCGTCGTACAGCCGGCGCACGCTGTCGGCCAGCACGAGCAAGGTCATCAGGGAAGCAATGATGAGGGTGAGTCTGAAGCGCAGACCCATGCGGACTGCCCGGAAAGAATTCGAGGGGGCATCGTAATGCCAAGACGACCGGGAAATCCTCCCGCCCGGCCGCAACGGGAAACCCCGGCGCGGGACGGGTTCCCGTGCGACGCAGGTGCTGTTCCCTGCACCGCGTAGACATCTGTCACCGATATTGAAAACCGCTGCCGCCGTTCGAGTGGCACGTCACTGAGGAGAAGATCATGAAAAAGACAGCCCTGTTGTGCGTACTTGTCGCCGTATCGACCTCGGCACTCGCCGCCGATGCCGCCAAAAAGGCATCGGACAAGCCCGAACTGGCCCGCGACTGGGTCGAAATGGACGCCAACAAGGACGGTTACATCACACCTGACGAAATGCTTGCCTGGGAAAAGAAGCGCGCCGACGCGAAGAAGTAGGCGTCTCCGCCGTACCGGGCGGAACGGCGCTTCGGCGCGCCGTTCCGCATCCCGCAAGCCTTCCCTTCCTCAGCAGGCCGCGCAGCGCGCCCTGCACATCCCGACCCGCAGGCCCGCGCCCCCCGCATCCGATCCGTCCGCTCGTCATCGGCAGGTCGATGCCGCAACGACTTCCGGATCTGTCCGAGGTGCAGACCCCTGCCGAAGCGCGTACCGGTCCGGGCAGTCGGTGCGCCGCAAATCGCCAACGCAAGGACTTCCGCCTGAAGAGGGCGAGCCGTGCAACACCGGACGAGAAGGAAAGGACGAGGCCGTCAACACGCCGCACCCGGACGAAGCGCACCGCCCGCACGCGTTCTCGGCAAACCCGGCAGGCCCGGCGGCCGTCTCGTCCGAGCGGCTACTTTCGGCAAAGATCTCGCCGCGATGCGCCATGCCCTAAACTCACGCCATGAACTGCGTCCTGCTCACTCATTCCGATTGTCTCGGCCATCGCCCGGGTGACCGACACCCCGAGTCGCCGGCGCGGCTGGAAACGGTGCTGGCCGAACTTCAGCGTACCGGCCTCGACCGCACCTGGAAGCGCCTCGACGCGCCGCACGTCACCCGAGAGCAGCTCGAACGGGTGCATCATCCGGCCTATCTGGACGAGGTGGAACGCGTTGCGCCACAGACCGGCAGCTACCGGATCGAGAGCGACACCGTCATGTCACCCGGATCGCTGGCTGCGGCGTCGCGCGCAGCCGGCGCGGTGGTACTCGGGGTCGATCTGGTCATGAACGGGCGCGCGGGTGCCGTCTTCTGCGCCACCCGCCCCCCCGGCCACCACGCCAAGCCCGGCGATGCCATGGGTTTCTGCCTTTACAACAACGTCGCCATCGGGGCTGCGCATGCGATGGCCGTACATGGCGTCGAACGGGTGGTCATCGCCGATTTCGACGTGCATCGCGGCAACGGTACCGAACTGATCTTCCGGCGCGACCCCAGAGTGCTGATGGCCGACAGCTTCCAGCATCCGTACTACCCGCGCGGCGACTTTCCGGAACGGGCCGGCTACATTCCGCTGCGCCTTGCCGCGGGGGAGGGCTCGCAGCCCTTCCGCAAGGCATGGAAGGACAGCGCCTTGCCCGCCCTGCGCAAATTCAGGCCTCAGCTCGTGCTGGTGTCGGCCGGCTTCGACGCCCTGCGCGACGATCCGCTGGCCAGCATCGAACTGGAAGCCGCCGACTACCGCTGGATCACGCATGAACTGCGCGACATCGCGGAAGCTTCGGCCGCCGGACGCATCGTATCCACCATGGAAGGCGGCTACGGTCTGCCGGCTCTGGGTGGCGCTGCGGTGGCGCATCTGATGGCACTGGGCGACTGTGCGGCGGCCACCGCCCGGGTGTCGTGAGGTCGGGGCACCGGTCGACGTCGCGCCAGGGCGCCTATACTGCGGACGCCTTCACGAGGAATGCCCGTCATGAACATTGAATGGTGGCACTGGGT
This sequence comes from uncultured Methyloversatilis sp., assembly GCA_964555165.1. Taxonomy (GTDB): domain Bacteria; phylum Pseudomonadota; class Gammaproteobacteria; order Burkholderiales; family Rhodocyclaceae; genus Methyloversatilis. The sequence continues at coordinate 5,963 of CAZKRN010000005.1, read as the reverse complement.
GGTGGCTGGTCTGGCCCTGATCGTCGCCGAACTGGCCGTGCCCGGCATGGTGCTGGTGTGGTTCGGCATCGCTGCGCTGGGTATCGGCCTGCTGCTGGCCGCGCTCCCCGCGCTGTCTCCGACCCTCCAGATCGCGCTCTGGACGTTGCTGTCCAGCCTGCTGGTCGTGGCCTGGTTCCGCGTGTTCCGGCCCGACCGCAACAAGACGCAGGCCGGTTCGTCTGCTGGCGAAGCGATCGGGGAAATAGGGCTGCTGGTGCATGAAGTCGCGCCTTTCGGGCGCGGCCAGGTTCGCTTCCAGAAGCCACTGCTGGGCACCGATCTGTGGGAGTGCATCGCCGACGAGTCGATGGCCGCCGGCGAGCGGGTGAAGGTGCTGTCGGTCGAAGGCACGCTGCTCAAGGTAAGTCGCATCAACAGGGGAGGGGAAGCATGAGTCCTGGACTGGTGGTAGTCGTTGCGCTGCTGATCTTCGTGTTCGTCACACTGGCCAAGGGCCTGCGCGTGGTGCCGCAGGGCGAGGAGTGGGTGGTGCAGCGCATGGGCAAGTACCTGCGCACGCTGCTGCCCGGCCTCAACATCATCATTCCCTACCTCGACGACGTCGCCTATAAGGTGGTGACCAAGGACATCATCCTCGACGTGCAGGAGCAGGAAGTGATCACCCGCGACAACGCGGTCATCCGCACCAATGCGGTCGCCTTCATCAAGGTGACCGACCCGGTCAAGGCGGTCTATGGCGTGACCGACTTTTCCGAGGCGATCCGCAACCTCATCATGACCACGCTGCGTTCCATCGTCGGCGAGATGGATCTGGACCAGGCGCTGTCCAGCCGCGACAAGATCAAGGTGAGGCTGCGCGAGAGCATCGCCGACGAGGCGATCGACTGGGGCCTGACCGTGAAGTCGGTCGAGATCCAGGACATCAATCCGTCCGATTCGATGCAGCGCGCGATGGAACAGCAGGCCAGCGCAGAGCGCGAGCGCAAGGCCATGGTGACGCGCTCCGAGGGGCAGAAGCAGTCGATGATTCTCGAAGCCGAGGCGCGGCTGGAGTCGGCCAAGCGCGACGCCGCCGCCCAGGTCACGCTGGCCGAAGCCAGTGCGGAATCGATACGCCGCGTCACCGTGTCGCTGGGCGAACAGCAACTGCCGATGATGTACCTGCTCGGCGAAAAGTACATCGCCGCGCTGAACAAGCTGGGCGAATCGCCGAACGCCAAGGTGGTCGTGCTGCCGGCCGATCTGCAGGACGCCGTGGCGGGCATCTTCGCGCGCGCCGGGGGCAAGGGCTGAGGCCGGGCCACCGATCAAGAACCTGCGGGAATCCTGGCATGCCCGGCCGGGACGCGCGGGCAGGCACACGATCGGCGAGAATCGGCCCGTAGGCGGCCTTGTCCGCTCCCGCACCCGAGACACTGAGAATGAGCGACATCGAACGCGAGTCCATGGAATTCGACCTGCTGGTCGTCGGCGCCGGCCCGGCCGGGCTGGCGGCGGCGATCCGCGCGAAACAACAGGCGACACAGGCCGGCATCGAACTGTCGGTGTGCGTGATCGAGAAGGCGGCCGAGATCGGCGCCCACATCCTGTCCGGTGCGGTCATGGACCCGCGCGCGCTGACCGAACTGCTGCCCGACTGGGCCTCTCAGGGCGCGCCGCTCGACACGCCGGTGCGCGAAGACCGCATGTTCTTCCTGTCGGAAACCGGTGCGCGCGCGGTGCCGCACGCGCTGCTGCCGCAGAGCTTCCACAACGACGGCAATTACATCGTGCGTCTGGGCCATGTCGTGAAATGGCTGGGCGAACAGGCCGAGGCGCTGGGCGTCGATGTGTTCGCCGGCTTCACCGGCGCACAGCTGCTGATCGAGGAGGGCAAGGTCGCCGGCGTCATCACGGGCGACATGGGCCTCACGCGCGACGGCGGGCAGGGGCCCAACTTCCAGCCCGGCATGGCGCTGCGCGCGAAATACACGCTGTTCGCCGAAGGCTGCCGCGGCCATCTGGGCAAGGAACTGGAACAGCGCTTCAACCTGCGCGAGGGCGTCGACCCGCAGACCTACGGCCTCGGTCTGAAGGAACTGTGGGAGGTGCCGGCGGCGCAGAGCCAGCCGGGCCTGGTCGTGCATACCGCCGGCTGGCCGGTGGATAACGCCACCTACGGGGGCGGCTTCATCTACCACCTGAAGGGCAATCTGGTCGCCATCGGCTACGTGGTCGGGCTCAACTACAGCAACCCGCACCTGTCGCCGTTCGAGGAATTCCAGCGCTACAAGACCCACCCGGTCATCCGCACCCACATCGAAGGCGGACAGCGCCTGTCGTACGGCGCGCGGGCGATCACCGCCGGCGGCCTGCAGAGCTTGCCCGAGCTGGTGTTCCCGGGCGGCGCGCTGATCGGCGACGACGCCGGCTTCCTCAATGCCGCGCGCATCAAGGGCAGTCACGCCGCGATCAAGAGCGGCATGCTGGCCGCCGACGCCGCAGTCGAGGCGATTGCCGCCGGGCGCGCGCAGGACGCGCTCGCCGCCTACCCGGAAAATTTCCGCATCAGCTGGCTGCGCGAAGAGCTCTACCGCACCCGCAACTTCAAGCCCTACATGAAGAAAGGCCTGTGGCTGGGCGCCTTCCTGTACGGCGCCGAACAACTGCTGTTCAAGGGCGCCGTGCCCTGGACGCTGCGCAACACCGCCGACCACACCGGCTTGCGACCTGCCGCCAGCTGTGCGCCGATCGATTACCCGAAGCCAGACGGCGTGCTCAGCTTCGACCGCCTGTCGTCGGTTTTCCTGTCGAGCACCAACCACGAAGAGGACCAGCCCTGTCACCTGCGGCTGGCCGACGCCGGCGTGCCCATCACCGTGAACCTCGCCGCCTACGACGCGCCCGAACAGCGCTACTGCCCGGCCGGGGTGTACGAAATCGTCCGCGAGCAGACCGGCCCGCGTCTGCAGATCAACGCGCAGAACTGCGTGCACTGCAAAACCTGCGACATCAAGGACCCGACGCAGAACATCACCTGGGTCACGCCGCAGGGCGGGGAAGGGCCGATCTACAACGGCATGTAGGCCAGTTTCCTGTGGGAGCGGCCTTGGCCGCGACAGAGCCTGTGCACACTGCAAAGCTTCGATTACGGGCCGCGATCACGAGCAAGCTCGCTCCCACAGACCGCTGCACCGGCCTTGCGTACACCTTGCCAATTTTTGGCAAAGCACCCACACTCATTCCATGGGCACGATGAACATTTCCCTCCCCGACACGCTGAAAGCCTTCGTCGATGAGCAGGTCAGCCAGCGCGGCTACGGCACGAGCAGCGAGTACGTGCGAGAGCTGATCCGCAAGGACCAGGATCGCCTGCAACTGCGCAGCCTGCTGATTGCTGGCGCCGAGTCGCCTCCCGCAGCCGTGGCCGACGGCAACTACTTCGAGGGCCTGCGGGAAAAAGTGCGCAAGGCCGCCGGAACGACGCCCAAGGCGTGAAGAGCAAGCCTGTCGTACCGCGCGAGCTGGCCATCAAGGATGTGGACGACGCGGTCGCCCACTACCTCGGCGAAGCCATTGAGGCGGTGGCGCTGGGCTTCATCGATGCGCTGGAGCAGGCCTATGCCCACATCGGCCGCAATCCCGCCATCGGCTCACCGCGCTACGCCCACGAACTCGATCTCCCCGGCCTGAGGGTCTGGGCGCTGACGCGCTATCCCTACCTCGTGTTCTACCTGGAGCGTCATGACCACATCGACGTGTGGCGCGTGCTGCACCAGCAGCGCGACATACCGGCCTGGATGCAGGACCCCGACAGCATTTGAACGCACGCCGCCGCTGTCGGGGCCAGAAGTCCCCTCCCACAGGGCGGTGCGCCTGATCCACGACCAGAGCCTGAGCTGGGGTTCTGTGGTAGGGGTCTTCTGACCCCGACACGGCCGCAAAAACCTCAACATCACCAACTCGCCGCGACGCGGTCCAGCAACCCGCCACACCCCTCACTTCGCCGGAACGCAGGTCCCCTTGGTCACCTGCGAACTCAGCAGCCCCAGGGTTTCAGCTGGCGCTCCAGCCTTCTTTGCCTGCCCATAGTGCTCGGCCCATTCCTGCCGCATCTGCGCCTCCGCCGACAGGCATTCGGCAAGGCTGCCGTAGACCAGATCGGTCTTGACCGGCGCGTTCATCACGATGACCACCAGCATCCATTTCATTCTTGTCCTCCCCGGGGTTGATGTGACCTTGTGCTGCCTCTGAACGACGCGGACCTGTGACGCACGAAACGCGACCTGCGGTTCAGCCGCGCACCGCGGCCTCGATCGCCGCGATGTCTATCTTGGTCATGCCCATCATCGCCTCGAACGCCCGCTTCGCTGTCGCCGGGTCGGGGTGGGCAATGGCGTTCATCAGCGCCACCGGCGTGATCTGCCAGGACAGGCCCCAGCGGTCCCTGCACCAGCCGCAGGCGCTCTCCTGACCGCCGTTGCTGACGATGGCGTGCCACAGGCGATCGGTTTCCGCCTGATCCGCCGTCGCCACCTGGAACGAGAACGCCTCGGTCTGCGGGAAGGCCGGCCCGCCGTTCAGCCCGAGGCAGGGGATGCCCATGACGGTGAACTCCACCGTCAGCACATCGCCTTCCTTGCCAGACGGATAGTCTGCCGGCGCGCGATACACGTTGCCGACGAAGGAATCGGGAAAGGTGGCGGCGTAGAACCGTGCCGCATCCTCGGCGCCGCCGTTGAACCACAGACAGACGGTGTTCTTTGCAGGTGTGACCATGGTCGTTCTCCTTCAGAGGTGTCCGGAATCCGGAGTGCTTCGGCGCGCACCGCCAGGCTTCGTCGTCCCGCTGTTTCGCGACTGCCAGGTATCGGCACTCCAGGTCGGCGCCGCTTCCTCGATGAGCCGCAGAAGGACAGCGGGCAGGTCATCCGAGCCGGTCAGCTGCCGGATATCCAGAATGTCGTCCGTGGCCCAGGCCGGTCGGCGCGCGCAGCGCCCACTGTATGGCGTCTTCGAGCGAGGGGACTTCGATGATGTAGAAGCCACCCACCAGCTCCTTGGACTCCGCGAACGGACCATCGACGACATAGCGTTTGCCGTCTGCAACAGCAATCCGCGCGCCTTGCGCCGCCGGATTCAGACCCTCGGACGCGACCAGTGGGGTCTGACCCCGATAATTCAATGAAACGGGCTTTTCTACAGGCTCAACCTTGTGCATGAACAGCGACCGCAGGCCGAAGCGCACCGGCGAGCACCGCTCGCCAGTCGTCCGCTCGATGCACTGGTTAGGGTTCTCTCGTGGCCGCCTCCAAGAGCTCGCCGAGTTGCTTCTCCATGGACTCAAGCGCTTGCATGATTACCGTGTTTATGTCGCCTTCGTTGACTCGGCCACGAAACACACCACCGCTCCTGACATAGAACACTCGATCGTCGATCAAACCTTCAATGCGCACATCGACTTTCTTCTCGCCACGGACACTTTCAATACCTCCCACCATGAGGCGCGCGAGCAGAATAGACAATGGATTTGCACCCGGCGTCGAGGATGCAGCATTCGAAAACTGGACCTCATCAATTCTCGCGTCTGGATCCACCACCTGAATCGAGAACTCACGAAGCACTACTGTGCTTCCGGTTATCCGGGTCGCGAACTTCTCATGCAACCAAGTCCGTACGATCTCTGGAGGGGCTGGGCTAACACCGTCATCACCAATATTCGTCATCGTTCCAGAGGGAATCTGCAACTGCTGCGTCCGACGTTGATTCTCCGGACGTTCGTCATTTAGCTGAAACGACGTCACCTCCACAGGCTTCAAATGAAGTCTGGTCGAGGTTGTTGTCCCACAACCGACGAGAAGCAGGGCTATCCCGAGAGAGGCGGCTAGGCGCATGATCGGCACGCTACGTTGAAGGTCAGGGGACTGGTGAGCTTGCCCCCGAAAATCATATCCCTTGCTGAGTGATTCACAATGCAGGCA